>JAIXZA010000176.1 GCA_027489965.1 Verrucomicrobiaceae bacterium
GGGGAAGAAGATGGAAGATGGAAGATGGAAGATGGAAGATGGAAGATTGAGGTCTCATTGCCCACACGGAGAGGTCTCATTGCCCACACAGAGAGGTCTCACTGCCCACACAGAGAGGTCTCATTGCCCATACACAGAGGTCTCATTGCCCACACAGAGAGGTGTTGTTGCTCATCCAGGTCCTCGGGTTTGACCCTCCATACAAACTTTCGGACACGCCCAAAGGATGAAGAAGGATGGGTGTTCTTGGTTCTTTGTGCTTGGTTCTTGGTTGGTCTATTCTCAACAAAGGGGTTATTTCGACTCACTCTTGAGATTTACCTGGTCACTTGAGCAAGAATCCGGCGGATTTTGACGAAAGTCAGGAGGATTTGGGCGCTCGTCTGCTGGATCTGCGTGAATGTCAGCAGGAGAGTCGCCAAAGTTTGTGGGTGCCTGTGAAAAGTCGGCAGGATGTGGGCAGAAAGTCGTAGGAACGGGTGGAGAGTTCGTTGCTGCTGCACTAAAAGCGAGCGGTGGCTGCCTGGTTCCCGTCGGTGCTGGGCATGAGTTCTCTGACATGGCTGAGATCCCGCCAGATATCGGCGAAAGTCCTGCGAATTCGCGCCTAAATTCGCCAGCGGTGCGCCTAATTCTGACGAACTTGCGTGAACAGCCAACGCATCTGTGCACGAGTCAAATGACAGCGCTGCAAAGCCAAAGAACTTCATCACAAATCCTGCGGACTTTGGCCAGAAGCCTGCGAATCTCTCGATCAATCTGGCGGTGATGCGTGAGAATCTGCCGGTTCATCCATCCGTTCATGCGGATTTGAAGACCTTACCAGCATTGGTTTCTTCAGATTCTGTTGTCCCTATTTTTTGTCGATGGCTTTACCGTCATCTTCAAACTTTGTGCGTGGCTCGTTGACCGGGATCGGTGGCTCGCAGACCGGAAGCATTAGCCAGAAGTCGGAGGTCGGAAGTCAGAGGCCAGCAATCGGAAGCTGCTCCGCATGAAGTGTCGTTATGCTGGGTGCCATTCCTGGACTTTCAGACCTTTGACTCGCTTGAACTCAGCGGCGTTACCGGTGATGAGGGTGGCTTTCAGACTGCGGGCCTGGGCAGCGATGAGGAGATCCAACGGTCCAATGATTTTGCCTGTCGATTCTAGGTCAGCGCGGATTTCCGCGTAGTGCAGCGCAGCCTCTATATCAAACTCAGGGATGGCGAACAGATCGAGGAATGCCTGGAGCTTGGCGGCCTGTTGCGGATGGGTGGTCAAGTTCTTCTTCACTCCTGTCCACAATTCTGCTGCGACGATGATGGGGATGCCTGTCTTGGTCGGTGAAGGTAATTTGCCAAGACCTGCTTTGTTGCGCAGGATGGGAATGCAGGCGCTGGAATCCAGCAGATAAGTGGGAGCTGTGGGCATGGCTTAGAACTCCAGGATGGCGCGTTCGTGGGCGACTGGGCGCGGTGGGGGCTCTGGGAAATCCTCGGTGTCCGGGAAGTTCTCCGCGAGGTGGCGGGCGATCTCGGTGAACGATTTGAACTGGGAATGGCTAACAGGACGCAGCACCACCTCATCACCGTGTCTCTCAATGAGTACTTCCGTGCCAGGAAATCGGAAGGCCTTTGGCAAGCGCACGGCCTGGCTGCCGCCATGCTGAAAGATTTTTGCTGTCGTCATAGCTATGTTTTGTATCTATAAATTAGGCAGGCTTAAACAGCAAGTGCCGTGTTGAGTTCCTTCTCGGCCTTACAAACAAGCAACCGCCAACAGGTGCAAACGCGTTGATCATCTCCTGGCCCTCTGCTCTCTGTCTGCTTCCTGTGAAAACTACTCTCCGCGTCTTTGCCTACCTCCGTCGTTATCCGTTCATGGCTTCGGCCCAGCTGTTCTGTGCCATCACCGGCACGCTGATGGTGGTGGTTTTCCCTGCGGTGACTCGGGAAGTGCTGGACGTGGTGGTGCCGAAGGGCCAGTGGGAACGGCTGACGCCCCTGGCTTTCATGGCGTTGGGGGCTTATTTTGCCCAGCATTTGTTCAACTCGCTGCGCATCCAACTGAACAACACCTTTGAGCAGAAGGTGATCTATGATCTGCGCAGCGACATCTATGAGCGCCTGCAAACGCTGCCTCTGCGCTGGTTTGATAATCGCCCCACAGGCGACATCATGACGACGGTGAGTGAGGACATTCCGTCGGTAGAGCGGGTGCTGATTGATGGGATCGAGCAGGGACTGGTGGCGGTGCTGCAAATTCTGGTCGTGGGCGTCTTCATGTTCCGTGCCGATGTGGAGCTGAGCCTCTATGCGCTGATCCCGATTCCTTTCCTGGCCATGGGGGCAGCCGCTTACACGGCGTCGTCACGGGATCGGCACCGTGCGGTGCGAAAGGCGAGCAGTGCGATGAACAGCCTGCTGCATGACAACGTGGCGGGCATGCGCCAGATCAAAGCCTATGCCATGGAGACCGAGGAGCTGGCCCGCTTCAATGGCGTGAGTCATCAACTCAAACTGGCGACGCTGCATGTCATGCGGATTTGGGCCATGTATCGCCCCGGCATGCATTTTCTCAGCAGTGTGGGCATGGTGCTGGTGCTGTGGATCGGTGCCTATGCGCTGAAGGATGGACGAATCACGGCGGGGGATTTGGCGGCGTTTCTGCTGCTGCTGAAGTTCTTCTATGATCCGATTGAAAGCCTGCATCAGCTGAATCAGATCCTGCAAACCGGCCGGGCGGCTGGCGAGCGTGTGTTTAACATTCTGGATGCCGAGCCTGAGGCGGATACGACGAGTGGCCGTGATTTACCAGCGGTTCTGGGGCATGTGCGCTATCAAGACGTGAGCTTCAGCTATGGCAGTATCCCGACGGTGCAGCACATCGATCTGGAAGCAAAGCCTGGGCAAACCATCGCGCTCGTCGGACCAACGGGCGCTGGGAAATCGACCCTGATCAATCTGCTGACGCGCTTTTACGAATACAGTGAAGGGCTGATCACCATTGATGGAATCCCGGTGCATGAGCTGAATAAAAACTCCCTGCGTCAACAGATCGGTTACGTCACGCAGGAGAGCTTCATGTTTAACGGCACGGTCAGGGAAAACCTGCGCATTGGTCGTCGCGACGCCACGGATGAGCAGCTCTGGGAGGTGCTGAAAAGTGCCAATGCCGTGGAGTTTGTGAAGCGTCTGCCTCAGGAGCTGGACACGCATGTCGGCGAGCGTGGCGTGAAGCTGAGTGTGGGGGAAAAGCAGCGCCTGAGCATTGCCCGCGCGCTGCTGCGGAATCCGCCGATCCTGCTGCTGGACGAGGCCACCGCCAGCGTGGACACCGAGACCGAGCGCCAGATCCAGGCGGCGCTGGATCGCCTGATGGAAGGTCGTACGAGCTTTGTCATTGCCCATCGTCTGAGCACCGTCCGTCATGCCGATCGGATCTTTGTGCTGGAGCAGGGTCAAATCACCGAACAGGGCACGCACGATGAGCTTTTAGCCAAAGGCGGCCTGTATGCTAACCTGTGCAAAACCTCGTTGATCGAGAAGTAGGCTCAAACTACTTCTTCGACAGTTGGTTATACTTCTCGGCGAGTTCATTGAACTCTTGGGTCCGCGCATTGAGCTTGGCGATGGCGGCGTCACGCTCACTGGCGAGCTGCTTGATGATGGCGTTGGCTTTTTCGATGGCGGCGTTCTGGGCGGTGACTTCGGTGTTGCGCTGCTTGAGGGCGTCGCTGCCTTTGCCGGCAAGCTGCTGGTAAGCTTCCAGCTCACTGGTGGCCCGCAGAGCTTCATTCATGATCACGGCGATGCTGAATCCGCGGGCGCTTTGATCGACGGTGCGGTCACGCAGGTCTTCGGTAGCATCGAGGAGCTTGGACTCGATCTCGGCGCGCAGGCCTTCCAGGCGCAGGATTTCCTGGCTGTATTCATGCACCTTTTGTTCGGCGATAAAGCGCAGTTTGTTTTCGGCTTCCAGCTGTTTGACGAGATCGCCGATGCGGCCACGCAGGAGGGCTTCACGCTGCCACTGGAGCACGCAGACGAGGCAGAGCCCGAGGCTGATGAGGACGATGAGAGCTAGGAGAAAGCGCTTCATTTCACAGGAGGTGCAGCTGGGGCTGGGCTGGCGGCAGTGGTGCTGGCTTTGACGTTAAAGGCGACTTTGTTGAAGCCGATCTGACGCACGAGGTCGAGGGCCTTCACCATGTCGGCGTGGCGGGTATCGGCATCGCCACTGATATAGACGGGCGTGTTTGGATCTGATCCATGGCGCTCGGTGAGTCGGCGTTCGATGTCTGGCAGCGTCAGGCGCTCGGTATTGTAAAAGAGGTCGCCCTTGGCATTCACGGCAAGGTTGATCATGTCCGGTTTGAAGTCCGACTTGGCAGCCGCTGCCACTGGCAGATCCACCTTGATGGTCTGCTGCTTGCTCATGGTGAGGCTGACCATCATGAAAGAGGCCAGCAGGAAGAACATGACATCGATCAGCGGGATGATCTCGAGCCTGGTCTTTTTATGGGCGATGGGGGAACGGAGTTTCACGGCTTGGAGGTCGTGCCGGGTTGCTTGACGGGCAGCTGATCAAAGCCGTGCTGGGTGGCTAGGATGAGGACATTGTTGGCCGCGGCTTCAAGTTCGAACTGAAGCTGGGTGAGTCGTCCGTGAAAGTAGTTCATCGGCACCAGGGTGGTGATGGCAATGCCCAAGCCCGCAGCGGTGGCGATGAGGGCCTCGCCAATACCGCCGGTGACTTTTTCCACGGCCAACTCGGAACTGCCGATGGAGCTGAAAGACCCCATGATGCCGGTGACGGTGCCTAACAAACCCAGCAGAGGTCCAAGGGTGACGATGGTGTCCATGGCACCGAGGAATTTGCCTGCCTGCTGCAATTCACGCCCTGCGGCGACCTCAAGCGCGCCCTGCATGGAGCTGTGGTGATGATTGAGCCCGTGATGAACCATGCGCACGACCGGATCTGTGCTGCTGGCGGAAAGGGAGATGGCGCGGGGCAGGTCGCCTTCTTCCAGAGCGGTGTAGACTTCGTCCAGACGCTTGGGTTGACGCTGTAAAATCAGGCGCAACCACCAGACAATACGCTCGGTGACAACGCAGACGGCCACCAGTCCCACGGCCAGGATGGGATACATGATGGGGCCACCTTTGATGATGAAATCAATGATGGCATTGGCTAGAAACAGTGGGGGGAGATCTGTCATGGGGGAAGGGGATCAGTTGAGAACAAAGGAAAGGGGAGCAATGACCGTGCGCACATCGCCCGGCGGGGCTTTGCCGTTTCGGCGCACCCAGCCCGCGGCGTATTGATCCAGGGTGGAGTTCCCGCTGGTGCCGATGACGCTCACGCTAGAGGGCCGGCCGGAAGTGCCGACGGTGATTTTCAAACGCACGCTGCCTTGGATGCCCATGGCTTTGAGCGAGCTTGGGTAAGGGGGACGCGGAATGACAAACTTACCATTGCCACTGCCACCACCGCCCGTGCCACCTGAGCCGACTCCGCCGCCCGTGCTGGTGCCGGTATTGCTGCTGGCCACACTGCGGCGTGGCGTGGTGGGTTGAGCTGTGGCGACTTTCTTGACGACGGGCTTGGGCGGGGTTGGATCGACCGGGCGCAGTGCTTCTTCAATCTTTGGCGCGGTCGGGATCGTGAAGAGATCTTCTGCGACCAAGGCCTCCGCCAACTCGGGTAAATCCAACGGTGGCTGCGTGAGATCCACCGTCGGCGGCACCTCGGCAACGACTTCCACGGTTTCAGGCGTCACCTCACTGGTGGCAGGCGACTCCGAAACGAGATCGGCCATCAACGCGGAGTCTGCTGCGCTATCCAGATCGGACTTGTCCGGGGAAAACTGTTTCAAGACGGCATCGGGTCCCAATCCTGCGCCAAAACCAGCGAGGCCGACGCAGAGAAAGCTGGCCGTAATCGCGAGCAGCCAGGACCACTGAAGCAAGTCTTCCATGGCCGTGAAGCCAGAGTTTTTCCATCCCCGAACCGAACTTGATTTCCCTGAAAAAACTTCGGGGAAAGGAGGTTCAAGGGAAGGTTTGGCAGACATGGTCAGGCAAAGAAGGCGGGCTGACACCCTGCCTCTTTACCCGTGGAAGTCAATGCCTGTTGAGACTTTGTCGCATAAAAAATGCAACTAACTGGCATTTATGATTCGGGGTTCTAAAGGAACCGACTCAGATCAATGAACGCCGATGTCCGCCAAGTAACGCTCCGCTTCCAAGGCAGCAGCGCAGCCTTGACCCGCAGCCGTGATGGCTTGGCGATAGACGTGATCCGCCACATCGCCTGCCGCAAAGAGACCTTCCGTTTTGGTCCGGGTGCCTTTGGTTTGCAGGATGTAACCGTTTTCATCGGTATCGACGAGGTCGCCGAGGAACGCACCGTTGGGAACATGGCCGATGGCGACAAAGACGCATTTCAGGTCGAGCTCCTTCTTTTCACCGGTGATGAGGTTTTCCAACATGACGGCACGCATCTCGCCCTTTTCGTCGGTGAGGTATTCGCAAACGGTGCTGTTCCAGATCGGCGTGATCTTGGGATTGGCCAGAGCGCGGTCGGCCATGATCTTCGAGGCGCGCAGGGTATCGCGGCGATGGATCAAGTACACCGTACTGGCAAATTTGGTCAGGAAACTGGCCTCTTCACAGGCACTGTCACCGCCACCAATGACGCAGACGGGCACATCGCGATAGAAAGCTCCATCACAGGTCGCGCAGCTGGTGAGGCCGTGACCGATCAGGCCTTTTTCGTTAGGCAGGCCGAGATGTCTTGGAGAGGCTCCGGTCGCAACAATGACCGTCTTGGCTTCACGAACGGTGCCGTCGTCGCTGGTGATCACGAAATGACCTGCTTCGGCCTTCTGGACGCTGCTGACCAAGGTATACTCAATGCGTGAGCCAAACTTCTCAGCCTGAGTCTGCATGTTCATCATCAACTCAGGGCCCATGATGCCATTCGGGAAACCAGGAAAGTTTTCCACCTCGGTCGTCGTGGTCAATTGTCCGCCGGGCATGTTTCCAGAAAGGATGAGCGGAGCAAAGTTAGCGCGAGCTGCATAAATGGCTGCGGTATAACCTGCGCAGCCGGTGCCGATGATGATGACGTTTTCCATGGTGATTCGAGAGGTAAGGGAGTGCGGAAGATGGGCAGACTGATCAAGCGTGCAAGGCAGTGTTTCAGCTGTGGCCACTCCGAGAGGTAACCAGAACCCTTTTATTCCTTTTAAGTCATATTTTTCGTCTTGAAGGTCATTGGCAGCGTTCTTTCTACGATGACCGCAATAAAACAACAACACGTCTTGATTCTTGGTGGTGGTTTTGCGGGGCTGGCATGTGCGAAGGAACTGACCGATGAGCGCTTTCGGATCACTTTGGTGGATCGCTGGAATCATCACTTGTTTCAGCCCCTGCTCTATCAAGTGGCGACGGCCGGACTGACCATGACTGAGATCGCGCAGCCGCTGCGGGCGATTTTATCCGCTCATAAAAATGTGACGACGCTGATGGATGAGGTGACGCGGATCGATCTGGAGGCGCGACAGGTGCACCTCAAGGAGCATGTGCTGGATTATGATTATCTGGTGATCGGTCTCGGCGCCAAGACGGGTTACTTTGGTCATGACGAGTGGGCAAAGCATACCATCGGACTCAAGAGTCTGAAGGATGCCATGAGCATCCGAAAAGAAGTGCTCATGGCCTATGAGCGCGCGGAATCCGCGGATGACCCCGCCGAGACGGCGAAGCAACTGACCATGGTGGTCGTGGGTGGTGGACCGACGGGAGTCGAAATGGCGGGCTCGTTGGCCGAGTTAGCGCAGGTGGTGCTGAAAGATGATTTCCGTCGGATCGATCCTTCGTTAGCCAAAGTGCATTTGATCGAAGCGGGACCCAAATTACTGCCGATGTTTCTGGGTGATCTTCCAGCCTACACCAAGGCGCGGCTCGAAAGCATGGGAGTGACAGTGCATTTGAATGCGCCAGTGAAGGAGGTCGGTGACGGTTTCGTGCAAATGGCTGATTCACGGATTGAATCCAAGATCATCATTTGGGCTGCCGGCGTTGAGGCCAGTGAGGTGACTCGCACTCTATGGGGCATCCCGCTGGATCGTGCTGGCAGGATCGAAGTGCTGTCGGATTTGAGTCTTCCCGGTCATCCGGAAGTCTTTGCCGCAGGCGATCTGGTGGCGCTGATCGATCCGAACGGCGTGCGTGTGCCAGGGGTTTCACCAGCGGCGATTCAGATGGGTCAGTTCATCGCCAAACTCATCCCCAATGAAGGCATGGCGGTCCCTCGTTCAGCCTTTGTTTATTGGGATAAAGGCAGCATGGCCACGATTGGTCGAAAAGCAGCGGTGGTGAGTTTTGCCGGCGTGGAAATGCGCGGCTTCCTTGCCTGGCTCATGTGGTTGTTTGTGCATCTCCTCTTCCTGATGGGGATGCGGAATCGAGCTTCGGTCTTTCTGCATTGGGTGTGGTCTTATTTCACCTGGCAGCGCGGAGCCCGAATCATCCAGCCATGATCTCGTGAAGACACAAAAAAGCGGAGCCATTCAACTGGCTCCGCTTTTAAAGCTTCAAGTATCTCCAGAGGATTACTTGTTGTTCTTCTCAAACTTGGCTTTGCACTTGTTGCAGCAAAGGGAAACGGTCTTGCCGTCCTTACCGGTAGCGGTGATGCTTGGGTCGCCAGGTTTGCCGCTGATTGGGCATTTGTCAGCAGCCATGGATGCTGATGCAAAGGAAAGGAGAGCGATGGATAGCAGTGTTTTCATGATTTTGATTCGACTTGAGTTGAACTAGGTATCTAACATCCCAGCATTTTTGCCGAGATAAGACCTCAACGTATGAGATCTCTGTTTTGTTGTAAATGATTTGTTTGCATCAATTAATTATCATTGATTTGAAATTGTAGGCTAGGACTCATCCAGTCCGCGCTTGATCTTGTAGAGAAGGAATTTCTTGTGGCTGGCACCAGCTCCTTGGAAGGCGGGCTGGGTATTGAGTTGAGTTTTGATGAACTCAATCTCGGCAAAGGCGCGAAGGTATTATGAGGGACTCTAACATCAGTCGAATATCCATATGGTAATGACGAAATCTTTGGCCTGGGTCGTGTAATGAGAAACATGAAGACCACCTCCAAGACCAGGCTCTGAGTGTCTGTATTCGTAAACTAATGGTGAGTTTGGTAATGAAATCGGAAAGTTCGGTCTTTCGTTGATCAATCGAAGAAGCAGCAATGGCTGCACTTCCTCGCTCTTCGAGTGCTCTGTATATTGGTGTCTCGAAAGAACTTTGCTGAACTCTGCTGGGGCGATTCTGAAGCTCATGATTGCTTTGGCATTTCCGATTCCACTGGTGCGCCAATGGCGGAACTCTGACAGGCTGCTCGGCACATCATCGGCGACATATCGTCTAAATAGAGTTATCGGTGGATCTTGAATTGCGCTTGGAAAATAGACGAGAATCAGAGGCACATGAATGAACCATGGGAGAATCGTGCGATAGGGCATGGGCCTCTGAAGTATTAGCTCTGTGGCCCATCGCAGAAAGAACCCCATTCCCACCAGAATAGGAAAAGTCAGAATCGTCAAAAATGTGCCAAAGAACACTCCATGTCCCAAGCCATCCCAAAATGTGCTTCCTGAGGAGTACGCATCGCGAACAATGAGAGTGCTGCCGTAGAGCATCAAAGAAGCAATAGCTGTGAAGCAAACTTTCATGGGCTGAATTGTATCTCAGTCTGCTGTGTATCTTACCCAATCATTGAACCATCAGGTAGCACACGACTATTAGCATCCATGGCGTCTTGGGATCGAATTGATTAAATCGAGTTCCGAGTGGCCAAATGGATAGCGGCTAGGACTCATCCAGCCCACGCTTGATCTTGTAGAGAAGGAATTTCTTGTGGCTGGCACCAGCTCCTTGGAAGGCGGGCTGGGTATTGAGTTGAGTTTTGATGAACTCGATCTCGGCAAAGGCGATGCTTTGAGCGGCGGGCAGATAGTTATCGTTGTTGGTGATGCGGAGCAGGCGGTCGGTGTACTCGCTTTGCAGATTTTGGCGCTGCGTGTTTGGGCCGCTGGCCTCATCGCCGGTGAAGATCCCCTGACTGAGCGTGTGCATAACCTCACTGAGCGGCAACTCATTGCCATAGAGACGGCTGTCGAGGATGCGCCGCTGAGTCTCGGTGTGTGTCAGGTGATCCAGCAAGGCTCGTTGAATCTGGGCGACACGATCCAGGAGTTTCGGAGCTTCGTCGCCCTTGCTAAAGTCAAAGCCGCGACGCTGCTGCTGAAGGTGGGCGCTGAGGTCTGCAGAGGTGGCCAGTGCATTTGGAGCAAAGGCGTATTGGTTCATGGCCTTCAGGGCCGCCAGTTGTTGAGCTTTGGCCACGGGCGTGTAGGGCTTTTTATCTGCGGCTTGGCCAACGAAAGCGCGCTCGACCATGACACCTCCGACATAGCGGGACATGGCCACCAGGGCATCGGCAGATTCTCGGGTGAGGGTAACGTAGGCCTGAGTGAGTGATTGCCAACTTTCTCCCTGTTTGGGGGCTTCTTTGAGCAGTGTATTGAGCTTTTGGTTCACCAGATCACAACGTTGAATGCCATAAGCGACAGGATCACTGCTCATGTCATAAATCATGGCACGTGGATCAATGCCCTTACCGGCCCTGCGCATGTCGTCCGCATCATTGGCAAAGGCTAACTCTGGGCGGTGAGAAAGGCTGGCGATTTTGTCGAGTCTAGCGGGCTCTTTGGCCGGATCTTCTAAAGCCTCGCTGTAGCCATAATTGATGGCCCAATGGTCATAAGGGCCAGGCTTGGTGATGTAGAATTCACCTTGGGGCATGCCATCAGGCGCAATGTTGGCGGGCATGTAATCCATGACCGACCCTGTGAGTCCTGTTTTGGCGGTGATTTCTTTTTTGTGAATGGTTGTCGGGTCATAGAGATGGCTGGCGCGGAAATTATGATTCAGGCCGAGCGTGTGGCCGACTTCATGGAGGATGAGCTTGCTGATGGCCTCGTTCGAGAGAGCCTTGATCTCAGCAGGAGCGGCGGCACGAAGACGCAGTGAGGTGCTGCCAAAGAGCAGGCCTTGCTGGGCAAAACTGGCTTCCGCACAGAAACGCTGGTTTTTGTTAGCGGGCAGGAGGGGATCAGTCTCTGCCGAGGCCAGGCCCAATTCAGTGAAAATCTGCTGGCTGCGCAGGCGATTGGTGAGGAAACTGAACTCCAACATGATGTCAGCGCCAAGAATCTGGCCCGTGCGCGGATTCACAAAGCTGGGGCCATAGCCGCCAAAGGGTGGGTTAGGGGAGGAAGTCCAGCGCAGGACATTGTAATTGATGTCACCTGCATTCCAGGTGGCATTATCGGGCTGTTGTTTGACAACAAGGGCATCTTTGAATCCGGCGGTTTCAAAGGCTTCATTCCATTTAAGAGTGGCGCTGCGGATGAGGTCCCGCAGTTCCAATGGTGTGGTGTTTTCAATCCAGAAGACAATGGGCTGCACAGGCTCGCTGAGGGCCGTACCGGGCTTTTGTTTGGCGAGATGCCAGCGATGGATGACATCTCGATACGGCGTGGCCTCAGTGCTGGTCATGTCAGTGACCTGGGTGGAGAAATAACCGACGCGTGGATCGTCAAAGCGTGGTTTAAAGTCATTCACCGGCATCTTGATGAGGCTATGCTGAACTTTAATACTGACATAGCGAGCATCTGAGATTTCATCAGCCTTGATGCGCTCATCCTCCGCCCAGGTTGGAGATGGGTTTTCATACACATACTCGACGGTGACAACGGTGTTGTCAGGGTAGCCATTGAGGGTGAGAAATTTGGATTTGGTTTCGCTTAATTTGCCTAGCACGGATTTGCCGCCATCAGCGCCGCTGGGCTTGACCATGACGAGGCTTTCTTTGAGGAAAAGATTGCCTGCCGAGACCAGAATGCCGCCATCATCTGAGGCGACGATGGACTCGCTGGCTAAGACAGCATGGGAGATGTTGGCCTTGGCCGAACGGGAGAGCGGGTTCTGTGGATCAAAATAGAATGCTGTGTTTTCTTGAATGAACTCAACACGCTCAAAGACTTTTTGAATTCGGAAGATCACCTCTTCGCCATAAGCTCCGCGATTGTGTCCAGCCTGCACCACGCCATCAACGGTGTGAGTGAAGTAGATGAATTCGGGGCCGAATTGATCCTTTTTAATGTAGAGATGAACCGTGCCCTTTTCGCGATCCAAGTAGAGGTCAAATAACCCGCGCACTTGTTGATGTCCCTTCACGACATCTGCGACGCTTTTCCTTTTATTTGAGGTGTCGCTGTTACTCTTGGTCTGTTTGTCGGTTTCAGCAGGAGCTTCTGGTTTCTTTTCAGCGGTGGCAGGTGCTGTGGCAGGCTTGGCTGGCTGCGGTTTAGCAGGTTCAGGTTTGGAAGGTGTGGGCGCTGGAGCCGGTGTCGGGGCCGGAGGATTCGGAGCTGGATCGGCTGCGTTGACTGCCGAAATAAGGCCGAGGATGAGAAGAATAAGTGAGCGCATGGCAAAAAGAAACGTTGTCGGATGCCATTCTCTTGGGTTTGATTGAGAATGGCAAGATTTCTTCGTCCCTGTGGCGCTAGCAGATTGCTCTTTCCATCTCAGGATTTCTTTCTATTTCACTCCTCCATGTCCCTCGGCCAACTTCTCCTCACCGGTGTTCCCGGTCCTGAACTCGACTCTGTCACCGCTGCCCGTTTTAAGAAACTCCAGCCCGGCGGCTTCATCCTTTTTGGGCGGAATATCATCAGTCCAGAACAGGTGCGCAAGCTGATCGACGATCTTCGTGATCTCTCTGATATTGAGCCCTTCATCACGATCGATCAGGAAGGTGGTCGCGTATCACGTCTGCGGCTCATTGGTCAAGAACCACCGAATGCTCAGCAATTGCGGGACAAAGGTGATATCGGTTTGATCAAACAGCACGGCAAACTCACGGGCCAGATTTTGCGTCTCTTTGGCTTCAATCTGGATCTGTGCCCGGTGCTAGATATCTCTTACGATGACATGGCCGACAATTCCCTCAAAGGTCGCTGCTGGGGACGGGACACGCAGCAAGTCATCGATAACGCGGGCACCTTCAATCGGGCCATGCGCAAAGAAGGCGTCATGAGTTGTGCCAAACACTTCCCGGGATATGGGCCCGCTGAGTGTGATCCGCATGAGTTCCTGCCAGTCATCACCAAGAGCCGCTCAGAGATGGAAATGAGTGAGCTCATGCCCTACACGGCCCTCTTACCAGAGATTGATAGCGTGATGACCTGTCACAGCAACTACACCGCCTACGATCCTGATCGCGGTCGCTGGCCTGCCAGTCTGAGTCACAACATCTGCACCAAGCTGTTGCGTGATCAGCTTGGCTTTGAGGGCTTGGCCATGACCGACGACCTCGACATGGGCGCTATTCTCAATGAAGTGACCTTTGAGCAGGCGATCCAAGAAGCTGTCCGTGCTGGCAATGACCTGGTGATGATTTGTCATCGACTGGAGATGGTGGAGCTGGCCAGACAGCACCTGGATGGTGTGGAGTCCCCTGTTTTGCACGATGCACTGATGCGGATCGAAAAGACCAAAAAACGTTTGGTGAGACCTGATGCCTTCAGCCTTACCCGTTTTGAAGAGATCAATCAGGAGATCTGGAATCTCCGCGTGGCCACGCTGGGTGAAGAACGCGCCAAGCAGCTCAGTGTTGAAGATGGTAAAAGATCCCCCGTGGAGCTCTACTAACGTTTTTCTCATTGCCAGCGCGCTACGCCTTCTTTAAAGCAATCAGTTCATGGATAACACAACCCCACCCTTTCGCATCGGCGTCGCCGGTGTCGGAGCCATTGGTAAAAATCACGCCCGCATCATGGCCGAGATCGCGGCGAAAAGCGGCGGAGCCGTCGTCTTCAGCGCCGTCTATGATGCGGACCCTGCCCGTGCGGTCGAGTTCGCCGCCCAGTACGGCACCCAGGCCGCGTCTGACTTAGCCGACTTCGCTAGTCGTGTGGATGCGGCCACGATCGCTGTGCCGACAATTTACCACCGCCCCGTAGCAGAGCCTTTGATGGAGCGTGGGATTCACGTCCTGGTGGAAAAACCCATCTCCGAAAGTTACAGCGAGGCCCAAGCCATGATCGCTCTGGCTCAAGCGAAAAACGTGATTCTGCAAGTGGGGCACATTGAGCGCTTTAATCCTGTCTTACGTCAACTCGAGGCGCGCATGAATCAGCCTCGTTTCATCGAAGCGCATCGCCTGTCACCTTTCCCGAATCGCAGCATGGACATTGGTGTCGTGCTCGACGTGATGATTCACGACATCGAGATCGTACTGCATCTGGTGAAGTCTCCGTTGATCCAAATTGATGCCGTGGGTATTCCGGTTCTGACCAAGCGCGAAGACATCGCCAATGCCCGTTTGAAGTTCGCCAATGGCTGCATCGCCAACATCACCGCCAGCCGAATCAGCCCTGAAAAGATGCGCAAGATCCGTGTCTTCCAATCCGAGAGCTACCTGAGTCTCGATTACCAAGAGCAAAGCGGATGGATCTATCGCAAGGATGGCATGCAGATCATTCGCGAGGAAGTCGAAGTGGAAAAAGATGAGCCCCTGAAGCTGGAAATCGCCGCCTTTGTCGAATGCGCCCGTCAGGGTAAACGCCCCGTCGTCAGCGGCCAAGAAGGCGCTGAAGCCGTGCGCATCGCTCTAGAGATCACTGACCAGATCGAAAAGAATGCAGCTATGGCAGGATGAGGTAAGAAAGCTGAAGTTTACGGTTGTTTGCGGTGGTTGACCGTTGTTTACAATGGTTTGTCTAACCGCAAAGGATGGCCTTCGTAACTTCAGCGAAAAAGGCGAGACGCCTCTGGCCAATGAAAGGCGGGACGCCTATCCCCCGCCAACTACCGTAAACCACCTTCAACAATCGTAAACCACCGTCAACGGCTCCCTCCATGCACATCCACATCATCGCTGGCGAAATTAGTGGGGACACCCATGCTGCTGGTCTTATCCATGAATTAAAACGTCAGTGCACAGACGTCAGGTTTACCGGCTATGGCGGGCCCAAGATGGTCGCGGTGGGTGGTTCGGGAATCTTTGATTGGGTGGAGACAGCTGGCGTGGTCGGTCTCTGGGAGGTGCTGAAAATGTACTCCTACTTCAAACAGAAGTTAAAGGCCACCGTGGCTCAAGTTTTAGCCGAGCAACCTGCTGCCGTGATCTTTGTGGACTACCCCGGCTTTAACCTGCGAGTCGCTAAAAAGCTTCGCGCTAGAGGTTACAAAGGGAAGCTCCTCTACTACATCAGTCCTCAAGTTTGGGCCTGGAAAAAAGGTCGTGTGAAGACCATGGCCAAAGTGCTGGATCTCATGATTTGCATTTTTCCTTTCGAAAAAGATTTCTATGAAAAGAGCGGCTTAAAGACCGAGTTCAGCGGGCATCCCATGGTGGATCGTGTCAAGACACTGAAGCGCGATTGGCCTCGCGAAGCTGGTCTTGTGGGGTGGTTTCCTGGCAGTCGTATGAATGAGGTGAAACGGCTTTTCCCCGTCATGCTGGAGGCCTCTAAAGGGATTCTTTTGCAGGTGCCGGGCACTCGCTTTGCCGTCTCTGCTGCCAATGAAAATCTGGCCAATGAACTGCGTCACATGGCCGATGCTGCCGGTATGCCTGAAGCCAAACGCTGGGTTGAGGTCGGCACCGTCTATGATCTCTTTCAGCGCTGTCAGGTCGGTGCTGTGGCCAGTGGCACTGCCACGCTTGAAGCCGCCTGCTTCGGCCTGCCGTATACGCTCGTCTATCGCGTCAATGCCATCACCTTTGCCGTCGCCAAGTCGGTCGTGAAGATTAAAAAGATCGGCATCATCAATGTCCTCGCTCAGCGTGATGTCGTGCGCGAGCTTGTGCAGGCCGATTTAAGTCCTGATTCCCTGGCTTTGGAGATGGTCACTCTGCTCACAGATACCGAGAAACGGCAGGCACTGGAAAAAGACCTAGCATCCGTCGTCGCCACCCTCGGTGAAGGCGGAGCCTACACCCGTGCAGCTCATGAAGTGCTAGCTGCCTTGATTCCTTGAAGCACCGCAGCAGTTTCGATCTGAACTTAAAATGGCCGCATCAATTGCTTCCGTTAGTGAAGGTCAGAGAGCCATCGCTTCCCGTGATTGGAGTAAGGGTCACACCACCGATACCGATGACTTGAGTCCGCGCATTTAAAAATGCCGTGGCATATTGTGGCGAAATGATTAGCGTTCCGGCATTGAGATTGATGGTGGCTGGGTAAATGCTGCCATTGATGATTCCACCATTTGGGATAGTCGGATTCGTCGTGACCAAAACGGGACCGCCAGGCGAAACAGTGACGCCAGTATTAATATTCGGAAGATTCAGCGGTAGGGTTATAGCGACTGGCGACGGGCCCATATTGATATTCTGAGAGACTAGAGCATTCACAGTGAGAAGGATGTTACCTCCAAACACAGGATTCGATGAGTTATTGAGAGTCAAAGTAGCGCTTGTTCCACCACCGTTACTCACTAATCTTCCTCCAGACCACCCACCAGCATTGGTGTTTAGTGAACCTTGTGAGGTTGTGCGCCCTGTGCCGAATTGATTCAAAGTGACTGCTACTGTAGAAGGAGGACTTGTTGTCGATGATGCGGTCAAGCTTGGCAGCGATGAGGTAAGTACTTTACCCATTAAAACCAGATTGGACAGCGCTGCCGAAGTCAATGCGGCACCTGGACTGCCTGCATCCCGCGCGTTCAGTGTGATTGCACCACGACTAAGCTGAGACTGAAACTGCTGGCCCAATACTGGGCTGTTCGTGATCAGTGTGGCTAGGTTAATCTGCACGTTATCACGAGCACCCGTCACACGCTGAACCAAGAGTTGTCCTGGATAAAAAGAAAGGCTTTCGCCGCCCAGTGAGCCGCCCACGCCACCCTGTAGAGAACTGAGCTTCACCGAGCCATCAGGCATCGCAGCCATGATCGCACTGCCACGGACAGTGAAGTCCCCTTGTGGCGTAATGACCTGAACAGGAGACCGACGGGGAAATCCCTCGCCTGAAGAAACAAGCAAAACACCGCTTTGGAGCTGCATCTGACCGTTTCCCCCAAGTGAGCTGATCGAGCTTGAGCCAAAGCGGGCGATGCTGCCCTTTTGATCCAAGCTAGATTCAGAACGGGCTGTGGCCCCAGTGAAGATGGATGCCGCGCTAGCACTGCCAGCAAAAATGAGGGCGACAGCGAGGACGGTGAAGAGATTATTCATGGCGGGAACGCTGCGGTTACTTTAAGAATAGCCCTAACGAATACAGAAAAATCCGTTTGTGGTCAATAACGGATGTGAAACGGCGGTCATTCATTCCCGTTTTTAAGGATGAACAAAAGGTACAGAATGAGCAGAATTTTTCAGACCTGTGAATCCTGCTAATCTCGTGAATCTTGTAGTGCGGGGCCATTTGCCCGAAACCCTTTCCCGCCTTGACTCCTAGCCGCCCCTTCGCCTCAGTGGCAGCCCTCATCGCAAACTCTTATCCTGTGAAATGAAGCCTCCATTTCTCCAGCTCAAGTTCGTCAATCTACAATTTACTGTGGATACACAACGTTCACCCAAACGATAACTGCACTCGATATGTTCCGACGGGCATTTCTCCAACAACAGGGACATGATCGTCTTCGAGTAGAGGAGCGTCTTGTTCTTGAGGACTGCAAACGCCGTGGGATTGAGACTCAATTTTACCTCGCCAAGCACATCCAGAGGCGGCAACTCAACATCGATCCAGAGTGTTTCATTTGTGGGGATATGGACGCCATGCATGGTGCAATGAAGCTTCTCGGTATTGAGCCGCCAGTTACTGATGACTTCCCCTTTTCTTTGGAACCGTATTTGCATCGCAAGGTGTGGAGGAGTTCCATCCCCCAACTAGAAACTTTACTTCTGTCGGGACGTGAGATTTTCGCTAAACCTGCAGGACGTCGTAAGCAGTTCACAGGACGTGTCTTTTCTTCTCCAGACGATCTTCGTCACATCTACGGAGTCAGTCGGCAGGAACCTCTCTGGTGTTCAGAGGTTGTCAGATGGACCGCAGAGTATCGTGTTTACGTTGTGGATCATCTCCCGCTGGCTGTGGCCCACTACAATGGGGATGAGCGTGTCTCTCTAGATATGGATATGGTGCAGACAGCTCTTTCCGCATACACGAGCACGGCACCCGCAGCCTACGGCATCGACTTCGGCGTCTTGGATACTGGTCAAACTGCGCTCGTTGAGGCGAATGATGGTTACGCGCTGGGGGCTTATCAAGTCGATTCAGAGTCTTATGCCACATTGCTTTACACACGCTGGAAACAGCTCTTAGAGAAAGCTCAATCCCCATGAAAGGCCGAACATTAAACGCTGCATGACTGCGAGGCTCTAGCCGGCCAATGTCCA
>JAIXZA010000027.1 GCA_027489965.1 Verrucomicrobiaceae bacterium
GATCACTCATTTGAGCGCAATGGAAATCCCGCCCTGTGAAAGTCTAAAACGTCCGAACCCATTGAAATAAGGCATCCGACAACTTTTAACTTGACCGGTTTTTTCAGAGAAGGGTGCAACTGCCTGACAATTTTCAGCAAGCCATTGGATCGAATTTTTTTGTCAAGCAGTTGCACCCTGACCCCAATCCCCTGACCCCAATCCCCAGCGGCGCACATCCTCCCCAGGGCGCTGTCGTAGAGGCGACCGTTCATGTGGACGAGGCCCACGTCGTCGAGCATTTCATGGCCCGTGTAGCCTCGGGGGAGATTGCTGCCGACACGTTCAGGCGGGGAGCCGGAGGGGGCTCCGCCTTCCTGGCTGGGGGAGGTCATGGTGGCCTCAGCGGTGGTGAGTTTGGTTAGCTGGCCTGAGGCCGGAGCCCAGGTATCGCCGTCTCTTCGGGCCCCCCATGCGTCGTAGCTTTGGCGCTCGGTTTTTTGGACTTCGCCGGGCTTGAGGTGGCCACGTTGTTGGCGCAGTTGGCCTTGGCCGTCAAAGGTGGCGGTGTCACTGCCTAGGTGGTCTTTGGCGGCGAACTCGTAGCTGGTCTGGGCGCTCGTGGTTTCTTTGGGGCCGAGCCAGCGCATCACCCGCACGCCGTTGCCAAAACTGCTGCGTTCTTCACGCTCGATGACAGGATTGGGAGTGCTGAGCAGACTGGTGACTTCGCGGATCTCATAACCGCCTAAGCTCAGGGTGGTGGTCGCTAACTTGCCTTTGACCTTCTTTTGGATCAGGCGTTGCAGACCGGGGCCAAAGTAAAAATCAATCGTGCAGGCCTGATCCCAGGCGTTGGTGCCATCGTCCAACTGCCCTGGATCACTGCTGAGCGCAGCGGCTCCTAAATGCGTGATGGTTTTTGGCTGATCAAAGCTGGTGTACTTGATGTCCCGCAGGGCGAAGCCTGTGACAGCCGCGCCGTTAAACTCACCGGTCATGCGGCCCTTGGCATCGTACGTGTAGCTGCGCTGGACCTGAGTGCCCTGGCTGACGCTGGTCACGGCATGGGGGCCATGATTGCGCTCCCCGTAAGCGTAGCTGCCAATGCCGCTCTTGCTGGCGATGTTGCCATTCGCCGTGAACGTAAAGCTTTGCAGAGCCTGCCCCGTGACTTGGGAGTATTTGAGGCGATTGAGCCGATCATACCCAAACGTCTCAATCCGCACCGGCGGCGTGCTGGCGGTGGGGGATTCAAAGCGCTGCTCCCTGCGCCAGAGCACGTTGCCCAGATCCTAAACGCTCATTTCCTGTCTTCATGCCTTCCTCATCAAGATTGGATTGGACAGTTTCTCAGCTTTAACCATCAGCGGCAATCAGCGTTCATTAGCGGTTAAAAAAAGTAAGTGGAACATTCCCTCATGGATGGAGTTGAGGAAGCCTCAAATGATCTAACGCGCCGACTTAGCCAGATGATAACAGATCATAATCATGGTTGAAAATGAACAAACTGTATCAGAAATAGCAGGTGATAAAGACTGTGAGCCTGGCAACTTATCCTTCAAACCGACTGGCGCACTCGGCAGCCCATCTGACATGCTCGGCAAAACGGATGACGCATCCAGCAAACGGGCTGACGAGATCGGCAAGCTGGCTGACGAGATCGGCAAGCTGGCTGACGAGATCGGCAAGCTGGCTGAATTGCTCAGCCTTAAGGCTGACAAACTCGGCAACCGGGCTGGTCCGGTCAGCAGATAGGCTGACGTGCTCGGCTGCCCCAGTGGTGCACTCCGCAGACGAGTTAAAAAAGACTGCCATTCGACTTGCAACGGAATTTGATCCAAAACATCTGACCGCTGACACGTGTTAAATTTAGATGGCTCTTCAGCGATGCGCATACCATCGAGTGATGACAAATGATTAAAAACGCATTTCATGGCCAGCATCAGAGTTGCCCCACGTTTGATGAATCACTTTAAATTGTCTATAGAAAAAAATTTAGAACCTCAAGTCAATCCCCTGAGTTCCTATACCTTAGCGAAGCGCAGAGCCACGACAAACCAGGAGATACTAAGAACAAAACACAATCTGTCCTTTCTGAAAATTTATTTAAACCGACTTATTATGGTAAATATCAAGCAGGCTTCTTAGAAGCTCATGGATGGGCACCTCATTTTGAAGATGCTGAAAGCCTCTAGAAGGTGGTGATTCAGTTGGCAATGAATGACTTAATAAGCGGTTCAGCACCTAATTCCCCCGATTCACTCAAACCGTTTTGGCAGACAAAAAATGGCGGGCAAAAATGGTATTCAGTGCTTTCTGATCTTTTTTCTAGATCTCAGTGTCAGGTTTCACGTTCCAATATCTCTAACCTCGCCGTTTACCCATGATTCGTCCCCTCACCTTTTCACTCTTTGCCACTCTCATCCTGAATGCTGGGGGCACCGAAGAAGTGCGCAAGCCAGCGGCGGTTAGCAGTCTAGAGACAACAGAACTTTCAGACTTTGAGCAGCAATCTGAACCCGTCAAAAAGCTGATCCGGGAAGCCTTGGCCTTGACGAAGTTAAATCTCACTTATGTTTTTAGCTCCAGTGATCCCAAGCTTGGTGGCATGGACTGCTCTGGGACGATCTATCATTTGCTCCTCAATCAAGGTTTTACGCAAACGCCACGTCAGTCCGATGAAATGGGCCAATGGCTGCAGGACAAGGGAACGCTGAACCTGACCGATAAGGCTGATTCATTGACACATGCAGCCTTTAACGCATTGAAACCCGGCGATCTCATTTTCTGGTCGGGCACCTATGAAGCCACGCCGAGAAAGCTTCCCATCACTCACGTGATGCTTTATTTAGGCCTGCATAAGACGACCCAAAAGCCGGTGATCTTTGGAGCAAGCGATGGGCGCACTTATGAGGGACAGAAGCGTACTGGGGTCAGTGTTTTTAATCTAACCATGCCCAAAGCTGATGGTAAAGTATCCATTTACGGCTTCGGAAGCGTGCCTGGCTTGGTGCCTGCTAAAGCTACTTCTGAATCGGCTTCGCCTGAGCCAGCCAAGCCTCAAAGCCCCCAGATAAAACCGAAAGCTGAGTGAACCCCTTCTTGACTAGAGTAGCAGCCCCGAGACGAGAGCGCTCTCCAATGGCGCAATAAATCAGCGTCGGCTTTTTCGGATCAAGCTTGGCTGTGTTCTCAGCAAATCGCCCGCCATTTAAATAATCGACGTAGATAGCACCAGCGATACGTCCATCCTGTTTGATTTCCCATTGTTCACGCGCATCGAGAATCACCAGCTCAGGTGTGTTTTGCATCAGGCTGAGAGCCTGGTCAGGAGTCAGCTCTTGAACGGATGCCGGCAGGACATCAGGCGGCTCTATCACTGTAGCGCCAGTCTCTGCTGGACGACAGGCATTGAGCGTTAGAGCAAGAACAAGAAGGATGAGTGTGCGCATGACTTACTTCTGCTTGAGGTAATCAGGAATCTCAAGCTCTGTACTCTTCACGGGTACACTATCTCCCCGCCAGACGAATCCAGCTTTTTCAAAACTCTCCTTGTGCGCGCGGAGATAGGCGAGCAGACGCTTGCCTAATTCACGGTTGGGTGAGTCCTTACGTACAGCAAAGGGTTGCACTGCTTTGGCCTTATCGGCTGGCAGGGCGATGGCTTCAAAATGCTCCAACTGCTTTTGGAGGTTTGTGCGATAGACGACAGCAGCATCTAGAGAACCGGTCCGGAGCTGATTGACCAAAAAGTCTCCTGTTGGCACTTGGCTGGAAGCGTTTTTACTGACGCTATCAAACAGATTCATGCTGCGCAAAATACCTGCCGTCATGAATCCCAAGGTGGACTGCTCTGCATTACACAGTCCAACACGAAGGCCCGCTTGGGCCAGGTCCGCTAGCGTGTGGATGCCTTTAGGATTCCCCTTTGGCACAGCAATCACGATCTCGGCTTCTGTCAGTAAGATGGCCTCTGGAAAGTGCTCGGCCACTGGCGGGACGAAGCAGACATCACAGGCATAATAGACATCTGGAAACTTCGGTGCCGTGCTATCTTTCATCGTCTTCATGGCGGCACAGAGAATCCCACAGCCATTAAAAACGGTCGTAACACTGATACCCTCACGACTGGCAAACTCCTGAACCAAACCCTCGATAGCGGGACGATTGACACCTCCGCTGTAAAGAATGAGTTCTGGCTTCTCGACCCAGCGATCACCTGCGACGATCTGAAAGCCTTGCTTCTGAAAGATAGCCCCACCCTTGTCTGGCGCGGCAAGGTAACGAGCAAATTTCAAAGCCTCCACAGAACTCGCGGCCGACTTTAAAACGCCGGCGCTGACCTTTTCAGCATGAGCCGAAAGCTCAGGCACTTGGATCATTTCTAGCCCTTCAAATTGTGGCACGGTGCTATCCCAAACCAAAGCAGCATCGCTAGCCCCCAGCTTCACATCGGCAGCGATCTCTGTAACCGTCGGTTTCATCACAGCAGCTTTAGCCGCCAAAGCTTCCCATTGACTGCCGAGCAGTTTTTTTGCGACCTTCCCTATACTGGCCGCCTCTGGATTGGGTAGCGCCAGCCTAACCTCGGGCCGACTAAGATCAGCCAAGGTTTGCACACCTTTGGGATTGCCTTTAGCAACAGCAATGACGGGATGCTGCTCAGCTAAGGGGAGGCTCTCCTCGATCACACCCAACTTCCTGGCTTCTTCGAGAGAACCTTCATCTGCTGCGATAAAAAGATCCCCTTTTTTAGCAATTCGTAACTGTGACAAAAGCGTTCCGGTCCCACCGAATTGAAGCTCAATCTGAGTCCCCGACTCTCTCTCAAACTGAAGCGCGATTTGCTCCACTGGTTGCTTCATGCCTGCCGCGCAATAAACCATGAGTGAGCGGTCAGTGCTTGGAGACTGACGCAGCGCCAAGACCAACAAAGCGGCAGCGGCAGAGATTAAAATGAGAGCTGTGAATTTACGAAGCATGAATGGGGAAGGCCTATTGGGTAAGGGCAGGCATTTCTAGTGCATCAAAACGACGAAGGATGGGAAAAATATCGCAGAATCATTGACCAATCCATACTTATGCCCATATTTATGCCATGATGAAAACAACCGTAGAAATAGACGAATCTAAACTGGATGCATTGATGGCAACAGGCGGCTTTAAAACCAGAAAAGACACCCTCGACTGGGCCTTAACCGAAGCCCTCAGAATCGCCACGATCCATAAAATCGTGGAAACGCCCTGGACCATGGAAGAAGCCAAGGCGGCTGTAGATCCCAACTATGATGTGATTGCCATGAGAAACATGAGCCCGGTCCCAATCAAATACAGCAAACCTGCGCGCAACAAATGACCACGGACATTCTATGTGATTCTTCGATCTACATTGGACTGATGCGTGCAGGCCACGATCCCAGAAAAGTTTTGGCACCGTATCTCCTTGCCGGACGCCTTTACAATTGTGGTGTTG
This sequence comes from Verrucomicrobiaceae bacterium, assembly GCA_027489965.1. Lineage (GTDB taxonomy): Bacteria > Verrucomicrobiota > Verrucomicrobiia > Verrucomicrobiales > Verrucomicrobiaceae > Prosthecobacter. The sequence goes on from JAIXZA010000027.1 coordinate 5,456, forward strand.
TTCGAGCGGAGGTTCTCCGAGGCATGAAAGAAGAACGGCGCTATGAGCAGATGGAGCAATTCTTCGACATCGTTCCAGAGATTCCTACAGATCCCAATCTATGGCGAAAAGTGAGTGAATTAGGATGGAAACTGGGCAGGAAAGGCAAGTGGCCTCCTGCCACGGATATCACGATTGCCGCCTGTGCCATTCGAATCGGAGCCACGTTGATCAGTCCAGATCAACACTTCGTGGATATTCCTGGCCTACTTCTGGTGCCCGACCTGTCGCTTGTTTGACGTGGTTTGGAGAAGTCAGCCGACTATTTCTTGCCATTCCCACGCAGGAAGAACAGAGCCAACGTGGAAAGGAAAACGGCCGCCCCAATGAGTAAGGTGCTGTTCATCCGTGGATCTGAAGGAGAGGATGAAGCCTCAACCATTTTAGTCTCAGCCTTGATGGTCACGGCTTCAGGCTTCTTCTGCTCTACCGCCACGGGAGGTTGCGGCGCGGTTTCTCCAGCTTTCGCCAAGGCCACCTCCCAATCGACATTCAACAATAAGTCCCAGCCTGGATTTCCGCTTTTAATACGGCAGCCACAGCGGCCGACAAGGAACATGCAGGCATCTTCCAACGATGCATCATCCAGATCCTCGATGGGCCATGCGCCTAGCACACGGCCTTTACCAAACACAGCGGCAGCAAAGCTGGTCGTCACTGGATCAAAGCTATTTCTTGGACCCGCCAACATGGATAAAAGAACCTTCTCTTTGGGATCGTCTCGACGCAGCCTCAGGGTGGCAAACTTGAGCTTGAGCGCTGGCCCTGGTCCCAGTTGGCTATCCGGATCATTGGGATCTTGAATCGGCAGTGAAGCAACCTGCTCCAGGAACTTCAAACGCTTTTCAATGCGCTCCACCTCGGCCTTATCCTCGGGCGTGCCCCCCTCAACGAGCACCCAAATGGCAGAGTCACCCGCGAGGATTTGCTGAAGGATTTTTTGACGACCCGGCGAGTCCAGAAGTGCCTCAAGGGTTACTTTGTCCAGAGCACCAGTCCAGACGGGCTTATCACTTTCTCGGGAGGAAAAAAGCACGGCCTCAGTTGCCGCATCTTTGGCCGTGGTGATCTCCAGATTGGCTTTCCCATTGGCCCGCAGTGGACGCAGGGCATCCGTTAGAGCAGCATCGCTAGACGACGTTGCTGGCAGGACGAGATGAAATGGATCCGCTTCCCAACGATCCAGCGCATAACGAAAAACCGGGATCGTGCAAGCGCAGGAAACGGCGTGAAGACTGACCGTCGCGATGAAAAAGAGAAAGCTGAAACGAAACATGAGGAATCACTTTCAACGATTTCCCTGCTCAGAAGTTACAGGAAACACACTCAGATAAAGATTACTCCACCACACGCTGCACGACATCACTGCCATCTGTCACGACATCAGGTGGATGCATCAGGACCAGATCGCCTTCTTTTAATCCGCCAAGGACCTGCGTAGATTTGCCATCGGTGCGTCCAGTCTGGACGATAACTTTAACGGCTTTACCAGCATTCAGGCTAAATGTTTTCCACTCGCGCCCTTCACGGAACAGAGCACCACTAGGCACTAAAAGCACATCTGCCTCATGCCAGATGGCAACGCGCACCTCGACCCGATAGCGATCTCCCAAAGCACGCGCCGTTTCTGGAGGTGAATCTAGATCACTCAGAACAATCACCCGCTGCTCCTCAACGCCGAGCGCTGAAACTTTGGTAAAAGCAGCAGGTTCGATCCGACGGACACGCGCTTTGAGAGGCGATTCACCGCCCCATTGCTCCACAAGAACCTCCGCGCCTTGACGGATAGAGACCGCATCACGAGAAAGAATCTCAGCCTCGATCTCGAGATCGGCTGGATCACCGATCTCCAGAAGCGCCGTGCCTGCTGCCACAATGAGCGCGCTTTCCTGCTGCACCTTGAGAATGCATCCACTCACCGGAGCCTTCACTTCCACGATAGCGCCTGAACCTGATGGCGCGGTCAATTGCAACAGTGCGGCCTTGGCCTGCTCCACCTCAAAGTCAGCCACCTTCAGCTTAAACTCTCCTGCTCTGACCTCACGTTCACGGAGCAGTGCTTCTCTTTCAATGCCCTCCCGATCTGTAATGGATATACTTCCCTGACTGGCATTCGACTTCACGCGATCCCAGCTAGCTCGAGCAAACTGCGCCGAGGTGCGCGCCATCTCCAGAGATTGGTCTGCCTGCATCCGCGCCGCATTGGCCCCAGCAATCACAGCCTCAGCTTGCGCTTGGCTACGTGAATCCAGCAGCGGCGCCAGCCCAGGCTCGATCACCGTCAGCACCGTTTCATTGGCCTTCACTTCATCCCCAGCCTTCAAAGCAATCCGCCGCATCTGACCCGAAACAGGGGCAGCTACCACGTAGCGATTTCGGATCCGCGTCTTGCCTTCCTCCAGCACACTCACCGTCAAGGGGCCACGAGTCACCGGCGCCGTCTCCACGGGGATCGGCTTTGGTTTCAATCCATAACCCACAAAACCAATCAACCCGATAAAAAAGCCCCAAAGCAGCAGCTTCCGCAGCAGGCCACGTTTTGCTGTCTTCTTCTTTGTTTCCCAAGGTGGGGTTGCAGAGGTTTCCATCAGATCCTTTCTATCATGCTGACTTCAGGATTTCTCAAACCCTCAATGTCACAACCGCATTATGACCACCCATCCCAGAGGCGATTTTGAGGATTTCGTCACCGGGATTTAACGTGAAGGTCTCTGAGCTAACACCGGTCAAACCCGCGAGATTTCGAGGCAACACAGGCAAAGCGGAAGCAATCAGAGCAACATCAAGCAGACCACAGGCTCCGAGAGTGTGACCCGTGAAGGGTTTTAACAACAGCAAGGGTGGCACATCGGCAAAGGCGGTGCGCAGAGCCTGCATCTCAGACTGAGCATGATTCAAGGTGCCTGTAGCGTGGGGACAAATCAAAGCTGGGCGAGAATAGACACCAAGCAACTCCGCCAATGGCGCGCCATCCTCAGGGATCATGAGGGAGTCGTAGGCGTCACTGTTGGCCGAGTAATGCGTCATTTCGGCGAGCCCTGTATCTGACATCTCCAGAGTCACGGCCACGCCAGCCTCACCCAGGTGCAGACCAGTCGTCATGGGCGATAGCGGATCATTGACGCCATTGGTGGAAAGCAGATGTGTCTCCTGAAAGGCGCGAACCAACTCAGGAACCAGAGGCAGATCAACAGCCAGCACAATAGCCCGTTGGGTGAGCCCCGCGCGCAAAGCCATCCAGGCCATACCAAGGGCGTCCAAACCTGACGAACATCCGCTGGAAAGCATCTGCCAAGGCCCGCGAATGCCGAGTTCAATGCTCACGGCAGCAGCAATCTCACTGTGAATCGTATTGCTGGCACTGAATCTTTTCACAGGACGACGCTCACGGTTTTGACCGAGAAGCTCGGCTGCGTTACCTCGACTGCTGGCGGCAAAGAGCCAAGCACTCTTGATTTGATCATGATTCCAGCCCGCTTTCTGCACAGCCTGCCTAGCCACATACACGGCGATGTTTGAAGCGGCTCCGTAACGCCGACCTTTCATCAAAGTGCGATCGCGGATTCGACCAACCAGACGATCATTCTCAACTGATAAGCCGGAGCGCCCTGCACGCCAGGTTTCCAGGCATTCTGGCATGGAGGAACCGAGGGCGCAGACAGCTTCTGCGCTGGTTATCATGGGCTGAGTCACAAATCGAAGATCTTCCCAGGATTGAGCAGCCCTTGAGGATCGAGGGCACGTTTGATGCTGCGCATGAGTTCGTAACTGGCCTCTCCGAGTTGGCGTTTGACAAAGGCCTTCTTCGCTAACCCGACTCCATGTTCGCCCGTGACTGTGCCGCCAAGGCGGATGGTTTCATTGACGATGTCTTCGAGCGCCTCCTCGACGCGTTGCATCTCTTCATGATCACGTTCATCCGTGAGGAAGGTCGGATGCAGATTGCCATCGCCCAGATGCCCAAAAGTGCCGACTTGCAGACGATGTTTCTCAGCAACCTGTCGGATGAACTTCACCATGTGGGCCAGCTCGGTGCGTGGCACCGTCACATCTTCTAAAATCGTCGTGGGCCGCAAGCGGGCAAGGGCAGAGAAAGCACTGCGGCGTGCGGTCGCCAGTCGTAAGGCCTCAGCATCATCCGCTGCGGCACGGACTTCACGGGCCCCATTTTCACGGGCCAGTTGCATCATCATGGCGGACTCTTCTTCGACCACGACCGGATGTCCATCAGTCTCCATGAGTACGACGGCTTCGACATCCGTGGGCAATCCGATTTTAGCAAAGTCCTCGACACACTGCACGGTCACACGGTCCAGAAACTCCAATGTGCAGGGAATGATTTTGGCTGCGATGATAGCGCTGATTGTCTCTGCCGCTGCTTCCATGCTATCATAGAGCGCCAGCATGGTCTTGCGTGCCTTCGGCTTGGGAACGAGCTTCAGAGTCACTTCCGTAATGATGCCAAGTGTACCTTCGCTGCCGATGAACACATCTTTCATGGAGTAGCCAGCCACGTCTTTGACGCATTTATTCCCCAGAGTCGTGAGCGTACCATCAGCGAGAACGACGGTGAGCCCCATGACATAATCACGCGTCACGCCATATTTGAGGCCTCGCAATCCGCCGCTGTTTTCAGCCACATTGCCACCAATGGTGCTGATCTTCATGCTGCCCGGATCAGGCGGGTAAAAAAGACCCACTCTGCCTGCGGCATCGTCGATATCCTTGGTGATGACCCCGCATTGGGCGTGAATGGTGAGATTTTTTTCATCGACCTCGATGATCTGATCCATCTGTGTGAGGCAAATCACCAGGCAACCAGCAATCGGTACACTGCCGCCACTGAGGCCAGTTCCAGAACCACGGGTCACCACGGGCACTTCGGCCGCGCGGGCCAACTTCATGCAGGCAGCGACCTCTTCAGAAGTCAGTGGAAACACGACAGCTCCTGGCCTGACTTTCAAGGCCGCAGTGCCATCAAAGCTGTAAGGTAAAATATCCTCTGCCTGCGTGAGAACGCGGTCAGGGGAGAGCGCCGATTGAAGCGCGGAGATAAGGGTGGGGGTCACTGAAGTCACGATGCCGAGTGTGGCGCGCGGTTTCAGGCATTCAAGAGAGATAAACAGAGGCGCATGGCCAGCCTTGCCATGGAGGAATCGCGGCCTAGCGTCAGACACTGATGTCCGCGAACCGCTTTTATTCCACCTTTGACTCTGAGACTCTGAAGCCGCGCCCTGCCTATGCAGGCGAATATCGCAGCGCTTTTCAGATTGATCGGGATCGGATCATCCACAGCAGCGCTTTTCGTCGCCTCCAAAACAAGACGCAGGTGTTTCTCTCGGGCGAGTATGATTTCTACCGCACCCGACTCACACACAGCATCGAAGTAGCCCAAATCGGGCGCTCAATCTGCGGCTGGTTGGCTCAGCAGGGAGCTTTGGGTGAAGATTGTTCGATTGATGCAGACCTGGTCGAATGCGCCTGCCTAGCCCACGATCTCGGTCATCCGCCATTCGGTCACACCGGCGAGCGAACGCTCCATTATCTCATGCAGCCTTACGGTGGCTTTGAAGGTAATGCCCAGACGCTGCGACTGCTGACAGAGACTCTTTTTAATGAAGGCCGAGATGGCATGAATCCGTCCCGCGCCTTGCTCGATGCCATTTTAAAATACAAAACCCTGCATGTCGAAGCTGGCGGGGCACCGAATCACTACCTTTATGATGATCAGGAAAAGTGGTTGGATTTCACCCTCGGTGGACAGGCTTTCCCGGTGGAACTGACGCCGGGAGACGTGCGCAATGAGTTCAAGAGCATCGAATGCCAGATCATGGACTGGGCAGATGACACCGCCTATTCCCTGAATGATATTGCTGACGGCATCCATGCAGGTTTCATCAATGTGACCACTCTTGAACGCTGGGCCGAGGCGAGGACGCTCGAATCCGCGCAGTCCGAACATGTTGTCTTCCTCTGCAAAGCCATCCGCGAAGGCCGTGTCGAAGCTCGCTTGAACCGCCACATTGGTGATTACATTCGAGCAACGAAGCTGGCCCCTGAAAGCACCTTTCTCAGCGCCATGACGCGCCGACATCAGTATCGGCTAGAAATTGATCCAGCCGTCAAAGCGCAGTCGAAGATGAATAAGAAGATCTCTCTGGACCTCGTCTTCCGAAGCCCGCAACTTCAACAACTCGATTACAAGGCAGACGTCATCCTGACCAAATTGTTCGGAGTCTTACGAGATCGCTACATCGAAAAGGATGGTTTCAATTTGCATCTACTCCCCGCGACCGTGGAGGCCGAAATCGCTAAAGCACCTGATGCAGCCACACGCGCCCGGTTGGTCTGTGATTGGGTTGCCAGTATGACCGACTCCTTTGCTTTCCGGACCTACCGCCGACTCTTCGACGCCAATTTTGGATCCATCACTGACTTTGTTTAATGCATAACAAGCAAGACCATGTCGTATTGATCCATGGGCTAGGACGCTCATGGAAGGCCATGTTGGGCCTGCATTGGTCTCTTCGCCGAGCTGGATATCAGGTATTGAATTTTGATTACCCATCTCGGCGTATCACCATCCAGCAGGCTGTCAATGAATGGCTGTCCCCCGCCCTGCAAAGTCTAAAGATTGAGCCAGGTCAAAAAGTACATTTTGTCACCCACTCGCTTGGAGGCTTGGTCTTTCGAGCCTGGGCCAAGCAGCGTGACACGGCTTTCCCACTCGGGCGCACCGTGATGCTAGCCCCACCGAATCAAGGCAGTGAAATCATGGATCACCTCCAAGGACGCACTTGGGCTCATTGGCTTTTTGGCCCCGTTGTAAAGGAACTTGGCACAGGCCCAAATGGCACCGCCCAGCAACTTGGCCCCGTTCCACCAGAAACCCATATTATTATGGGCCGACGCTCACTAATTCCCCTTTTCAAACACCTACTAGGACCTGAATCCGATGGCGTCGTGACTCTCTGTGGCGGCCATACAGACGGAGAGGCAGGGTTCTCCATCGTTGATTCAGACCACACACTCATCATGTGGAGATTGTCCGTGATGCGTAAACTATTGGATATCCTGCGCTCTCCTGAATCAGTTACATCGCAGCCTCAAGATGCATCAGCGATGAATGACTGCACATCGGCCTCCGTCGTAGCCCAGGAGCAAACTAATCGTGAGCCTCCGCCAATGAAGCTGTAAAACTGCCAGCCGCGAGCTTTAAGCTGGGCCTTCATAGGATCAGGCAAACGAGCAAAGACAGCGTTGGCATCGACAGGATAGAGAATCTGTACACCAGCCAGTTTGCCCAAACCATCCGCTAGCTGCCGCGCCAGGCCATTGGCCCGCGAAGCATGTGTCTGCCAGACGTTATCGGTCAAAATTCGCAACCACTGCGCTGAAATGAAACGCATTTTGGAACAGAGCTGACCCGCCTGCTTGCAACGGTATTCAAAATCACGGGCCAAGTCGTGATTGAAGAAAACCACCGCCTCGGTCACCGCCATGCCCAGCTTGGTGCCACCACAGCAGAGAACATCTACGCCCGCACGCCAGGTGATGTCAGCGGGAGATGCGGTGCCACCAGCCAACGCATTGAAAAAACGTGCGCCATCCATGTGAACGTGAAGTCCATGTTGCTTCGCCAAAGAGCACAGCCCAGCAATTTCGCCTGGGCGATAGACTGTGCCCAGTTCAGTGCTCTGCGTGATACTCAGCGCCTTCGGTCGAGGATAATGCAGATCCCTTCGGTGCGTGATCAATCTCTCGACATCCAGCGGGTCGAGCTTACCCAAAGAACTCTTCGCCGTCAGCAGTTTGCTGCCATTGGAGAAAAACTCAGGAGCGCCGCATTCATCGGTCTCGATATGTGCCACATCGCTGCAAATAACACTGTGATAGCTTTGACAGAGCGTGGCCAGAGAGAGCGAATTGGCTGCTGTGCCGTTAAAAACAAAGAACACCTCACAGTCGGTCTCAAAAAACTGACGAAAGGTCTCGCAGGCTTCAGCAGTGATTGCGTCCGCACCGTAGCTCGGATGATAGCCAACATTGGCTTTTTCCATGGCCTGCCATGCTTCAGGGCAAATGCCCGAACAGTTATCCGAAGCAAAGTGATATTTAATCTCGGGTATCATGCATTTGAAGGGGCAGAGAACATTTTGATCGAAGGTCGCCAGAAGTGACACATCAAAGCTAATCCTAGCAACAGCAGATCACGAACGATCAGTGTCAAGTAGCTGCTCGACTCCACATCCCCGCCGAAACAACCACAACGGATATCCGTGCCGCGAGCCCAGGCGATACCAATCGCGATCAAAAAGACAATCAAACTAGCGGTCAGTAGCAGCAGACCACCTTTCCTCATTCGGCCTGTGATCACGGCCACCCCTGCAAAAATCTCCAACCAAGGCAGAAACAGCGCCAACATCGCCGCATAAGGATCAGGCAGCAGAGCAAAGCTACGCACATCATCTAAAAAGACCAGTGGCCGCAATGCCTTCATGACACCAGCATAGACAAAAATGCCGCCGAGTAGAAGGTGAAGAATGCGCGGAAACCAGATCATGCCGACATGCAAGATGACGCTAATTCCTTGAATGACAATCGAAGCGTCAACTTTGACCTGAAAGAATTCAAGCCTTCACCACATGCGTCCCCGAAAGCTTGTCATGCAGACAGCGCTTATCATCGGAGAAGATGAATAAAATATCGATGAGAGCGTAAATAGGACCTAGACCAGGAAACGCCCCAAAGAGGCCATTTACAAAAGCGCGGAGTAAAAAAGCCTTCACGAAACCCGCAGTGCCATTGTCATCATAACGAACAATTCGAATTCCAAGCCACTTCTTGCCCAGAGTTTGCCCCTGAGTGCTGAGCAGATAAAGGTTATAAATCATCAGTGCGAGTATCAAGATGCAAGTGATCGCGATGCAGATAATGCCGACCGAAGATAGAGATTGTGTCTCTTGATCCATTGTGGTGATAGCTATGATCATGGGTATGGCAAGAGGCAGCACGGCAAGTCCATCTAAGAAATGAGCTCCTAAACGAGTCCCTCGGGAGGCCAATTCAATCGACTGCGATTTAGTCACTTGACGACTCACATCCGCTCTAGGAGCAGCATAGGGATTGATCACAGCTGCCGGAAACCCATTGGAATTGAAGGCGACACTCACCGGCTGCCAATCGGCCATACCTTCCTTCCAGCACAGATCCGTTCCAAGAATTTGCCCAGAGCTATACTTGGAGCTGACTTCAGATTCTGAAAAAGTGCCCAATTGTTGGCCATCGCGTGCTAGGTGATAAGTCATAATAAGTAAAAACTTACCGGAATCCTAGCAATCACGCAATTGATTTTCATTTAGTTTCCAACTCTTCAAGAAACCCCTGAAAGGTATCCGACCGCATCATCGATTTATTAATCGCCAACCTTATGTCACCTACCACTCTCTTCAATCGCCGACACTTCACCCAGACCACAGGGTCCGCTGCTATCATCACCGCGGCCACCACTCTACGAGCTCAGCAGAAGGCTGATTCGAATGAAACCCTACGCATTGGCCTTGTCGGTTGCGGTGGACGTGGCACAGGCGCAGCCTCCCAGGCTTTGGCCGCTGAATACAACGGTAAAATCGTCGCCATGGCAGACGTGGACCTCAAGCAGATCGAAGGCAGCATCAACAGTCTTTCCCAAAAGTTCCCCGACCGTATTGATGTCAAAGACGACAAGAAATTCATCGGGATCGATGCCTATCAGAAGCTCATCGACAGTGGTGTGGATGTCGTCCTGCTGGCCAGCCCTCCAGGCTTCCGCCCGCTGCACCTCCAGGCCGCAGTCGATGCAGGCAAACACATCTTCTGTGAAAAACCCATGGCCGTTGACACCATCGGCTATCACATGGCCATGGCGGCTGTGGAAAAAGCGAAGCAAAAGAAGCTCAACCTCGTTGCCGGCTTCTGCTGGCGCTACAGCACCTCGCGCATCGAAGCTTTCAAACGCCTGCTCGATGGTGACATCGGCAAGGTCACCAGCATCCTAGCCACCTATCACACCGGTCCAGTGAAACCCATGCCTGCCGCGAGTGGTCGCACACCCGAAATGAGTGATGTCGAATGGCAAGTGCGGAACTGGTACAACTTTTCCTGGCTTAGCGGCGACAGCATTGTCGAACAGGCCGTGCACAGCGTGGATAAAATTTGCTGGGCCATGGGTGACAAACCGCCCATGAGCTGCATCGCTACCGGTGGACGCCAGATCAAAGCGGAAGACGGCAACATCTTCGATCACTTTCATGCTGCCTATGAATGGGAAAACGGCATCTATTGCCACCTGGCCAATCGCCAGATCAAAGGCTGCCAGGGCCACAACCAAGACGTCATTCGCGGAGAAAAAGGGGCTCTCATCATTGGCAAAGGCGGTGCACCATTCATTGACGGAGCCAAACGCTGGCGCTTCAAAGGCGAAGAAAAAAACATGTACGACCTCGAACACGAGGCCCTCTTCAATGCCATCCGCAAAGGCGAAGTCATCAACGATGGCGACCGCATGATGTTGAGCACCCTCGTTGGCATCATGGGCCGTGAAGCCGCCTATACAGGCCAACTTCTCACTTGGGATCAGATGCTGGCCTGCACTCAGGATCTGGCTCCAGACAACCTCAAGTGGACCGACAGCTTCAAGCCAACTCCAATGCCGATGCCAGGCGTGACGAAGTTCCAGCTGCCAGAACCCAAGAAACCTGAAGATCAGGGAAAAGAGAAAAAGGGCGCGTAAACGCCAGCCTTTGGCCCAGCTAGAAAGGATTCAAAGAGAAGAGGCTGCTCGTCAGCCTCTTTGACCTGACGTGCTGGGCGTTTTTAGAGCGCGGTGCCAACTGACTCGAAGTGCCGTTTGAGCCCAGCCCATGGCCTCGCGGCCATGATGGCAGCTGAAATGGGGGAACTCTAGCCGCTCTCCGTTTTCTTTGAGCCAGCCAATCGGGAGACTTCAACCCGTAAGCAGGCAGTAACCTTCTCTTCCTCGCCATCCTTTCCTCAGGATACGTTCACGATCAATCCATTGGACCATGGTCTAATAGCTGAACTCCGACCTTTACAGCAAAGTGCCGAGCAACAACTCGCCCGACCACCATGCTCGAAGTCCAACGAATCAAATTTGAAATCGTCAACCAACTCAAGGCCCAAGGCATGCGCAGTGAAGAAATCAAAGCGCGTCTCAATCAAGACAAGCGCCCTTTTCAGCCCGCTTTTGTGAATGGTAAACGCCGAGTCGAACTTGCGACGACCCAGGCGATCTAGAGCGCGCAGAATAAATAGCCATTTCAAAAGCCGCCATTCCGTCTGCTTGCACGATCTCAAGGTCGTGATCTCTGCGGACATTGAAAGCTTCAGCCAAAAAGCTCACGGTGGAAACATCTCGACAATCAGCAGCGTTTTCGTTTCTCTATCTTTTTCATGAAATCGCTGCCGCTCATCGCCCTCACCCTTGCCTCCACCTTTGCTCAAGCTGAAAACTGGCCCAACTGGCGCGGCCCCAATCAGGACGGCTCTAGCCCCGAAAAGAATCTGCCAGCCAAGTTTAGCAAAACGGAAGGCGTCAAATGGGCGGTCGATGTGCCCTCAGTTTCAGCCTCTGTGCCAGTCGTTTGGGGGGATAAAGTCTTCCTCACCGCGCCGATCATGGATAAGCAGCAACTGGTGGGCCTTTGCTACGATGCCAAAACAGGCAAGGAAATCTGGCGTCAGGTCGTGTCCGAAGGCGGCCTGCAGTGGGATAATAAGAGCAACCTAGCCAGTCCCTCCGCCGTGACGGATGGCAAGCAAGTCATCTTCCTCTTTGCCGATGCGGTCTGCGCTGCCTTTGATCTGGATGGCAAGCTGCAATGGAAACGCGATTTCAAAGAAACCCACGGTGCCTTTGCCACTCAATGGACTTATGGTAGCAGCCCAGCCCTGGATGGCGGCAAGCTCTACATTCAAGTCCTGCAACGCAATGAGACCTTTGAGTTCCAGGGCTTTGCCAAAGGCACTCCCGGCAAAGACATGACCAGCTACATTCTGGCCGTGGACCCTGCCACCGGCAAAGATCTTTGGAAGCATCTCCGCCCGACCCCAGCTCAAGTGGAGTCTTTAGAGGCCTTCAGTTCCCCAGTCTTTGCCGATGCAGACGGTAAGCGTGTCATGCTCATCTCCGGTGGCGATACGCTGACTTTGCATGACGCCGCAACCGGTGAAGAAACAGCCCGCTTGGCGACCTGGAACCTGGCGGGTGAAGGTTATAACAAATTCTTCCGCCTCGTGCCATCTCCCGTCGTGGGTGATGGCATGGCACTGGTCTGCGCGCCGAAAAACTCGCCTGTCTTTGCCATGCCGATGAGCAGCAAGGGCAAAGACATTCAGCCCGCTTGGACCAGTGATCCAAAAGTCGTCACGACCGACGTCTCGACACCCGCATTTTACGAGGGCAGCTTCTACGTGCTGGATAGCGGACGCAAGACCGTCAGCCGTGTCGAGCCAAAAACCGGCAAGGTTCTGTGGACGGGCGAGACCGGCAGCAAATCCAAATTTGAAAGCAGCCCAACCGTGGCCGATGGCAAGATCTACATGACCAACTTCTGGGGTGACGTGTACGTCGTCAAAGCCGGTGGAGACAGCTTTGAGCTCCTCAGCGTCAATGCCATGGGCGACGGCACCAAGCCCAATGGAGATGCCGCCAGCTGCCGCAGCAGTATCGCCGCGGCCAATGGCTGCCTGTTTATCCGCACTCAGGATAAGCTCTACTGCATCGGTCAATGAAGCGCTGAATCAGCCCTCACCATACGCCTCAAGCTCCACGGTGGCCTTCTCCCAGGCCGCCGTCTGTTTTGCAATGCTTGGGTCGATCCTTTCCAGCTCTTCACTGAGTGATCGAAACTTCACCGCATCGGCATAAGTGGCTCCATCCTGCAGCAGTTCCACGATCTCCAGCTTACGCTTTTCTAAGGTGGCGATTTCTCCCTCGATCCGAGCAATGCGCTCCTCGACACCCTTTTTAGTTTTCCCTTTGGCATTCCGAGCTTCGGCTTCCAGGCGTTTCTGTTCCTTGGTTTTCGGTCCAGAGACTTCCTTCTTCGGTGCGGTCCAGGCTCCTGGCTGACTGTTCGTGAGGCTGGCCGTCAGAGCCTCACGTGCAGAACCGGCCTTGGTTTTATCCAGGAAATACTGATAGTCCCCGGCATACGGAGTCAGGACACCGCCGGCAATGTGCATGACACTTTTGGCCATGGAGCGGATGAAGTGCACGTCATGGCTGATGAAGACAAGCGTGCCTTCATAGTCTTCGAGAGCACCAATGAGCGCATCGATGCTGCCCATGTCCAGATGCGTCGTCGGCTCATCCATGAGCAGCAGATTCGGTGGATCAAGCAGCAGGCGGACCAGTGCTAGACGGGACTTTTCTCCACCGCTAAGCACACCGACTGGCTTGAAAACATCATCCCCATGAAACAAGAAACTGCCCAGTAAGGTGCGGCACATGTTTTCTCCTGGGCGACTTGGCAGATCCATCGCCGATTGCAAGACCGTGTGGCGCATGTTCAGCACATCCCCACGATACTGGGCAAAGTAACCCGGCTTCACATTGTGACCAAACTCATGCACACCACCCTGCGGTTTCAGCGCCTCAGCCAAAAGCTTGAGCAAGGTCGATTTACCGGCACCGTTCGGGCCCACGAGCACCATGCGCTCGCCACGCTGGATTTCCAAATCCAGGCCTTTGTAAACCGGCGTCTCACCATAAGAAAAGTCCAGCCCCTTCAGCGCCAGCACGCGCTGACCGCTGCGCGGTGGCTGCGGGAAGCGGAACTTCACGGTTTTGGCCGCAGCTACCGGAGCCTCGACCTTTTCCATACGACCGATCATCTTCAGCTTATCCTGAGCACGAGAAGCAAAATTGGCCTTCGCTTTGAAGCGGTCCGCCCACTGCTGCATCTTCTGGATCTCTTTCTGCTGATTGTCATAAGCTCCCTGCAACTGATCTTCGCGGGCGGCTTTTTCGATCAGATACGCATCGTAGTTCCCGCGATAGCGCGTGACCTTGCCGCGACCGATCTCCAGAATGGTATCTGTCAGTGCATTGAGGAACTCACGGTCATGGGAGATCATGAGAATCGCCCCAGGATAACCTGTCAGATACTCCTGGAACCAAATCAGGGACTCAAGGTCCAAGTGATTCGTCGGCTCATCCAGCAGCAGCAGATCAGGCTCCTGCACGAGCAATCGGGCCAGATGAGCACGCATGACCCAGCCGCCACTGAGAGTCCTGGCATTGCGATCAAAGTCACTTTCCCGAAAAGCTAGGCCTTTCAAAATACGTTTGGCCTTGGGCTCGGCCTCCCAGGCGCTGTGCTCGTGCACGTGACTGGTGGCCAGTTCCAGCACCGTCAGGTCATCCACGGGCGCGCTTTCCTGCGGTAGGAAGCCAAAATCCAGGCCTTTTTCCATCGTTACCATGCCATCATCTGGCGTCGTTTCCCGTAGTAGCAGGGAAAACAGCGTCGATTTACCCGCGCCATTCGGGCCGATCAGGCCGATCTTGTCGCCACGATTGATGTGAAAGGACACACCACTAAAAAGGGTGCGGCCGGCATAGGTCTTACTGACATTGGAAACGGAAAGCATGAGGGGCGCATCCTGTGCGCGGAACCTGACAAGGATGCAAGCCAAAGAAACAGTCAGATTTAACTCTGGTAAAGCCCCCCACCCCGAGTTCATTGCAGAATCGAGCCTCCAATTGCACTTATGGCACCGCCTCTCTTCTTTACAGAAACCCAGTCTCCTATGGGCCTGATCACTCTTACCGCTACCGAGAGGGGCATCAGCGGACTCTATTTTGCCGGGCAGAACCACTGGCCCAGCGACTCCGACACCTGGCAGAAGGATGACGGTCCACGTTTTGACAGCGCCCGCGCCTGGCTCAAAGGTTACTTTGATCGTCAGTCGCCCGCCGCACTCCCGGAGATCGATCTTCAAACAGGCACTGCGTTTCAAAAGCTTGTCTGGGAGGCCCTCAAAAACATCCCATCCGGCCAGACCTGCACGTATGCCCAGCTCGCCGAGCAAATTGGCTATCCAAACGCCGTCCGCGCCGTCGGTGCCGCAATCGGCAGGAATCCCCTCTCCCTCTTCGTCCCCTGCCACCGCGTCATCGGCACCAGCGGACTGCTCACTGGCTATGCTGGCGGGGTCGATCGCAAACGCTTGCTGCTGGAGCATGAGGGGGCGCTCTAGCCTTCTGCACATGAATCTGGAAGCGGTTTGATTTCTCCAGAAACTTCCTGCTGGCATTTCGGACCAACCTGCGGCATTCAGACGGTCTCAATCGCTATGGCCACCAGCTACCACATCGTCCCAACCTCTCTTCACAATGATCTCGTCCGCGCTGCTTACCTGCACCGTGGTTACACAGCTGCCGAAGCCGAAGACGCGGCTCGTTTCTGTGAATTGGCCAGCGCCCATGGCATCCGCACGCACAATGCCATCAAAGCCCTGCACCTGGATCACCTCTTTGGCAGCGCTACCGGCGGGTGCAAGCCTGGTGCTGACATCAAGGTCATCGACAAAAAATTCGCTGCCAGTGAAGCCTGGGATGGCAATCTGAAGCTCGGTCAAAGCGTGGCCTTCCGCGCCATGGAGCGCTGCATGGAGATGGCAGACAAATACGGCATCGGCCAAGTCAGCGTGGACAATGCCTTCCACTACCTCTGGGGCGGTGGCTATGTGATGGATGCCGCTAAGAAAGGCTACATTGCCTACACCAATTGCACCTCCACTCTGGGAGAAGTGGTGCCTTTTGGCGGTAAGTTCCCCGTGCTGGGCACCAACCCACACTCCTGGGGTCTGCCGACTCAAGACGCCTGCGGTTTCCCCATCGTCATCGACTGGGCCACCTCCACCGTCGCCATGGGTCGCGTTCAGGTGCTGAAGCGTGAAGGCAAACCCTTACCTCCAGGCGCAGCCGTGGATGCCGCAGGTAACCCGACCACTGACCCGAACGAAGCCGCCTGGTTGCTGCCCTTTGGTGCACACAAAGGTTATGGACTGTCTCTACTCATCGAAGTCATGGGTGCGATGATTGGCGGCTCTCTGCCGACCCTGCGCGGCGGCGGTGCTCACCCTGAGGTGAAGAGCCAGCCCTTCCCTGCGGATGAAAAACGCACCAGCAGCTTCTACTTCCAGGTCATCCATCCTGATGCCATCAGCAGCGGCATGTTTGCTAAAGGCCGCACTTTTAACGAAAACATGAAAGCCGTGATCGGCGACATCTTAGGCCACGGCAATGAGGGCTGCATGCTCCCAGGCCAACCTGAAGCTCAAAACGCGGCTCATACGGAAAAGGCAGGCGGACTGCTCTTCACCACCGCCGAAGTCGAAGCTCTGAACGAGATTGCTGATGAAGTCGGCATGACCCGCTTTGATGTGGCTGCTCTTGCCACCTACGACGCCGCCTAACTCCTGTCTTAGTTCCAGCAACCTTTGCGCAAAGGCAGCCTCCAGTGGCTGCCATCTCTCCCCTACCCCACCGATGCACGCTTTAGACGCCCTCTCCTACATTCTGGAAACTCAGCCCGAACTCGGTGAAAGCGGCAGCGTGCTGTTTCTTCGCGCGCAGCCCAGTCCTGCACTGGCTCGCTTCGCTGGCAGACTAACCTGCGAGCAGACCTGGAAACCTCGGTCGGTAGCGCTTGAGAACGCCGAGCTGAATCCGCAGCGCGAGGTCAGCGGTGTTTTTGACACCGTCCTACTGCTGCCAGATCGTCAGCGCGAGACCGTCCTGGCCGATGTCGCCCGCGCCTACGATCACCTGGCCGATGGCGGCACCCTGATTGTGGCGCTGCACAATGACTGGGGTGCCAAGCGCACAGAGCAGGCACTCGCTGAAGTTTGCGGCAGCGTGCAGACGGTGTCTAAACATCACAGCCGCGTTTTTTGGACCACCAAAACCCAACCCTGGAAAACCGATCAACTCACCGCCTGGAAAGAAGCCGCCGCCATGCGCCGCGTCATTGATGGCCGCTTCTGGTCAGCACCCGGCCTGTTCCACTGGGACGAAATCGACGCCGGCTCCAAGCTCCTCACCGAGCACCTGCCCGTCAATCTCAGTGGTGCCATCGCCGATCTCGGCTGCAGTTGGGGCTTTCTCAGTGACTACATGCTCCGCCACTGCCCGAACATTCGCACCCTCGACTGCTATGAAGCCGATGCTGTCGGCCTGGAATGCGCACGCCGAAATCTGGGCCTTATCCCCACTCACGTGCGGCCCCGATTGCACTGGCGCGATGTCACCGCAGGCCTTGGCAAAGCGCTCTACGACACCATCGTCATGAACCCACCCTTCCATGACGGTCGCGATGCCGACCCCATGCTCGGTCTGAAATTCATCACCTCAGCCGCCAGCGGCCTGCGCACCGGCGGCGACCTCTGGCTCGTCGCCAACAAACACCTGCCTTATGAAAATCTCATGGGCGAGACCTTTGAAAACGTCAGCAAAGTGATCGAGTCGGGAGGCTTCAAAGTTCTCCACGGCAGTAAACCCAAGGCCGTGATACAAATGCAGCGAAAACGCAGAAAGTAAGTCAGAGCGCTTCAACAAGCACGGCAGGTGAAATAGAAGTCGGCCGCGGTTGGCGGTGGTTGGAAAAAGTGGCTTCGGCTTTAGACGAAATTCATCCTTCATCCTTCATCCTTCATCCTTCTCCTTTCCCTCCGACCTTGGTTTTTGTCATGCCACTGCACGCTTCGTTCGTCTGCTCTGGCGGTGGCTGCTCTGGCGGTGGTCTGTGGTTCATTTCACGGAGCGCAGTTTAGCTAGCGTCGCTACCATGACTTTCGCAAAGAAGTAATTCTTGAGTGGACGGGTGCGCAGATTTTCCACCTGCGCGGCCCAGAGTTCTTCGAGTGAGGTGATGGCTTGTGGCGTCTGCTCTGCGATGGCCTGGGTCAGCTTTACGGTGATCGGATCAATGTCGTTGCAGACGTGTATCTCGCTAATGTTGGAGAACCTGCCGACGAAATCACGAGCGAGTGTCTGAGCCCCTTCTTTGTCGCTGCTATTAAAGAGGCTCACCATGCGGCCATACTCTTCATAAGCAACCCAGTTCCGACGTTGCCTAACCGGTGAATACTTGAGCGCCTCCTGCGTTTTTCCAAGCGCCACACAGGCGAAGGCGATTTTCCAGGTGTCGTAATCGTGGCTAGGGTTTGCTTTGGTGAGGTCATCCTGCACCTGCATTAACTGCTGCAAACTGGCCTCTGCCTGAGAGGTCTGCTGTTGTATCATTAGGCAGGGAATGAGCTGCAGAAGAGACTCGGTGACATTGCCAGTCATGGTTGAAGCTTGGGCGCGTTCCTTGTTTTCAAGGAAGAGTTTTGCTGCCTGAGGATAATTGCGCAGGCCAAACTCTGCTGTGCCCAACTCTTGGTAAAAGAGGTAAGTGCCGCGAAAATCTCCGCCATCCTTGGCGAGCAGCGTGTGCGCCTCTGACAAGGTTTTCTTCGCGCCTGCGAAGTCTCCCGAATCATTCTGACTGCTGGCGAGGTCGATGCTGTAATCCAGCAGCTTCTGGCGGTCGGTGCTGAAGTGCTTTTTCACATGATCAAGGGCCGCTCGATGATACTTGGGAGCCTTGGCGTAACTGCGAGCCCAACCCCGCAGCGTGCCCGCATGGTTCCAGGCTTCGCCGACCTGCTCGGAGGTTTCACCGTGGTAGTTTGCTGCATTGATGACGCCATACCGCTCCTGCCCGGCTGCCAGTTCTTCACAGCCTGCGTTTAGAAGAGCCTGGCTGAACTGCGCCGAGCGAAGCACAAAATGGGTGAGCTTGCTCTGGAGTGGCGGCTTGAAGTACCCCGACTTGTCTGTGCGCACGCCTGTGCCGAGAAACTTCCCGCTTAAAAACCACCCTGTTCCTGGCTTTTGACGCGACAGGACGATCATGCCCGCCTGCTTCTCCGGCAGTACGACGCCCTGAACCTGTGGCAGAAACCCATAGGATTCATTGGTGGCAAAGACCTTACCCGTGCTGTCCAAAAGCTCCATTTTGTCTCTGTGCAGACGGGCTTGCTTCCAAAACGGATGGGCATCGAATGTGATGTCCACGGGTGCCGCGCCGGACGTCGGCAATGTGCCCTGACCGGCCACGGTGAACTGGTGAATCTCCTGCATCATGCCGACCACAAAAGACTGTAGGTCATCGCTGAACACGAAGAGAGCTAGGCCATTCCCTTTGAAGTTCTGCCGTAGGATGCCTGGCTCCACGATCTCGGCACCCGTCGTGGTGCTGAGTAGGGCATCCGCAGCCAGTGCCTCGATTTTGTCCCCAAGAAAGCGTACTTCTGGATACGCCGTGTAAGAGCACTCCCACTTCTTGTTGGCAATTTCGGTCATGAACGCCTCAGGGCTAGACAGGGCTGGGGGAAGCCCCTGCACTGAGGCGGCAAAGAAGACGCAGAATAAAAGGGTTAGACTTCGGCACATCGTTCCACGCGATAAACCCTGTGCTTTCCACGTCAACTGGGGAAAATGAGGCCCGGTGACATGCCCTTGAGAGAATACTTTTCCTGGAAGTGCTAGACTTCTCATTTGGACAGATTTTTTACTTCCCAAGCTGCTCGGGTGTCGCTAGACCGTTAGGCACATGAATGGCCGCATCACTTTCGTTATCCTTTCTTTTATCCTGAGCATCGCTACGGGCTGGGTCATTTCCCGCAATGGCAATGCCCGCCAGAGCAGACAACTCACCATCGGACTGAGCATGGACACGCTGAAAGAAGAGCGTTGGATTTCAGATCGTGATCTATTCATGGCACAGGCCAAGGCCCTCGGTGCTAAAGTCGAGGTGCGATCCGCCAACAGTGATGACACGCGCCAGCTCAGAGATGTGGAAAGTCTGATCACCACCGGAGTCGATGCGCTGGTAATCATCCCCCATGATGGGGCCGCGATGGCAAAGGCCGTGGCTATGGCCCATGCGGAGGGTATTCCTGTGCTCTCGTATGATCGTTTAATCACGGGTGCAGAGACAGATCTCTACATCACTTTTGACAATCTGAAGGTCGGTGAACTTCAGGCCAAGTTCTTGGCCGATCGGCTTCCCTCAGGGCGTCCCCTGCGGCTTATCCGCATCTACGGCGCAAAGACGGACAACAATGCCAAGCTCTTCAAACAAGGGCAGGACAACATCCTGAAACCCTTGATTGAAGCTGGGAAGGTCGAGGTCGTCTTTGAAGATTGGGCCGAAGATTGGAAGCCTGAAAATGCTAAAAAGATCACCAATGCCGCGATCACGAAAGCTGGCCAAAACATTGATGCCATCCTAGCCAGCAATGATGGAACAGCAGGCGGCGCTATCCAGGCTTTGATCGAAGAAGGTCTGGCTGGAAAAGTCCTCGTCACAGGTCAGGATGGCGATCTGGCAGCCTGCCAGAGAATCGTTTCGGGCACCCAAACGATGACGGTTTACAAACCGCTGACGGAGTTGGCCAAGCGAGCAGCCGAGCTTGCCGTCAAATTGGGTAACAAAGAACAGATCGATACCAAGGCCAAAACCGCCAACGGCAAAATCGATGTGCCGAGTGTGCTGCTAGACATTGTCAGTGTCACCCAGGAAAACATACGCCAGACCCTCATTGCAGATGGCTTTCGCAAAGAAGCAGACGTTTACCAAGGTAAGTAAGACCACCGCTAACTCTGCGTTTAATTCCTGACCTCTATCAAGCCTTATGAATCGTCGCACCTTTTTCCAGACCACAGCTGTCGCCACTGCGGCAGCGACACTTTCCCCAAGCCCTAGCCGAGCTGCAGCGATCAGCATCGCCAAAGAAGCCGCTGATCCTGGCTATAAAATCAAAAATAAGGGCATCAAGCATACCCTCATGGGATGGTGCTGGAAGCCGATGGATACGTTGGTTTTAGCTCAACACGCCAAGGACATCGGGCTCGTCGGCATTGAAGGCATTGATCGTAAATATTACGCGGACGTGAAGAAGATCGGACTCGACATTTCTCTGGTCGGTAGCCACGGCTTTTCGAATGGCCCCTGCAATCCCAAGTATCGTGACGAAGTCATCAGCAAACTGACAGAGGCTATTGATGTGGCAGCTGAGGTCGGCTGCAAGAAGGTGATCACTTTCACAGGCATGAAATTCGAAGGCATGGACCGCGATCAAGCCATCAAAGACTGCATCGACACCTGGAAAGTGGTGCTACCTCAGGCTGAGAAAAAGGGCATCACTTTAGTCTTAGAGCACCTCAACTCGCGGGATAGCTCCCATCCCATGAAAGGTCATCCTGGCTACTTTGGTGATGATGTGGATTTTTGTGTGGATCTGATCCAGCAAATGGGCTCGCCCAACTTCAAGCTGCTCTTTGATATTTACCATGTGAGCATCATGAATGGTGACGTGATCCGCAGGATGCGGCAGCATAAAGAGGCCATCGGCCACATGCATACGGCTGGCAATCCAGGGCGCTGCGAGCTGGATGAGCATCAGGAGATCAATTATCCCGCCGTGATCCAGGCAGCGCTGGAGATCGGCTACCATGACTTTGTGGCGCATGAATTTATCCCAACCTGGGAGGACACGATCCTGGCCCTACGCCATGCCGCCATGGTTTGTGATGTCTAGTTTCACCCGTCCAATGCTCTTGCACATGCCGAGTGATGCGCGAAACTGAGCGGTGCCAGAAAACGACCTCATCAAACCTACCGCGCGCTTCGAAGACTTACGCGGCATCCTCCGCTATGTGCCGCAATTCCGGCAGCGTGTCTTTGTGATCGCTATTGATGGGGCCTTACTGCACCAGCCTGGTTTTCCAAGTCTGCTCCAGGATGTGGCTGTTCTACAATCACTGAATATTGAAGTGGTACTCGTCTTTGGCGCGCGCGCCCAAATTCGCGCCTTAGCCGAAAAGCGTGGGGTCATTCTTAGCAGTGACGACGGCATGGGTAAGACGGATGAAGCCAGCCTAGACATTGCCATTGAAGCGATCACCCGACAATCCAGTGAACTCATGGCTGATCTGACAGCACTGGAACTGCCAGTGGTCATTTCCAATGCTCTTGTGGTTCATCCAGCAGGTGTGATCAATGGCACCGACCTCGAATTCACCGGGCGGATCGAGCGCGTGGATGCTGAATCTTTAGAAGTCATCCTGAAAGCGGACATCATTCCCATCCTCTCGCCCATCGGTTACGATGGCAAAGGGGCGACCTTACGCCTGAACTCGGACGCCGTTGCCATCGAAGTCGCACTGGCCCTAAAGGCAGCCAAAGTGATTTTCGTTTCCGAAGCAGGTTTAACCAACCCAGATGGAAGTCGCCTAGCTCAGATCTCCATCGCAGACGCACGGGAAATTTATAAACGCAAAGAGGCGCGTCATGACGTGAATCTGCTCTCCAAATTACGCTACGGAGCCCTGGCCTGCCAGGAAGGCGTCGCGCGGGTGCACATTGTCGATGGCACTCAGGACGAGGCTTTGTTGGCCGAGCTTTTCAGCAATGAAGGGGTCGGTACCATGATCCATGCTGACGACTATCAGCAAATTAGAAAAGCTCAGGCCTCAGATGTACCAGCCCTGCTTTCCATGATGCAGCAATCCATGGACGACGCTGCTTTGGTCCCGCGCACTCGTGAACAAATTCAGTCCCGCATCAAAGACTTCTTTGTGCTTGAGACCGATAGCAATCCGATCGGCTGCGTTGCTGTGCATAGCTATGAGGAAGAGGGCAGAAATGTGGCTGAGCTGGCCTGCCTGTTTGTGCGGCGCAGTCACAAAAATCGTGGACATGGACAAAAACTCGTCGCCTTTGCTGAAGACACCGCCAAACAGCGCGGCTGTGAGGTGCTTGTAGCTCTGAGCACTCAGGCCTTCCGATTCTTCGAAGAGAAAATGGGCTTTCTAGTCACAGATCCCTCAGCCCTGCCCTTGGCTCGTCGTGAAAAATATGACCGCAGCGGCAGGAACTCAAAGGTTCTGATCAAGAGTCTGCGTTGATTGCGTTTACAATAACTCATGAGACGCCTTCTTTTCATCTTCCCCTGCTTTTGCCTGCATGTTAAGGCGGCTAATCCAGCGCCTGAGATCATCTCGCCTCAGGTCAAAGCATCGGTAGAAAAAGCCGTCGCTTGGCTGTTGAAGCAACAACAGCCTGCGGGGCATTTTTCCGATCAAAAAACCAATCAAGCACCACGTCGAGGAGATGTACCTAGCCATACGGCGGCGATGACTGCGCTCTCGATCATGGGCTTGGCCTCTGTGGGCCATTTACCGGGCAATCCAACGCCCGAAGGCAAAGCCGCCGAGCGGGCATTGAAGTTTATCGTCGATCATGTCGAACCTGATGAAAACGGCTATTTGGGACGCAGCGATCGCAGCCGCATGTATGGCCACGGCATCATCACTCTCATGCTCACTGAGATGCTCGGCATGTCAGCCGATGAAGCGACTGATAAAAAGGTGCGCACGATGACCGAAAAAGCCATCAAACTCATCCTCCGTGCCCAGCAGGTCCCTAAAAGTGAAGCCAATCGGGGCGGCTGGCGCTATGAGCCCAGCAGCAGCGATAGCGATATTAGTGTGAGCGTCTGGCAGCTCATGTCATTAAGAGCCGCAAAGAACAGTGGGATCGATGTGCCGAAGGAAGCTATCGACAACGGCATTGCCTACATCAAGCGCAGCTACCGCGCGGAACGTGACAGCAACGGCCTTTTGAAACAGCAGGAGGCTGCTTTTAGCTACGAGCCTTATGGGGGGCGGCAGACTTTCTCAACCACCTCCGCAGGGCTGCTTTCCCTCCAAGTTGCGGGTCAATACAATACCGCTGAAGTGATAGGCTCCTCAAATTGGCTATTAAAATTTCCACCCGAAGTCAATGAACCCTGGTTCTTTTACGGCTGCTACTACTACGCTCAGGGTATGTATCAACGCGGTGGTGATCATGCCGCGACTGCGCGACAAAAGACAGAACAAATGCTTGTCGGAGCACAAAGCGCCGAAGGTGCATGGTATCCGAGAAACGGTAACGAAAAGAGCGCGGGCCCAGTCTATGCTACGTCTTTAGCACTTCTCAGCCTAAGCGTGTATCATCACTTCCTGCCGATTTATCAAAAGTAACTCGGCGAGATTGTCTGAGAACTACCAGTTTTTGGTCCAGACTTGGCTGGCGGTATTGAGAACAGCAGATTGTGTGACCTCAACGGAATCACGAGCCACATTTTCAGTATCTTCATTCAGCGCCCAAATGTCATAGGTGCTCAGATTGATAGTTCTTGGCTGTGCTGCGCCACCAGAGCCTCCTTGCGCAGCAACAGGAGCTGCTTTGACGTAGCGGATAGGGTGACCAAAACCGTCAATCATGAAATAAATTTGCCCACTTTTAGTCCAAAGTTCCTTTGGCATGTCTTTGAGCATCACATTTTTAGATTCATTCACATCTAATTCACCATCTGAATTTGGAATCCCCAGTGATCTCACCCCGTTGATGGCATCGGTTCCATCTCCGCTCATGGCTTGATACAGGCACGCAGCCCCACCAACAACGTAGCTTTTATTGGTGATCTGAATCGTTGCGGTTGGGTCTTTCGCATCTGGATAGCCACCAAACTCCTGACTGTAATTTTCCAAAGCAGATCGGATCGCTTTGATCGACACCTCAGTCTTTTGGCGCTTCGAATAACGATCAGCATAGGTAAAGCCACCTACAACCAAGGAAAACAAAAGCGCTATGATACTGACTACGGTGATCAATTCGATCAAAGTAAATCCAGATCGTGAAGAGTTACGAATCGACAGTTTCATCATATTGGGGGGGGAGGATTTAAGAAACGTGAATCAGTGGACTATGATGCACCGGAGCTTAGGCCTTTGATCACTTCGATCAGCGGCATGAAAAGAGCCATAACGATGGTACCAACGACGAGAGCCAGAATGACGATCATGATAGGCTCCAACATGGAGGTGAGGGCTGAAACAGAGTTATCGACCTCATCTTCATACACGTCGGCAATCTTCAAAAGCATCTCCGGCAGCTGACCGGTTTCTTCACCGACATCAACCATGGAGATAACCATTGGAGGGAAGACATTGCTTGATTCAAGCGGAGCCACCATGGACTCACCTTCTTTGACAGCATCATGAACTTTGATAATGGCGTCTGAAATGATGGCATTCCCAGCCGTTTCACGAGTGATGTTAAGAGCCTGCAAGATAGGCACCCCTGATGTCACCAAGGTACCAAGAGTACGAGTGAAACGGGAAATAGCAGTCTTTCTCTGAACATCACCAAAAAGAGGCACCTTCAGCTTCCAACTGTCAATCGAACGGCGCCCACCTGGGGTGGAGGCAAACATGCGCCACGCAACAACGAAGATCGCAATACCAGCGACGATGAAAAGAATGTTGCTACTCATCCAGCGACTGAAACCCATGACGAGCTTAGTGAGATAGGGAAGTTTGTCCGCACTGCCCAACATGTCTTCAAAGATTTTCTCGAAACGAGGAACGATGACCAACATCAGGAACACCATGATCAACGAAGCAATGATCATGACGATCATTGGATAAATCATGGCAGCCATGACCTTGTTTTTCAGCTTTTGTGCTTTCTCCTGATATTCGGCCAGACGATTCAAAACGATTTCAAGAACCCCACCAAGCTCACCGGCTTTCACCATGTTCACATAGAGTTTGTTGAAGATTTTGGGATACTGAGTCAGCGTCTCAGAGAAAGTGCTGCCGGTCTGAACATTCTCAGCCAAAGTCGCGATGGTGGACTTCATGATCGGAGTCGGCTCTTGACGAGAAAGAACGGTCAAACCGCGTAGCAAGGGCAAACCCGCATCAATCAGCGTGGCTAGCTGGCGGGTGAAGATCATGAGCGTCTTGCTCTTCACCTTGGCATTAGCACCAGCTTTGACGACCTTACCCTTAGCTTTTGAAACCGTCGCACTGGCACGTTTCTTCACGGCTGCGTCGCCTTTGCCTTCCTGAACGACCTGAGTCGGATAGAGCTGACTCTGGCGGAGTGAATTGATGGCTTCGCTTTCGTTGGAAGCGTCCAATTCTCCGGCAACTTCTTGGCCGTTCTGGTCTAGGGCAATGTAGTGAAACTTCGGCATAAATGGATGCGACGGGTAATAATAGATCTGAAAATAAGAATACTTGGCAATGACGGTTTTTGTCCATCAAATTCATTCGGGTTTGTTGCACAAAATTGAGCCAACAACCCAATGAATCAGGTGTATTTGAGCACTTCTTCAATGGTGGTATCACCATCATAGATGCTGCGCAGACCATCTTCACGAAGGGTTTGCATGCCTAGCTCAATGGCTTTTTGCTTGAGAACCAACGAAGGAGCCCTGGAAATGATCAGGTCACGAATCGGGTCATTCATCGCCAGCAGTTCGTAGATGCCTTTTCGGCCCTTGTAACCACTGCCACCACATTTGTCACAGCCAGAGCCGGTGAAGAAACTTTTTCCACCCAAATCACCGAGGGTTAAATTGAGCTGATTTAAAATGGACTGGTTCGGCTGATACGGTGCGCGGCAATTTTTACAAATGGTGCGAAGCAAGCGCTGAGCTAGAACACCTTCGAGGGTTGCGGCTACAAGGAATGGCTCGACGCCCATATCCACGAGACGAGTGACGGCGCCCGCGGCGTCATTGGTGTGAAGAGTGCTCAAGACCAAATGTCCCGTGAGAGAGGCCTGAATAGCAATCTGAGCCGTTTCAACGTCACGCATTTCTCCGACCATGATGCGGTCTGGATCCTGACGAAGGAAGGCGCGGAGGGCTTTCCCGAAGGTCAGACCGACGGCTTCATTGATCGGCACCTGCATGATACCATCAAGCTCATACTCGACTGGATCTTCTGCCGTAATGACCTTGGTATCGATGGTATTGATGCGGCGCAGACAGGCGTAAAGTGTCGTGGTTTTCCCAGCTCCAGTTGGACCCGTAACAATGAAAATACCATTCGGCTTATTGATCGTGTCGGTGATGTAGTCAAAGAGGTAAGGAGACATGCCAAGATGCTCCAG
Source organism: Verrucomicrobiaceae bacterium (assembly GCA_027489965.1). GTDB lineage: Bacteria > Verrucomicrobiota > Verrucomicrobiia > Verrucomicrobiales > Verrucomicrobiaceae > Prosthecobacter. Next base: position 32,569 of record JAIXZA010000027.1, read on the forward strand.
CTCTAAATTGACTGAGCCACGATCGAGAACACGAAGTACAACAGATTCACCATGCTGTGTCGGCAGCGAGTTCACGCGCATGTCCACCGGCTTTCCCCCCACGACAGTCATAATACGACCATCCTGAGGAATTCGTCGCTCTGCGATGTTCATGTTCGACATGACCTTGATACGAGAGATCACCGAATTGGCCAAATGCACGGGCGGTGGAGCCATTTCATAAAGGGCCCCGTCCACGCGATATCGGATTTTGAATTCGTGCTCAAAGGGCTCAAAGTGAATGTCAGAAGCCTTCTCTTTGATCGCTTGAGCCATCACTAAATCGACGAATTTGACGATGGGTGCTGAATTAGCCTCAATCTCAGGAGACCCCTTGGCGACATCACTCAAACCACCAAAAATATCTTCAATGCTGGGTGCGGCAGTGCCGTAATGCTTGTCAATCAAGGCTTGCACTTGATTGCGCTGGGCAACGACCGGCACAACAGGCTTACCGATACCAAAGCTCAGGTCTTCGACCAACTGAGGATTCAGAGGATCCGTAAAGGCCACATGCAGACCTTTGCCATCCAGCGTAATCGGGAAAGCCCCATAAAGGCGGGCCATGCCAGAGGGAATGATGTTGATCACCGACGGTGGCGGTTCGTATTCCGTCAGGTCAAAATGATCCGCGCCAAGTTCTTCTGCCACAACGGCCCAGAACTCATTTTCGACAGAGAATATTCCATAGTCCAAGAGGACTTGGAGGATGTCTTTGCCATTGTGAACAGCATCCTGGGTGAGATCATACGCTTGCCCGGAATCGATGACTCCGCGGGATTCAAGCATATCAACAACGTTCTGGGGGGTCATACGAAGAAGAGGGGGACGGGAATTAAAGTAAAAAGAGGATAAACAGACAAAAGCATCATTCGCTGTCCGACATGGTTGACTCGATGATTTCTTCCGCTGTGGTGATACCGGCAAGCACCTTACGGACACCGTCCTCACGGAGCGTTCTCATGCCAAGCTCGCGGGCACGTTTGCGGAGCTGCGGCGTGGTGAGCTGCTGATTGATCATGGTGCGCACTTCATCGTCAATTTTGAAAATTTCGGCAATGACCATTCGGCCCTTATAGCCAGAACTGCGGCAGCGATTGCAGCCCTTTGGTCCCATGACTGAGGCACCCTGCAACTGGCCCACATCCAGGCCCAATTGGCGCAATTCTTTGGCATTCATGATGTAGGGCTCCTTGCAATCTGGGCAGAGCTTTCTCACCAGTCGCTGAGCCAGAATTCCGCGAACAGCAGAGGCAATCAGGAAGGGCTTAACACCGATATCAGACAGACGAGCCACAGCACTTGGCGCGTCATTGGTATGCAGCGTACTGAACACCATGTGTCCTGTCAGAGATGCATTGATGGCGATGGAAGCTGTCTCCAAATCTCGAATTTCCCCAAGCATGATGATGTTTGGCGCTTGGCGGAGCATGGCGCGCAAAGCAGCGGCAAAGGTCATGCCGACATCTTCACGCACCATGACCTGATTGATCCCAGGGAGCTCATACTCCACCGGATCTTCGACGGTGATGATCTTTCGGTCAGGCCTGTTGATGAAATTTAAGCAGGCATAAAGAGTGGTCGTTTTCCCCGAGCCTGTGGGTCCAGTCACCAGAACAATCCCGTCTGGAAGAGAAATCAGTTTTTCAAAACATTCATGGTCATCACTGAAGAAACCCATGTCCGAAAGGCCCAGGCGGAGACTGCTCTTATCAAGCACACGCATGACCACACTTTCACCATTCTGGGTAGGGATGATGGATACGCGCATATCCAGCTCCTTTTCATTAAACTTCATCTGGATACGTCCATCCTGAGGGATGCGTTTTTCATCGATGCTCATCGTGCCGCTTTGAATCTTGATGCGGCTAATGATGGCAGAGTGCAGGCGCTTTGGATGGTGCTCAACGTCATGCAACACACCGTCCATACGGAAACGCACGCGAATGTCTTTTTCCAGGGGCTCGATATGAATATCAGAGGCCTTATTTTTAAAGGCTTCCATCAACATGTTCGAGACAAGTTTGATGATGGGAGCATCTCCCTCCGTGGTGGCACCATCTGAACCCTTGCCCATGGCTGAATCCATGACGGCCTCATTACCATAAACATTGGCCTGTAACTCGCGGATGAGCGATGGTGTGGAACAGAAAAACTCCAAATCAGGCTGCAGGGCATGAGGCAGTGCATCCAGAGTCTCAAAGTCATAGGGGTCAGCCACCACGATCTGTAATGTGCCGCCGCTCATGCCCAATGGAGCGATCTTGTAACGCAGCGCGACCTCCGCAGGAATCAACGTCTTAAGCATCGCATTTCCCTGAAAACCATGCAAATCCACAAACTCCATGCCACTGTTGGAGGAGACCAGTTGAGCCAACTGCTCGTCACTGACCACGCCTGTTTTCAGCAGAGTCTCCAAGGTTGTCTCTTGGCCTTTGCGGGAGGCTTTGACCTGTTGGAGATTCTGGGACGTGACATAACCTGCTTCAGTGAGCAGTTCGAGGAGGAACTCTTCGTTGGAATACATGCGATCTTGGCGGGGGGACGCTAATTTTGGGAGGAATTACCAAGTTAGAGGATTTTAATCATCGATGTCAATTCTGACGCTTCATAAAGATGAAAGTTTCTTTGAGCCACTTTGGTGCCCGATGCAGCGATCCTTGCCGTTTCCCTTCACCTGCCTATGAAGAAAGCATGACATTCGAGTTCGCCACCACCACGCGCATCCTTTTCGGCTGTGGTCAAATTTCGCAACTAGCTGAAAGCGCCCTGCCCTTTGGCAATCAAGCGCTTGTAGTCATGGGCAAGAATCCCAATCGCCATGATTCCGTGATCGATTCGCTGCGACAATCAGGACTTTCAGTCAACATTTTCTCTATCGCCGGGGAGCCCACCATCGACGACATTATCCAGGGAACGGATCTGGCAAAAAAATCTGCTGCCCAAATCATCATCGGACTCGGTGGCGGTAGTGTGATCGATGCCGGCAAGGCCATTTCTGCCATGAGCAGGCAGCCAGAGGACCTCTGGCACTACATCGAAATCGTCGGCAAAGGCCGCCCCCTGACCGTCACTCCCCTGCCCTACATCGCGATCCCCACCACCGCAGGCACCGGTGCGGAGGTCACCCGCAATGCCGTACTTTCCAGCCCCGAACATGGAGTCAAAGCCAGCCTGCGCCATGCCAGCATGCTACCGAGGCTAGCCATCATCGATCCAGAACTCACCCTGCAATGCCCGCCAGACATCACTGCAGCGAGTGGCATGGATGCTTTTGTCCAATGCTTAGAAGCCTATGTCTCCTGCCGGGCCAACCCGCTGACAGATGCGCTTTGCCTATCGGGAATCGAGCACTGCGTCCGCTCGCTGGAAAAAGTCGTTTTTGATGGCAGCAACACTAAAGCACGCGCTGACATCGCTTACGCGGCTATGCTCAGTGGCATGGCCCTGGCCAATTCCGGGCTCGGTGCCGTCCATGGCTTTGCAGCTCCGATCGGTGGGGCTTTCCACGCATCGCATGGAGCTATCTGCGCAGCACTTATCGCCCCCGTTTGGGCCGCCAATCTAGAGGCTATCTATAACATAGGTAACTCAGAAGCTATGAATCGGTTCACAACCGTCGCCAGAATGATGACAGGAGAACCAACTGCGCCAGCGCAGGCTGCTGTGAGCTATTTAAAAGAACTCACCCACACATTATCGATCCCTCCCCTCCAACATTGGGGCATCCAAGAATGCCATTTGGACGAAATTGCCACCAAAGCCGCCGCCTCTAGCAGCATGAAAGGAAATCCAGTCCAACTAAGCAGTACCACGTTGAGAAACATTTTAGCCGCCTCTTTGTAAGAGACGACCATTACCAACTCGATAAGAAACGATTCGTACTGCGTGACAAAAGCACGATCAGGTAGATGATTCCACTTTTCCGCCCGACCTTTCATCCGACACATGCCAAAACAGCCCCTCATTGCCCGTCAAAATCGTCACAGCTCCAATGCATCAGGAATGCCAGATATGTATGAAGAGGGTGACCTACCCATGCTGCTGGATGAGATCGATTCACCTCTAGTCCTCATTCTCGACTGCATCCAGGACCCACACAACCTAGGTGCCTGCCTACGAACCGCCGATGCTGCGGGGTGTGCCTGCGTCATCATGCCGAAGGACAAATCAGCACCGATCACTGAAACGGTCGTCCGCGTATCCTGCGGCGGGGCTCATCATGTGCCTCTCGTGCGCGTCACCAATCTTGCACGGGCTATGGAAAAGCTCAAAGAACTCGGCGTCTGGCTCGTCGGTACGGCGGATGAATCCGAGAAATCCATCTACGACATGGACCTTAAAGGTGGTATTGGCATCGTCATGGGGGCCGAAGGCGAAGGCATGAGACGCCTCACTGGCGAGCATTGCGACTTCCTCGTCCGTATTCCCATGGGTGGAAAAGTGCCCTGCCTGAACGTCTCCGTCGCCACAGGCGTCTGTCTTTTTGAGGCCGTGCGCCAGCGCGTTAAAAAATAAGACGAAACCAGAATCCGATTTATCATCTTTACGAACCTAAAGTTTTGTCCCAACGCCGGAATCGCATTTTGCAAAAGAAATTGCAGTGTGTATGCTCAGCAATCGTAATTTAGCAAGTTACCCCCAACCTTCTCATGTCAGACGAACCAACCCCCCGAAACGATAGCCCAAACAGGCGCAATCAAGAGCCACAATTCAATTGGAAGGGGCTGCTATTGATATCGCTGGTCATTCTGCTCATGGGCTCAGGCCTGATGGTGAGTAAAGAGGCCACCCGCTCAACCGAGATCACCTACAAAGAGTTTAAAGAAAAAGTCGAAGCCGACCTGATCGATAAATCAGCGAACTTAACACTCATTCAGCAGGACACGACCACGGCAGAGTTCATTGAAGGTTACATCCTTGCGGCGAAAACGACTCTGACGGCCGCCCCCGAGTCCCCCATCCCGTCGACAAGCACACAGGAAGCCACTCCAGCTAAAAAAGGCTCCATCAAGTTCCGAGTCCCGGTCAGCATCCAGTATCAGAAAGAAGAGCTGCAAGCGCTCATGCAAAAGCATGGCCTCGTGCTTATCCCCGTTTATCAAAATGAACAATGGGCCGCCATGCTCATGTCCATGCTTCCCATCGTACTTCTGCTCTTTTTGCTCTTTTTCCTCGTCCGTCAACAGATCAAGACCGCGGGTCGTGGAGCCATGAGCTTTGGCAAAAGCCGCGCCAAAATGCTTTCCCAAGATCGCAATAAGATCACCTTCAAAGACGTCGCAGGCGTCGAAGAGGCCAAAGAAGAAGTTTCCGAGCTGGTCGATTTCCTCAGAGATCCTAAGAAATTCCAACGCCTCGGCGGCAAGATCCCCAAAGGCGTCCTCATGGTTGGCTCACCTGGAACCGGCAAGACCCTGTTGGCCAAAGCCATTGCAGGTGAGGCAGACGTGCCCTTCTTTAGCATCAGCGGTTCTGACTTCGTCGAAATGTTCGTCGGTGTCGGCGCCAGCCGCGTGCGTGACATGTTTGAGCAAGGCCGCAAAAACGCACCTTGCCTCATTTTCATTGATGAAATCGACGCTGTAGGCCGTCATCGCGGTCACGGCATGGGGGGTGGCCATGATGAGCGTGAGCAAACCCTCAATGCGCTCCTCGTTGAGATGGACGGTTTTGACACTCAGGAAGGCATCATCATCATCGCAGCCACGAACCGCCCGGACGTGCTCGATCCCGCTCTTTTGCGTCCAGGTCGTTTTGACCGTCAAGTCACCGTCAGTCTTCCAGACGTCAAAGGTCGTGAGGAAATCCTCAACGTTCATTCAAAGAAAGTAAAATTGGGTGAAGCCGCCGACCTCTCCAAAATTGCCCGTGGCACCCCGGGCTTCTCTGGGGCTGAACTGGCCAACCTTATCAACGAAGCTGCCTTGCTTGCAGCCCGTAAAAACCTCAAATCCATTGGTACTCCCGAACTGGAAGAAGCCCGGGATAAAGTACGCTGGGGTCGTGAGCGCCGGAGCCTAGCTCTCAGCGAGAAGGAAAAGGAAAATACAGCCTATCATGAAGCAGGCCACGCCATCCTCATCGAGGTTTTAGAGCACACTGACCCGCTGCATAAAGTCACCATCATTCCCCGTGGCCCTTCTCTCGGTTCCACCATGTGGCTACCGGCTGAAGACAAATTCACTCATCGCAAGAGTGAGCTACTCGACGACCTCGTTGTCGCCATGGGAGGCCGTGTTGCTGAAGAGATCCAATTTGGAGACGTCACCAACGGAGCCATGGGTGACATTCGCCAGGCCACAGGCATCGCCCGTAGCATGGTCTGCTCCTGGGGCATGAGTGAAAAAATGGGCATGGTCGATTACGGAGATAATGACCAAGCGGTCTTCGTTGCGCGCGACATGGGACGCGGCGGCCCCAATTACAGTGGTGCTACCGCCCAGAAGATCGATGAAGAAGTCAAGCGCCTCATCGATGAAGCCTACACCAGTGCCAAAAACATTTTGCTTCATCACAAAGCCAAGCTGGATGCCATCGCGATCGCCTTACTCGAGTATGAGACCTTGGACGGCAGTCACATCAAGGACATCATGCAGCACGGCCACATGCTGAATCCTCCAAATACCAAGCCACCCGCACCGACGCCACCGCCTGTCCCGAAAGTCCAGGAAGCACGTCCTGCTCGTAATGAAGATGAATCCAGCATTGATGGTCTGCCAGGTGGACTCATCGGCGTACCAACCTAATTCTTGACACGCTGAACGCTCGTCGGCTTCGATTGTTTTTTCTATCTCAGCCATGACGCACGAATCACCAGTCACTATACGGCACTATCACTCGAGTGATCTTCCGTTTTTACGGCAGATCACCGTCGATTCCTTTGGCAGCGTCGCTTACGACGAGATGCTAGAGGATCGCCTAGGCATCTGGAACGAACGCGATTGGAAGGCGCGAAAAGCCGACAACATCGACGAAGATTGCACCATCAATCCTGCGGGCTGTTTCGTCGCCATCCGAGATGGGGTCATCCTTGGCTACATCACCACGAGAGTGGACCCGCTCAATTCCATCGGTCGCATTCCCAACCTCGCCGTCGTCCAGGAAGCCCGTGGTCTAGGCCTTGGCAGAAGGCTCATTCATTACGCCTTGGACTACTTTCGCGAATGCGGGCTCAAAGTGGCTAAGATCGAAACCATGGCCTCCAATGTCATTGGTCAGAGCCTCTACCCCTCCTGTGGATTTGAAGAAATCGGCCGCCAAGTGCATTTTGCAGCCCGACTTTAGTTCGCTTACTTTTGAACAGATGCTCAAGTTCCGCGTCTCTGCCATGACTCATAGACTATCGCTACCCATGAAAACCAAGTTCCGCCTCCTTGCCTTTAGTTTACTTGCACTCGGTCTGAGTAGCTGTGTCCACCCCATCGAGCGGCGCATTGCCAACAACCCGCAGATTTATCAGTCCCTCAGCACCAATGATCAGCTGCTCGTCCAGCAGGGCCGCATCCGTGAAGGCATGACCAAAGAAGGCGTCTTTTTGGCTTGGGGACGACCCAATCAAGTCGCCACAGGCAGGCAAAAAGGCAGCAGTGTCGAACAATGGACCTACGTCGGCAGCCAACCTGTCTACACCAACACCTTTGGCATGGGCTTTGGTGGTGGCCCCTGGGGTTACGGCGGCTGCGGACGCTTCGGTGGTGCTGGCTATTGGGGAAACATGGGCCCCGCCGTCATGTACGTGCCCTATAAGGCTGGCAGTGTCACCTTCCGCAGTAATCGAGTCACTGACTATCTACGCGGCCCGCAATAAGCTATTTTCACTCACCGATCTTCCGGCGCACGGTCGTTCCGGGGTTCATGAGATCATCCCGCTCCAGCCCCGTGATTCCCTGAATCCGGCGTAGCAACCAAAATAGCAAAGCCATGGTCACCGCCAACATTGGCACACCAATGACGATGAAGCCCACCCAATTTTGCCGACCAATGGCCTGAGTATAGGCCTCCGTGCCAGGCTCAGTTCCTTTCAGATAAAACAAGACCAGCAGCGCATTAGCCACAGCCGACATCAACATGGTCCCTGCCAGCATCCATGAGGCGCGCCCCATCAGTGACTGAAAATTCAGCTGCTTCTCGGGCGAGTCCAACGCCCCAAAAAGCAGGCGATGATTGATCACCTGTGGATTGAGAAGCAATTCATTGACCAGCGGTTTCTTCCAATAAAAACTCAGCGGAAAGGCCAGGCCCAAAAACACAGGAAAAGCTGCCTCTTTAATGGCAAACCAAATTGGATCGAGATTCAGCAATCCCAGTCCGCCCGTCACGATCACGGCTATCAATCCCAGGACAGAAAAGAAATTCAGCCCGCGCTTTTTGACAAAGCAATAAAGGCCAAAACCCAAGGGCAAAATCAAAGCAACCGCCAAGGCCCAAGCCGGCCCCAGTCGCTCAGGCTTACTGAGTGACTCCAAAACCACCGACGGCAAAATCACCGTTAACAGCAAGTCAGCTAAGGGATGGGGTTGTTCTTTGGCAGAAGTCAATTCGGGCATGACTCATCTTCAAACAAGATCTGAGCAATGGCAACTACCACCCAAAGTCCCGCCGCATCAAAAACGCATGAATGGTGCGCGGTGCAGGGTTCGAACCTGCGACCCTTGCCGTGTGAAGGCAATGCTCTACCACTGAGCTAACCGCGCAAAAATTTTGGGGACGGAGAGATAAGCACGCTTTGCCTCTTTGCCAGTGCTTTTTTAATGAATGATCAAGTAGGCACCGGAAAAAGGCATGAGATACAACTGACAAGAGAGGTTCACTTGACGCGGTGCTCTGACTGCTTAATGCGGAGAGTCTCCCGATGTCTATGAACCCCACTTTCCCTTTCGTAACCGGGATGCACCTACGAGTGCGTCACCTGACGCGCTATGTTTATGAGGGGCAGGCTTTAGAAAGCTACAACGATGTGCGTTTGCGCCCGCTATCAGACCCGTTCCAGCGCTGTTCCAGCTTCAATCTTCGAGTCAGCCCGGAAACAACCATCAAGACCCACTATGACTTTTATCAGAACAGAGTCGATCACTTTGAACTGCATGTACCGCACTCCAGCTTGGAGATCGAGTCGCTTTCAGAGATTGAAACTCGTGCGGATCCTCGCGGTGATCCGCCCGTGGGCTTGACTCTTGAATCACTCAATGACCGCAGTGTGGAAGAGAACTACTTCGACTTCGTTGTGGAGTCGAAGTTTGTCCCCCAAAACGTGGCCATCTGGCGAGAAGCCGTCGATGTTCTAGGTGGTCCGGTGACGGATCTTTGGCAAGATGCCGTGAAACTGGGCAATCACGTCTTTCGGACGTTTACTTATGATCCTGACTGGACACATGTGCACACCGATGCTGGATCAGCTCTGCGTGACCGCCGGGGCGTATGCCAGGACTTTGCACACGTCATGATCGCCTTTTGCCGAAGTCAGGGCATTCCGGCAAGGTACGTCAGTGGCTACTTTTACAATGATAAAACGGGTGATGAAAATGAGGCCTCCCATGCCTGGATGGAGGTCTTCTTACCCCACTACGGCTGGAAAGCCTGGGATCCCACGCATGACCGCGTGGCCGACACTCGCTACATCAAGCTGGCAAGCGGACGCGACTACGGAGACATCAAGCCAGTGAGCGGCAGCTTCCGCGGCAAAGGCACCCAGCAGATGGAAGTGATCGTACAAATTCGACAAATCCTCTAATTCACTTCCCTTCCCTACCCCAATCATGACTCCGACTCAAATCCGCCTCTTCATCAAACCTGGTTGTCCTTGGTGTGATGAAGCCATCGAGTGGCTCACCGGCCACGGGATTTCATTCACCCTTTTAGACGTCATCCGAGACGCCTCTGCTCGGGCTGAGATGTTAGCGCTTACGAAGCAGACAAAGGCACCCTCAATCGACGTTGATGATCACATCCTGGCCGACTTTGGTGCCGATGAACTGGAAGTTTGGTGGAAGAAAATGGGCTTCACATTGCCGTGAGATCGGGATTCCATAGCGCTCTTCTCCTGTTAACACTGCTGCTGAGTGCCTGCGCCACGGGGCGACATCAAAAACTGGCCGCGAATGTTGGAGCGGTGACCAGCCCCACCTTTGCCACAGAAATGAGCCGCATCACCGGGCAGGCCTGGAGCTCTAGCAATAACGTCGTGACGTTGCCCAACGGCGGCAACTTTATCCCAGCCATGCTGAAGGCCATCCGTGGCGCTCAAAAAACGATCACTTGGGAAAACTTCGTTTGTGTCGATAGCCAGCCCGTCGCCGACTTCACGACAGCATTTATCGAGCGTGCTAAAGCAGGCGTCAAAGTTCACGTGGTGCTGGATGATTATGGCTGCAACACCTATGGGAAACAGCACCTCAAAGCCATGCAAGAGGCGGGTGTCGATCTGCATCTTTACAGCCGCTGGTCTTGGCTAAATCCCTTCCGCTACAATCATCGGACCCATCGCCGAATCCTCGTCGTGGACGGTCAAATAGGTTTCGTTGGCGGTGCTGGTCTGGCCTATGCCTGGGATGGCCATGCTGAGGATTCATTGCGCTGGCGGGACACCATGTATGAGGTGCGCGGCCCCGTGGTATCTCAGCTTCAAGAAGCCTTCAATGATAACTGGCAGGAACTCACAGGCAGCCGACTTTCAGGACCTGACTATTTCCCCAAACTCACTTCAGCAGGATCTTTACAGGCTCAAAGCGTCCTCGGTTCGCCCAAGAAAGCACCGGACCGCATTGGCAGCAGCTTTCTCTTAGCCATCCAATCTGCCCAGCATTCCATCCTCATCTCTCACGCTTATTTCATTCCTAATCGCCCCATGATTCGCGCCTTGATGGATGCGAGAAAACGCGGTGTCCGCATTGAGATGCTGGTCCCAGGGGATCACACTGACATGCCGATCTGCCAATCCGTGACACAGCCCTTGTTGAAACGCCTGATAGCCGCAGGTGCAGAGGTGCATGAATTTCAGCCCTGCATGATGCACGGAAAGCTGGTCGTCGTTGATGATCACCTCAGCATCATTGGCTCTGGCAACATGGATCAGCGATCCTTTTTCATCAATGATGAGAACAACCTCCTCGTGCTAAGCCCCGCCTTTGGCAAAGAACAGCGCCAGATGCACGAGCATGATAAAACGCGCTGCAAACAACTCGCCCAGCCTGATTTAAAGCTCTCACCCCTCCGCCACCTCCAGGGATTCCTGGGCAGACTCGTACAGCATCAGTTGTGACATTTGTTTCTATGAAAAGCCTGTGCCAAAGTAGGCCATGAAGATTTTATCCGCCATGTCTGGAGGAGTGGACAGCAGCGTCGCCACCGCGCTGCTGGTGCGGGAGGGGCATGAAGTCGTCGGGGCTTACATGAAGAACTGGATCAATGAAGAAAACATCATCGGTCATTGCCCCTGGGAGGAAGACATCGTCGATGCACGTGCCGTCGCCGATCAGCTCGGCATTGAGCTGCACATCGTCAATCTGATGAAGGAATACCGTCAGCGTGTGGTGAAATACTTGCTGGAAGGTTATCAGGACGGCATCACGCCAAACCCGGACGTCATGTGCAATCGCGAGATGAAGTTCGGCGTCCTCTGGGACTGGGCCCGCGAACGCGGCTTCGACGCCATCGCCACGGGTCACTATGCCCGCAAATCAGACGATCAGACCATCCTCAGAGGCGCCGATCCCAACAAAGATCAGACCTACTTCCTCGCCATGATGCGGCCCGAGCAGGTGCAAATCGCCCGCTTTCCCATCGGTCATCTCTTAAAACCGGAACTCCGGGAAGAAGCGCGCCGCCTGAACTTAAAAACCGCCGACAAAAAAGACAGCCAAGGCATCTGCTTTATCGGTGAAGTGAAGATGGAAGATTTTCTGCGCACCTTTGTCGCTGATCGACCCGGAAACATCGTCGATCTCGAAGGCCGCATCCTCGGGCAGCACAAGGGCCTGCATCTCTACACCCTCGGGCAGCGAAAAGGCATTGGCGTGGCCAGCAACCTCTTCAAACAAGCCTACGTCGTCGTGGCCAAACGCCCTGAGACCAACGAACTCGTCATCGCCATCGAGCGCCCGGACACTCCCCTGCTCTGGGCACGCCGCTGCACCCTCACCGGAGTTTCCACAGCTGGCCTGCCACTCGATCAGCCTCGTCTTCTGAACGCCCAGCCCCGCTACCGTTGCCCTGCCGGCCTCGCCCAATTCACTCCCCTAGGAGACGGCCGAGCCAGCCTCGAGTATCAAGAGCCCCAGCGCGCCCTGACCCCCGGCCAAATCTGCGCCCTCTACAACGGCGACCAACTGCTCGGTGGAGCAGTCTTTGAAGCTATCTCGTATGATTGAATGAAACGAAAAAAGAGCATTCCCAAACATCACTCATTGGCGTGGAAGTTTAGTGTTATCGCCAACCATGAGCACTTTTGCTTCCTTCTGATAGGAGCCGATTCCGGAATCAGTGAAAAGCTCGTCACTCAAGGTTGAGTTCATGAGTGCTGCTCACCATTCTTCCTGTGCACCGCTAAGCGTATCGATGTGGAGCAAAGCCACTGGTAAAAGAATGGGCTGATCGGTGCACTACGAACTTCACAATTCATTATTCGCAACCGGCAGGTCTCCGCACGCAACCAGATACTCCTGCAAGAGGTTGGCTTCTAGAAGAGCCGGAGACAAGCTTACTTCGATTCCTGCCAAGCAAAAACACTCAACCTCGATTTCCTCCGCCGACACGTGATGCTGGTAACGTTCGCTGTGTGGCATTTTCAGAAGTGCATTGACGCCGGATAGGGGACCATACCCAAAGTGCCCTGCATAAGGTCCTTCACATTGAAAGCAGTATGGCGTCCAGCGTCCCAAGCGCATGGCCAAAGCTCCACCGTTTAGCTTCGCCGTTTCTGCTCCTTTGCGGCAATATTTGCCCGCCTTGCCAATGTACAGCAACTGGCGTTCATTTGCGTGCAGCCTACGCCAAATTAAATAGACACCGCTGCCAACGGGCCATTGATCTTTGCTCCAAGCTTGTTTTCCCAACAAGATTACGAAGCGACCATTTTGTTGGAACCGTTGTTTTTCTTCTTCATATTTCATCATAGCCAAATCAATGTTGAAGTTGTGGGTCTTTGTATTCTTCTATTTTAACCTATTTATGCACTCATGGTTGACGATTGCGAAGTTCGTTTATCACCTGCCCGTGAAGGGGATGTCCAGGTTCGTTGATGCGCCAAAAGTTCCATCCACTTCCTGACGTCCCACTCACCAAAACCTTGCAGGCCGAGGGCGAACCAGTGAAAGGCTGTGTCAACACCCACTCGTCATTGTCATTTCCAACTGCGCTTCCGTCCTCCACCAACTCGCGAGCCATGTTAAAATTGCCTTGAGGATGAGATTCAAAATCAGTCACGTCAATTTGAAGCAAGGTCCCAGTCGGCAATGTCACTTTTTGATGAAGTGCTGCTTCAAGATTAAAGTAAGCGGATTGAACAGGATGAACATTAGGGGGGGTTGTAATAATTGGCATAACTTTGTGTTTGGGGTTTTGATGATTTAAGTTTTTTGTTTTCTTGATCGCATCTAATACACTATTATTATACAATTGTCAATTGAAGCAACGCGGTCTACTAATTAAGTCAATCAAATTACTTCTTCAGGTTTTATTTTCCCGCTTCCTGATGATCCAGCCCTTATCCCAGTCTCCTGATCCTACAACTGGCACCGCAAAGTGCTGCGCTATCTGATCACCTGTCCTTTCCAGCGACCCTCATTGTCAAGCATGAAGGCCAGATAGACTGGAAGGTCCCAGTGATTTTGGTCAAATGACTTTACCAAGGGGATTCTTGCACCGAACTCTTGAAACTAGTGCCTGAGGCGTTCGGCCAAATATCAAGACACCCTTTAAATCGAATCAAAAAGATCAAGGCGCATACGAAGGGAAATCAACAAATTATTAAGTTCGGGCTCCTTATCGCAATCAGTCAAATAGCGAATCGTGCGCTCAAGAACGGCATCAAGACCTGACCTCCGTGGAAAAAGATTCCAATCATGCTCAAGCCTATCTTCAGTCAAAGCAGATCTCTTACGGCATAGAAAAGTAGTGATTTCAGGGCGCAAGAGTTCGCGAGCAAACGATTGAATCAACCAAAAGACAGGTACCGAAACTCCCAAATCTTCCTGAAATCCTGGCCTTTCCCAAGTAAAGCTGTATCGCAGCCACCCAGCCTGCAGGTCTTCAGAAAAGTTCCACAAGCTCTCTTTATAAGGTTCGTAATCTGCGCGGACAGTATTAGGAAGTTTGCATGATGTCCATGGAATTTGCCGGCAAGCCAAAGGCCATACTTCGTGAAGCACATGTCGACACCAAAAATAATCCCAGCGAGTTCGCAGCCAAATTTGGGGTGCTTGAACGCCATGTCCATCACAGGACATCACAGTATAAACACCCACATGATTAAGCGCTTTGACCAGCAACGCGGTGCCCGGATCAAGGCCCTCAGTGTCCAACCGTGGCCCAAATTCATTGGATTTGAATGTTTCAAAGGCATCATCTATCTGAGGCGCGCCGACCATGCCATTACGAGCCGGAAGCTCGAAGATCCGTTTCAGCAACGAGTCTGGAGTGGGCTGTGGAGCAATGAACAAACGGTCCGATTCGTCAACTCGCTCGGTTCTCTGTATGTCCAATCCGCATGCTTCAAGAATGTCAGCATCCTGCTCGTGGCTTTGAGCATGAAGCAGGAGACCACTCTGATAAGTTTCGACAGCAAAACCTCTCCAGAGCAGTGTTTCCAAAAGCATGTTTTGAGACGGCAAGCCATTGATTATTTCTTCAAAATTCATACGTTTATCATAGTCATCGCCAATTCTTTTGGCTGTCCACTTTGGGTTTGATTAGTTTGGATTTTTTCCATTCAAGCGGGGTTAACGTCTTTCAACAAGTGAATATTCAGATCGCTCCCAGCCAAAGGCATAATCGTGTGCGATCTGCGTGTAAAGCTGGTCGGGTGACAGAATGCCATTAAGCCGCTCGGCCTGGACCGATCTGCCTAGGTCGTGCCAGACGGATCTCGGGTTCAGACTTTCCATTGGCACCAAACCTCTAAAAAGACAAGCTTTATTTGACAATATTTCATTATTGTATAGCATAAAATCCATGAATCGACAAGACGCCATCACTACTCTCATTGAACAGGTCCAAAATCATCCGTTTCACCATCTCTATAGAAACAGGCGCAGTGGACACCAAGCCCAGGGCTGGTCTGGGGGATTGAGCATGTATTCACTCAACAACGAAAACTTTCCGAATCCAGCAGCTCACTTTCAGTGGTTGCAGGTCGTTTTGCGTGATCTTGAGCAGCGCGGTGGCCAAGTGGAGCAACGAGTCCAAATCGCGAATCAGATTCTGCAGTGGGGTGGCATGAAGCTTGTGGTGGAGCACCAAGGTCCAAGTTTTGAAAAATTCAATCAGGTCATTCAAAAAGCGAAAGATTGGGCACTTACTGTGAACGCGCCGATGAACAGCAGTTGGACCAAGGTGGCGGCTGTTTTCGGCTATCATCAGGGCAATACCATCTGGGATTCACGTGTCTCAACGGCTGTATGCTTCAGGCTGGCCCAGATCTTTCTAGCCGAGGGGAATACGCTGCAGCATGCGAGAGTGGAATTCCCAGATTTAGGATTTATCATGGGCAGATCTCAGCGCGTGGTTCAGCGGATGCCATTGGTTAGCCATTATTGGCCCAATGCGTATCAAAAATGGGATGGGCATGTCGCGGGTGCCAATCTCATGCGCGAGATCGCTGACCAATTGAACTTTTTAGAGTTTCCTTGTCCGCCTTACGGCCCGCAGGACGATGAGAGTCATGTCGGCAATGGTTCTTGGAATGCCTGGAAGGTGAACATGATTTTCTTTGCCGATGATGTTGTGCCACAGCCAGCATGAAGAACACCGACGGATACCAAAGCTTAATGGAAAAAACCTATGAAATGGAAAGCCCCTGAACGAGCAAGCACGCTGCTGTTGAAGCATGCTGAAAAGATGCCGAAATGGTTGTCACGACACACATGGCGTTCGCGCCCAGCCTTCAAAAGCATGCTGCGCTCACGCACGTTTTTTTACCCTGGAGCGCATTTCGATGAACACACTGTTCGTCAGTTTGCCGCAGCGCATGCGGCGCACTGCTTCGTCTTCGCTGACTATGGATGCTATCACGCCGACATGACTTTTGAGACGGTGCGTGAAAACATGCCTTATTTGCAGGATTACGAGCTGGTGAACCACCGCGTTGTCGACGCAGACCAACTGAGGCCAGAAGGGCGAAAAGAACAGACAGAAATGCATCACCAGGCTGCGGAAGGCTGTGCTACCAAAGTCATTCACTGGATGGTTCTCTCCCTCAGGAAGGATGGTCAGGGAGAAGACAAGCCGCAGAGGCTTTGTTTTGTGTTCATGAACTGGGAGGGGCATGATGCATGTGACTTTTTGTATCATCAGGGCGACTCAAAGGCGCCTTATGCAGTCCTGATCAGCATCCAATTCGACTTGGACCAGTCCCAATGTGGCAGGCCTGAATGGCTGATTGCGACCGGCAGGGCGAATGAGCGGGGCTGTTACATTTCAGACAATTGCGACCGCATTTGGCCTGGTTTTGTGCGAGTATCGATTCCAGAGGTGGCCGGCATGAACAGTTTCTTACGTGCACTCTACCGCTCTGAGCAGGATGTGGAGCATTATTTTGAAGCACCCTTCTCGATCATTCAGCAAGAGCTTGAAAATCCGAAGCGGGATACCCGCGTCTTTTTTGAGCGCTATCCCGTCATTCAGCAGGACATAGTTAAACGGTGGGATGGCAATGTTCAGCTGCATCAGCTATGGGCGCGGCATCTGCGGAGCAAATACTGGCTCTGGCGGCGGAGTAGTTTTTTGCATGCCCAGCTGGAAAGCACTCCGGTGACGGCACAGGCTCTGCTGGAGTTATGGGTGGAGCGCGTCGGTTGGCGAAAGGCGACCCGCATGTCATGCCCTGCCTTCTTGCGCGCCCATCCGGCCATCGTTGCTGCCGCATCAGGGCCATGAAGTTTTCATAGCTGGTCCTCCTGGCAAAGAATGTTCCTGAGAAACTGTTGTACACATTCCGCATCACGCGGCTCGTTGCGGCTTTTGAGCACGGCTTCGGCCCATGCACCTGCCGTGTGATATCGCTCCCCTTCGAACCACCAGTCTCGATCACCGTTCTCATCAGTGAATGCTGAGCCATCTTCCCGGTGTCTTAAAACTCCCGAGGGATTTTTGGAGGTGCTTGGAGAGTATCTCGGCAGCCGCTTCATTGAACTGCCTCAGGCCGTCAAGGGAAAGTTCACCTCGATGCTTCGCCAGCGACTCGGCGGCTGAATCACTGAGCTGCGTCAGGCCGTTGAGGGAAAGCCAACCACCTCGATGGTTCGCCAATGCCCTTGCGGCTGCATCACTGAGCTGCGTCAGGCCGTTGAGGTAAAGCCAACTTCGATGCTTCCCTAGCTCTTCTGCTGCTGCATCACTCAGCTGCGTCAGACCGTCGAGGTAAAGATTACCTCGATGCTTCGCCAGCGCCCTTGCGACTGCATCACTGAGCTGCGTCAGGCCGTTGAGGTAAGGATCACCTTCATGCTTCGCCAGCTCCCTTGCGGCTGCATCACTGAGCTGCGTCAGGCCGTTGAGGTAAAGATCACCTTCATGCTTCGCCAGCGCCCTTGCGGCTGCATCACTGAGCTGCGTCAGGCCATTGAGGTAAAGATCA
>JAIXZA010000145.1 GCA_027489965.1 Verrucomicrobiaceae bacterium
AGTATCAGATCGAGCACTACGGCAAATTCGTCGCCCGTCTAGACAAGATGAACGACGGCGAGCGCACGCAGCTCGACTCGACGACCGTGCTTTTCGGCAGCGGCATGGGCGATGGCCACTCGCGCAAGAATTCCGACCTGCCCATTCTCCTTGCCGGCGGCGGCTACAAGCACGGCGAATTCCGCGAAGTGCCGCGTGAAGGCATCAACAAAGTGCCGCTGTGCAATCTCTTCGTCGATATCGCCCAGAAGATGGGCGTGGAGATCGATTCCTTTGGCAACAGCACGGGGCGCTTTGCGTGATAAAAGACTCTTAACCGCTGTTTGACAGCAGAAGAGCGAAACAGCACCTTTGACTATGCAAATCACCCTCGATTTACCTGATGACGCATTTGCGAAGGTAGATGCCATAGCCCGGCAGGAATCACGCAGTCTCGGCAGCGTGTTAGCGGATCTCATCCACTGTATGAAGCCTTCACTACGACCAGTTTCTAGAGCGCCACAGCAAATGCCAGGGCATCGATTCCCAGTCGTCGAAGGCAGGCCTGTGACTCAGGCGGAGATCGACCACATGCTGGCGGAGGACGGTCTGCCATGAGTTGGTTGGTGGATGGGAATGCTCTCATCGCACTAACGGTGAAGAGCCATCCTTTGCATTCCCGTTCCAAAGCTTGGTTTGAATGTCTGGCTGACACTTTTTACACCTGCTCCGTCACGGAGGGCACGTTCCTTCGTCTGCACATGATGTTGGCCACTGATACCTCAGCCGCAGCGGCATGGAAGAATCTCGCTCTCATTCAGTCGGATTCTATGCACCGCTTCATCGACGATGGCTTTAGCTACGCCCAAGTCTCTACGAACAAACTGCAAGGCAACAAACAAGTCACGGATGCCTGGCTGGCCCAACTTGCCCGCAACCACGGTATCCAACTCGCCACACTGGACGATGGACTGGTGGCGACGCATGCAGATGTCGGCTTTTTGATCCCAGACCCCTCACAAACCGCGCCAGCAAAGTAGCCATCTTGGTCCACAAGAATGAGCACAACGCTCTCGCCAACACCTCACGTTTTCTTCGTCCGATGATCCAATCTCTTTTCAATGCCCAACGCTCTTCTCGCAGAGCGAGAGGGCTACTTTGCTTCGCAATTGCGACCACTTTGTCTCATGCCGCAGACGACACCCCGAAACTCGTGCAGCAGTTCCTCGGCAAATACTGCCTGGAGTGCCACGACGCGGATGTGCAGAAGGGCGACCGCTCGTTTGAAAAGTTCGCGCTACCGCTGAAATCGGTGAATGAACTCATTGAAGCACGTGACATCATCGACCAGCTCACACTGAAAGAGATGCCGCCGAAGAAGGCGGATCAGCCGCAAGACGACGAGCGCATCGCGATGATCCGGGCGCTGCGTGATGGCACGGTGGCGGCTCATGCGCAATTCCAAAGTACGGGCAGCCGCACGGTGATGCGCCGCCTTTCCAGCCGCGAGTATGAAAACACGCTCGCGGTGCTGTTTGGACGTCGCGTAGACATGCTGGGCCTCACGGCGGATTTTCCCAAGGAGAAAACCACCGAGCACATGGACACCATCGGCAAGTCGCTCGTGACCTCCGGCTTCCTCGTCGATCAATACTTTCAATCCGCCAACCGCCTTGTCGAAACACGACTCGGCAAACCGGCGATGGAGCCAAAAGACTGGAAATTTAACAGTCACTTCGTGCAATACGAAGAGCTGCAAGGCTCACACAAAAGCGCTTTCAATTTCCGCTATCTCAATCTCTACGAACAGCCGAACACCGACACGCGCCAGGGTGGTTACGGCCACATTGAGGACTTTAAACAAGGCGTGCCCGTATCCGGACTCTACGACCTCGAAGTCGAGGCCGCGGCCATGCATCGCGACACGCATTACGATCCCGCCATCTTCGGCATCGACTTCTCCGAACCCTTCATCCTCGGCGTCGTGCCGGGCGATGTCACCAAAGGCCACATCCATTACCCACAGGCCATCGAGCCACTGCTCGCCACCGCCGTCGTGCCAGACAACACGCCGACGTGGTTCAAATTCCGCGTGTGGCTCGAAGCGGGTCAAACACCGCGCTTCATCTTCCCGAACGGCCCCTTTGAATCCCGCGCCTCTGTCGTCACGATCAACAAAAAGTACAAAAATGAGTTCAAGAGCGATGTCGGCTCCTCCGGCGTCGGCCGTGCGCACATTTTGAAGGAAGGCAAGCTCCCGCACATCCGCATCAGCGAGATCAAGATCCACGGCCCCGTGCCCGAAAAGCCCAGCGTCGAAGAAGTGGCCGTTTTCGGCAAAGACGGCTTTCAGGAGGCCAAGGCGCTCGATCAACTCCATGCCTTCGCCGAGAAAGCCTATCGCCGTCCGCTCAACGATGCTGACCGCCAACCCATCCGGGCGCTTTATGACAAACGCATCGCCGAAAAAGCCTCGCCACGACAGGCCGCGCTCGATGCCGTGAAGCTCATCCTTTGCTCACCGAGCTTCCTCTACCTCAGCGAGATCACCGACGAGTCCGCGAAGGCCCTGAAGCCCCACGACCTCGCCACCCGCCTCTCCTTTGCCCTCTGGGCCACACCGCCCGATGAAGCGCTGCTCGCCTCCGCGAAGTCCGGCAAGCTCACGCAAGATGCCGAGCTGAAAAAGCACATCGAGCGTATGCTCAGCGACGAACGCATCAGCGGCTTCGTGAACGGCTTCCTCGATAGCTGGCTGAACCTCCGCGATCTCGGCTCGCAACCGCCGCCGCGTGAAGTGGTGCGCTCCTACTACGCCGAGGATCTGCCCAGCTCGATGAAGACCGAAGCGCGGCTCTTTTTCCGCAATCTGCTCAAGACCAACGGCTCCGTCGCGCAGTTCATTGACTGCGACCACACCTTCGTGGACAAGAAACTCGCCAAACTCTACGAGTTGCCCGAAGCAAAGACCCTGCGCCTCGGCGATGGCTTCAAGAAAGTCAGCCTCAAAGGCAACAACCATCGTGGTGGCCTACTCGGCATGGCCGCGGTACTCACCGTGAGCGCGAATGGCGTCGAGACCTCACCTGTCACACGTGGCGTGTGGGTAAGTGAAAACATCCTCGGCATCCCGCCGCCACCGCCGCCCGATGTCGTGCCAGCGATTGATCCTGATGTCAGCGGCGCCACCACCATCCGCGACCGCCTCGCCAAGCACCGCGCCGATGCCGCCTGCGCCGAGTGCCATCGCAAGATCGACCCGCTCGGTTTCAGCCTCGAAGCCTACGACCCCGTCGGCCGCTGGCGCCAAAAATACCCCGCCGCCAACAAAAAAACCAAACCTGCCGAAATCGACACCACTGGCGAATTCCCCTCCGGCGAGACTTACACCGACTTCGCCACGTTCAAGAAGGTCATCCACGATACCCGCGCCGATCACTTCACCCGCCACCTCATCCGCCAACTCCTCACCTACACCACCGGCCGCACCATGGAGCTCAACGACGACCTCCTCATCGACCAGCTCCACGACCAAGTGAAGAAACAAGGCCTCGGCCTGAAGACCCTCATGACCGAGTGCCTGATGAGCGAGGTGTTTCGGTCGAGGTGAGGAAGTGGCTGCGGCTTCAACCGCATCAGATCAGATGCTTCGGCTAAAGCCAAAGCTACTTTGCCTGATGACGTGCCACGGACTGTCCACTTGCCTAAATCGCTTTGAACCACTAAAATCATTCCATGAGCGTTACCTTGACGATTGATGAAGCCCTGCTCCGTGAAGCGGAGCAGGCCACCAACATTCACGACTGGCCAGCCTTGGTGAAGAAAGGACTCCAGGCACTCTCGCAGCGGCCTGTTCGCACGGAAGTGACGCAAACTCCTTTTGATTTTGACGCCGCTCTCGCCGCCGCTGCCGATTTGCCCGACCTCAGCGCGGAGGAGTTCGAGCAGTTTGGGAAGGAAATGTATCGTCCACTCTCCGCCGCCTGGGCCTGATGCGATTGATCGCCGACAGCACCGTGCTCATCGACATGTGGCGTCTGCGCCGAGAGCCGCACCGTTTGCTGCAACTACGCTCTCATCTGACAGAACCCGTCATGCCGTGGCAGGTGCTTTTCGAGTTTGCTCGTGGTGCCTACCGCAAGGGCGTGACCGATGCCGCTTTGCGAAGGTTCCTTGCCCCTTTCGGCACCTTGCACATCACCGAGGCCCAGGTCTGGCGTGCAGCGCGGATCGAAGCTGATCTGGCACTTGCAGGCGAAACCATCGGCTCAGCAGACACCTGGATCGCTGCCGCTGCATTGGAAACTGGGTTGCCCGTGCTCACGCAGAACACCCGTCATTTCACGCGCATCCAAGGTGTGCAGCTCATTGGGTATTCGATCCTGCCGTGAAGCTGTCGCCATGCCGTCACTTTGCTCCAAACTAAGATTTGCTTGGGAATATCTCATTCTGGGGAAACACAAGCTTCCTCAGGTTTCACCGCCACCTGACTTCGACTATCCAGTTCCAGATGATTGTTTGATGAACTTCCTCCTCGGGATGTACTGTGAGCATGGTGCCTCGGCAGTCCGGGTGGGAAACTGGATATGCGTCGATGGCGGGCGCTTGTTTACCAGAGCGGCACACTTCGATCACCGGCAGCATCCGCAAAGGTTGATACTGCAGGCTGACTTCGTGACTGTTACAAAACAAGGACAGCACATGATCGAATCGTTTGCCGGGATTGGTCCTGATTTCACATCTGCTCTGCAAGACGCCTGCAAAAGTTTCCAAGATTGCAGCTTTCATGCGTTGTTTGCGGCACTACTTGGCCGCCTATGTGAGCATGTAGATCGAGAGGTTTGGAATATCGGAGGACAAAATCGACAGATCACGCTCGGATGGCTTCGATACCGTGGAGATTTTCCAACCGATAAGTGGGCACCTATTTTTGAAGGACTGCAAAAGCATCTGGAGTCCTTTGCACTCACGCGAGGTCTTCATTGGGCGAGATTCTTTTACTCTCATGCGCCGTCACAGGCGCCTACCATCGAGGTTTTGATCGATAACGAGACTTCTGAGCCTCTGCAGAGTCTGGCGGCCAACTTGCCTTGGCCACAAGTGGAGCAGTTTTTCTCCACAAGGCTCTTTTTCACTATTCAGGATGTGACGAGCTAAGTTGATAATTCACTCCAACAACCACTACCAAGCCGTCACCACTCTCGTCTTCGCGGGCAACGCCAGCTTGGGAAAGCCGGTTTGATGCAGGGTGATGAGCGTGTAGATCGCTTTGGGAAAAACAGCGGTGGTATCGGCCAGGGCGCTGAGTTCTAGTTCGGCTGTATCGGAATCGCTGGCGGCGTCTATCCCTGCCCTTCGCATGCCGACCACCGCCTGCACTGTGACTAGTAACAAAGTCATCGGCACTTGTTGAGAGCGAGCGGCCCCCACAGCCAAAGTATAAAAGCGGGATTTTGACATACTCGGGATCCATTCACTACAGCAACCAATGCCGTGCCGTCACCATTCGCCTCGCCCTGTTTTTTGAAAAACCAATTTCCCGAAAAGCGATCTCTTTCAAAAGACACCAACTCGACTCAATCGCATCTTCCATTAAACCCTGAGGAAATGACATTGAAGGCTGCTTAAATTTTACGCAATTCTGAAGCGAAACAGCCGTTACCAATTCATGCTTCGCCTTTACGCAACCGTCCTTTTCCTAGGTGCTTCCAGTTCCTTATACTCAGCTGAAACGCCCAACATCATCGTCATCATGGCCGACGATCTGGGTTACGGTGACATTGGTTGCAATGGGGCAACGGCAGTAAAGACGCCTAACATCGACAAGCTAGCAGCCGAGGGAATGCGCTTCACGAACGGCTACTGTTCGGCATCCACCTGCACACCGACTCGGTTTTCACTCTTAACTGGCACGTATGCCTTTCGACAAAAGAATACGGGCATTGCACCACCAAATGGTCCGGCGATCATCCGACCAGGGACGACCACCATTGCCTCCATTTTAAAAAAGGCTGGCTACGCCACGGCTGTGATTGGCAAGTGGCATCTCGGACTGGGCGACAAGGCACCGGATTGGAATGGCGAACTCAAGCCTGGGCCACTGGAGATCGGGTTCGATTACTGTCATCTTTTACCCACAACGAATGATCGTGTGCCACAGATTTATGTGCAGAATCATCGTGTGCTGAATCTCGACCCGAAAGATCCACTGTGGGTGGGCACAAAAGCACCGGATGCAAATCACCCAACAGGCAGCATTCAACGCAGCACACTAAAAATGGACTGGAGTCACGGTCATAATGAAACAATTCACAATGGCATCAGCCGTATCGGATTCTATACCGGTGGAATGGCGGCACGATTCCGCGACGAGGACCTGGGCGACGAGTGGATCAATCGTTCGAATCAGTGGATCGAAGCCCACAAAGACACGCCCTTTTTTCTCTACTTCGCCAGCCATGACATCCATGTGCCGCGTATGCCGCACGAGAGATTCCAGGGCAGCACCACACTAGGTTTTCGTGGTGACTGCATCGTCGAATTTGACTGGTGTGTGGGTGAGCTGATGAAGACCCTAGAACGTCTAAAACTATCCGAAAAGACACTGATCGTGCTATGCTCTGACAATGGTCCCGTTCTGGATGATGGCTACAAAGATGACGCAGTGGAAAAGCTAGGAACTCATGAACCGGCAGGCCCCTTCAGTGGCGGCAAATACAGTGTGCTGGAAGGTGGCACGCGCACACCGTTCATCACTCGCTGGTTAGGCCGCGTCAAGCCTGGCGTATCGGATGAAGTGGTCTGCACGATCGATCTAGCCGCTAGCGTCGCCGCGCTAACCGGCACCGCTTTGACGGATGACTCCTGTCTAGACAGCCAAAACATCCTCCCTGCCCTGCTGGGTGAATCAGGTGCAAAAGGCCGTGATCACCTCCTTCAGCAAGACAACGGCGGTGGCAATTTCGGCCTGAGAATGGGCGACTGGAAGCTCGTACGCATGAAAACCAAAGGAAAGTCCCAGGCAAAAGTAAGCCGCAAAGAACGCGCTAATGAAGACGGACTTCACTGGCTCTATCATCTGCCAAATGATCCAAGTGAAATGCATAATGTGAGTGATAAAAATCCCACTAAACTCACGGAGATGATCAGCAAGCTAGATGAAGTCATCGCCGCAGGTCGAAGCCGGAAATAAAGACTGTTTAGCCATGATTATTGTGCCATAGCAAGTTGGCCAGCTTTCCTCCTACATGTCTCTCCCCCGTTTCGCTCTACGCCATCCCTGGACCATTATCGTTGCCATCGTGGCGATTCTACTCGGGTCATGGATAGCCATGCAAAAAATGGCGCGCGATGTCTTTCCGCCGCTTGGCATTCCTACCATCTACGTCGCTCAGCCTTATGGTGGCATGGATGCGGCGCAAATGGAAGGTTACCTGACCTACTACTACGAGTATCACTTCCTCTACATCGCTGGGATCGAGCATGTGGAGTCGAAGAACATCCAGGGAGCCTCCATCATGAAGCTCCAGTTTCATCCCGGCACAGACATGTCAGCTGCGCTGTCTGAAACGATTGCCTATGTGAACCGCAGCCGCAGCTTCATGCCACCGGGCACACCGGGTGCCTTTGTGACTCGCTTTGATGCCGGCAGCGTGCCCGTGGGTAATCTGGTCTTCTCCACGGAGAATCCCACACGCACGGTTGGTCAGATGCAGGATGCCGCACTAAACATGGTGCGCCCGCTTTTTGCCACGCTGCCCGGCGTTTCGGCCCCACCGCCCTTCGGCGGCAGTGCCCGCACCATTCTGATCAACGTGAAGCCCGACCGTCTCCGTGCTTATGGTTTGTCACCCGATGACGTCGTCAAAGCAATGACTGAGGCCAACACGATGAGCCCCAGCGGCAATCTCGCGCTGCCCAACAGCTACCCTATCGTGCCGACGAATGCTGTCGTAAAGAACATCCAAGACCTCGCCGCCGTGCCTCTGAAGGTCACCGATAAAGGCGCTGTGTATGTCCGCGACATCGGCGAAGTCAGCGACGGTAGCGATCTCACCACCAGCATTGCCATCGTGAACGGCAAACGTACCGTTTACATGCCCGTCACGAAGCGCAGCGATGCCTCCACGCTCAGCGTCGTCGAACTTGTAAAAGCTAGCCTAGGTAAATTCAAAGCCGCCTGCCCCGAGGACATCAACGTCACCTTCGAGTTCGATCAAAGCCCCTGGATCATCCGTGCCATCGACGATCTCATCAAAGAAGGCCTGCTCGGTGCCGCGCTCACCGGTCTCATGGTGCTTATCTTCCTGAGAGATCTGCGCAGCGCCTTCATCGTCGTGTTAAACATCCCCATCGCCATCGCAGCGGCCGTCTTGGGGCTTTGGATCGGTGGCTACACGATCAATCTGATGACGCTGGGAGGCCTCGCACTCGCGGTCGGCATCTTGGTCGATGAGGCAACGGTGGAGATCGAAAACATTCACCGTAAGATGAAACAAGGCAGCTGTCACAGCCTGCGCCGCATTGTTCTCGATGCTTCCGAAGAAACCATTGGCCCACGCTCGCTGAGCATGTTGTGCATTCTCGCGGTCTTTGTGCCAAGTTTCTTCATGACCGGCGCCGCCAAGGCTCTCTTCATGCCGCTTTCACTCGCGGTCGGTTTTGCGATGATCGCATCGTATTTGCTGTCGAGTACGTTGGTTCCCATCCTCAGCATTTGGTGGCATCGGGAATGTGGTGCAGCCGTCCCGGCTGCTCAGAAAGCAAGCCAGAGGCTTGCACCACTCTTCAAGCCATCCATCGCCCTGCGCCACCTCCTCGTTCCCGCCTATCTCGCTGGCACGGTCTTCGCGATCACACTTATCCTCCCTTTCCTCGGCACGGAGATTTTCCCTCAGATCGACGCCGGCCAACTCCAGCTCCGCCTTCGTGCGCCCACGGCTACACGGCTCGAAACCACCGAGCAGATCGCTACCCGCACGCTCGCCATCATCGGGGAAGAAGCACCCATTGCCACTAGTATGGGCCTCATTGGCGTTCATGCGCCGAACTACCCCGTGAATCTCATCCACCAGTGGAACAGCGGTCCCGAGGAGGCTACGCTGCAAATCCAACTCAAAGAAGATGGCAGCCGGATGCCCATCGCCGCGCTGCGTGAAAAACTCCGCTTCCGGCTCGCCGCCGAGTTTCCCGGCGTTTTGTTCTCCTTCGAGCCTGCCGAGATCGTTTCACGCGTCATGGCGCTTGGATCGCCCACGCCCATCGAGGTCGCCGTCAGCGGCAAAGACTTCTCCGCCAGCCGTGCCCATGCTGAGCTAATCAAAACCAAGCTCGCCGAGCTCAAAGATCTGCGTGATGTACAATTTAGCCAGACACTCGACTATCCGAGCGTTGATGTGAATATCGACCGCGAACGCGCAGGCCTGCTTGGTGTGAAAATGGGCGATGCCACCCGCAGCCTCGTCGCCGCCACAGCCAGCAGTCGCTTTACCGTACCAAACTACTACGCCGACCCCAAAACCGGCCAAAGCATGAGTCTGCAAGTGCAAGTGCCGCAGACGATGATGAAAAGCCTCGAAGACTTGCGTAACCTGCCCATTAGCGCGGCCGACAAAGCGCCAGTCCCACTACGCAACATCGCCAAAATCAGCGAAGGTAGCGTCATCGGCCAATACGACCGTTACAACATGTCGCGCACCGTTTCGATCATCGCGAACCTCCACGATAAGCCACTCGGCAGCATCGCCAAGCAGGTCGAAAAAGTCATCACCGACAACCCAGCGCCCACTGGCGTGAATGTCGTTCTACGCGGACAAGTCCCACCAATGAAGGAACTGCAAAGCGGCCTGCAAACCGGCCTGCTCATCGCCATCGTCACAATCTTCCTGCTCCTCGTCGCCAACTTCCAAAATCTACGCCTCGCGCTCATCGTACTCACCACCATTCCTGCCGCCTTACTCGGTGTTGTGCTCGCCTTGAAGCTCACGGGAACCACGGTGAATCTGCAGAGCTTCATGGGAGCCATCATGGCCGTCGGCGTCGCTGTCGCCAATGCCATCCTGCTCGTCACTTTCGCACACCGCGCCCAACTAAGCGGCCTCAGCAAACATGAAGCAGCTCTTGAAAGCGCCACCACTCGCCTGCGCCCCATCTTGATGACCAGCCTCGCCATGATCGCCGGCATGATTCCTATGGCCCTTGCCAAATCACAAACATCGCCTCTGGCTATTGCCACCATCGGTGGGCTCGCCTTAGCGACTATCTCCACGCTCTTCGTGCTGCCAGCTGTTTATGCCCTGCTGGCATCCAAGACCGCAACGAACGCCTCACTTGAACCCATCGACTGAAATGAAGCTCACTCCAAAAACCCAAGCCGCGATCAAGTCGCTCAAGCTCCAGACCAAGTTCCTTGAAGCGGAATATTACCCAGGTGCAGCGGATGAAGAAACACGCCTGCGCTGCGAGAAGCGCGTGAATGCCTTTTTAGACAAATGCGAGTCATTGCTAGCTCGCAGCACCACGGATCGCGTTCTTTATCGCACCGCCGAAGAGCTACAAGAGCAGTTTAATGAAGAGAACGCCGAGGAAACCGAACAAGTCGGCAATTACATCGGCGACTTCATGAAGATCGTCGGTCTCGATGACTGGACCGATTTTGTTTAACTTTGAATACCGCTACTCATGCGCCTCCTGATCTTCCTTACACTCACGTCTCTCGCTGGAGCACTCGAACTCCCTACCACGAAGCCCACCACGGGTACGATCCATCGCTGGGTTTCCCTGCCAGCAACGCTCGCGCCTTGGCAACATGCGACTCTGCACGCTAAAGTCACCGGCTACATCGCCAAGATCAGCGTGGACATTGGCGATGCCGTCAAAGCAGGCCAAATCCTCGCCACACTTGAAGTGCCTGAACTGCAAGCCGACATCGCCAAATCAAAGGCGGAGGTCACAGCAGCCAGCATCGAAGTAAAACGCCTGCACGAAGCCCGTGCAAAGTCACCTGATCTCGTGCTACCGCAAGCCGTCGATGACGCCGAGGCCAAGCTCGCCATCGCGAAAGCAGAGATGCAGCGCAGCGAGATGCAAATCCAGTTTGCGACACTCAAAGCACCCTTCGACGGCATCATCACGGCTCGTCATGCCGATCTTGGATCACTCGCCACGGCGAACACAACGAAGCTCCTTGAAATCACTGACGGAAGCACTCTTCGACTGCAAATCCCAGTCACCGAGCTCGAAACTGGCCTCGTCACTGTCGGCAAACCCGTGAAGGCTCAAATCGACGCCTTCGGCCCCACACCTATCGAAACCAGCATCAGCCGCATCGCCTACGCCCTCGATCCTGCCACACGCACCATGCTCGCCGAAGCCGATCTCAAAAATACTGACCTCAAACTCCGCCCCGGCATGTATGCGATGACCAAGATCGCTGTCGAAAAACACGAAGGTGCGACATTGATTCCCGTCGCAGCTCTCGTCATGGAAAAGACCAACGCCTTCGTCTTCAAGCATTCGGAAGGCAAAGCGATGAAGACGGCGGTGAAGCTTGGCTTCAACGATGGCACGAACGTCGAAGTGCCCGAACTCAAAGTAGATGATTTGCTCTTGGTTCCAGGAACCGTTGCATTGACTGACAAGCAGGCGGTCACGGTGAAATGACGAATGAGTAAATCCGAATGACGAAAGAAACCCGAAGACCCAAATCTTAATCATTACCAGCCGCGCTATGCCCTTCGTCATTCGAGCTTCGTCATTCCTTCGTTATTCGACCTTATTCATTCGACATTCCTGGCTGCTTCTTGCCCTGAACGCCTACTCAGCTTCCGTGCATGTCGATCTCCCGACGGTCATGAAGCTCGCAGGTGCGAACAATGACGAGATCCAGCTTGCTCGTGTAAAGCACAC
The DNA here is from genome assembly GCA_027489965.1 of Verrucomicrobiaceae bacterium. GTDB lineage: Bacteria > Verrucomicrobiota > Verrucomicrobiia > Verrucomicrobiales > Verrucomicrobiaceae > Prosthecobacter. The sequence goes on from JAIXZA010000145.1 coordinate 11,887, forward strand.
GGAGTCCATAGCCGAGTCCAAACAAGCTTGGCAGCGCTTCTGGCCAAGCCTCAGTTTAGGGGCAGGTTACAGAGGGCATGAAGGCCGCATCCAGGATGTGGCGGGGGCAGTCTTCGATGCACGTAAACAGCAATACACGGTTGGAACAACCATCCTGATTGATTGGTCACCGGGTGATCTCTATTACTCGGCATTAGCGGCCCAACAAAAAGCACTGGCCGCAGAACAACTCGCCGAGAAATCACGCCGCGACATTTTACAAGAAGCCGTGAACCGCTACTTCCAGCTCCTGGCAGCCGAGGCTGCTCTGGCAATCATTGAAGACGATTTACAAATCACTCAAGATTACGAAAAACAGCTCAGTGGAGCAGTCACCTCAGGCACGGCCTTCCGCGCCGATCTTCTTCGAGTCAAAACACAAGTTTCCCGGGCTAAGCTAACCATTCGCCAGACACAGGAAAAACGTGATCTCGCAGCAGCGGCTTTATCTGAAACACTGCGCCTCCCACCACAAACAGAACTTCGCCCAGCGAAGTCCGACCTCGTTCCTGTTCGCCTGAATGGCCAGGTCGGAGTCGCCACAATGATTTCCCAAGCCGCACAGAATCGCCCAGAAATGAAAGCTGGCGGCGCAGCCAATTCTGCCGCTGTTTTAGAGACGAATCGCGCGCGTGTGGCCCCCATGATTCCAAATGTCCAAGCGGGTTACACCCTCGGAGGACTCGGAGGTGGACTTGGAAACCAAACGGGCAATTTGGGGAGACAGCAGGATTTCTTTCTTGGCTTGGGCTGGAAGATCGGCCCAGGCGGACTCTTTGATCAGCAGCGCCAAAAAATCGCCCATGCACGCGAGGAATCCAGCCTACTACAAACAGGTCAAATCAAAGCCGCTATCGGTCGCGAGGTCGTCGAAGCCGCCGCAAAGTCCCAAAGCGCGCATGATCAGATCTCCATCAATGATGAAGCCGTCATTGCGGCAGAAGAGATGGTCAAGCTAGCCAAAGAACGGCAAGCCAGCCAGCTGGGCGTTGTGCTCGAGTATTTACTAGCCCGAGAAGAACTTACCCGCGCCAGACAAAGCCGTGTCTTGGCTGTCACAGAATTCAACCAGGCCCAGCACGAACTCAAACGCGCTGTAGGCAAGTAGCCTTCCTGAACTGCGCAGACATTACTGCCCTCCACTATCTTCATCAGGCTCACGTTCAAGGAAGCGCATCGCGTGATCAATGAAGCGCAGCGGAACATCGTCGGTCGGACCGTTACGGTTTTTGGCGAGGATCAGGACGGCTTGGCCCTTCTTTTTAGCCTCGGTCTCTTCGTCGCCGACTTCCATCTTACCACCGGCATAATCTTCACGAGTGAGAAGGCCAACCATGTCGGCATCCTGTTCGATGGAGCCCGACTCACGAAGATCTGAAAGCACAGGTCGTTGTCCCTTACGAGATTCGACAGATCGGTTCAACTGGGCGAGAACAATGATGGGAACGTTCAGCTCCTTGGCCAGCCCTTTCAGGCCAGCAGAGATTTCAGCAATTTCAATCTGTCGATTGTCCTTCGCTCGGCGGCTGCTTGAAGTCATCAACTGAAGGTAATCAATCATGATCATTTTGATGTCATGCTGCTTCTTCATGCGGCGTGCCTTGGCCCGCAGTTCTAGCACATCAAGACCAGCGGTTTCGTCGATCAGAATATTGGCCTTTTGCAACTCACGCGTGGCTTTTGCCAACGCCTCCTGTTGAGCGCGTGAAAGTAGGCCGCGTGAGAGATCCTGCATGGAAAGCTGTGCCCGTGAGACGAGAAGACGACGCACCAACATCGTGGCACTCATTTCCAAACTAAAGACTGCACAAGGATGACCGCACTCCACTGAAATATGCTCCACGATGTTCATGGCCAAAGAGGTTTTACCCATGGAAGGACGAGCCGCGATGATGAACATTTCCCCACCCTGAAGACCGCTACTCATGGCGTCTAGCTTGCTGTAGCCCGTGGATAAACCGCGCAACTGCCCTGGATGCTCCAGCATGTATTGAATGGAGTCAATCGCCTCAGCCACATGCGAGGCAAGCGTTTTGACTCCGTCCTCTTTGCCAGTTGATTCACGCACAGCAAGAACGCGCTGCTCGGCATGGTCAATCAAAGTGCTAACATCTTCATCGAGCTGCTCTTTGCCAAACTCATAGCTCTGGTGGATGTTCAGTGAACAGGCATGGATGAGCTGCCGAAGGATGTGCTTGTCCGAGACGATCTTTTTATAATGTGTATAATGCGACGGACTGGGAACAAAGGTGAATAACTCCGTAATCGCAGCAGGGCCGCCGACACGCTCTAGCAGCCCCTGGTCACGCAAAGCATTCGTGACCATGACGGGATCAATGGGCAGATTTTTATCGTAAAAATCCAGCAGCTTTTCATAGATCGTCCGGTTCGCCTCGTGATAAAAGGCAGCCGCTGGAAGCATCACTCGACTTTCACTCAAGCGCTCATTCGGATCTTGCAGCAAACTAGAGAGCACCCCCTTTTCTGCCTCATCCGAGAAGGGCAAAGCGCGATTGATGTTGGCCAGCAGTTCCTCTGCCGTGGGTATCTCGTTACGCTTACGACCAAAGGGATTAACCTGCTTGGTTGCCTCCGCCTTGGCGGGTAACTCGCCTGGAGCGGCGGCGGCTTGAATGAGATTGGAAGCGGACTCTGCCATGAAAAGCAGAGTCTTACAGTTGCTAAAGTTTAACGCAACTCACTTCAAAATCAAAGGGTGCCATTAAGCCGTCTCTGCGTTATCAACCTTTGTTGCGCATTCGGTTGGGATTTAGAGCTTCCAGATCTCTGACTAACATTTTTCGTTCGAGGAAACAATTTTTTCAACAGGTTCAAAATAGTAACATCTCCATACTGCTCAATAGAACCACCTTTATTCCTCACAAGAGCCTTAAGGGCAGTCAGCAACTGGGCTTCAGGCATCTCTGAAATCCTCATACTCCAAATGCCATTGATTGGAAAATGACCCGCATTAATCGATGATTTCCCAACCTGCGCCCAATGACCAAAAAATGTGAATAAGCTCATTCTCGACACGTCATCGAGTTCAAATTCGCTAGCCTGAGAAATCTCATCCAATAGCGCTCGAACCATTGGATCTGTGTAGTTCTCAATTTTTGTTAAATGATTAAATGTAGTCATCGTGGAAATTCCTTCGAATCTCATCACCGCGAGTCACCACGATTACAATCTGAGCAACTCAAAAACTTCCGTGAATGACTTGTGAATAAGCCCGCTTAACATCGAACAACTTTTCTTCACTCAATGCCCGAAACCTTCACCTCATTCATGGCTCGTGCGCTGCATGATCCGCAGCGCGGTTACTATGCACGGAAGGTGCAGGCGATTGGTGCTAAGGGAGACTTTTCCACTTCGGCCACACTTTCGCCAGCACTCGGTCAGGCCATCGCACAGTGGCTCAAAGAAGAATCTAAAATCATGCCGGAGGTCCGACACATCATCGAAATCGGCGCTGGCAATGGCATGTTGATGGAGACGATTCAAAAAAACTTGGGTTGGTGGCAGCGCCGCCGCTTTCAGTGGCACATCGTCGAGACCTCCGAAGGCCTGCGCGCTCAGCAAAAGCAGCGTCTAGGCAAACGTGTAACCTGGCACAGCGATCTATGCTGTGCTTTGAAGTCGATTGGCGGCAAGGCCTTCATTTATCACAATGAATTGCTAGATGCTTTCCCCGTCGTTCTTTTGCAATGGCAGGAGACTGAGTGGCAGGAAGTGCATGTCGATTTCAGCGGCAGTCTGGCACGTGAGTCATTGCTGCCTCATTCACTCAGCAGCACAGATCGTGAAAGTTTTTCTATCTTTCGGCAAGCTCCACAGTCGCCCCACCAACGGGTCGAGCTACACCTGTCCGTTCGGGATTGGCTAGGCCACTGGGCACCCGCCTGGGTGGAGGGCTCCATGCTCACCGTGGACTATGGGGATGTGTTTCCAGCTCTCTATCATCGTCGGCCTAAAGGAACCCTGCGCGCTTACCTCCTGCACCAGAGGCTTGAAGGCGCTGAGGTTTATCAAAATGTTGGCAGGCAAGACATCACAGCCGATATCAATTTCACAGATTACCGCGCTTGGGCAAAAAGCCTTAACTGGCAAGAGGCCTTTTTTGGAACGCAGGCTGAGTTTTGCATGCCAAGTCAAAAAACTGGAGCAATTACAAGCCAGCTCCTTCATGCAGACGGCGCTGGAGGTGCCTTTAAGGTCGTCTGTCACCGCAAACTGCGCAAATAAGCCACAAGATCCAAGAGCTCATTCTCAGGCATGGTTTGATCTAGTCCCATGGGCATGAGGCTAGTCGCCAAAACCACGTCTGAGATGATCTGTTGATGAAGCAGATTCTTCTCCTGCCCTGCAACATCCAGGATCAGCAAACCTTCCGCCGTATGACTCTTGATGAGACCCGTGATTTGCTGCCCATCAGTTGTTTCGACAATATGTGCCTCGTAATCGCGGGCCAGCGTATTGCTGGGAAAGAGGATACTTTCCAAAAGATCGCGTTCAGTTCTGATGGCACCAATCTTGGATAAATCAGGGCCAATGGCACGACCCACATCGCCGATCTTATGGCAGGCCACGCAGCTGCCCTTGCCCAGCTTGAAGTACTCAGCTCCCTTAGCGGCATTGCCAGTGGATTGAACTTTATCAGCGAGCGGCCCAAGTTGTCGTTTTTTAGCTTCAGCAACACCAACAGCCTTCTGATAAGCCGGAAGAACAACCGTCTCAAAAATGTCCGGCGGCGAATCAGCTAGCGCCGTTCGGTAAACACTCTCCTGCTGGCTGGCTAGGACTGGATTCTTGACTATCTCATCGACTAAATGACGCACCACTTCTGCATTCTTTTGACGTTTTAAAAGCGGCAGAAATGTCTTCAACTCGACAGGGCCGACCATCGCCAAGAGCGGTGCTATCTGAATTAGCTGATCCGCCGTAAGGGATGCCTCTGCGATCATTCTAGATGCTTGGATTTTAGCCGCTGCGCTTGATCCGTTGTCTTGCAACACAGCTTTGACCATATCAAAGCTTCCGTCCTTGAGGCTCAAGACTTTGACAGCATCCAGCGCTTTCAATCTCAGGTAAACAGGCCGCTTCTCATCCGCGGCAAGCATTTGCAGAGCCGCATCAAAGCGGGATGATTTTAGATTTCTGACTGCCTCGAAAAGAAGTGGTGTGGGCGTCTCTGCAAGCATCCTCTCCAGAGGCACCGCCCAGTCATCCAAACTCACCCCCGCAGTCTGCCCCGCGAGAATCTGTAACGCTGCTGCGCACGCTTCACTTGAAACATGATTTAAAAGTGCCGTGATGAGAGCCTGCGTTTGTGGTTTACGAATCAAGGCGATGCCATAGTTTTGCAAAACCTTCACACGCTGAGTCGAAAGGTTTCTCTCCTTCAGCCAAGCCTGAAGTTTGGGCGTCACCCATTCATCGTCATCGGGATGATTGATGACAAGAGACAATGATAGATGCGCTAAGTCAGCGTCATTTGAGTCAAGATTTTTCACAGCCACTTCTAGCCGCTGATTCGTGCTGGAAACATCATCTGGGATAAAGCTGGCTAACATCCGACGAAGCGCCGTTGTGTTGGTTTCGTTTTTCAGATCCTCCAATGAGATCGCCAACAATTCCATCCTCTGGGCGGCAAGGATAAGCGAATGTTCGAGGGCTGGATCGAGTGGCTCACTCATTAAGTGGCGTAGTTCCTTCCCCAAAGCTTTCCATTTTGGCTCAACCGAATCATGAACCCCCAAACCTTTCGGCAGGTCTTTAGCAAGGCGCTCCAACGCACGTCGCTGAACAGAAAAATCCTTGGATCGTAGATCAGCTATTTGAGATTCAATGTTGGCTTCAGGGACGACAGGCTGCTTCAAAGCCAGTGTTGGCGCTTTCGTTGGCTTGATCCGATACACGGCCCCCAGAAGATCTGCCTTCGCCATCAGACTGCTAGGACAACCGATGCGAAACCAGCCGCCTGTATCAATGAGCAAAAGCGAGCCATCTCGGGGATCTTCCATCACATCCGTGAGATGGATATCAGGATCGTGAAGCTTCAGAAATTCGTTCTCTATGGCTCTGTAGCTACTCCCTTCCGGTATCAGCTCCATACGCACCAAACGCTGAGTATTGAAGTGAGTCACCATGAAGTTCATGGCTTGGCCCGCATACGTTTTCCAGAAGCAGCAACCGCTCACAGCCACGTGGCCAAAGTTATGCATTACCGGCATGTGCTCCAGTGTTCTGGGGAGATGGCTAATCGCCTTCATCTGATCAGCGCGCTCGTAAACACCTCCGTAAAGCCAATGCATCAGCGTGTCTCCTCGCGGCTGATTGTAATAGAGATTCTGAACACCGATCACATCTCCTTCAGGAGTGAAATCCACTTCCACCGGATTATCTCCGCAGCCAAGGGAATGCCATTGAACATCGGCCCCATCAGGCTGGCAGCTCCAGATGCCACAAGCTAAGGATTCATCGACAGGCGCTCCATCCTTCTGCGTCACTTTGTGTCCTTTGCGTCCATGACACCAATAAAGACGGCCATTCGGATGCAAAAAAGGGCCATGGATGTCAGCGGCATTTCCCGTGTAATCAAAGCCGGTCACAATTTCTTCTCGTTTGTCAGCAACGCCGTCTTCATTGCTATCCGTGAGTTTCCAGATGGATGGCGGTGATGCCACGTAGAGTGCCCCTTTCAACCAACAAGCTCCTTGGGGAAAGGTCATCTTGTCAGCAAAGATGGTGCTTTTGTCAAAGCTGCCGTCCTTGTTCGTATCCTCAAGCAGGAGAACACGATTGGGCGGATTTGAATCTAGCTGCTGCTTATTCCAATTCACTCCCACCGCATCCCCGACAAACAGACGCCCCCGATCATCTAGGCAGCCCATGATCGGATGCGTCACCAGTGGTGCAGCTGCAGCTAGTGTGAAGGAATACCCCTCCGGCAGCGTGGCCTGAGGAAGCTTAGGCTGATCTTGAGATGCATCCAGAGTGACAACCACTGGGCGTTTGGCCGACTCTGGAAGCCCAACCGTTAATTCCACTGCAATCAGGGGAAGAGTCAATGTAGCCGCGATGTGGAAAAGCCATTTCATCAGGCCATTCAATACCCAGTTAGTTGCGCCATTATTGCAGCAAACTGCCAACCTCTAGTAGATGCTAGAGATGGGCAGCTGCGACTCTACCATTCCGGATGAGTTTGGTTAAATCAGAGTCTTCTTTGCCACCATGGCCATGAGAGCTTCAATCATGCCACTACTGCCACCTGCACCGCTGGTGACGAGCACGTCGGGGACGACGCGCAGATTCTTTTCTGCAATGATTTGGAAAAGCTGCATGAGTGCATAAGTATCCTGACCCACGGCATGGATGCCTGCACTATGAGCTTCCGCTTTAGCCTGCCCGGTGGCTCGGATAGCATCGGCTTCACCATTGGCACGCAGACGTGTACTTGTGGCTTCACCTTCACTCTTTTTGACGGAGGAACTAGCATGAAGCTCAGCAATACGCACCCCTTCCTCAGCTCCGACGATTTCATTCTGAATATCAGCCAATGACGTTTGACGCACGAGTTGCTGGCGTTGTTTCTCTGCGGCCTCTTGCATCTCATAGGTCTTTCGTTGTTCCTCAGCGATCTTGCGATCCGTCTGTGTTTTCATGAGTGTCTCAGGTGGTGTGATGTCACCGATCAAGGTATCAATGGCCTCGACATCATACTCACGCAGAGCCGCTGCAATATGAGACGCAGCCTCATGCTGGCGCTCGCTACGAGCGCTCAAGAAATCGAGCACGGTGTAGTCTTGGGCACTATTACGGAAGTAGTTCCCCACAATCGGCTGAAGCACGTGATCAATGAGATTCTGCAAGGAACCAGCGCGGCTGATCACCTTCGGTGCTTCATTGGCACCGATATGGATGATCTGTGAAACATCCAGGTTGAAAGCAAAGCCATCTCGTGAACGGACGGTGATGCTGCTGAGCTTTTCATCAAAGTGATGTGCTTCGGTGCGATTGGCCCAGTTCAGCACAATGTTCGTTGTCGGCACCAATTCCACACGTTGAATGCGCAAGTTAATCGGATGTTTACCGGGCAGCAGAGGCTTTACCCAGACACCTTTGTGACCAACTTCGACAAGGTCGCCATGCTTAAACTCAGGGCCACTGACGTCTTCGTGAATTTTACCGACATAAGAGATGACGACACCCACATGGCCAATGGGGATTTCGATCATCTCGGTCTGCTCGACATCGGCAAACCAGGGATTGAGATTCCACTGACCGCTGAGCAGGATCTGCTCTTGAAGACCACGACTACCGCCAGCGTTCAGGAATGCCTGAGCATCTTGGAAGTTATTGTGTCCAGGAATCATGGCACCGGCCATCTCACCTTGTTCAATCGGCACACCGTCCATCGTCGTGACGATGCCAACGCGGTCAGCCGAGACATGCAGGAGGCGCAGTTTGTTCGGGGACAAACCATGATCTGCGGCATTGCGAGAAGTGATGACCGTGAACAGAGCTGGATTGATACGATAGGTCCCAGCGGTGAGGACACCCAACTGGCGTCCCTTTTCACCACCACCGACAAGGAATCGACGTGCGTCCTGAAAGTGATCACAATCGATCATACGACCAAGAATGCGTTCAGGAGGGATGGCCGCGCCTGCCCTTGAGACGATAAGGGCCAACTCGCCCTGAGGAACGACAAGCATTGGCACACGCTGCACCTCATACTGCCAGAGCCAATAACCAAAGTGCAGCCCAGGAGGCAGCGTATCGGCCTGATAACCCGCCTCGCCATTGAGAGCTAGCATCTCACCGGGCTTCAGGTTTTTAAAGGCAAAGCGCTTGATGATCACGCCCACTTGGTTCTCACCAATACGGACAAGACTGACGAAACAAAAGATGGCGATGGAGGCCAAGGTCAGGAATGACCATAGATGATTGAGAATGAAATTTAAAAATGGGTTCATGATGAAATGGAATGATTTACGTTGATTGAATGTGACCGCACAGACATGGATTACTCCTGGCCCGCAGCGGTCCGTGCGGATGAGGAATGAGTGAATAAGCGAACCGGCGTCTAGCGGAGGCATTTCCTCCGAAAATCCTATGGCGGCGTGGCCGCGTGATGAGCGGATTGTGTCTTCATGACAATTGACTCCGTTTATCGAGCAATGAGTTGGATGCGCGCGCATTGCGGGCACCGCCAAGCATTGACTTTATGCTTTTGATAAAGTCCGCCCATCATCCACATTTCCAATCGACGCGCGACGCTTCGATTAGCGGGGATCGGTGTGACCCAGATGTTATTCTGGAGCAGAAGTCCCTTTGTCATGGGGCTGCCACACTCGTGGCAGGTGACGCAGGTAGAAGGATCTGGCAGACTCCGGATTGGAGAGCTGCGGATCGCAGTCAGGTTCATAGATGTGGTTTCTCTAACGACTTTTACACGGCGGACTTCCGCCCTACAAAAGTAGGTCTATCTGGGGAAACCATGGTCCCGATGCACTCGCACCGGGCAGAGGATCGCCCTCCCAATAAGGCCTACGAGGTTAGCTGTCGGACTAGGTCTTGGAAGTGACCCCTCAGACGGTTTCCCGTCCTCGTGCGCCCCATCCTAAAGTCTCTTGCGATTCTCTAGGAAGTTGGTTCCCCCGCGCCACAACTCAGGAAGGAATTGTGGCCTCGGCTGCAAGAAAATTAACGCACGGCGAACCAACTTTGTCAAATGGAACCCTGGACTCTCACAGGCACAAGTCATGAAGAATTCGAATCCAAGACACAAAAAAAGCGGCTCCGAAGAGCCGCTTTCGATGAAGTTAGGAGGATACCGAAACCTTATTTGGAGGAGGTATAGACACCTTTGCCGCTGGTCGCTGCAACTGGTGCAGAGACGGCTGCCATGGATGGCATTGGACGGCGCCAGCCTGAACCAGGGAAATTGCCATCCGTGTATTGATCGTTGAGGCTACCTACCATGTAAGGCTTGGTGTCACGCACAGCGCAGCGGAGAAGTCCACCGAAGATACCTTGAGTGGTGCGATCCCAGACATTGGAGTAAGTCTTCATGGCTCCGCAAACGACGGTCCCACCCATGTGCATACCACGTTGGACTCCAGTGAGCCCCAGATCTGCAGTATCATAGACTTCGTCTGTGGCATACTGGGTGCCTTGGTCGCCGATGTCATACACGGTTTCAGTCACACGGTTGGCTTCTTTGCGGACGATGTTACCACCGCGGCGTGTGCTGCGGAAGATCGTGTTGGAGTAGTTGCGTGTTTGACGCGTTCCAACAGCAGTGACGTAATCGGAAGAATCCTCGGTCACATCCAGAGTTGAATCAGCACTTTGATCAACGACTTGATAAGGATAGGAAAGGCCTTTGTTGGTGTAACGTGTGGAGTACTTGGAAGCAGGCTTCGAAGGACGCTTGTTGAAGGCCCACCATTTACGGGGAGCTTCTTCCTCCATGACTACCGTCTCGACCGGAGCGGAATATTTTCCGCCAGTCATGGGCAAAGCAGCAGGAGCACTCGCGGTTGAAGAAGAACTTGTGGATGAGCACGAAGCAAGGAGTGGGAGGAGTGTCAGCAGATAATATTTATTCATATCGCGTTGTGAGAATGTCTGATTGGGATGTTTATGTCAAAATTAAAGTGGAAAATGTGAAGAAAACTCAATCTTCAGCTTTCCCCACTGGCAATAAGTTGGGCAATGACGTTGATGTCTTCGAGGGTCGTGGTGTCACCTTTGATGATTTCACCTGCAGCGATCTGCTTCAGCAGACGACGCATGATTTTCCCGGAACGAGTCTTCGGCAGGGCCACTGCAAAGCGGATTTCATCAGGTGTCGCCACAGGGCCGATGACTTTACGGACGTGTTTTTTGAGATCGTTGGCCAGTTCACGGTCAGCGATGATACCTTCCTTGACGGTGACGAAACAGACGACCCCCTGCCCTTTCATCTCGTCTGGACGACCGACGACGGCAGATTCAGCGACGGCTGGATGGGAAATGAGGGCGCTTTCGACCTCGGCGGTGCCCAGGCGGTGCCCAGCAACATTCAGCACGTCATCAATGCGTCCGATGATCCAAATGTTTCCGTCCTTGTCTTTACGGGCGCCGTCACCAGCAAAATACCAGCCCTTAAATTCACTCCAGTAGGCGTCTTGGTAGCGAGCTTTATCCCCCCAGATGCCGCGCAGCATCGATGGCCAAGGTTTACGGATCACGAGTTTGCCTTGTTCGCAGACACCGACTTCTTTGCCTAAATCATCGACAATGGCCACATCCACACCAAAGAATGGCAGAGTAGCAGTGCCAGGCTTCGTGGGAGTGGCTCCAGGGATCGGGGTGATCATGTGACCACCCGTTTCTGTCTGCCACCAAGTATCCACAATGGGGCATTTTCCGCCGCCGACTTTCGTGTGATACCACATCCAAGCTTCAGGATTGATCGGCTCACCTACGGTGCCCAGCAGGCGCAGACTGCTCAGATCGTGCTTCTTGAGCCATTCATCACCCCATTTCATGAAGGAGCGGATGGCCGTAGGGGCGGTGTAAAAGACCGTGACTGCGTATTCTTCGATAATTTTCCAGAAACGATCATTCTCAGGCCAGTTTGGTGCCCCCTCAAACATCAAAGACGTAGCGCCCATGGCCAGCGGGCCATAGACCATGTAACTGTGCCCCGTGACCCAGCCGATGTCTGCGGTACACCAGTAAACATCGTCGTCACGCAGATCGAAGACATATTTGCTGGTCATGTAAGCATGCAACAAATAGCCACCTGTCGTGTGCAGGATTCCCTTGGGCTTTCCTGTACTGCCGCTGGTATAAAGAATGAAAAGAGGCGACTCCGAGTCCATGGCCACGGGGGAGCAATGAGCATCCACGTATTCCAGCTCACGATTCCACCAGACATCACGACCTTCTTCGATGTGGACTTCCTGCCCCGTACGCTTGTAAACGATCACGGTTTCTACAGGGGTGTCATTGCCTTTGAGGGCATCATCCACATTCTTTTTCAGTGGCACAACGGCTCCGCGACGATAACCGCCATCGGCGGTCAGGATGATTTTGGCTCCGCAGTCGAGCACACGATCTTTAATGGATTCAGCACTGAAGCCACCGAAGATCACACTGTGCATCGCGCCGATGCGCGTGCAGGCCAGCATCGCGATAGCAGCCTCAGGGATCATCGGCATATAAATAATGACGCGGTCACCTTTCTTCACCTTATTCCGCTTTAGCACATTGGCAAAGCGGCACACTTCACGGTGAAGCTGCTGGTAAGTCAGGACACGTTTTTCACCCGGCTCCCCTTCCCAGATCAGCGCCGCCTTCGTTTTGCGAGGTCCTTCCAGATGACGGTCCAAACAGTTTTCACTGACATTCAGTTTGCCACCGATGAACCATTTGGCATTTGGGCATTTCCAGTCCAGCACCTTGGTGAAAGGCTTGGTCCATTTCAGTTCTTTCGCTTCACGTCCAAAGAACTTATCCGGCTGCTTCAATGACTCGTCGTACATCTTTTTGTACGCTGCCATGCTACCAATCCGAGCCTTCTTGGAGAACTCGGCACTGGGTTTGAAAATCATATCTTCTGTCGCCGTCGTTTTTGCAGCGGTTTTGCTCGTGACTTTCGCGGCTTTTTTAGCAGCAGTCTTTTTTGTGGCAGGTTTGGCGACTTTCTTTTGGCTCATGGGAGTTTAAATGATGGCAGTGGGGAGGAAAGAACGAAACTACATGCGCTCCTCTCTCACTGGCAATGATAGAGTGCGATATTGATAAAGATTTGGAGCCTCAAATCCGCAGAAACCCATGCTAAGGCTTCACTTCGATGTGTTTTTGGATCGAATCGGCTGGCACAAGTATGGTAGGCTGCGGCAAATCTGGGCCGGCTGTTCCATTAGAGACGCCTTCAATAAGATGAGACTTAGCGGCGTCAGGGACTAAGGTCGGGGCTTTCTGAACAGTTAACACAGTGGATGGACTTAACTCATCAAAGTTTTTGGGTTTCGGGGCAGTAAGCATGACAAGCTGGTCCAAGATACTCTTCATTTGCGCCACGAACTGCTGATTCACGCCTTCCTGATCCTTAACCGCCAAGTAGCTGCTCTCGACCAAATCGATAGACTCACCTAATTTCCCAACACGCCCCAAGCACAAACCCACATGATAACGGCTTTCTTGAATGGCTACGTCGTTTGGCTTGAGTAATTTTTGACGTTTCGCCAGAAGCTCGCGCAAATGTTGTTCAGAATCCGCAAACTTCTGAAGATCCATTTCCAGAAGTGCCACAGCACGCAGCGATTCAAGAGTTTGAAGATCCTCAGAACCAAGCTTTTTTCGACGACCCGCCAAAACGAGATCATGCTCCACCAAGGCCTCCTCAGCCAAACCCAGACCAGCGATAAAGGCAGCCATTGCATAGTGCTCGGCTAATGTCTGAACATGAGTTGCTCCTAGCTTTGCGGTGATTTTCGCGAGTGCCTCTCGGCGTTCTGTCACCAACAAGCGTTTTCCTTCATTGGTATTTACTAGAGCTTCTGCGGTCAGGTTAGCCGATTGAGTCCGAGGATCTTTTGGACCAAAGGCCTGTTCATAGCCTGTCAACGCGACGCGCAGATGCTGCAGGGCTTCCTTTCTTTTTTCCAATCCCAGATAGGCAATGCTGAGCTGATGATGAGTCGCCAAAAGATCATCGTAATCGGCGGGCAGGCTCTGCTTTCTGGCCTTCAAAACGATTGTCAGGATTGGCAGAGCTTCGTGGTAGCGCTTGAGTTGATTCAGAGAAGTTCCCTCACAAAACTGTGCTTTCAAAGTGATGGCATGTTCTGCACCGAGGACTCGACCGGCATCAGACGCTAAGCTATGAGCCATTGAGAGAGCGGGCTCAAATTTCTCCTGCGCGACAATTGCCGCCGCTTCAAAGGCCCTGCCCGATAAGGCAATCGGGGAATCTTTGCCGAGAGCCTGTTCAGCCTTTTTCACCAGAGCATTGGCTTCGGCCTCAGCGTCGGTGAATTTTTTCTGACCTATCAGATTCTGAATCAATTGCTCACGGCTCTTCAGCGTCGTTAGTGCCTCACCTCCGAGTTGTCTATACTGCGCGTCATAGACATCTCGGCGCAGAAGTTCGGCTTCGGCAAATTTTTGTTGTGCCTCAAGCAAACGCGCCAGGTTTTTGCGGATGACTTGAGTGTCGGTGTGGTCATTGCCCCGAACTTTCAGCGTGGCCTGCAGGATCAGGCGGATTTGTTTCTCAGCTTCAGCATCCTTTCCCCGCTCATAAAGGCAGGCAGCCAGCTCATTTTGATGATGCAGCGCTTCGACCGTATAGGTTCCGACTCGCTGTTCATGTTCATGGAAGATGAACCAAAGGGTGCGCTCATGCTCATCAAGCATGCCAAGTTTTTTCTGAGCATGGGCGATCCCCACCTGCAATGCTGCCCATAAAGGCAGGTCTTTTTGAGAATTTACCTCGGTGACGGCCACACTAAGATATTTGATCGCGGGCTCCCAGAGCTGTTGCTCCATCGCTGAATAGGCCGCCAAACGGAGCGAAGCAACCATGTCATCAACCCGCCTTGGCGTGGATCGGTGAGATTCATCGCCAGAGGCAATCGCTAAATTTTCAGCCTCAGCGAAAGAACGTTGGGTAAAAAGAGCACGGGCTTGATTTAACTTAGCGGCCGAGGGGTCCTGAAGCTTTAATTCGGCCTCTTTTGAGAGGGCTTTGGCAACAGCTTCTGCTACCACATTCCATTTGGCCGCCAATAAACTGTGCACTCGCGTCAGGCGTTCATCGGCTTTGAGCCCCTCGGTTTGCAGCGTGTAGATTTCAGGAAAATCACGCAGGCAAGCTCTGCCAAGATTCTCTTTTTCAGCCCCCTCCAGCACGCCGCTGAGGCAGAGAAGCAGGCAGCAAAGGATAGTGGCAGGAACTCGGTTGAGAGAAAACATGGAATTTCCGCAGAGGATGGGTGCCAAGACTCTGGGCGTCAAGCCATGGCAGCGACTCTTGCATCGGCACACACCCCAGCATTTGACCACCTGCCGAATGTCCCTACTATAACAGTCCATGAGCCAAGCTACTGCCATCACCCCTACCCGCGAAAAAGACTTTCCAGAATGGTATCAACAAGTCGTCCGCGCCGCCGATCTCGCTGAAAATTCAGAGGTCCGCGGCTGCATGGTCATCAAACCTTGGGGTTACGGCCTGTGGGAAAACATCCAAAAGCAACTCGACATCAAATTCAAGGAAACCGGCCACGTAAACGCCTATTTCCCGCTCCTGATTCCTCTGAGCTATCTCGAAAAAGAAGCCCAACACGCCGAAGGTTTCGCCACGGAGTGCGCGGTGGTCACGCATCACCGCCTCGAAGCCCAAAAGCAGCCTGATGGCACGGTGAAAATGATCCCGACTGGGAAACTCGAGGAACCTTTCGTCATCCGCCCGACTTCTGAAACCATCATCGGCGCTGCCTTTGCCCGCTGGGTGCAGAGCTACCGCGACCTACCTCTTTTAATCAATCAATGGGCCAATGTCATGCGTTGGGAAATGCGCCCACGCCTGTTCCTGCGCACAGCGGAGTTTCTCTGGCAAGAAGGCCACACAGCGCACGAAACCGCTGAAGAGGCCATGACAGAGACCAAGCTCATGCACCAAGTGTATGTGGACTTCCTGACCAACCACCTGGCCATTCCAGTCATTCCTGGTGAGAAGACCGAAAACGAGCGCTTCCCTGGTGCTGTCAATACCTTCACGGTCGAAGCCATGGTTCAAGACCGCAAAGCCATTCAGGCTGGCACCTCGCATTATCTGGGACAAAACTTTGCCAAAGCGGCTAACATTCAGTTCCTAGGCCGCGATAATACACGACAGCTTGCTCACACCACGAGCTGGGGCGTCAGCACGCGACTCATTGGCACCCTCATCATGGCTCATGGTGACGATGACGGCATCATGCTGCCACCACGCATGGCACCACAACAGATTGTCATTCTGCCAATCACGCCAAAACCAGACACCCGTCAGGAAGTCATTGACGCCTGTGAGGCATTAGCAAAAACACTCCGCACCCAAACTTTTGCCGGTGAGCCTCTCCGCGTCCTCGTCGATAAGCGTGATCTACAAGGCGGAGCTAAAAACTGGGAGTGGATCAAAAAAGGCGTGCCTCTGCGCATCGAGATGGGTCCGCGCGATATCGAAAGCCGCAGCGTCGCCGTTTGCCGCCGTGATCTGGGGCCTAAAGCCAAGGAGTTCACCCCTAAAGAAGACTTCCTCCAAAACGTCACCGATCTCCTCCAGGAGATCCAAGACGCCTTATTGAAGCGTGCCACCGATCTGCGTGACGCGAACATGAAGAAACTGGAGACCATGGACGAATTCAAAGCCTTCTTTGCCGACGGTGCTCCCGGCGGCTTTGCCCTCATGCACTGGGCTGGCAACAACGAAGAGGAAGATAAAATTGCTAAAGACATGCGCATCACCATCCGCTGCATTCCCATGGGCGATGAATTCGCAGAAGAAGGCACCTGCTTCCTTACTGGCAAGCCAAGCAGCCGACGGGTCATCTTTGCCCGCAGCTATTAATCCTTTATGATTTGGTTGTCTTCATTCCTTGGCAAACTGCGTGCGCTTCGTGATCGCTCGCAGTCTTGGCCCTATGTTGGCAGAGCCACCTTTGCGCTGGCTCTGACCACCATGATTCTGCTGGCCACCCAGGGGCATCATCTGGATAACCCAGCGGATCTCGAAGGCTACCAAATCCAAGGCGGCAAGCTGATTGCCGAGGAAGGCGCGGCTCCCCCAGGAACTGTGTTAAAAACAGTCTCAGTGGTGCTACCCTATCTGGATACCTGGATGCTGGTGGGCGGAGCTGTTTACGTTTTCATCCTGCTGCGCCAGTGGGGCAATGTCCGAAAGCTCGTCTTCCCAACCTGGGTTACCGCTGTCTCGGTCTCTTTGTGGCTGATTTGTTCAGACATCGCCCACCATTTAGGGCCGATGCAATTGACGGAGATGGGTGAGCCTCCGGCTCTGGCGGCATATTGGGTAAAGCTCGCCCTGCTTTTCACCGCAGGTATTTGTGTGCCCAGTTTGCTGCATTATTATCATCGCAGCGGCATCATGGATCGCTACACGCTGCGCACCTTTTTAGCTCCGTTGACCTTTTGCTTTGTCGCCTTCACCTCCCTCTGGCTGATCATGGATCTGCTGGACAATCTGAAGGACTTCCAAGAAGCCGAGGCCTCACTAGGACGAGTCATTCTCTTTTATGTCGGCATTCTGCCCGCGATTTTTGTCGAGGTCATGCCGGCAGCCATTCTGCTTTCCATTCTCTACACACTGACGCGCATGTCACGGTCCAATGAGCTCGTGGCCATGCTTGGCTTTGGACGCAGCATCATGGAGATCCTTTCCCCCCTTTTTATCACTGCTCTCCTCGTAGCGACGATCAGCATGGCTGCAAACTTTTATTGGGCACCACGCGCCAAAGGCCAAAAACAAGCTGTCTTGCGCGGGCTTGAAGGAAAACAAAAGGATAGCATCATGCAGTCCGCAGTCATGTATCATGACCCACTTTCCCATCGCACGTGGTTCATCTCTTCCGTCCCATTCTCCATGAGAGATAGTCGCCTGCGTAGCGTCCAGGTTCGCGAACAAGATGCCACGGGCCAGCCGACACGCGTGATCCATGCCGATTCGGCCACTTGGATTCCAGGTGGTATCTGGCGCTTCTTTGACGGCAAGGAAGTTCTCTACCAAGACGGCCAACCCAGCGAAATACGCCCCTTCCCCACCACGACTGAAGGCCGCCAACAAATCGAAATCCGCCAGTTTGAAGAGACTCCATGGAGCATGGTCAGCTATGCCCTCAAGCCCGACTTCATGGGTGTGCCGGAGATCATCTCCTACATGAAAGCGCACCCTAAAGATCCTCCTGCGAGGCTCGCACCTTTTGCAGCACACTTTCACCACCGCTTTGCCATGCCCTGGCAGATCCTAGCCCTGACCCTGGTAGCAGCCCCCTTGGGCATTGCCTACTCGCGCCGTGGTGCTGTGGGCGGCATTGCGGGCTCCATCTTCATCTTCTTTGTGTTGCTGTTCCTGAACAACCTCTGCCTAAATTTAGGCAAGGGCTTGCATATCGCACCTTGGTTTAGCTCCTGGATACCGCACCTGCTATTCTGCACGCTGGGGATCATCCTCCTCTATTACCGGTCCCAGAATAAAGACCTTCCAAACCTGTCGCCTTTCAAGTTCTTCAAAAAACCGGCCAAAATCGTCCGTGCCAGAAATCGTCAAGCCGCTTAAACCCGTCTTCCCGTTTTAGCCATCATCCCGTCAAATGATTCAAAATTGGTCCATCCGCTCCCGCTCACATCACTGTGCCCTGTCGGAACGTCCTTTCGTCGAAGGAGAAACTTTTCACACAGCCATCTATTTTGACACCAAAACTGGTGATTACCTGCGGCGAGATGTGGGCCTAGACTCCTGGAAACAAGAACTCAGCGAGCGCAAACCCATCGCCTACTGGAAGACGCTTTATTCCCCGACCATCACGGAACAAAAACCTGAAGTCACCAGCAAAGAAAGCGCCATGGCTCTACTGCAGCGTTTTATCGAAGAAGGCGACCCAGGCACTGAAAATGCCCGCTACATCCTTGCCCTGATGCTTGAGAGGAAACGCATCCTCAGCAACACGGCCACCAAGGAAGTCGATGGCCAGCGCATGCTCTTTTACGAAAACAAAAAGACCGGCGAAGTCTTCATCGTGCGTGATCCAGAACTACGCCTAAATGAACTGGCCGCCCTTCAGGACGAAGTCGCCATGCTCCTAGGCTTTGGAGGTCCCGCCGCAGAAGCCGCTAAAATGGCTGGCATGTCCTTCACAGCAGAAGGCAAGCTGTTAACCGATAAGGCTGACGAATCACCTCCCGCAACCGAGCAGCAAACCGAGCAAACAGCTGAGCAAGATGCAGACGAACAGATTCAGGAACCCGCCGAAGAGCCCCAGGAGGAACTCACCGGCGAGGCTGAAACCGAAAACAAATCAGATTAGGACTGCTTTTCAGCATTCAGTTCACTGATCTGCGTATTCAGTGTGCAGAAATCATAAATAACACCAATCAGCAGGCCGCCACCGGTCAGAAGATAAAGTAGTCCGGTCACCCATTTGCCCATGTAGAAACGATGAATGCCGAAAACGCCAAGGAAGGTCAGCAGCAGCCAAGCCACTGAGTATTCGATTGGCCCAGCCACAAAGCGGCGGTCAGCGGCGCGATCCATTCCAGGAATCAAGAACAGGTCGATAAACCATCCGATGAGGAAGAAGCCTCCGGTAAAGAACCAGAGGATGCCCGTTTTTGGTTTACCGAAATAGAAGCGGTGAGCACCTGTAAATCCGAAGATCCAAAGAAGGTAACCGATCAAAGTGTTGTGAGTGGAGGGGAGTGGGGAGTTATGCATGGCGGCTAGATTCTGCTGTGATTTGCACCATTAGCGATTCCAACTTTAGACTAATTTTACACCCTCACTTCCATTCAGGCTGGCCACGGGTAAGGCACTCACTGAGCCAGCGAATCATGTCAGCGACAGAGTCATACTTCTTCCGCAGTGACGATAAGCCCTGCCAATCGATGCGATTCCGCGGAGCCGCCATGGTGATGCGTTGAGGGCGTAACTTTTCCTGCACCTTTTCAAACTGATCCACACTCATGGCATGAATCTCACGGGAAGAAGGCAGATCATCTAACTGCGCTACATTTAGCCCGAGGCTGGTGATACCGACCCCAAACTGATGCCCTAGACTGCGTAGCGCATCGACCAACGCCTCGTCATTAAGTGGTTCTGCAATGATTAGCTCACTCTGCAGGGTCCAGCGTGTGGCACTCAGCGCCTGAAAAAACTCGGCAGCATAGTTGTCTAAATTCAATCCCAGCTTGAGCTGAACCCCCGTCAAGCTCGTCTCCGGCCCACCGAGATGACGACGTAGATCCAGCATCGCCTCATCAAAGCGGGTGCTGTCTTCAGCATTGGTATCCAGATCCCACTCCGCTGTGACCAGGTCAGGAATATCCCAGTGACCTTTGATCTCCATAAAATCTCCCTGACGGCCATTGAGCTGAAAAGGATACTGAGAGCGCAAGGAACACATGCGCCCGTAGATGGCTAACAGACGCTGAAACCGCATCTGCATCTGATCTTCATCAATCTCGCCACCACCAAAGAGCAGCCGTCCTGAACTCTGCCCCACATTCACCCGCTTCAGACGCTGATAGTAACCCTGCCCCTGATCCACCTTGGCAATCGGCGACGTGGAATCATAGGATAAGATTGAAAAATGATAGCGCAGCGTAGCGTCACTGTAATCGTCCCCGAGACGCAAGCGCACCAAGCGGATCAGCTCTGTACCTTTAATGGCTTCTTCAGGATCGCCCGGCAGAATGTCTGGCAGGATGTTTCGGAGTTGTTCGCGGAGGTTCATGCCAATATCAGGGCCTTTTGTCGGGTGAAAGATGCAAGTGACGGGCCATCAGGGTCAAGACTGAAAACACGAATCGATCACGCTTTGATCGAATAAGTGCGGCGGCGACTATTCAGCCAGCGGACACCGAACATGTCCATCGTAGCGCGGAGCGCGCGGTTCCCGAAACCATATTTACTGACTCCATGAATGCGGGCCCGGTGATTGACAGGCATTTCCGTCACCTTCCAGCCCATGCCACCAATGAGCGCCGGTATGAAACGATGCATGCCATGAAACAACAGCAAAGCTTCCCGACATTCACGCCGCATGACTTTCAGCGTACAGCCTGTGTCACGGACGTTATCACCGACAAAACGTGAGCGCACACCATTGGCGATTCGACTTTGCAGGCGTTTGAAGGGAGTATCTTTGCGCTTGGCACGATAGCCACAGACCAGATCATAGCCTTCGTTAAGCTTGCTAATCATCGCAGGAATGTCCTGAGGATCGTTCTGCAAATCACCGTCCAGAGTCACGATCACATCACCACGTGATTGATAGATCCCGGCATGCATGGCAGCGCTTTGACCGGCATTTTTTTGAAATTCAAGAAGACGAACCCGATCCCCACGCACTACGCGACTGACCGTTGCATCGGTGCTTCCGTCATCAACCAACACGATTTCATAATCCATGCCTTCCAGAGCCTTGGAGATCTGGGTCTGCAATTCGGCGACGTTGTCCTCCTCATTATACAAAGGAACAACAATAGATATGGCGGGAGAAGATGGCATGTTTAGAGGAATACACCCATCCAGCGCAGGAATCCCGAGGCAAGCAGGAAGTTTCAGGGTCCCACGGTAATGATCTGCGGGGCTCGCCGGCGCACCCCGATGTAAACGGGCGACCTCTGAGCTTCCAACCAGCGATGTTTAAAATTCAGGCGTGTGTTTAGCGCCGTGAAGTGCCAGGGACCGTCCTCGGTCATGAGACTGTATTGCAGGGCGCGCCCGCCATCCAGCAAGGTGGCGTGGGCAATGTCCAGCTTCCGAGCCAATTCCGACACCTCGCTGACGTTCATCACGCCACCGTCGCCAGAAAGCACAAAGACAATCGTGCCATCCTTTTTCATGCCAGCCAGCGAGCGATAAGTGATCTTTGATCCATCAAACTGACTGTCAGGTTTCAGGTCCACATAGGAAAAGACCGTGTGATTCTTCATCACCGAGGGATAACCTTGCGTCGCCTCCTCCATGGGGCCTGGAACTTCATCCAGCAATGACTTTGGACCGAAGTAAGGGCGGCCGCCCTTCACAAAGAAGCATCCGCTCCATTCTTTAAAGGCCGGATTCAGCTGCCTGCTCTCATGATAAACATACCCCAAAGGCTTGCCAGCTGGATCACGGAAATTCGCCGTAATGGAAAAAGCCAACTGATCCGTCGCCAATCGCTCAGCTGCCGTTGTGACGGCAAACTTTGGCTTAAAGCTGGTCATAAACTCAAACTTCAGGGGATCAATCACCAGCACATGAACTTCTGCCCCAAAGATCCCCTGAGCGAGGCCCGCCAACATCCCACCTCCACGCCTAACTTTGAGCGTGCTCCACTTCAGGCCTGGCTCTGAATGCCGCTCGATCAAAGAATGGCTCATGTCTCCTGGCGTCAGAGTACCGACTTTACGCCACACGCTCTTGCGGTTCCATACCTGCAAAGTCTCTTTGGAATCCCGGACACTGACCGCCACAAGATTGCTACCGACATTGTAAAAAACCTCAGCAAAAACCCACGTGATCAGGCCCCCTGCCAGCAATGCCAGCAGGACCATCTTCAGACAGCCGCCTTTCTTATTTACCATCACCGGTTGCTTCTTTGTGCCCACAGTCCGCGACGATGCGCTGAATTCTCACCGAGTAAAGGCACAACCGAGGCGTTAGCGATAAGTGAATTTTTTCGCTTGGAGAAGGCATCTGAAATGAAAAGACCATTGCGCGAAGGCTTTCTGCTTCTACGATGGCGGACTTCTCTTTTACCCCTCATGAAAAAGACCGCCTTCACTGCCCTTGCCACTGCTGCTCTCATCATTACTGCTACTTCCTGCGGCAAACATTCCTGGGAAAAGACTCAGGCGCTTCATGAAGGCATGCACAAAGGTCACGGTAAAAATGCTCATGGCGACGCAAAACACGACGACCACGCCAAGCCAGCGGAACATGGTAAAGCTGACGCTCACGCAGCGCCTGCCGCTCATGCCCCTGAAAAGAAAGCTGAAGCAGCCCACTAATTGACGGGCTGCTGACTTATGCCTCTCTGGATCGAGTATGCCGCCTGTGCGGTATGCGCTATATCGGGTGTACTGGCAGCCAATGGAAAGCACATGGACCTCTTTGGGGCCATCATGCTAGCCTTGGTCACAGCTCTCGGAGGCGGCACGGTCAGGGATCTATGTCTTGGCATTAAACCGGTCTTCTGGATCACCGCCCCGGATTACTTGGTCATCTCATTGGCCACGGCCGTCGGCACTTTTATCTTAGCACGGCGATTCAAGTTCCCAGAGCGCACGCTTGGCGTGGCTGATGCCTTTGGTTTAGCGCTCTTCGGCATTATCGGAACCGAGAAGGCCTTACATCTTCAGGCTCCGGTGTCTGTGGCCATTTTCATGGGCGTCATTACCGGGGTCGCTGGCGGCATTATTAGGGATGTATTGCGCAGTGAGTTACCCCTCGTCTTCCGCCCCCAAATCTATCTTTACTCCACAGCCATTTTTGGTGGAGCCAGCGTTTTTGTTTTACTAGAAAAGACTTTAGGTGCCGATCCGTCACATCGATACATCGGCATGGCCACTATTTTAGCCTTGCGGCTAGCAGCCATGCGCTGGCGGTTGGCGCTGCCGATTTTCACTGGCAAATGAGCAATAAGGACTAGGCTAGCACCTTCTTTACTAGATTCCCCGCAACACCGGTCAGACGAACATCAAGCCCTTGGAATTTGACAGTCAGACGTTTGTGATCAATGCCCAATAAATGCAGCATGGTGGCGTGCAAGTCATGGACATGAACAATGTCTTCCACGGAGCGATAGCCTAACTCATCGGTGGCCCCATAGCTGAAGCCTGGTTTCACACCACCACCAGCCATGAATACATTGAAGGCAAGAATATGATGATCGCGGCCAGTCCCCTGCCCCATCGGAGTGCGTCCGAATTCGCCCCCCCACAAAATGAGGGTGTCTTCCAGCATTCCACGCTGTTTAAGGTCACGAATGAGTGCGGCTGTGGCTTGATCGACATCGAGCGCCGCTGATTTCATGCCATCGACAATGCCGCCATGGTGATCCCAGGCGCGATGATATAGCTGAATCATTCGTGTGCCACGCTCAGCCATCTTGCGTGCCAGTAAGCAATTGGAGGCAAAGCTACCGTCACCCGGCTGCTTCACACCATACATATCCAGAATGTGCTGAGGCTCACTCTGCATATCAATGAGGTCCGGCACGCTGGACTGCATTTTAAAAGCCATCTCATATTGAGCGATTCGAGTCTGAATCTCAGGGTCCAGTTTTTCTTCCGCTAAAATGCCATTCAGTCGTTTCACCTCATCCACCACCTGCCTCTGGGTGCTTTGGCAGACCCCATCAGGGCTACCTAAATAATGTACGGGCTGCCCTTTGGCCTGAAATTGAATGCCCTGATACTTGCTGGGAAGCACCCCAGCCGACCACTGACGAGCTGAAACAGGCTGCTGCCCCGTTTTCCCTGCCGAAGTCAGCACCACAAAGCCAGGTAAATCACTTGTCTCGCATCCTAAACCATAAAGCAGCCAAGACCCCATACTGGGCCTACCTTTGATGATGCTACCAGTATTCATGAAAGCATGAGCCGTATCATGATTAATCTGTTCCGTTTTCATGGATCGGATAATGCACAGATCATCTGCTACACTGCCGAGATGTGGGAACAACTCTGAAATCTCCTGGCCGCTTTGGCCCCACTTTTTGAATCCGCAAAAGGCACCCCGAGCTTTCAATTCAGCGCCTTGCAACTGGGCAAGCTGCTGCCCTTTGGTGAATGATTCAGGAAATGCTTTGCCATCCAACTCCTTAAGCTTTGGCTTCCAATCAAACGTCTCAAGATGTGACGGCCCACCTGCCATGCAAAGAAAGATCACTCGCTTGGCCTTCACGGGCAGATGCGGTTTCAGCATGGCACCAGCGATCCCTCCCTGCGCTTCCGTCATGAGTGACGCCAAAGCCATTCCGCCCAGCCCGTAAGCAGACTGAGATAGAAACGTGCGGCGATTGACACTAAGTGCGTGCGCGGAAGGATCGAAAAGAGACATGATTAAACAATACGCAATGTGACCAGCTCTTTGTCAATCCATGCTCTGCCCCTTTCAAATTCGTCACAAAATCACCCCAATCCCCTGCAATGAATCACTTGGAGCTAGAGAAGAATGTCGTATGATCGGCGTCTTTCATGGAACTCCGACCGCTACGTTCATTCATCGCTGCTGCTGAAGATGGCAATATTAGCAAGGCGGCCATACGACTCGGCATGACGCAGCCGGCACTGAGCCGCCAAATCAAAGGGATGGAGGAGGAACTAGGCGTGGCGCTATTGGATAGAAAGGCGCACTCCTTTTCATTAACGACGGCTGGCGAAGTACTTCTACGCGAAGGACGGGTGCTTTTGGAAAAAGCTGATATCATCGAACAACGAGTCAAAGCAACCGCAAAGGCGCAGATTCTGCGCGTGGGCTACTCACCTTCCCTGTCAGCGGGAATTTTGGCTCCTGCCATGGAGTCGTTCACGCAGGTGCATCCACGAGCAAAAGTTGAGCTTTCGGACCTTTCGTCGCAGGAGATGATCGAGGCCCTGCAAAAAGGGACATTGGATGTCATCGTGACGGCAACACCATCAAAGGAGATGGCTGATATTTTTTGGAGCACCGTGCAGCAGCAAGCTTGGCGAGTGGCTGTGCCACGGCAACATGCGCTCATGAAAAAAGAGAGCTTAGCGCCTGTGGACCTCCATGATCAAAAGCTCGTAGTCTATTCGCAACGGGACTATCCTGACTATTGGAATGTGATCACGGGCTGGTTCAAACAACAAAAGATCAATGCCAAGATCGCCTGTGAATGTGATGGCGTGACAAGCCTCATCAGCGCAGTAGAAGCAGGACTCGGCGTGGCGATGGTGGTGGAGCGCATCGCCTGCCTGATCCCAGATCGCATCATGCTAAAGCACCTAGAACCACAGCCTCTGCCGGTCTGCATTTCAGCCGGTCTGCTTTATCATCAAAGGGAAGACAAAGTGCTGTCGGTCTTCATCGAAGAACTCAAGCGCGCAGCAAGCAAGGATGATGCAAGACACGCGTCAGAGAAAAAAGGCATCAAGGGATGCGGTTAAGCGTGTAGGCACAGAGTCGATGCCAGATTTTCTGGCCTTCTCGACTGATGATTTCAGGCAGCTCAAACTCGTGCACATAGCCAGCACGTAGATTGGCGCATTTAACGCTGAGGCTCAGACCCTCTTTTGAAAGCGTCCAGTCACTCAGTTGCAGCGGCTTGGGATCGACTTCGGGGCTGCCATACTTGGCGGTCAAAAGGTAGGTGTAACTTTGTGCTTTCGTCAGAGACCAGTTGGTGGGCTGAATAGGCTGCGTGAAGGTGAATTTGAAGCCGTCATTAAGCGCCTCGAGCTTCTGCACCTCAAGCGGCACCTTACCTGTAGGAACGAGACGCTGAAGCCCGAAGGATCGATTCCCATAACTGTTCCAACCACGGTTAGATTGACCAACAATCATGCTGCCATCCTGAAGAAAATGGAGAGTAAGCGTGGCACTTTGCAGTCCACTGACAAAAGGGAAACAGGCACCTTGATACTCGCCGCCGACCTTTTCCATGAACACACGATTGACCCCGGAGAGAACGAACTCACCGACAAACATTTGTTTTTCAAAGGGACCAAACTTGCCACGGGTGAGATCACAGCGCAGCCCCGTAGTGCTTTGACCAAACTTCACATAAGGCAGCCAGACAGCAGGCAAACAATAGCCAGGCACCTGGGTGACGGCCTCGGCAACAGTGATGCCATCGAGCAACTTGGCCGGAGCTTTGACTGGCGAATCTGGACGCTTGGCGTCAGCGAGAGAGTCGGCATGACCAAAAAAAGCTCCTTTTCGAATGTGCATGATAGGACTGGTTGGTATCCAGTTGCCCTGCTGATCTGTGCCAAAGATGTCGCCCTCTGCATTCAGACCGATTCCACAAGGACTGCGAAAGCCAGCACTGAAACCCGTGGCTGTATGACTGCCTTTCCGAGTGATGATGCTCCATCCACGCCACAAGGGGTGTTTAGCTTCAGCACCAGCGCCCGCCCATGTTTTACCCATCGTGCAATTCAGGGTGTTATGCATGTTTCCATCCCGATCAAAGACGGGTCCGTAAGCATACTCATGATAAGCACCTGAGACACCCCAACCTTTGCTAGCAGTAGAGTATTCATCGGCGCTGCCATCACCATCACTATCACGCAGTCTAGTCACTTCACTGCGCTGTGTGACATAGAGGTCGCCTTCATGATAGGCTAGACCGAGAATCTCATGCATGCCTGAAGCAAAGAGTTTGTAGCCAAGATTAGCAACGGTCGGCGGCTCAACACTTGGATTCTGGATGATCCAGACTTCACCTTTACGTGTGGAAACAGCGAGCTTACCATCAGGCAAAACAGCCAACCCACTGACCTCCATGTTGACAGCAGGCGGGGTCTCCAGAGTCACCGTGCGATAGTACTCCGACTGATCTTGCGCAATGAGGGGATAACCCAGAGCGAAGATTCCAAAAATGAGAACCTTGTTTACCATGACAGTACCTCCTTAGACTCTTGACCATTGATTTTCGTGACGCGCTCGAATCGCCCTGCCTTAGGCTGCAATGTATCTTCAACCTGCTGCCCATCTTGCAGATACAGCATCGTCGGCACACCGTCTTTACTCAGACGATAACCGCTAAATTCACGAACACCTGTGGCTGCGGGTAGCGTTTTCACATCAGTGCCAAGCGGCTTAATTGGCAACATCTCGCGGCTCTGCCAGTTGCTCATGGCATCAAGGAAACGTCCCTTCCAAATGAATACCCAACGACACTGCACTGAATCAAAAGCCGCATGGATACCCTCAGGAAAACCAACACCAATGGCGTGACTGCCTGCGCCTTCAATGAAACTTCTAAACAGGATCGGTCTTCCGGCTTTTTCTGGCTTTAATTCAAAGTCCTCCGTTGACAGCAATCCTTCTGGCAAGGGCTGGCCTTCAATTTCCTTCAGGTAAGTCCAAATGGATTCAATTTCTTGTTCGGCCTTCTTCCGACCGATGAACATCGGCGGCATCATGGTGCCGACTTGAGTGGCTTGCGGGTTGAGCAGAAGCTCCTTAAAATACTCAGGCTGTAATCGGTCTGCCGTGTGGGTTAGTCGGATCACCGGAGGTCCGAGTGATTTGCGATCTTTCAAGCCATGACAGGAGATGCAGGCCAGTCCCTTAGCTCCCATCAGACCACGACCGATTTCGGCTCGATGATGCTTCTGCAAACCGCTAACATCGATGGCCATGGGGGTTTCTCTTTGATCGGTTTTAGGCAAGAGATCGACCAATATTTCAGTCTGAGCTTGGCCGAAGTTTGGCATTCGCGTGTCCATATAAGGACGCACGCTACCGCCCTGACCATAGAGCACTTTTTGCAACCAGCCACGCGTCAACTTACGGCCCACGTTGTCGAGGTTTGGCGGCAGATGCGCCAGTTCACCGAGTGATTCGGCACTGCCGTCATTGGAGCCGAAATACTGAGCCCGAGGATCTTCAGGGCCACCCTTGCCATCACGATCATGACAGGCATAACAATTCAAGCGGGTCATCTGCCAATCCACTTTTTCAGTCGCCGTTAGAACAGGAGCTGTCTGCTCCTGTATAGCGCGAATCGCCAAGCTTAGTGCCCGCTTTTGCAGATCATTGAGATCATAGCGCGGAATGCCGGAAGTTGGCTTCTCGGAAAGGCAGCCTTTCTTGAGCTTCAAGTTTGCCACAGGCTTCGAGGCCACGGCCAAATTTTGTTTAGGCTCAGTTTGATGGCAGGCCACACAGTTCATCTGGGTAAAGAGCACCTTACCTTTTTCGACTCCTTGGGCTGGGATCTTTAATGCCGCGCGTTCACTGGCTTTTTCGGGAGTGCGCCCGCTATGAAGATAGCTGGCAATGTCTGAAGCCTCCTGCTCCGTTAAACGCATGTTCGGCATCCGACCCGAGGGGCGAAACGACAGCGGATCATGAAGGAAGTACGCCAGTTCATTGAGTTCATAAGCATCCGCCAGAGCGATAGGCACGGAAGCAAGCCCTGGCTTTTCAACACTCATTTCCGCAGACACTTTCTCGGGTCGGTAGTCGGTGGCAGGTTCATGACAGGCGACACAGCCGACTTTGTGATAAAGTTCTTTACCACGCGCCAAATCACCCTTTGGCAGAGTCGCAGCGGGCTTTTTTAATGAGCTGAGATACTCCGTCAGAGCCTCCACCTTTTCCGCATCGCCATCTTCACCTGCAAACAGGCCAGGCATCTGTGTGCCTTTCTTTCGGTGCTGCGGACTGCGTACCATCAGCCAGAGTGAATCTGCGTCCAACCTTGAACCAACGGCACTGAGATCAGGTCCAGACTTGGCTGAAAGGCGTTCCTTCCAGCTGTCAGGAACACTATGGCAAGCAGTGCAGTTCAGCTCTGCCATAAGTAGATAGCCACCTTCAATTACATGCTCATCTGGATCTTCTGGCAGGAAGAACTGATCAAAATTAAAGACATAGGCATGATTAATCGGCTCAGCCTGCAAAGGATGAGCACGCGCTGGCGAGACGCTCAGAATCATGAGTATCCAAAGCAGCGCGCAATGACGAATGACGAAGCTCGAATGACGAACAACGACAGATTCGGATTTCAGACTTGGGGATTCTTTCGTCATTCGGATTTAGAGATTCGTCATTTCCTAAAGACCCATCTTTGCACGCTCGACATCAAGCGCTTTGATCCAAGGGCCAATGAAGTGACCACTATCATGATAGGTGCGGCCTGAATACATGTGCTGATCGATCACGCATGGCTCATTGACATAGATGCCACCACAGATCTCCAGATCAAACTTGCACTTAGCCACAGTGGCCATACGGAGACCCCTGACGATATCTGCACGAGCTGGAATCTCAACGCCATGACACACACTGGCACAGGGTTTTTTATTCTCCCAAAACCACTTCGTGAGCCGGATAAGATCGACATCTTCACGAATGTATTCTGGAGCACGACCACCGCTGAAAAAGATGCCCACATATTCCTCAGGCTTGATCTCGGCAAAGGTGATATCGGCATTGATGCTGTAGCCTTCCCACTCCTTGGTGATGGTCCAGCCAGGCTTCACTTCATGAAGCACCATCTGGTACTTCCGTTTTTCAGGAGCCGCAATAATAGGCTGATAACCGGCTTCAATGAGTCGATAAAAAGGATAAAGCGTATCGACGGTTTCGGTGGCATCGCCAATGATAAGGAGGACGGGTGGGTTCATGATAATTTATGAGTGTTGATAGGATGAAAAGAAAAGTGATTTTAAATGAGGCTATCGAGATATTGCTTGGCGCGAATAATCTCTGCGGTGGTTTCTGCGGCTGTTGGGAGAATAGGGATGCCGCGTGGGGTGGGATGCATGAAGATTTCCGTCGGACCTGTAAAATTGATTTCTTTAAGAGCTGAAAGCAATGGCTTCCAATCCAGCTTACCACGCCCCGGCATTTGTTGAAGTTCTTCTTCTTTGGGCATCGCTTTCATGCAGCCCAGACCGTGCTCCCAAGCATAGAACAAGGTCATTTTGGCATCCATGTGCTTGATCAAATCGACCAGCAAGGCGCTTTCTTGCGGAAGATGATAAGGGGCAAGTGCTATTCCGATTCCTGGAATGGCGCGGATATCGTCAGCCAGCCAGCGCAGAGAGTCTGGGGTATCGATAAGGTTATTGATATGATTTTCAATGGCGATGACGATGCCATTCTCCGCAGCTAGTGCGGCATGAGGCTTCATCTTTTCCACGAATTGCTTCACGTTGCTTTTGAGTTGATCTGAAGAGATATCTTTCCAATCGCCAGCGCCGCCAGTGACGATAAAATTTCCGCCAAGTTGCTTCACCACTTTGATTTCATCCGTCAGCTTAAAGGGACCGAGATCGTAACGCGTGGAGCCACCGAAACTGATGTCATGCGACTTGAGCATGGCCGCAAATTTCTCAACCCCTATTTGATCCAACTCCTCACGCTGAGTGCCATGCTTCATCGGCCAGAGTTCGATCCCTGCAGCACCCGTTTTCTTCACTTCAGGTAAAATTTCCGCCAGTGGCAAATTCCCGTACATGGAGGAAGCCAACATGTAGTTGAGCTTCCAGGCTTTCTCACTAGCTAATGCCGGCGCAGCGGCGAGAGCAGACAAGGTTTGGATGAAGTGACGGCGATTCATAAGACTTCATTAAACGCTGGCTCCCAGCCATCTTCATTCAGCATTTCCTCTTGCTTCTTCAGGTTTTGCCGCGCGCCTTTTCCTTTGGAATATGGCAGGTGCAATTAACCTCTGATTGCTGCCTTGTGCTCTTCCAGCCGTGAAGGCGGAAACATGAGCGGGCAATTTATGCAAGTCCTGCTGATTCTTAAATATGAAGGTATCGAATCTACCCAAAAGGAGCATTTCAACGAAATGAATGGCCCACGGTTTAAGAACCTAGATTCACCGCATCCACCTTCAAATCACGCATCGAATAGAGCCGCTCATCCCTTGCTAGGCCGCGCATCAGTCGCGCGCCTGTCTTCCTCTTCTGACCAAAGCGCTCTTTGAGATTCGTGAACACTTCATTGACGAAGTCTTTGCTGCCAATCACTGCGCCATCGGTAAAATACCTCACTCGGCAGCGCAGATAGGCGCTCCTTGGTAGCCGCCCACCTTCTGCCAGCACTTCTTGAGTTTTTTGCCGCGTGAAGCCTTTTTTCAAAGCTGATCCATCCTCGGCCACACCGCGTTCCTCGCCACGTCCGTACAACAGTTGTCGATAACACTCCAGCACTTCTGTCGCTGAGCACTGCGGTTTTGTTTCATTCCCCGACCCTGAGTCCGTCTGAATGATTGCCGCATGTTTGATCCGATCAATCTCTCGCAATCCCTCCACAGCAAGAGCATCACCTCCCATCGCAGCTCCGTATCCGCTCCAGCGGTATTCCTGCGGATCTTCCACCATGCTTGCGCGGATCGGATTGAGATCAATGTAAGCCGCCATGGCTGCCACGGGTTCACCTGCCGACTGCACCAATACGCTACGGAAGCGATCCTCCCAGAGTGTGCCTTTGCGCTTATGCCGCTTATTAAACCACTGAGTGAAGCGTTGCTTGAGCGTCTTCATGAAAGAAGACACGTCCCACATGCGACGCAGATAACGCTCGCGGATCTCTTCTTCCCACTGCACCGACTTGATCTTTGCCGCCTGCTCCAGATCGTATTCTAAGTTCGTCGCCGCCAAATCGCCCAACGAAGCTTTCACCGTAGCGATAAGTTCCTGATTTGTGGGCATCACCTCCGGTTTCTTCGGTACACCCACTAGAACATGGAAGTGATTGGACATCACACAATAAGTCACCACCCGCACCCCGCAGAGCCGCTCATAAACCCGCATCAGCCTCACAAACTCCTCCCGCTCCTCATCCCCGAGAACAAAGTCTCTGTTCACCAC
>JAIXZA010000118.1 GCA_027489965.1 Verrucomicrobiaceae bacterium
CTATGGCCTGATTCATCCTCAAAGGTAAAGGTCTCAGCAACAGGCATCGGCTCGGAGACGCCTGTGGATTCGATCACCAGAGCATCGAAGCGACCTTCTTTCGCGAGCTTAGCCACTTCCAGCATCAAGTCCTCGCGCAGCGTGCAGCAAATGCAGCCATTGCTCATTTCCACCATCTTTTCTTCGGTGCGGGAGAGTTTGGCATCGCCACTTTTCACGAGCTGAGCGTCCACATTCACCTCGCTCATATCATTGACGATGACCGCAACTTTTCGGCCCTCACGATTACGCAGGATATGATTGAGAAGAGTGGTCTTCCCCGCGCCAAGAAAGCCTGACAAAACGGTAACGGGAAGTTTAGGTGAAATGGTAGAGGTTTTCATAATGCAATACACTTGCACTTAATAGCCGCTGATTTAAATGCAAGTTATTAGCGTTTGTTGATTCCTCTTTTTAGGCGGTCATTATCAGTAGCGGCTCACATCCTTTACTTCTTTGTTTCACCCTGAGCATTGACCCGCTGCTGTGGCATGATAGCGATGAGCTATGCGTCTCATTTCAGGCAGTGCGGGTGGTATCCCGCTGGAAGTTCCCAAGTCCGTCACCCGTCCCACTCAGGATCGGGTGCGGCAGGCGGTGTTTAATATGCTTGGAGATCTCATTGAGGGAGCCCATGTCCTGGATGTCTTTGCGGGATCTGGGGCGCTGGGGCTGGAATGTTTAAGCCGAGGTGCAGCCAGTGCTTTGCTGGTGGATCAGGATCGTGGCGCCTGTGAGGTGATGAAAAAGAATATCGCTAAAACGCGGCTCGACGGTGCCAATGTGAGGCAGTCAGATGTCTTTAAAATCCTTCCGCAACTCATTAGCGCAGGGCAGTTGTTTGACCTCGTTTTTGCCGATCCTCCCTATGCGCACAAGCTGACCGATGTGAATCTGAGTGCGAAGCTGGCGGCTGATCCTGATTTCTTCAAAGTCGTGGCTCCAGGTGGCAGCGTCGTGCTGGAATGCATGGTGACAAAAGGTGGCAGCGCTTCATGGTCGCCCTGGGAAGTGGTGAGGGATCGTGAATATGGCTCCACCCGCATCCTGTGGCTGCGCAAGCCGCTTTAGTTCTCTGGTCACGATGTCAAAACGCTTCAGCCTCCTTCTTTACAATCTGCTGCTCCCCGTGGGGCTAGTTGTCATGCTTCCTGGAGCTGTGCGTAAAATGCGTGCCCGTGGCGGGCGCTGGTCTGATCTGGCTCAGCGTTTTGGTTTTTTACCCAAAGTGAAGCGGCAAGAGATAGCGCAATTAGCCGTTGGAAAAGATCGTTTATGGCTTCATGCCGTGAGCGTTGGTGAGGTCGGGATTGCTACGAAACTGATGACGCGGATGCTCAAAGATCTGCCAAATCTCGGTTTTGTCCTAACAACGAGCACGCCGACTGGTTATGCCATGGCTGAGGAGTTTTCAGCCAAGCAAAACGGACGCGTTGTGGTGCTTTATTCACCGGTTGATCTTCCTTGGGTTGGCAGTCGGTTTTTAGAGCAGCTACAGCCTGCGCAGATTGTGCTCATTGAGGCCGAACTCTGGCCTAATATGGTGGCTGCGGCAAAGGCAGAGGGTATTTCTGTGTCCATGGTCAACGCTCGCCTTTCGGCTAGGTCTGAGCGTCGCTTTCAGAAATTCGGTTTTTTCATTCGGCCCGTCTTTGCCATGCTGGATCAGGTCCTAGTTCAGGAACTGGGAGACATCCCACGTTTTGCCGGTCTTGGTGTCGATCCCGCAAACATCCACTACACGGGCAGCATTAAGTTTGATCCGCAAGGTGCCGCAGTCGATGAAGTGCAGTTGGCGCAACTTCGTATCATTTTACAGCAGGCCGGCATTGTAGAAACGCAGCCTGTGTTGCTTCTGGCCAGCACTCACGCGGGTGAGGAGGTTCTACTGGCACGAGTGGCGCTGAACTTGAACGCGATTTACCCTGATCTAGCGCTCTTAATTGTGCCGCGTCATGTCGAGCGAGCAGCTGTTGTCGTGGAAGAATTACGCCCACTAGGCATCGAAGCCCAGCTGCGGTCCCAGATCTTATCAGGAGCTCCAGCAAGGATGAAGACGCTGCTGATCGATACCACTGGCGAGTTACGGGCCTGGCAGTGCCTGGCCACTCTCGTTGTTGTCGGTAAAAGCTTTTTGGCTGAAGGCGGCCAAAATCCTGCCGAGGCCGTGATGGCGCAAAAGCCCGTGCTCTTTGGGCCACACATGGAAAACTTCGAAGCGCTGGTGGAACTCCTACTCAAAAACAAAGGCGCAGTGCAGGTCTCTGACATCAAGGCACTGGAAGCTGAGTTGGCTCGATTATTGGCAGATAAGGCTCTGCGTGATGGCTTTGGCGCGGCTGGCTATCAGGCATTAGCTGCCCACGAAGGGGCCACACTTCAGACAAGTCGCCGTCTTTCCCCAAATTAAGACGCAATAATTTCATCTTTCCACTTGCAGAAAGTCTCTGCTGTGGCAGACTCGCGCCCCGTTCAAAACGAGACCCCTTCGTCTAGCGGTTAGGACACGTCCCTTTCACGGATGCGACAGGAGTTCGATTCTCCTAGGGGTCGCCATTTGAAGGCAGCACAAAGCTGCCAATTCCGCCTCAGTGCGGTTCAAACCTTGGTTTTAACGGCTTTCCATCCACGGAGTTTGTGGTTCACCGCGCATTTCTTTGTAGTTGTTCCAGGCGAACATGCCAAAGAACGCCACCGAAATGATGCCGAAGTGGTTTACCGCAAAGAGTGTCATCCCTGCAGAGCAAATCATGCTGAGTGTGAGTGCAGGCTTCAGACGATCTGGGCCAAAAAGAGCACGGGAGATATGACCACCATCCAGCGGGATGATCGGCAGCAGATTCAGTAGTGCCCAAAAGATGCTGATGTCTTTAAAGGAAACGAGTGCGTTTCTCAATACGCCGGGTTCAGGGTTCCAGGCATCCAGCACCCACCACATGACGACCGCTGCGGCC
>JAIXZA010000055.1 GCA_027489965.1 Verrucomicrobiaceae bacterium
TGATCGAGCTAGCCAATGTCTGCGAACGTGAAATGATTCAATTCAAATTAGCCCCATCGGTCTTTCGGATTTTCGTTTCGGGTTTATCACTAGAAACGATTGCTGGAACACCAGTTTTAGGGGTTAACAGACTTCCTTTAGACAGCACTTTCAATGTCTTTGCCAAGCGCTCATTCGACATTTTTGGAAGCCTTGTAGGCATCATGATCGGCACGCCCATTGTGGCCATTTTTGGTGCTCTGGTATGGCTTGAGTCAAAAGGACCCATTTTCTACAATCAACGCCGTTGGGGGATGAATGGAGTGCCTTTTGAGATTATCAAAATTCGCTCCATGAAGCTGAACGCAGAAACACAGGGAGCTCAGTGGTGCACTGAAGATGATCCTCGGCGGCTAAAAGTCGGTGCTTTTATGCGGAAATGGAACATCGATGAAATCCCTCAATTTTGGAATGTCCTCAAAGGAGAGATGAGCCTTGTCGGCCCACGCCCAGAACGTCCCGAACTCATTGCCGACTTCAAACACGAAATTCCGCATTACAATGCACGACACGGTGCCAAACCAGGCATGACTGGATGGGCCCAAGTCAAAGGCTTACGCGGCGACACCGATTTATCCGAACGC
Organism: Verrucomicrobiaceae bacterium; assembly: GCA_027489965.1. GTDB lineage: Bacteria > Verrucomicrobiota > Verrucomicrobiia > Verrucomicrobiales > Verrucomicrobiaceae > Prosthecobacter. Next base: position 624 of record JAIXZA010000055.1, read on the forward strand.
ATCAAATGTGATCTCTGGTATCTGGAAAATTGGAGCTTGATGCTAGATATCCAGATCATGTTTCTGACGTTTGTGAAACGTGAGAACGCTTATTGATCGGATCCCAGAACGCGCCTTAACAGATGCTCAATGCCTTGGCAACAATGACATCGGGAGTCGGAGTCTGAATCGCCTCTAGCGGTGGGCTGTAGATCGCTGGCGCATCAAGACTGTTTACACGCAGAACAGGAGCATCGAGTTCATCAAAAACCTTAGCTTGGATTGTATAAGCAATCTGGGCACCTACGCCGCAAAAGGGTTTACCCTCTTCCACATAAATCGCACGATGCGTCTTGGCGACCGAGTTCAGGATGGTTTCCTCATCCAGAGGACGAATGCTGCGAACATCGACTACCTCCGCACTGATACCATGCTCCTCTTCAAGAATACGTGCTGCTTCCAGGCAAGTAAGGACCGCTCTACCATGGGCAATCAAGGAGATATCTGTACCGACTTTTTTGATGTCAGCTGTTCCTAGCGGAATAACAAGCTCACCATTCGGCAGCTCGTCATTGACAGGAACATCCCACTCCATGCCATAAAGAATGGTACTTTCCATAAACATGACTGGATCATTGTCACGGATAGCAGCCTTCATCAGACCTTTGGCGTCAAATGCATTACTCGGCACCACACATTTCATCCCAGGCACGCTAGCCATGATGTTTTCAGGCGTGTGACTGTGAGTCGCTCCAACACTAGTTCCGCCATTAGCCGGACCCCGAATCACGATGGGGCAATTGATCTTTCCCCCAGACATGTAGCGTACCATTGCTGCGTTGTTGACGATTTGATCCCAGGCGACTGTATAGAAACTCCAGAACATGAGTTCCATCACAGGTCGGACTCCGAGCATTGAAGCGCCGATGCCCATTCCGATAAAACCAGCTTCGCTGATGGGTGTATCCACAAGACGCTTATCACCCCATTTATCCCAAAGTCCCTGGGTCACCTTGTAGGCACCATTATACTGGGCTACTTCTTCTCCCATGACAACAACCATTGGGTCGCGGGCGATTTCTTCATCAAGGGCTTCACGGACGGCGTCGCGGTAAGTAATTCGGCGTGGCATTGGCAACAGGTAGGGGAAAAGTGAGCGTCTTATTTCACGCCATAGAGGCCAGAGTCAAGAGAAGGAACACTGCTAGGTTGGATTATTCGTCCACTTACTGCGGCTGAAATTTTAGCCCGCCCTCAATGAGGTCAGTCTTGTCTGAAAACGCCTTGATCATTTGCTAATCCACTCAGCCTTTCAAAACCGCACCCACATCACATCTGCGCGCTTGCGCGGCGGCTCACAGCGCCTTTCTTTAACGGGCAAGGCTGGAAAAAGATGATTTCTACAAATCTGCGGGTTGTTGATTGAACGAGACACAACTTCTGCGACATTAAAGAAGCCTGATCTTTCTATGCCCCCTTTGGTTTCCAATCCGCCCGCCATGACTCGCAGCCCCTTTGTCTGGCTGCGAAATAAGTTCTTTGCGGGATTGGCCATCGCCCTTCCACTCCTGATCACGTTTTGGATTGTCAACAGCGGCTACCACCTGCTGCACGGCTGGAGCGTGCCCGCATTGGATTTCATCGCTCGACTCATCAACGACATTGCAGGGAAAACATTGATTGATCCAGCCAGTGCTAGTTACCGTCATACCGTTACCTTTGTCGGATTTCTTATTCCCGTGCTGGCCTTCGTGGCTCTCGGTGTCATGGCAACCAATGTTCTTGGTGTCAGGGTCGTTACAGCCATGGACAAGCTGCTAATGAATGTGCCGATCGTTTCCTTCATCTACAAATCACTCAAACAGGTGATCGATGGCTTCAAGGGGCTGGGAGGCAAGCAAAACTTCAAACGCGTCGTTTATGTGGATTATCCTTCTGGGGATATGAAAATGCTAGGCTTTGTCACCGGACAATACCTTGACCCTCAACAAAATAAGATCCTTGCTGCGGTCTTTATTCCTGGCGCACTTAGCCCCATGACCGGTCTGCTATTGGTTGTCCCGATTGAGCAGGTCACCGATGCCCCACTCACTGTTGAAGATGCCATGAAGCTCATCTTTTCTGGAGGTCTCATTGTTCCGACAAGACTCACCGCTCCAGCATCCCGCCCCGATATCACCCCAGCACCATTGCCTCAGATTCTTGAAGAAGCCGCAGTCGAACCACCACTGCCATTGGGCCTGCCACGAGCTGAAGATTTTGACTCCGGTGATCCTGACATCCTTTCCACGAGCGAGCGTGAAGGCACTCAACTTCTCACCGCATGCTCACCCGCCCGACGACTTCTAAAGGCTTTACCTTGGAAACGAAACTCCGCAGATAAACTCTAGACTTTGTGCAATTTCAAAAAGAGTTGCTTGCATTAAATCAACAGACTCTTGGAAATGATCGTTATTCGAATGGAAGTATTGACTTTACGTTAGATATTCATTTGAGTGCTAAAATGAATTCAAATTTATCAGGAAAATCATATTTCAGATTTAACCTAGTTTTCTTGATTATCGCTTCCACTACACTGCTCGTAAATGCAGCAGAAACACTTTCAGTTGTCCCTGATTCTGCCCAAGGCCTCGGGATCGTAGGTGGAAGATTTGCAAATTTAAATGATGCGTCGGCTGTACGTGTTTCACCAGCCAACATTTTAGAAATTAAATCCACCGAGTTGCTGATTAACACTGCCGTTTGGAATGGCCATGTAGGCCTTAATTCGGCCAATGGAGCATCCGTTGAACTAGATCAGCCGTGGGTTATTCCAGCGAGCATGTATTTAGTCGTCCCAGTCATTCCGGGAAAGCTAGCTTTCGGAATGGGGCTGAGCACGCCTTTTGGTTTAGCAACGGTTTACCCAAAAGACATGGACCCCAGACTGCGCTATGTGCTACCTTATCAGTCAAGCCTTCTGGCCGTTGATTTTACGCCGGCAATAGCCTTCAAAGTTTCAGACACGCTCAGCTTTGCGGCAGGACTGGATGTTATTTATTCGGAATTACGGTTTAAACAAGCTTATCCCTGGAGTGCCGCAATACCTGGATCTGCGGATGGTGAAATCGACCTTCGTGGAAAAGGATGGGGCCTAGGTGCCTACATGGGGATGAACTGGCAAGTCACAAAGGGACAGCGAATAGCCTTCATTGGGCGCCTGCCGATAAAGATCAGGTATTCGGGTAACTTTCATTCCCAGGGTATGCCTGCGGCTTTAAAGGCCGCAGGCTTTACAGATGAAAGTGATTTTAATTCTGACATGACCTTTCCCGGCTCACTGGCCGTAGGCTACGGAGTTGATCTGACAGATCGACTGACCTTAGGTTTTGATTTTCAATGGTCAGCCAATTCCTCCCATGATGATATCCCTCTGAATATTGGCAATAACCAAGCTTTGCTCCCAACGAAAACGGCTAATCTTGGATGGAAAAACTCTATCGATCTCGGAACTGGCCTTACATACACACTCAATGAGCACTGGAAATTAAGAGCTGGTTACCTCTTTTCAGAAAATTCACAACCAGCCCTTAATTACACCCCGTCCTCCGCCGCTAATGATCGACATGTATTCAGTTTGGGCATCGGCTGGAAGGGGGGAAACCGCGCCATTGACCTTGCTTACGCCTTTGTCTATAACCCAACGCGGGCCATTAGCGGAGCAGCTCAGCCCGCATTTAACGGAAATTACACACATCAGTGGAATGTTTTATCCTTAAGCATAACCCAAGCGTTTTAATTAATTGGTATTCAAAAAGATATCAATTTTCAATAAAATATCTGAATAAAGTTGTCAATACTCGTTAAAATGCGCTAAATCTTCATGAGGTAACCCTTTTATTATGGAGCAAAACGACAACTCAACGCCAGTAATTGCCTCAACAAGTGAGCGTCTAAGTTTTATTGTCTGTCGAAATAGCCAAGGTGCTGAAGTTAAAGGGACTCTGCACCGCCTGACACGCTATCTTGGAGTGTTCGAGGTTTATAACCCTTACAGTATTGTTCAACTTTCTGAGGTTTTGCACGACTTCCGAATCATGATGAATGAGCGCGCCGTTTACTCAGGAAGAGCCGTCATCGCCAATCTCGTGAATACGGGCATCATGCTTATCTGTGAAGCATCACTCTCTGAAGAAGGCTGGATTGATACGGATATCTTTTCACCAGCTCAAAACAAAAATCGACTATTATCTGACTTTGGCGAGTTCTTGAAGGAAACAGAGAAAAACTATCGAGTTTTACCCGACTTCAAACTGATCGTAGCAGACATGCATACGTTGCTGTCAGATCTACGGCGCTGGATGGAACAGGTAGAATTGGGCGTGCGCTCGATGCCTTCAGGGGATCGTATACAGGCTGAAAAGGAAACCATCCAACAATTGGAAGGTCCAATCATTCCAGCGGTGGCCCCTCTTCTAGCCCGCTTCGAAGACACTTCTGGCGACATTCCCCAGGACCAGATTCCAGTTCATCGCAGCTATGCGAAAAGGCAGCTACATCCACTAGTGTTATGTTCCCCATTTTTTTACCGTACCTATCAAAAGCCGTTGGGTTACGCTGGTGACTATGAAATGGTCAGCATGATGATGCGTGATCCTTATGAAGGCAGCACCATGTTTGCAAAGTTACTCAACCGCCTCTTTCTTGACACTGCGCCAGTCGTGGCTCACAGAAACCGCATCGTTTATCTAGTGGACCGACTGCATGATGAAACAAGTCGGGTGGCTTCCAAAGGAGGCGTAGCCCGTATTTTTAATCTCGGATGCGGCCCCGCACGTGAAGTGCAGCATTTCCTAGCTCAAGATGATCTCTGTGACAGCGCAGACATCTTGCTGCTTGATTTTAATGATGAAACCATCACTAACACTACCCGTGATTTAGAAGGTATCCGCACAAGACACCGACGCCGAACGGGCATCAAATTTCAGAAGAGATCAGTACACCAAATACTCAAAGAATCTTCCAGAGCAGGAGCTGGGTTTGAAGTTGGCGGCTATGATTACGTTTATTGCGCCGGCCTGTTTGACTATCTTTCAGACCGCATCTGCCGCCGTCTTTTGGAAATATTCTATGACCTCTTAGCACCTGGAGGACTGCTCGTTGCTACAAACGTTGATAGCTCCAATCCATCCAGGAATTGGATGGAACACGTCGTCGATTGGCATCTAGTCTATCGCAATCAAGAAGGCTTTCTAAAACTAGCCCCCGACAAGGCTTCTCCCTATGATTGTAAGGTCTCAGCAGATGTGACTGGTGTGAATATCTTCCTTGAAGTTCGCAAGCCTGAACATGCGTAAAATGAGTACAGATGCTGGTGACGTGTTAGAATGTTCGTTCAAAGAAAACGAACGCCCTATCCGTGTCCAGAACGCAAAGATTTGCTGCATTGTCGCAGGATTCTTTATGCCTGCTGGACTAGTGCTGGACTGGTGTGTTTATGGACAAGAGACCATGGCCAAGTTTCTTCCCTATAGGCTGCTTTGCTCACTCATGCTTGCTATCCTCTGGGCATGTTTGCACTACAGGCCAAGAACAAAATATTATCGAATACTTGGGCATCTAGTGGCCTTTTTACCACTGCTCTGCATCTCCTGGATGATTTATGCCATCGATGGTGCCACATCTACTTATTATGCAGGTTTGAATTTAGTGAATCTAGGCTCGGCGATTCTTTTGCGCTGGAGTCTGAGTGATAGCCTCATCATCTTCGTCTTAACGCTGTTGGCGTACTTGATTGCCACGATATTGCATGGTCCGATTACAAACACAGGTCTTTACTACAATAACCTTTACTTTCTGACAGTTACTGGGGTTTTCATCGTAGCAGGAGCTTACCTTTATGACAACCTGCGCAGATCCGAGTTCCAATTAAGATACAGTTTGGACCAAAATCGTGCTGAACTGGAAGAATCAAATCACAAGTTGCGAGAACTTGATGAGGCTAAGAGCCGCTTCTTCGCTAACGTCAGTCACGAATTACGAACCCCATTAACTCTGCTGATTGCACCGATCGAAGCTTTATTAAAAGATTCAGACAACCTAGCTTCAACCGAAAAACAAGAACTTCTCACGACCATGCATGGTAATTCCATGCGGCTTCTCAAGCTAATCAATAATTTGCTCGATTTAGTTCGCCTAGAA
>JAIXZA010000023.1 GCA_027489965.1 Verrucomicrobiaceae bacterium
ACCGATAAACAGTTTCCTGCTGGGTTTATTCTGGGGCTTACCACCCAAATCAGACGCTACAATGCCCCAGCATCAAATACGCGTATTCTGGGACTTACCACCCCAAACTTAGTGGCCAGCTGGTCTGGTGATGGAGTGACAGGTACCGCAACACGGAATCTGCTTCTTTCTACGGCCAATGCGGTCACATTGAATGGAGTTGGCACAGCTTTTAACTCCAAAATTGTGACTAAAACAGGTCTCGTCACTGGCACCTTTGCCCTGCCTACTGTACCTGCTAGTACGGCTGCTTATTCAGCTCTCATCGTGGGAGATGCCATCACTGGCCATTACATCGCACCCGCACCGATTGGCACGGTGCAAAAACGTTATGGTAGCTTTTCCATGGGGCCTCCAGCTCCGTAGAGTGATCAGACTTTAATGGACTAAGTAGCCCGTCACGATAACTCGTGGCGGGCTTTTTCTTTGAGATCGTCTGATTCTTAGGCTCGTTAACCACGCAGTAGCTTCGATTGATCATTGAAGTTCTCTGAACGTACGCTTTTGAGTGCAACTCTAAGCTACGTCTGATTCCCACTCAGATGACTTGTGATGAAGGCCTCTGGCGTGATGGGCTGGGGTTTGTAGCCGCTGCCGATAAGCACATTAAAATGCTTATCACTGGTAACGATAAAGTCAGTGTGCGCAGTGATAGCACAGTCGGCGAATTTGTCGTCGTCGCGGTCAGCAGAGATGGTGCGGAAGAAAAAGCTGGGTGAGACGTGAATGAGGCTACCAATGCGCAGCGAGCTGATCGCGCTGACTGTGCTCATCACCTGTGCGGCATAAGCAGCGGAGCCGAGCCTGGTCATGATCTCTTCGTATTCAAAAAGAATATCCGTGGCGACGGCCCAAGCGAAGCGACCCGAAGTCCATGCGCGGAAAAGTGCGTGATTTCGGTGTGTGGGCTTGAACATGGTCAGCGCCACGTTGGTGTCGATGACCACAATCATCGATGTAGGCACTTCTGGCGGTGCTCACGGATAGCTTCGGCAATCTTTTCTTCCGTAATGTCGCCTCTGCGCCAAGCTTCTTCCGTTGCCTCTCCAAGTTCATCGGCGAGGCGCTGGATTTCGGACTCAAGCAACAGGCGATGCACCGCAACGAGATGCTCATCAGGAATACGGTCGATGTCTGCATGGACCAGTGGGCGCAATAGTATTGGGTCGGTTGGTAGCGGTGCAATGAGAGTGCTCATGGGATAAATTTTGCCATAAGCTCCAGCTACTTGCAAGGTGGGACTGGCTGAGTGTAATGACTCAACCTTCGCAGTGCCTTATTCACCAACTACTCACTCGCCGCAGTCACTGTCATGACTTCTTCGAGTGTGGTGATGCCTTCGCTGGCTTTGCGGAAGCCGTAGTAGCGCATGGGGACCATTCCGTCCTTTAGGGCTTGGGCTTTCAGCTCCATGGCGGTGGCGCGTAGATTGATCTTTTCTTGGAGATGCTCAGTCATGAGGCAGATCTCCATGATGGCGAGTCGGCCTGTGAAGCCTGTGTTTCGACAGGAACGACAGCCGACAGGTCGATAGAGCTTGGTTTTCCACTCAAGCGGGAAGCCGATGGCCTTGAGGTAGCTATCTTCGTGATGGGCAGGCTCCTTGCAATGCGGACAAAGGGTGCGAACGAGGCGCTGGGCTTGGAAGGCGCGGACTGAGGAAGAGACCATGAAGGGCTCGATCCCCATGTCGATGAGACGGGAGATGCCGCCCACCGCATCATTGGTATGCAGAGTGGAAAAAACCAAGTGTCCTGTGAGCGCGCCGCGGATGGCGATCTCGACGGTCTCTTGGTCGCGCATTTCTCCGACCATGATGACGTTTGGATCTCCGCGCAAAATGCTGCGCAGACCCGCTGCAAAGGTGAGGTCGATCTCTGGCTTGACGGCGATTTGGATGATGCCGTCGAGCTTGTTTTCGACAGGGTCTTCGATGGTGACGATGCGGCGCTCTTTGGTGTTGAGTTCTTTGAGCAGGGTGTAAAGCGTGGTGCTTTTGCCAGAACCCGTCGGACCGGTGATGAGGATGATGCCATTTGGCGCGGCGAGCAGTTTGCGGAACTTGGCCTCGGTCTCGGGATCTAGCCCGATAGCGCCCATGTCGAATTTTTTCCGCGTGAGCAAACGCAGCGCGACGGACTCTCCATTCACACTGGGAATACAGGCGACACGGACGTCGATCGGCTCACCATCCAGCTCGAGATTGATACGCCCATCCTGCGGCATTCGGCGTTCGGCGATGTCGAGATGCGCCATGATCTTCAAGCGCGAAATGAGCGAGTTTTGCAACACGCGCATGTTGGGCGGCACAGGCACTTCGATCAGCTTACCATCGACACGATACCGAATGCGAAGATCGCGCTCCAAAGGCTCTACATGGATATCGGTCGCGCGTTCCTTCAGGCCTTCGCGGAAGATCTGATTCACAAAGTTCAGCACCGTGGCTTCTTCGTCGGCTTCGTCGAGGACGTTGACTTCTTGTTTGAGATCGTCGTCCTGATCGGCACCTTCACGACCTTCCAGCAGCTCTTCAAAGTTCTCTGCGCCCACGCCGTAGCCCTGATGAAGGGCCTCAAGGATGCGGTGACGGCTGGCCACTTGCCAATGCACGCGTTTACGCAGTTCCTGACCCACGGCTTGACGAGCGCTGAGGTCAAAGGGGTTGTAGGTCAGCACGGTCACTTCGACAGCGCTAACATGGGTCGGATAAATGCGGTGCCTGAGTGCTAGCTTGGCGGGGAAGCGATTGTGCAGGCCGTCTTGAGATTCGCCTTCGTCTTTCGCGAAAGGCATTTTCAGAATGCCTGCGAGCTGGGAGAAGAAACTTTCTTCGTCCACCACATTCGCGTCGAGTAGCGCCTCGATCAGTGGCTGGCGCTTATCGCCGGCTTCTTCCAGAGCGTGGCGTAATCTTGGCGCGTCACGGCAACCGGCTAGGTTGGCTGCTTTGGAAAGGACGTCGGAAAGCGTGTGGTAAGACATGTAAGAAGGCTTAGAACGCCGGAAGCCGAGACAAGTTGCGTCTAAAATCAGCCATGGAAGAGATGGGTTAGCAGCCAGACATACAGGATAAATAAACCAAAGAGCATCCCGCTTAGAAACAGCATGATCAGGCCAAGCACGCCGAAAAGTTGCCATGTGCTACGTTTGATCAGGTCATGCTGACCGGCTTGCCAATCGGTAAGCAGCTTCAAATTACGCGAGTTGGATTTAAAGAAGGCACTAGCTACTGGTCCCACAGCTGGGAAGTAGTCAAAGAGAGTGTTCAGCAGCATATTTGCGGCCATCCGCAGCAGCACTGGCACACTGACTCGGCTGCGTACGGCCTCGATGAGGATGATGAGCCCGCCACCTGAGGCAATGGTGCTGCCAAAACCAGGAATCAAAGAGAGCAGGGGATCGAGACCGATTTTGAAGTCCGTGCCAGGCATACGCAGCCAGTTATCCAGCCATTTGGCCATGAATTGAGCCACATCAGATTCGACGGGCGTGCCGTTGGCTTGTTTGGGGAAGCCGCTCCTCTGCGGCGGCAGGACTTCGTCGATATGAATTTCGTTTGGGATCTCGGAAGGCATAATTTTTTCAGAAGTTAGTCGGTTTGTTTGAGCCAGCAGCTGAAATCCACAAGTAAAAATGAATGGAGTGAGATTTAGCGTTCTGCCATGGCGGCGATCAAAAGTGCCTTTTCCTGTCGTCAACACAGGAGGCGACGAACATTTTCGATGCACAGCGGAAACCCAACTTCAAAACGTTCAAGCGGGTGGCGTCAGGCAGGGAAGTGATCCGCACAGTCCGCTGTGCTGAGAAAGCGTCGGGAAAGCCTGTGCATTAAGGTCATTATCGCACGCACTTCAAAGCCGATAGGCTTGATGTCCTTACTTGAACTTTTTTGGCCCATCCTCATATACCACGACAAGGTATATTTAACGATGCCCGTAATTAAGGATGTCCGATTGGTGTTAATAAAATAAAATGGGGCTTCATCTGGGAGAAAATGATTATGCGATTCAAACAAAATAAGGGCTTCATCGTGGCTGTCGGCTTTCTTTTGACGGCTGGATTCACTGGCTGTTCGCATCCCGTTATCTGTGAAGACTCAGCAGCCCATATCAAGGAAGCTATGATCTGGCAAACAAAGCATGCAGGGATCAAAATGGGTAAGTTTCAATTAACCTGTTTAGAACCGCTCCAACAACCTCCTTCAAATACCCGTCAAATTCTTCAAGATTCCTTGGGTGGGGGATTTGTTCGTCAGTTTGTTTGTTGTTACGTGACCGAAGAGGTCGATCCACATGACTATCAACAGGTAATTGTTTATCACTGCCATCTCCGCGATCTGAAAAATTTCGTTTCCCAGACTCCAGGAGACACGGCTTACAGGGCCGTAAAATTTGTCGGAAAGCGGATTTTTGTGAACGGCTTTTTAATTGAACCAAAGGCATCACAAGAACTCATGCTTCGCTAGTCTCGCAAGCTCGACTCAGAGAAGTCGCAGATTTGGATGTCTGCTTTAGTCAATCTGCGGGAATCACAAATCATGACGACGGGCAGTATATCTCCAACGGGAATTCTTGGATCAGCAGCCGAAACGCTCACGGAGATGCTTCAGGTGGTGGCGGGCATCGGTGGGTTTACCGGTTGCGTTCTCCATGATTTCACCTGGTAAAAAAGCTCCGCCATGTTGATGAACCTTATCCCGCAACCAAGACAAGAGGGGCGCGAAGTCGGCTTGGTCGTTGGCTTTGGCGATGCTGCGCTGTTTTCTTGCTGTGGCAAAAAGCTGGGCTGCATTGAGATTGCCCAGCGTGTAGGTAGCGAAGTAGCCGAGGCCGCCCATGCTCCAATGAATGTCTTGCAGGCAGCCCTGTGAATCCGAGGGCGGCGTCATGCCAAAGAGTTCTTCAAACTCGGCATTCCAAGCGGCTGGCACGTCTTTCACGGCGAGATCTCCGCGCAGCATTTGGCGTTCGATGCTGAACCTGAGAAGGATGTGCAGATCATAAGTGGCTTCGTCTGCTTCGACCCGAATCAAGGAATACTTGGCCCGTGTGATGGCGGCCAAAAACTGATCCAAGCTGATTTTGCGCAGATTCGGGAAGATCTCGGCAGCACGCGGGAGCCATTTTTGCCAGAAAACGCGGGAACGCCCGACGTGATTTTCCCAGAGACGACTCTGGGATTCATGGATCCCTAATGAGCAGGCGCGGCCTGATGGCAGACCGAAATCAGCTTCTGGCAATCCTTGCTCATAGAGTCCGTGACCCGCCTCGTGCAGGACGCCGAAGAGAGAGCTGGTGAAGTCACTTTCATCATAGCGAGTGGTCAGTCGGACATCGCGTGGACCCAGTGTGGTGCAAAAAGGGTGTGTCGTCGTATCAATGCGTCCGGCATCGAAGTCGAAGCCAATACTTGCGGCAATTTCGGCATTGAGCTGCTGTTGCTTGGCGATGGGGTAATTGCCACGAAGCAGGTTGGGTTTCACCGCTTTTCCGCGCTCCACTGCGGTTCGGGCGATCTGGGTCAGGTCAGGTTTTAGTTTGGTGAAAAGTGCGGCTACTTCACGTGTGCGCGCACCGCGCTCATAGGTGGAGAGTAGCGCGTCGTACGGCTCGTCGGCGTAGCCCCAGAGATCAGCTTTTCGTCGGGCAAGGCCGAGTAGCTTTTCTAAATGAGGTGCAAAGGCGCTGAAATCCGAGCTTTTGCGTGCCTGTATCCACGCGTGTTTGGCGTGAGAAGCAGTTTCACTCTCCTCAATGACGAGTTTTCCAGGGATTTTGGCCGCTTTGACAAAGTCTTCATGCATCACTTTGACGTTGGCCTTTTGTTTAGGGTCACGCAGCTTCGATTCCAACGCTTTATCGAGGAGCTTTTCCATCATGCGCCCAGTCGCCAGAGCATGGGCCTTACCACTGAGCCAGGACATCTGGCTGGCGCGGAAGGTTAGTGCTTTGGCTGGCATAAAGGTTTCCTGATCCCAGGAAAGCGCAGATTCAGTGGAGGTGAGGAGGGCGACCTCGCGCGCGGTATCGCAGAGTTGATCGTAGGCAGTCACGGACATAGTTCGGTCATTCTTCCGAGATAGCGCAGGAGTGCAAGCTGCTGCTCTCATGGACTTTCTCTGGATGATTTGGCATGAAACCAGCGTTCAAAAAATAATAAGTCGGAAAACTTCCGTGCGTTCTCTTGACTTATATCGCCGCAGTTGCTTCAACAGTAATTGCCACATATTAATTATGCCTGCATTTCTAAGACAGCACGACAAAGGATTGGAGTACTCCCTGGAGGACTACAACCTGCTTGGGCGCAGTCCTGATGCGACGATTCGTCTCAACGACGCGGGTATTTCCAGGCAGCATGCCACTATTCGTCGAGATGGTAATTTATACTGGGTCTCGGATCTTGGCAGTGCCAATGGCAGCTTCGTGAATGACGTGGCTGTAACGACAGCCCGCGCCCTGCGTCATGGCGATAGCATTCAGTTAGGCACCTGTTTGTTTATTTTTGAAAACGAGGAGGGGGATTCTTCCAGTGGTTCGCATTCGGGCACACAAATGCTGCATACGGTAGCTTTACCAATGAAGACTGTGCGAGCTACGCTGCTGGTCGGTGATCTGCGCAATTTTACGAGTATTTCAGCCCAACTGAGCCCTGAGGAAGTCGCGGAGATGCTGCGTGAATGGTATGCCCAATGTACCACTGTTCTGAAGACTCGCGGAGCCATCATTGATAAATTCATTGGTGATGGCGTCTTTGCCTATTGGACGGGGGACACCGCTGAAGTGCGCGCCCAGGCGACTGAGGCTGCGCGTCTGCTTAGTAGCCCAGAGTCTAGCGATTCGCCTGTAAGGAGAAGGTTGAAGATGGAAATGAATCTGGAGGTTCATTGTCACGTCGGCATCAATATCGGTGACGTCGCGCTAGGCTCCATGGGGCGGGGAGTGAATACGGCTGTGGGTGAAGCCGTGAATGTGGCTTTTCGAATCGAAAGTCTTACCCGTCAGCTTAAAGTCCCAGTGCTAGTCAGCGCTGCTTTTATGGAAGGCTGGGATGAAGGAGTTACGCATTTTAAAAATGCAGGCATCCATTCGGTGAAGGGGCAGCCCGATCCCATCGAAGTCTTTGCGCTGATTTAGACGCTACTGGCTCCCGACTTGAAGTTTCCCTTTTTGGGCCTGAACATGAATCATGACTTTGAGCTCACTGCCTCTCTCCACGCCATCTCTTCTTTTCCCCGCGATCTCGCTTTTGATGCTGGCTTATACGAATCGTTTTTTGGCTTTGGCGAATGTCGTGCGGAATCTCCATGCGTCATGGCGTGCTAGCCATGAACCAGTTCTTTTGGATCAGATACAGAATTTACGCAGACGGATTCAGATCATCAAACACATGCAGAGTTTGGGTGTGCTGAGCATGATGCTTTGTGTGGTCAGTATGACACTGCTGTTTTTTGGGAATCAACCACTAGGTCAGGTGGCCTTTGGGATCAGCCTGCTTCTAATGATTGGATCCCTAGCCTTATCCCTGACGGAGATACAGATGTCCGGTGCAGCTTTGGATATGCAGCTGCGAGATATTAAATGTGATTAGGAGTTATGGCTGTACCTTGGGTGCTTGAGGCACCTCAGCAGGCTCAAAGTCGAGGACGTTCTGATGCGTTTGAAGAGCTTCACGTGCCTGATTGAAGAAGTTGGTTAAGTCTTCTGCATTGGCTTTCTCTTTGTCCTGAATCAGGGAGTCTAGCTTTTTGAGTTGTGCATCTGCATCAATGTTCACACTGCGCATGGAGCGCTGAGCTGAAGCATAAATGGCTCCGAATTTGCCCTGTGCTTCAGTGAAGGCGCGTTGAGCACCTTCTTCGCGATAGAATTCTTTTTCTGCCTCACGGAAGTCTTTGCTGAACAGGCGTTTAAAAAAGCCAAAATTGGACTTGGGCTTTTCATTCGGTCGTTTTGAAGCATCATTGAAATAGTCCTGAAGTGCGGTGAACTCCTGAAGGGGTTTTTGATACTGCTTTTGCAGGAAGCTGATGCCGCTGGTGATGACCACCAACTTCTCGACTTCGATCTTGGAAAGCGCTTGGCCTGCTTTCGCTTTGCCTTCCAAAAGATTGATGTAATCGAGGGTCTTCTTGTTACCCGCAAAGATGTTTTCAAACTCTTTGTAAGCACTGGCGATCTGCTTGCGCTGATCCTGCCGGAGTTCATTGAGCTTTTGATCATGCTCCTCATTGAGCGATTGAATAGCCTTTTGATGCTGTTCGTTTTGCGCGCTCAGGCTGTGCTGAAGCTCCTGATCTTTCGCTTCTATGGCCAGTGTATGGGCCGCTTTCAGTTGTTCCATCTCCGCCATGAGACGACCTGCATCTGAGTGGAAGTGCCAAATGCCGTAGCCTAGTGCTAGAAAGACAAGAGTGAGGGCAATGTTACGTGCGTTCATGATCGAAGGTATGACGGAAGCTTGTAAGAACAACTTCCATCACACATTCCGACTTGGCAAGGCTCAGACTGATTTATCCTATTTATGGAAGAACCAGGCAGAATCAGCTGATAACTAGGCTTCTAGCTTCCAATCACCACGGTATTCGCGTGTCAGCAGCTTGCTGGCCTCTGCGTCACCGACGATTTCTTCCTTCACTGGATCCCATTTGATCGGACGGTTCACAAGGAAGGAAATCAGGGCGAGATGGCCAGGTGTCGCACTGCGATGAGCTGTTTCTACTGGCGTGACGGTAGGCTTGCGGCTCTTCACGCAGTCCAAGAAGTTACGATGATGGCCAGGTGTTTCATAAAGGCGTGTCTTGATGACGTCATCGCCCAGTTTTGGGGCGGCTGCGGATTCGACGATTTCGCTATTCGGATCTTTCTCGTCCTTGCGTTTTTTGATCATCTTTTTCAGCTCAGGCTTAGAGGCATCGTAGCTGCCACGATTGACATGAACCCAGCCGTCTGTGCCAATCCACTTGGTTCCCATAGCGATGTCGCTATGACCGCCAGAGATCGTCATCAGAATGTCACCGGCATATTTGGCTTCAGCGCGGTATTTAGTCGCAGTATTCCAGATTTCCGAACGGGCTGGCATATCGACTTGGATAGGATTGACTTCCATGGGGCCGCTGCTGTCCATGTCCATGCCCCAGTGAGCGATGTCGCAATGATGGCCGACCCAGTCGAGCAATTGACCGCCGCCGATGTTGTAATCCCAGCGCCAGTTTTTATGAATGCGGCACTCGATGTAATCCTGCATGGCCGCAGGGCCGATCCACATTTCATAATCCAGCTCGGCGGGCGGCGGGGTGATGCTGCGCTTGTCGCCGGTTTTGGCAAAGTCATTGTGACCTGATGGTAGTCCGACCTCAACACGAGTGAGTTTGCCGATGAGACCATTGCGTACGATTTCAGCACCGATGCGGAAATTATCTTCACTGCGCTGCCAAGAGCCTGTCTGCCAGATGCGCTGATACTTCTGCACCGCGCGGACGATGGCTTGCTGCTCGGAGACCGTTCGTGCCAGTGGCTTTTCGCCGTAAATATCTTTGCCATTTTTAGCCGCTTCGATGGAAGTCAGAGCATGCCAGTTGTCTGGCAGGGCTAGCATGACCGTATCGATGTCCTTACGTGCCATGACCTCGCGGTAATCGTGGTAGCCTTTGCAGTCGGTGTTCTTGTAAGCACCGTTGATGGTGTTGAGCGCCTTTTCGAGATTGCGCTTATCGATGTCACAAGCCGCCACGATCTGGCAATCGGACTCCTGAAGGAATTTACCCGTATTGCTGGGCCCCATCATTCCCCAGCCAAGCACTGCCATGGTGATCTTATTGGAAGGTGCGTTTTGACCAAAAACACTGGCAGGAACAATGGTCGGAAAGCCAATGGCGGCAGCGGTGCGAGTGATGAATTGACGGCGACTGGTAAACGGGACTTTTTTCATGGAGATAAATCTTTAGCGTGAGCTGAGATGGATTGTCGAGATAAAAGAAGGTTGCTGTCAGCTATTTAGCGGCGACCTGAAAGGGCGCATTGGCGGTGGCGAGGTGGTTTTTGCCATCGCGCACTTCGAGGTAGAGGCGGTAGTTGCCAGGTTTGGATGGGGCGGCAATTTCTGCCTGAGGACCTTCGCCCATAAGGATGGCAGCTGGAAATGAAGGGGGCTCTGGGTTTCTGCCTTCGTTGCTCTGGTGCGGGTCTTCAGCAAGAACGATCCAGGTATAAGTTAGGGGATCTCCATCAGCGTCATGCGCGAGGGTTTCGGCTTTGAAATGAGTGCCTGCAGCCATGGGTTTATCAGCAGCGGGGCACTTGAGTCGAATGAGCTCGGGGGATCGGTTTTTCGGACCTTTGCCAGTCCACATTTCCTCGAGAACATCAACAGCCGTGACGGCTTCTTGCTGCCTTGAATAAAGGCTAAACCAAGACCCCGTGTATTCCTGCTTCCATCCCCAATTAAAAGCGTAGCCTCCGCCGCAACCGCTGCTGTCTTCAATGCTGCGTTTGTACATATCTCGGAGTTGAACGGCTTTTTCACTGCTGGTTTGTTCTTTGGCTACACCCCATGAGGTCCTGGGACTTTCCCAAAACCCACGCGCGCCGTATTCGGTGACAACCCAAGGTCGTTTCCATCCATCGGCTTGCAGGCTTTCCCTCAATCTTCCCAGAGCCGCATAGGTGTTGATGCCGATGAAGTCGAGCTCGGGCACCCATCGATTCACCGCGTCGATTTTTTTCTTCGAAAAACCTGCCACAGCCGTGAAGGTCGGATGCGCTGGATCGGCTTCTTTGACGACACGTGCTAGGTGATTGAGCTGATGCCAGAAGGCCTCGTTTTCACCATCACCCTCCACTTCATTGCCTATGCCCCAGCAGAGCAGGGCTGGGTGGTCACGGTGTTCGATGATGGTTTTTAATACACGCTGTTTTTGTTTTTCACAGTCTTCTGGTTTCTTGTAGGAGAACCAATTGCACTCTGGCTCTAGCCAGATGCCAAAGCAGACAGTTAGCTCAAGTTTGTGAGCACGCTCTAGGATGCCGTCTGGACCACCGACATCTCGATCACTCCAGGTGCGGGTGGAATTACCGCCATGTTTTTTCAGTTCCTCCAAGGACCCATAACCACCAGCCCCCTTGATGAAATAAGGTTTTCCGCCACGCTGCCAGCTGCCTTTTTTGCTTATCGTCACAGGCACGGACTCTCCGAACAAGGCGGTGCCAAAGGCAAAGGCGAGACTTAGTAATAGAGCAGTTGGCCGATCTTTCATGGAACTGATGGCTGCCAGTGAATGTGGTGGCCTGCAATGGTATCATTTTCATTCATAGATCAGGACTGCTGTTCTGCGGGCAACAGCCTGATTGATTTGCGTGGTGAGGAAGTTCCCCAAAAAACTTACTTCAGCTCTTGGATACGAATGTTTTTCCACATGACTTCTTTGCCGATAGCAGCTTGGTTTTTGCCGATGCCGTGAACTTGCAGGGCGATAACGCCTTCTGCGGTGACGCTGTCTTTCAGGTCAGCAGCGGCGACGCCGTTGAGGAAGGTTTTGAGGCTATCACCGCGGCACTCGATGCGGATTTGATTCCACTCGCCCTGCTTGAAGGCTTTGCGGGCGGCCTCGTTGTTTTTTAGATCAAAGAGCCAGCCTCGGCGGCCTTCATCGTAAATGCCGCCCGTGTAAGCGCGCGGGCTGGGGTCAATCTCAAACTGATAGCCATGGACTCGGTCTGCGGGGAACTTTTTCTTTTTACCAGCGATCTCGACTTCTGTTTCTTTCGTGTAGTAGTTGCTGCGGAATTGGACACCCGAGTTCATGGATGGGTCCACTTTGAATTCGAGTTCGAGAATGAAGTTCGAGTATTTTTTAGCGGTGCAGAGGAAGGAGTTGCCAGTGTTCGGAACAGTTTTTCCAATGATGACGCCGTCCTGCACGCGATACTCAGCCGTGCCGCTGTGTTGCTCCCAGCCAGTAAGGGTTTTGCCATCAAATAGTGGCACCATTTCATCAGCAGCCTGGAGCGTGGCGGTGCAGGAGAGAATGGCGAGAGGAATCAGGAATCGTGAGATCATAGGCAGCAGTAAACGTCATCTCTGCCCTAGCTCCTTTCATGGAAAGCATTTCATCGCTCAGCCTGCCAAGCTGGGAATCCGCCTTTCAAGACGAAGCATTTCTCATGCTCGATGGGCACCATGCTGAGCAGCTTTTCGCGGACATGGCGGCTGGCTTCACATTTCTGACCGCCACAATAGATGATGATAGGATTGGTGGTTGTCTGTAGGATATCGAGCATCTCTAAAAGTTGCTCGTCAAAACTCTGTTCATTGAGCAGTTTTGCCCCTGGGATATGGCCAGCGTCAAATTGATCCTCAGGCCTTGCATCCAGCCAGATCACGCCGCCTTTCCAGCGTTGGGAGATGTCTTTCAACGTGACTTCGTCAGGCTGAAGGGGCTCTTCTGTCAGATACAGAACTGGGGCACCTGGATGCAGCCAAAAGGCCGCAGCACCAGCAGCGCTGGCTAGTAATATGAGCAGCAGGGCCTGACAGAGCGCTGTCTTCATGGCTTCACTTCACGCGTGGGCTCTGCGGCAGACCGACGATAGACAGAGAAGAAAGAGAGTTGTCGCTGATACTTGGGGATCTTGCTGTCGGTCTCGATCTTTAGGGCGCCGAGCATGACCTCGCTAGTGTCGGTTGGTTTGACCGTGATTTCATACTCCTTGCCGGGAATGATCTCTTTGTACGAGAATTGCACGCGTTCGCGGGTGGAGGTGAGATTGACGATGTGCATGGGCTCAGTGCCCATCATGGTGACGCGGGTGACTTGAGCTGAGCCATCTTCGCCTAACCACCATTGTAATGTTTTGGGTTCGATCTTGATGACTTCAGGCACTTCGATGACAAAAGGAATGACCCACTCGGACTGCCCTGGATCATCTGTCTGGACGTGAACCGATTTTTCATGACGTCCGATGAAGCTAGAGATTTTGAAGTCGGCCTTGCCCACGCCTTTTTCACCGGGCTGATAGACAGCTTTATCCAACGAGGCGCTGAGGCAACTGCAGGCACTGTCGATGGAGAGAACTTTGACCGGCTTACTGCCTTTGTTGTGAAAGATGAACTCCGTCTGAATGGTTTCGTCTTCAGGCTTAGGCTTCAGTTCGATCGTCTGAACCTCGAGCACAAGATCGGCGTGCAGTGAAGTTGCCAAAAGTAGGCTCAGGCAGGCAAGGATGGAATGCATTTTCATTGGATAGGTTTACGGTTAAACGTAGCTCAATGTGACAGAGTGGCAGCGACTTGTTTGGCAAAGTAGGTGAGGATCATGTCTGCCCCTGCACGACGGATGCCGATCAGAGATTCTAGCGCGACCTTTCCCTCATCCAGCCAACCGGAGGCTGCACCTGCCTTGATCATCAGATACTCGCCACTGACCTGATAGGCAGCGATAGGAAGTGTGGTGGCCGCACGCAGCTTGCAAATGATATCCAGGTAAGGTCCGGCAGGTTTTACCATGAGGATGTCGGCTCCCTCGGCCTCGTCTAGGGTGGCTTCACGCAGGGCTTCGCGGGAATTGGCGGGGTCCATTTGATAGGTCTTTTTGTCGCCAGCTTTGGGCGCAGAATCGAGTGCGCCACGGAAGGGGCCGTAATAGGCACTGGCATATTTGGCGGTGTAACTCATGATGGATACGGAGGTGTAACCCGCCTGATCCAAGGCTGCACGAAGTGCCGCGACGCGGCCATCCATCATGTCGCTAGGAGACACGATGTCTGCTCCGGCCCTTGCATGACTGAGTGCCTGCTGACAGAGTACATGCACGGTTTCATCATTTAAAATCTGTCCATCATCTGAAACGAGCCCGTCATGGCCATCGCTGTTATAGGGATCGAGAGCGACGTCGGTGATGACCGTCAGAGTTGGATGGGCCTGTTTTAAAGCTCGGATGGCACGGGGCACGAGGCCATGATCATCATGACAGGCTTCAGCGCCTCGAGTCTTGAGTTCATCGGGGATGCGTGGAAACAGCACCACGGCGGGGACACCTAAGGCATGGGCTTCACCGGCCTCTTTGACCAGGTCCTCCACGCACCAACGTTGGCAGCCGGGCATGGCTGCGATAGGTGTGTTTTCGCTGCCTTCCTGCAAGAAGAGTGGATAAATCAGATGTCCTGGCGCTAAGCTAGTTTCGCGAACGAGATCGCGAATGGCTGGAGATTGGCGGTTGCGGCGCGGACGGATGGGCAAGTTCATGTGCTAGAATGCTAGGCGCTCTTTCATAGGTAGGCAAGAGTGGCCTGAGCAATCTTGTTTGGTCGTGTCAAAACGACTGCGCTGCATGGAACTGGATGGCAGCGATTTTGTCGGCCATGTCGTGGCTGGCGCAAAAGGCTAGTTCGGCGGCGGCGGCACGACTGATGCGGGCGCGGATGGCTACGACCTCTCCCATGCTAAGGCCATCAACAAAGGCTTGTACGGGGCGGTGTTCAGGGGAGAGGCAGCGTATTTCGACGGTGCTGTCGGTGCTGAGCAGGGCGCTGCGCCAGTGAGCAGGCTCCATTACATTTGAACCCACGAGCAGCCATGCCGGTGTGTCTGCGAGCAGGGGACTGGCCCCCATGCTGCGGGCATAGGCGGTGGAACCGGCGGCAGTGGCGACTAGGGCACCATCAGCGACGAGTTTTGGCAGGCGTTTTACACCATTGACACTGACCTCTAGCCAAGCGCTTTGGCTGGTGCTGCGCTCTAACCAAGCGTCATTGAATCCATAGGCTGTTTTGATTTCACCAGCTGCGGTCTCGAACTCCAAATAGAGCATCGGTAACTGTCGCAGGATGACGTCTGAAGGCGGAAATGGGCAACCAAAAGCTTGTTCTGGTGCATTCATGAGGAAGCCGAGGTGGCCTGCATTGATACCGAAAAAGGGTAGGCGCTTCCGCCAATGTTCGCGGATGCAGCGCAGCATGGCTCCGTCGCCACCGAGCACGGTGATGAAGCTGGCCTCGTCTTCGTTGACGCCTGGCCCTGTGTTTTCGATCCAAGCTTGGGCTTTAGGGTTGTGCGCGTCTGCTTGGAGATGAAAGGGGACTCCTTGCAGGCTGCATTGAGCATAGGTGCCGGGAATGGGCGCGCGATACAGGCCGTAACGCTCAATGTAATCCAGGACCCGAGTGGTCACGAGGGTGTCCACATCTTCATCTCGGCTCAGGGCGTCTCTGATGGCGGAGCTGGAGCCGATTTCCTCCAGCGGAAAAAGTTTGGAGTTGGGTGGTAGGTCAGCCTGATTGATGTCGTGACCGGGACGGGTAAGCACGGCAAAGTGGGCTGTTTGCCAAAGCTTGGCACCTTGAGCCCAAGTGCGCTGAATTAGGGAAGCGGATTCGCTGCCTCCAGCGATGAGGTCAGCTCCCACGACGTGCCAGACTTCACCTTGCGGCGCATAGCGCGTTTGCAGTTCGTGATTGCGGGTAAAGGTAGCCTGCTCGAGATCGAAGAGATCGACGGCGACTTTCGGCAGATCGCCAAAGGCTAAGTCACAGAGCGCAGCGCGATAGATGGCGGGGATGCTGCCGGTGATAGGTTTGTCAGGTCGCGGGCCGCATGGAATGACGCGGACTTCATCAAACTCACATGCCAGCAGCGTGGCGATGGCGCGGTGATGATTTCCAGGCGGATTGAAGCTACCTCCGAAGATGGCGATTCGCATGGATGGATCTTGGCCCTCAGATGGCTGGGCGGCAAACGGAATGAGTGAGAGATCTTGCTTCAGTTTTGATACAAGAAGGTGGTCAGCGGGCTGGTGGCGTTGGCCTCGTCACTAGACTCGGCAATGCCGATCTCATAGGCAGCGCGGCCGGCTTCGACAGCGGCTTTGAAGGCACTGCCCATACGCACTGGATCACTGGCGATGGCGATGGCCGTATTGACTAGGACGGCGTCAGCTCCCATCTCAAAGGCTTCTGCGGCGTGGCTAGGAGCTCCGATGCCTGCATCAATGACGACGGGCACGGTGGCCTGGGAGATGATGATCTCAATCTGTCGCTTGGTCGTGATCCCCTGATGAGAACCGATGGGTGAACCGAGTGGCATCACGGTCGCTGTGCCGACATCTTGAAGGCGACGCGCAAGCACAGGGTCGGCATTGATGTAAGGTAGGACGATGAAGCCTTCTTTGACCAAGATTTCAGCGGCCTTCAGTGTTTCAATCGGGTCCGGTAGGAGATAGCGTGGGTCGGGATGGATCTCTAATTTTACCCAGTTCGGTAAGCCAGCGGCGACGGCCAGTCGGGCTAGACGGACGGCTTCTTCAGCGGTCATGGCACCACTGGTGTTTGGTAATAGCAGCACTTCTTTGGGAATGAAGTCGAGGATATTGGCAAAGGGATCTCCTTTCCCCGTGAGATCGGCGCGGCGCAGGGCTACGGTGACGATCTCAGTGCCTGAGGCGATGATGGCCTGCCTCATGAGTTCGCCAGAGGCAAACTTGCCTGTGCCTAGCATGAGACGGGATTGAAAGGTGCGACCTGCGATGGTGAGGGGCTGGTTTGTCATGGACAGAGTAAATAAAAATCAAACGTCATTGAGATGGCTACGAATGCTCCGTGGATGACGGCGGTGATCGAGCACTGCTCGCACGTGCACACCGTCGCTTTCGAGTGTGTGATTGATGCAGAAATAGGGAAAACGCCCGTTTGTGACGAAGCGATAAAATTTACCGACGTTGCGGTGACTCCCAACATGATCACAAGCGATTTTAAGTTGATGTGATAAATCGTCGAAGACTTCTTCGCCGAGCCCGACCTCTTGCTTTTCATAGAAGACAGAAGCCAGCTCAAGGTCATCTAAAGCCGAAGGATGAATGATGTATTTCATTCGACCATGATTCCTCGTGCGCGTAGTCGCTCACTGACTTGGCGTAAACCTTCTTCTAGAGGAACAGGTTCGGCAAGTCCCGCCTGCCAGAGTTTTTCTCGCTCCTCGACGAGGTCCATCTGCCACTGAGGGAAGGCTCCCTCCATCAGTTTCCCCTGCACCTGCTCCACGAGTGTGACCTGCTCCTCGCGACTGAGGCAGGAGATGGCTGCCATCAGGGCATCAATGACGGGAGTCGAGGTGAGGGTGGTCGCGCTCATGGGTTCAAGGTATCAAGCTTCTCGGCCTGAATCAAGTTAGCTGTAGGCGTGGCAGGAGCTCTTCGGTGCTGAGTTGGATGCCGATGTAGAAGTCGCCAAATTCACCATATTGGGTGGTGACTTCATCCCAGCGCATTTCATAGACGATGCTTTTCACCTGGAATAGGTCGTGGGCAAAGAGAGTGACGCCCCATTCATGACTTTCTAGGCCAGTGGAGCCCGTGATGAGTTGGCGGATTTTACCGGAATACTTGCGGCCCGTTTTGGCATGACCAGCCATGAGTTCCCGGCGTGTGGCAAAGTCGTTTGCATACCAGTTGGCGCCCACATTGCGGCGCTTGCTCATCGGGTAAAAGCACATGACCTGCCAATCAGGCATGTTCGGATAAAGACGGTCGCTGTAATATTTGTCCATGTGGCTCTTCCACTCGGCCACGCGCTTGAGATGGGCTTCTGAGCCGACCTCCAGATTCTCGGTGCGGGCGATCCGCTCAGAGGCCTCCTCTTCCTTTTCACTGTATTCAGTCCACTCGGTCATGGAGAGGTAGCTGTAGCTAGGATTCAGCATATCTGGGCCCAGCGCGAGGTTGAGCTCTTTTTCGAAGCGGTTGGCATCCTGTAGGTCAGGTGTCAGCAGCATGAAACCGAGATCCGCTTTCGGGCTAACCATGCTGAAGTGCAGCAGTTGTGTCTTCGGATGGGCGCGGATGCTGGCCAGTGTGGCCGTTAGTCGATCGGTGCGCTCTCTTTTTTCTTCAGGAGTTAGGGCAGCCCAGAAGCCGTGGTCAAGGGTGTAAAAGAGATGCTGAACGATCCAGCCTTCTTGAGGAATGAGAGGTGTCATGAGGTTTAGGAGGGTGAAAAAAACGTCGGGTCTGAGTTTGGCCCGCTTACTGCTCATCCACTAGCTCTCAACGTTGCGTGAACAACCCGAAACTTCACGTAGCGCATGGAAACGCAAAAATTGATTGAAACTTAAGCTTTCGGAACTACCTTCACAACCCTCTTAACCCCCTAGCCCCACCCAAGACCATGGCAGACGCAGCCAATAAATATTCCCAAAACGTGAACGGCGCTTACTACGTGGACGATCAATGCATCGACTGCGACCTTTGCCGTGAGACAGCTCCTGCCAACTTCAAGCGCGACGACGATGGCGGCCACTCCTATCTCTACAAGCAGCCTGAGTCAGACGAAGAGCGTGCGCTCTGCGAAGAAGCTCTTACCGGTTGCCCCGTCGAGGCTATTGGACGCGATGGCGAAGAATAGTCGCTGACTTCCTACTTTTGAAAGGCATGATCCCTCCTCGGGTCATGTCTTTTATTTTTTCTGCGGTAAGATCAGCCAACGTCCGGCTGCTAACTGCACTAGATTGAGACAGCGGTTGGATTTTGCGTCTGGTGGATACGAGACCCAGATGGTGTAGCCTTTGACCAGGGAAGAATTGGCCTCTGTTCCCAGATCCTCGACGATCCAGCGGCCGATGATGCTATCGCGCTCGCAGTAAGCATTGAGGAAATCTTCATTGTCCGAAGAGGTGAGTTTCAGAGAGAGATACTTCTTCGCATCGCTGAACTCATAATTGTAGTAGTCATCCAGTTTGACGTAAGCGCGGATGAGTTTTGGCGTGGTGGTCTTGGTTTCCGTGAGACGTTTGAATGAGATCTCAGAATAACCCACGAGGCTCTCCCAGTCGATGACCAAATGCCCCGTTGGATCCTGCCGCAGAGCGATCTCTAATTTGCCCTCTAGTCGCGCGCTCCGATAAGTTAATAGAACGATTTCAGTGCCATCGATCCGGTATCTGCCCTGATCCATGAGCGCGCCCACGACAGGATCAATGCTCTGCTGGCGCTCATAATAATCTTCCATCAATTTCCCCACACGTTGAGGGTCGTGCACATAGATGATTCGATCCCGCCAATTGGGCGTGTCCATATACTTGCGCATGACCTGCGTGGCCTCGGCAAGCACACTGTTAGCATTGATGATCGGTAATACCTCAATGATGGAACGCTCCGGCACTAAGGGAGCTTTTGCATCAAAGTGTGCTGGCGTGGCATCAGCTAGGAGCAGGGAGGGTTTTAAGGGCTTTTGTCTTCCCGGAGCAGCCACGACCACGCTATTCACAGGCAGTGTTCTTTGTTTCCGCAGGGCTTCAGCACGGACATTGAGCTCGGTGACCATGCGCCGTGATTCCAGAGTCCTGAAGTGGTGACGCCAGCCGACAACCAAGACAAAACCAAGGACAATCAGGAGCGTGCTGGATAACGCCATGAATGCGCGATGTGATCCTGAGGTGTGAAGATGCATGTAGTGACTCTTGGTACTAGCGTAATGGCAATGAAATGAACGAATTTCAAGCGCTTACTCCAACTTCGTGTTTGGAGATTGTGGTCGGGCCGGCGAGATTCGAACTCACGACCTCTTGCACCCCATGCAAGCGTTCTACCAGGCTGAACTACGGCCCGACCTTATGGCAGAGCAGTTTTAAGACTGCTCGGCTGGGGTGGCTACTTTGATGAGGGGCGGGGGCTTTGCAACTGACATATGTTCCTGCCAGATATTTTTCTTCCGCCATTCTCGTTTCAGGTTTAACGCTTGGCTGTCATCTTCGGCACCTGACCACCACGTAGCCAACCATGGGCGATGAAGGCGATCCCGATGATGATCATGAAGAGTGAGAAAAATTGGCCGCGTGTCATTCCCAGGATGGCATTAGCTCCAGAGTCTGGCTGGCGGAAGCACTCCATACTGATGCGTGCCGCCGCATAAAGGAGGAAGAACAGCCCTGTTACGATGCCCTGAGGTAGGCGAGGAAAGCCAATGCGGACAGCCAGGAGAATGGCAGAAAGAAAGAGACCTTCCGCAAAGGCCTCATAAAGTTGGGATGGATGCCGCGGATGAAGCATCGCCTCCAGGGCCTCGCGGCTGCCGCCCGTCTTCTCAAACCAGGCAATGATGTCTGGACTGTGCTGAAGCCCCTCAGGCAGTGAAGGGATGCTGCCGCCTTGTTTGACGAAATCTTCATGCAGAATCTCGGTCGGGAATTTCACCGCCCAGGGCACATCAGTGACGCGTCCAAAAAGTTCGCCATTGATGAAATTGGCAATCCGTCCGCAAAAGATCCCCAGAGGTGCCCCGCAGACCAAGGTGTCACCAATACCAGCCCAGGAAATTCGATGGCGCCTAGCATACCATAGGCAAAAAAGCGTCACCCCAGCAATGCCGCCATGACTAGCCATGCCGCCCTGATGAATCATGAGGATCCTCCATGGCTCATGCACAAACAGATCCCAATCGTAGAGAAGCATGTATCCGACGCGGCCACCAAGCACGACTCCAAAAAGTGCCACTAAAGTTATAAAGTCAGCGACTTGAGCCTCCTTAATTTCAGAAAGTCCGCGCTTGGCTAAAAGCAGCATGACCCGATACGCCAAATAGAAGCCCAGCACATAAGCCAAGCCGTACCAATGCAGCGCCAGGCTGTCGGTGAAACGGATCAAATGCGGGCTCAGGTCGTGCAGATAAAAGGCTATGATTGCTGTCATGGTGAAAGGGATTGGTGAACGTTCATCGTGGGCCTTGGGGGGATGGGCCGCTTCTGCGATCAACTTGCCTCAAGCACCCAATTGCCGTGCCCACTCGATAGCGCGCAGCATGCCGGTAGCTTTGTTGACCGTTTCTTGATACTCGCTGGCAGGATCTGAGTCAGCCACGACTCCCGCACCTGCCTGCACATAAGCTTTGCCATCCTTTACCACGCAGGTGCGCAGGGCGATACAGCTATCCAAATTGCCATCAAAGCCGAAATAGCCCACGGCACCTGCATACGCGCAGCGCTTGCTCTTTTCCACCTCGTTGATGATGGCCATGGCGCGCACCTTTGGACTGCCGCTGACCGTGCCGGCAGGGAAGGTGGCACGCATCACGTCATAAGCGTTTTTATCCTCACGCAGATGGCCGTCCACATTGCTGACGATGTGCATCACATGGCTGTAGCGCTCGATAATCATGAGATCACTCACCTTGACCGTGCCATAATCTGCCACGCGACCGACGTCGTTTCTGGCCAAATCAACGAGCATGATGTGTTCGGCACGCTCCTTGGGATCATTCAGCAGTTCATCTGCCAAAGCGTCATCTTCACTGCGGGTCTTTCCCCTCCAGCGCGTGCCAGCGATCGGGCGGATGTCGATGCGACCGTCCAGACATTTGACATGAACCTCAGGCGAACTGCCGACCAATGAAAAGCCTGAAGGCAGATCCAGGCAGAACATGTAGGGGGATGGATTCACGTGACGCAGTGCACGGAATAGATCAATGCTGCTGCCAGTGTAGTCCGTCTCAAACCGCTGAGAAGGCACCCCTTGGAAGATGTCACCCGCGCCGATGTATTCCTTCATCTTCATCACCATGCCCTCATATTCCGCACGCGTGGTATTGCTTATCGGTGGTGGTAATTGCTCAGTTTTCACTGGCGCAAAGGTTTGCAGTGGTTTCACCGTGAGTGGCTGGGAGAGCTTTGTGATAACGTCCTGAGTCTGTGCCCGCGCCCAATCGTAAGCGGCCTCCAGCGTGGCATGTTCCTTGGTGTGCACATTGGCCACCAGTGAAAGCCGCCGTGTGCGGTGGTCAAAGATGAGCACCGTATCTGTCAACATAAAGACCATGTCTGGCAGCCCCAGTTCATCCTTGGGATGCGCGGAAAGAGTCGGCTCAAAGAAGCGCACCATGTCATAGGCCAGATAGCCCACCGCACCGCCATGAAAGACCGGAATCGAGTGCGCTTCAGCTGGCTGATAGGGTTCCATGATCAGGCGCAGCTCCTCCAAAGGGTCCGTCTGAGTCGTGTAAGAGCGGGTTTTCCCACGCTCCTCAATCTCGATCTCATGCCCTCGAGCCGTGAAGATCAAACGTGGTGAACTACCGAGAAGGGAATAACGACCTGAGTGTTGAGTCAGCTCCGCCGACTCCAAAAGAAAAGCACAGCGGCCATCATGGATCTTCTGGAAGGCCGAAAGAGGCGTCTCATAATCAGCTGCCAGTTCCGCCACCACGGGCACGAGGTTGCCTTTCGCAGCAAGGGCGCAAAAGCTGTCAAAGTCAGGCTGGAGATGCAGATCAGGCATGGTGGTAAAACGGCCTTTACCATGAATGCGATTCTCCCAACGAGCAAGCGCGGGCGCTCAGGAACGCCAATCTCAACTGCCGAACGTAAAAATGATCCTAGCGTTTATGAATAATCTTGCCTAGAACCGGACTTTCATGAAAGTAACTGGCACTGATATTGTACTCTCTAGCTCGTCTTATGAAATATACTTTGATTCCTCTTTGCCTGCTCGGGCTTGTTACTTGGGCCAGTCTCGCTCAAGAAACGGCGAAACCGTCTCCTCTTAAGGTACTGATGGTTACGGGCGGCTGCTGCCATGATTATGAAAATCAGAAGCTCATCTTGGCTGAAGGACTCAGTGCACGTGCCAATGTGGAGTTTACCGTTGTTCATGAAGAAGGACCTGAAGGAAAGAAGGACAAGTCTCACCGGATTAGCCTTTATGAAAAAGATGATTGGGCCAAAGGCTATGACCTTGTCCTCCATAATGAATGCTTTGGTGCAGTCACAGATGTGGCTTTTGTTGAGCGGATTGCCAAGGCCCACAAAAACGGTGTGCCTGCGGTGATGCTGCATTGTTCTGCGCACAGCTACCGCGCTGCAGCGACGGACGAATGGCGGAAATGCGTGGGGCAGACCTCCATGAGTCATGAAAAAAACCGTGACTTGCTGGTGAAGAACATTAAGCCTGAGCATCCAGTCATGAAAGGTTTCCCCATGGAGTGGAATGACCCGAAAGACGAGCTTTATAAAAATGAAAAGCTTTGGGAAAACTTCGTTCCTCTGGCCCAAGCTTATGGCGAGGATACTCAAAAGGATCATGCTCTTGTTTGGGTCAACACCTATGGCAAAGCCAAGGTGTTTGGCACCACAATGGGCCACAATAACGAAACCATGACCCATGAGGTCTTTCTCGATCTTGTAGCTCGGGGCCTGCTCTGGGCCTGCGGCAAGCTGACCGATGAAGGCAAGCCCACTCCAGGTTACGAGGCCCAGCAGAAGTAATCACTTAGCCTAGAAACAGGAATGGAAGATCGTTGAGTTGCGCCAGGGCTTGGTTTTACAAGGCTTCTTCGACTCGAAGCGGCTATGTCTTGAGTGACACCGCCCGAGAGGCGACAAGCCTTGTGGAATCAATGACGGATGCAAATCGGCGGTCAGCCATTCCTGTTTTAGGCTTAGCTCTTGGTTAGCGTGACCGGTGATTCAGGCACGTCTGTATGTGTGCTTCGCAAACGAACGCTTAGATATGGGTTTCGGTGTGTTGTGAAGGCTGTTTTTGAGTACGCTGCTTAAAAACGCCAATCAAGGCTGCTGCCGTGTGGCTTGAATAACCACCTGTCTTTCATGATCTGAGAGTGGAGCGATCTTCGCATAGTGGCCGTCGAAGTAGGCGCTATTTCCATGATAAGGTCCGGTGTTAGTACCTTTTAAAATGATCCAGGGCTGCACGAAGCTGAATTCCAGTTGGGTCGGTTCATCGTCGAATTCCGAAATGGTGAAAACAGCTTTTTTGCCGGATCGCTTGGCCGTGCCTTGAATGGAACCGAGATGCCGCGTCGGGCCCCGTGCGCAACTTGCCAGAAAGTGAATCTGGTCATCTTGTTCGACTAGGCTGAAGTATCCACCGCCGCCATCGCTCCAAAAGCCGGTCAAGTCCTGGTGATGGCAATGATCCATGAGCCCATGAATCCAGGAAGTTCGACGTCGAACCTCTTCGGTCCAGGTCGTCAGCTCTTCCTCGTTGAGTTCCGAGGCGGATCGCAGCCGGCTAGAGGTATCGGAGAAAAACTCTTCTCGCCAATTGGTCCAATTATTTTGATCTTCCTCAAAAAGGCTCAGGCTTTTGCCCGTGAGGCCGCGAAGGGCACGCTCCGTGGCCTTGGCGAGGCGCTTGTCGCGAAGTTCCAACTGACGTAGCAGGATGTCTTTTGCTTCTAAAGAAGAGAGGGCAGTCGATTCATCTGCAGCTGGCTTGTAGAGGCCAGTATTCTCAAGCGCACAGAGCGCCAAGGAAGTCAGGCCGTAGCGAAACAATAGTTTGAGGGGATTCATGGGCGTGCGAAAAATTTGGCAGGATCGTAACCGCTCCATGGAACGGTGTGGCGGCGTCGTGCCACAGTCCATGAATTCAGTTCTACAGGCTCATGCGTGTTTAGGGATTCAAAATGAGGCACAGTACCATCCGGGCCTTCACCGAAATGGCGATCCGTGATGAAAGCTTCGGTCTGTAGAGGCTCAACAAGCCTTCTCAAAAAGCTTGGATGGATCCATCCTCCACCAAGACTATGACCAAAGCGCATCTGGATGATGTGACTGATCCTGGCTTTATGTTTCAGCATCATGTCTGCCATGGCGGTATTTTCGACAGCGGCATAGATCACCGGCACTTCCCAGCGGCCCAGCTGGTTGGAGTCTATACGTAGCAGCATGAAGGAGACCCTCCCAAGCATGGGGCTGGGGTGGCAGCCCACGAGATCTGGATGAAACGCGAGGCGCAAGTGCGGCAAAACTTCCTCATGGAGCACGATGATGCTGGTCCGAGGACCATCCTGCATGAGAACATTGTTAGCGAAGGGATTGAAGTAGTCGCCTGCGAGGTAATCCGTGTGGAGGTAGATGTCGGGCTCCGCCGGCTCCTGATGGAGGGGAGGGGACAGGCGTCGGTAGCGTTCACTCAAAAAGAGCAGATCCCGCCAATCATCCCCAGCCGAAGGATACCAGGCAATTCGGGGGCTACCCCGGTGCATATCAAGCCAGTGATTCAACCCATTGGGCTTTCGCCCAGCCAGCGATCGGAGGAAGGTTTTCGACATGGTTTTAGCCCGCGATGGTGTCCGCCCTCAAAAAGGCCAAGCCTTCATTCATCTGAAGCAGGGCTTCCTGCTTTTTTTCTTCTT
Source organism: Verrucomicrobiaceae bacterium (assembly GCA_027489965.1). Lineage (GTDB taxonomy): Bacteria > Verrucomicrobiota > Verrucomicrobiia > Verrucomicrobiales > Verrucomicrobiaceae > Prosthecobacter. The sequence continues at coordinate 25,170 of JAIXZA010000023.1, forward strand.
CAAGCTGGTTAGACCATTCATCCAAAGCTTCCTCTAATCTCACAAGCTCTTGTGAGACTGTAGCTTGTGCCAGTTGTTCGAACACTTCTGGATAATAGCGTTTCAGACGTGTGAGCTGGCTGGTGACTGGTATGGGTTCATTCCTATCTAAAGAATCGTTTTCTTGGAAATGTTGGATCGGCGAAATCAGACGAAGCAGATCGAGGCAATGGATCACTTTTTTCTCAGCTGCTTTTTCTTGGCGAATGGCTCCCGCGAGGTTGGTCACCATCGGTTTTTTGTGTTCGAACGTGGAATTTTCCATGCTGAAGTAACTTCGCTCATCAAGGCTTGCGACGATCTTTTCACACCATTCACTGATCTCCATCTTTAAATCGTTGTGTGGCACATCTGTGTTTAAACTTTTCAAACCAGTGCCCAGAAATTGAAGCCAGGTTTTCTCGGTTTCTTTAGACCAGTAGAGATAGCGAGCCCTGTAGTAGGCTTCTTCTTCATCCAGATACGATTCGATTTGGAGTGGAGCATTCGACGTGGCGCTCAAAGCTGGAATGGAGGGCAGGGTACAGGCCACGGCCTGCTTGAGGAAGGTACGACGATTATTCATCAGTGAATTGAAGATTTGGGATTGGCATCAGGGGAATTGAGGATTCGTCTTAGCTCATCATGGCCAAGTCATGATCAAAGGCTCCTAGGCACCCAGAACAGCAGTAGAAGTGATAGCCCCTGCCAAAGGCCATGGACCAGGTTTTGGAAGAAGAGGTGACCGGCACGACGAGGGGTGGCATTGGGCCACAAAGGGGACAAAGAATCTCGCCAGGCTTGACCACCAGATCTTCGACGCTGGCCCATGAGCGGAAATACTCACTCCAAGTGTCCGACGAAAGCAAAGGGTCAGCTCCGCGTCTCACTGGGAATTTTAGGACATGACCACGTGGAATTTTGATTCGGTGGCCATCGGGACGACGACGTAGGCGGCGGACTTCCCAGAATTCATGGTCAAAAAGGGCTTTTTTGAGTGTCTTCATTTTCCAGAACTGCTGGCCTTTCACTGCTGATGTCGTTGGCTTAGGAATGACGCGGCAGGTTTGCTGACGGGATGCATCAAGGGTTGTTTCCATCCAACCTGTCTTGGGGCAGCCCTCAAGCATGAGCGCCAGAAAAAGCACATCCTTGGTTTTGCGAAGCGGCGCACCATCACGAGGTTTGTGCTCATCAGGTGCTGGAGGCGAGCTATAAAAAGTCTTTGGTGGAAAGCTTTTGGAAGTGATCAGACGCTGCTCCACACGCTCACAAATGGTGCGTGCTGCGGAGGTGGTCATGGAAAAGCGTTTGCCGATTTTGGCGAAGGACAAGGCGCTTTCTCCCCCCCAACCCATGAAGGCACGATACATCTCACGCTCTTGTTCTGTGATGTTCGCCAATCTCGTGAGGGCTTCATTTTCCTCTTCGATCCACGACTCATCTTCCGGCTCCTCTTCCTGCACGATAGCAAGTGGTTTAGATTCGCTGCTACGAAGAAGTGGAAGAGATTTTCTGAGGCTGTTAGGCCTAGGGTTTAAAGTCGGCCTTGGACTCAGTTCCATATCACTTGCTACATCTGCTCGAGTAAAATCGAACGTGAATGACAAAGGTTCAAAAATCGAGGCAAACAATTCCGGGTGGCGTCTTCCACACAAGACGAATTGCATGGGCCGATCTGAATCATCATCCGAACAACAACTGAAGGCATAGCTCAGCAGTTCCATATAAACATCATCCTCAAGAGATTTGAGGCCAAGGAGTTGAGTGAAATTGTTTTGTCGCTTGGTAAGGAGCTTGGCAGCTTCAAGGCTCAAGCTTTCTAAGCCACTGAGTTCTAGCTCTCCTTGATGGGTTGCTAAAATTTCAAGGACCGGAAGGGGTGGTTCTTTGATCGCATTGAGTTTCAAGGTGCCTTTGTGCCTAGTAGCAAGGTAATGAGCGAGGGCGATATGCCCCGGTGTGTCTGGGAATTCCATTAATCCATCCAAATAAAGACAGCCGGACGGCTTGCTTAAAAGCAGAGCCAATTCATCGGAAAGTCGTTGGATGCCATTCAGCCGCAAATATCCCTTGTGTGTGATCAGTGCCTCAGCCACCGCTTTGGAGATGTGCTCGATTCCATTCAGATAAAGTTGATCAACATGGTTGGCTAGAGAGCGCGCGGAAGTCTCGGAAAGGCTTGTTAGTCCGTTCAGGAAAAGTGAATGACGAAATTTTGAGAGAGCCTCGGCACTTGCGTCAGATAGATGAGTCAGCCCGTCTAACGATAAGGTGCCCTGATGTGCCGCTAGAACGAGAGCCGCGTCATCTTCGATGTCCGTGAATTTGTCTGCATCAAGGTCTTTCCTTGGGTTCTTTCTAGGCAGCAGACTGGTGGCAATTTCGGCAGTCAGAACGGCTTTGGGCAGTTTTTTGACTTTTGGCGCATAAAACGAACGCAAGACATTATTTTTCAGTAATTGCATTGAGGTAAGGAGGTTGTGGCTTTTGGCCTGATTGAGTTTCGTGAATCGCTTGCCGTAGGTCCTTTTTCTGCCGGAGAATTGAGGCGTGTGAGTCATCAATCATGTTGAAGAAACTGCCTGGATAACCGTGACATAGCATGATGACCCTCTCATGGGAACGAATCAGGGCACGGACGTCGACGTCCACGGAATGATGCACCACCGTTTTGGAGGAAAGATGAGTATAGATCGGCTTCAAAAAGTCCGTGCTACGGTCGTCTTGATGGAGGACCAGATGTTTCTTGTTCATGGAATGGCCGTGATGATTTGGGTGATCCGGTTGCCGTTTACTTGAGGACTGGGCGGCTGAGTTTCGCCGCTCCATTGAGGACGAGATCGAATCCTTCTCGAGCTTCTTGGTCAGGCTGATGCTCGTGACACAAATACACGGCGAGATCTCCGAGTTCATGGCACGTCACTAGGGAAGGGGATTCAAAGCTCATCAACCCACCACTAGCAATCATCTCTGCATTTCGCAGCACGATGATTCCGGTAATGCCTGGGGCACCGAGCAGCATCCTTACAGCCTCACCAGCGAAGCTGGAGTTCGCTTGGACTGGCTCTTGTCGTTTCGAGGCCTTGGCCGCCTTATTGAGCGCCCTGGTTTCCGCCGCCTTGATTCCTGGAGTCTTGATCGACGTTCCATTGTTCTCCTGGCCTCGCGGAACGGCTTGGGTGTAAAAGGCGGGCGGGGCGGACATTTCGCGGGAACAGAGGTTTTGCTCTTTGGCTAGGCTCCCGATCAAAACCGCTCCACGGTCACTCTGTTCAGCCCAGTAATCCCTGCTTCGAGGATCGATATACTGGAGGAACCTGAGCTTGTTACCGAAGACCTTTGCATGGGCTTCAAAAGTTCCTCTCGCATACTCTTCCCATAAGCGGGATCGATCTGGCCCTTCGCTGACCGACTGGAGCATTTCCGCCTCTTCAATGAAGCCGGCACCGCTCAAGGCATCCCTCGTTTTTGAAAAGCTCTCTCCCCTCACATTGATCACCTCAGCCCAGACATGTTCCATTTTTTCCGGCCTCAGTGCCTCCCGCATGCTCACCGAGAAGGCATCATAGTCATGTTGGGGAAGGCTGGGACAGATCATGCCAAACGTCCGACATCCGTGGTCTTGAAGCCAATAGAGAGATTCGATCCGCTTCGATACAAGTGAGGTGCCACGCTCAAAAGCCGCGGCTAGCTTGTTATTGAGAGTTCCGGTGCTGAAGCCAAAGATCATTCGCTGATGGTGAGACAGCCGGTTGCCTGGTCGTGTTTTGTCCTCGACGAGTCCGTCTTTGACGAGCTTATGAATCAGGTTGCCCTTGGTCAGTAGCCGCACCTGCCAGTTGGTCTCGTCTAGAATCATCTGACATGCCTGAGCGGTCTCCTTGATCAGCTCCATGTTGGCCCCGACATCCACGAGAGTCGAGCTATACACGACGAGTTCTTGCTCTTTCAGGTCGCGAATGGCTCGCCCAGACAGCCAGCCCTTCACTTCCCCGGCCAGTTGATTTGAGAGGATATCCAAGGCTGTCTCTCCTTCTGCCCCACGTCGGCGAATGACCACATCCTCGTGACTCCTGTTTCCTCCATGCTCCTTGTTATGATCCCGCAGTAGCTGATAAGTCAGCTTCTTCATCTGGGCTTCCACATAACAGAAGGAACAGGAATACACGCAGGCATCCCCAAGGTTTAGGGTGAGGCCATCACAGAGCAGTTTTTCATGGAACGCCTCGCTTGGATACGTCAGCACCGTCCGGCTGGGTCTGAACAGGACTGGTTTCTGACTCATGGTCAAAGTGACACCCTCGTGGGCTTTTTCATTTTCGGCTCCTTCATCGGTATTCGGTTTTAAATCCATAGTAGGATCAATAACATACTATACAAAACAAATCAAATGGTTTTGTCTTATAAGGATCAAATTTGCCTGCGCATGTTCATGAACTAGGACGCCATCCTCGTTCTTTGGGGCCAAGGACGGCGCGCACGGTTTTGTAGCTTTGTTCGGCTTGTCTTGGTCTGGTGGTCGCCCAATCAGAGCTTTTCGAGCACGGAACGAATCTTGCCCCAGGCGCTGCGAATTTCTTTTTCCAGGGCTTCCGGCGCCATGTCGGCGGGATCTTTGATCTCCACGTCTAACTGAAACGTCTTGCCGGCGGAAATTCTCACCTCGGCCGGTCGGTCCAGCTTCTGGATGCGGGCACGCAGCTGCTGAAAGGCACTTTCGTTGTATTGGTTGAGCGTGCTGAAGGCAGCCACGCGAAGCACATGCTTCCCGATGTGCAGAATGAATTGAGAGGGGATCAAATACAGGCCGGAGCGATTGCGGTGGGCACGCAGGGCTGGCACGGAGCCCTCCTCTACACCGGCTTGTTTGAGCAGCGACGCGGGCGGATCAAAAGCTTCATCGTCACGAATGCCTTCATATAGCTTCCAGCGAGCTGCGCAGGAATCTTTAGGCGGCAGTTTTTCGATGACCTTGCTGGTGGCTAGGTCCTTTTTTAGTTTATAGACGATGCGTTCAGGCCGAACCGAGTGACTTCCTTCAGGGTAGATCCACGTTTCATCCACAGGCCGCTTGTCCAGCAGCTTAGCCAGCTTGACGGCATAGTCGGATTTGGCGAATGTGGGCACTACGAGGTTTGGGGTGATCTTAAAGGGATCACCTGGCACGGGAGCTTTAAACGCGGCGCGGCGAATGATTTCCTTGAACTTCTCGGCATCCTCTGGCTCCAAAGTTTTGAGGATTTTCAGAACGTCACCGCCACCTTCTTCAGGTATGGCCCCGTATAGCTCCGGGTGGTCCAAGATCCCCAGTAGTTTACTGAAGATATCGGGCAATTCGGGATTGAGAACGCCTTTATCTGTGAGGAATTGTGATTTGATCAACTTTTTTACGAACGGATTGTTTGCATTCATCGGAATTCCAGGTGTGTTGATATGGAACTCCAACAGGATGAGGGCGCCTTTGATGTCGTGGAAGAGATCGGGAAGTAAGAGAAGCATGGGGTTGTTATTTGACACACATAACAATATGTGTTTAAGCTCGAAAGAGTAATTATCAAGCGATCAATCAAAAAATAATCTTGGCTGGTTGGTTTGCGGTGCTGAGCCTTTTTTAGTTATACTTTACCATGGTCAATTTTCAGAACCCCAAACAGAAAACATTCCAGTGCAAGAGCCTCTTAGTGGCAGGTCCTGAGCGAGTGCGGGACCAGTGGGAGACCGTGTTTGACGATGAGCAGGACAAGGATGCGTCAGTGAAACGGCGAAGACCTCTTCATCTCTCCACCCTTCGTGAGTGGATCCGTCGTTTTTACAATTAGCCGGAGGCTAGGAACAATGCAAAAGATTGCCCAACTGCCGCATAGGAGAGCGTTCTTTGAAGACTACAACTCAATGTCGTTTTTAACTAATCATCTTTAACCCACGCAAAACATGCCAACACTCACACTCGAAATCGTTCAAAAACTGCTCAATGCAGTTGAAGGTCAATTTGACTCCATTGATGCCAACAAATTTGACGCCATTGATGATGCAGCCGCAAGGGCGCTGGCGAACCATCAAGGTGGTCGGCTTTCCCTCAACGGCCTGACGCAGCTCAGTGATGAAGCCGCCGAGGCGCTGGCGCTGCATCGAGGTTATCTTCTTTACCTCGACGGTCTGACGCAGCTCAGTGATGCAGCCGCAAGGGCGCTGGCGAAGTATCAAGGTGGTCTTTCCCTCAACGGCCTGACGCAGCTCAGTGATGCAGCCGCAGGGGCGCTGGCGAAGCATGAAGGTGAACTTTCCCTCAACGGCCTGACGCAGCTCAGTGGTGCAGTCGCAAGGGCGCTGGCGAAGCATCGAGGTGATCTTTCCCTCAACGG
>JAIXZA010000165.1 GCA_027489965.1 Verrucomicrobiaceae bacterium
CACTGCGCTGTTGACTGCCGGTTTGCCAAGTAACGCCTGCTTTGGTGATCTCGTCACTCATGAGTCGGCCTTCACCGATGTTCAAGGCGAGTGGTTTTTGACCATAGATGTGCTTGCCTTTCCGCGCCGCGTAGATGGCCATGTAAGCGTGCCAGTGGTCCGGAGTGGAGATCTGCACTGCGTCCAGGTCTTCCTTTTCCATCATTTCACGGAAGTCCGCATAGGCTGTGCAGGCTTTGACGGGCTTGTTAGCAGCTTCAGAATAGTGGGCATCGATGATTTTTTTGCCAGCTTCGCGTCCGCCCGTTTCTTTGCCGTCATAACCGTAGTGCCCGTACTCTTTCATGGGATCGGCCACGGCAATCACCTGGCACTTTTCGTTAGCAAAAAAGTTCGGTGTCCAATCTCCCGCGATGGTGCCCCAACCAATGGCTCCGACGGTGATCCGGTCGGAAGGCGCGGGGCGGCCTGCTTTGGCAAAGATCGAAGAGGGCACAATGGTCGGGAATCCGAGAGCGGCAGCACTTGTGGCAAGGAAACGGCGACGCGAGAAAGGAATTTGGCGATTCATAGGTCTGCTTATAAAGTGGAAATGGCTCAAAGGGCAATGCCGTTGTTCACGAAAGTCGAGGGAATGGCCATTTTGGGCAAGAAAATGTGAATAAGTCGCAGAACCTTGCAGCGCGCATTTGACAAAGGGAAGCGTCCGCGTAGTCTCGGCCCCCCTGTTGCCTGGGTGGGCCTCTTTGGATTGCTCACCCCATCGCCATAGGCCACATTACTGCCTTCCCACCTCCTACAAGATTATGCCAAAAAGAACCTATCAAGCCTCCAAGCGAACCCGGAAGAGCCAGTTCGGTTTCCGCACTCGGATGAAGACCGCCAATGGTCGTGACATCCTTCGCCGCCGCCGTCTGAAAGGCCGTAAGCGTCTCATGCCAGTGGGTGTGGAGATTCATTACAAGCGTCACGTGCAGCAGCACACCTAATTTGTTCAGGACCTTGGTGTCCGCGTACTATGCGCCTTCCCTCACGCCTTCATTTGAAGGAGTCTCGCGACTTTGCGCGAATCAAGGCTGAAGGGAGGAGCCAGTCCGGTAGGTTTTTCGTCCTTGCCATGCGGCAAGATCCTGATGTCTCAGCTTTCCAATTTGGTCTTATTACGGGTAAGCGACTTGGAAATGCAGTTATCAGAAACCGCCTCCGCCGACAGATGCGTGAGATCATTCGCGCTCATCAGGAGGGATTCGCCCTCGGTTGGCAGTTTGTCACCATCGCACGTTGGCGTGCGCCAGAGGCTGACTTTGCCGAATTGGAGCAAGACTGGGTGCGATTGGCAAAACGCCAGGGTTTATTGGTGAAACAAACCAAGCCTGAATCAGCCCCATGAAACGGGTCACTCGCATCCTCATCCGTGGCTATCAGATCTTTATCTCACCAGTCATTCATGCCTTTCCAGGCACAGGGTGTCGTTTTTCGCCGACCTGTTCGGAGTATTTTCTTCAAGCTGTGGAAAAACATGGCTTTTTTCAAGGTGCATGGCTCGGAAGCCTCCGCATTCTACGCTGTCAGCCCTGGGGAGGTGAAGGTCATGACCCCGTCCCCGAGTGCTGCTGCAAATCTGAACCCTAACATCTGACATTTTCTCTCATGGATCGTAAAGCCTGGCTCGTCATCACTCTTTGTACCTTTGGCCTCATTGCCAATGTCTATTACGCGAACAAGTATCCGCCCATCGAGAAGGCTCCTGCGTCCGCTGCTGTAGCACCTGTGGCAGCGTCAGCCACGACGGCACCAGCAGCAGCTACGACTCCAGCCGCAACGATCAGTCCAGCTCCGGGTGTCACGCCGCCTGCGCCGGTGGTTGAAGAAACCCACACGATCACTCGTGGCACGGTCACATGGCACTTCTCTAACAAAGGCGGCGGTATTGCCAAAGTCGTTCTGACAGGAACGGATAACCTCACCCTGAATCAGTTCGGCAAAGAGCCTATTGGTGCCCTGCGCCGCGAGGCTGCTGGCAATGACGCAGTCATCTATAAGGTGATCGAAAAGAGTGACAAAGGCATCACCTTTGAAGGGACAAGTGCTGACGGCATCATCGTCAAGAAAGTCTATGAAGTGACTGAAGGTGCAAAATCAGACGAACATCTGATCAACCTCAAGTTGACGCTGACCAATACAGGTGCCACCGCCCATAAATCTGAAGAATACTATCTCTACAGCGGTGCCGCGAACTCGATGCGCCCTGATGAAGCCTTAAAGCCAAGCTTTTTCTGGAATGACGCTGGTGATGCGACTCAAAAATTGACCGACTCCTTCTCCGGTGGCTGGTTCTCTACCGAGCAGGCCGAAATGCGATCCACTCATACGCGTCTCCGCTTCAGTGGTGTGATGAGCCGCTTTGATGCCATCATCCTCAGTCATGAAAGCACGACTGATAAGCCTGGCAAAGTCTGGGCCACACGCTTCCTTCTGGATCATAGCAAAGACAAATTCAAAGACCTCTCCACGGCTTCCAAAGACTACGCCATTCAATCCGCCATGGGCCTGCCTCCCGTGGATCTGGCACCAGCTGGTACTGTGACCGAAAACTACAGCATCTATGCAGGTCCGAAGGAATATCACCGCCTTGCAGCTCTAGAAGGTCAGCGCGATTTTGTCATGTTCTATGGCATGTTCGGTTTCATCAGTCGTCTGCTGACGCAGGTCATGCGCTGGATGCATGACATCAGTGGCAATTGGGGCGCTGCCATTATCCTTCTCACACTTTGCATCCGCACGGTTTTGTGGTGGCCACAATCAAAGGCTCAGTATTCCATGAAACGCATGGGCTTGCTTGGACCCAAGATGAAGGAACTCCAGGTCAAGTACAAGGACGATCCGCAAAAGCAGCAGGTAGAGACCATGAAGCTCTACAAAGACTATGGCGTCAATCCTGTCGGCGGTTGTCTGCCCATGCTGCTGCAGATCCCTATCTTCTTCGGTTTTTACAGCGTGCTGCAAAACGCCGCTGAGCTGCGTGGTCAACCTTGGCTTTGGGTTCAGGATCTCTCTTTGCCAGACACCATTTATACCCTGAATTTCCCCGTCAGCCTGCCATTGATCGGGACACATTTCGATCTCAATCCGCTGCCTCTGATCATGGGGGTCACCATGATCCTCCAGATGAAGCTCACGCCGCAGCCTGCAACTGTAGATAAGACACAGAAGATGATGTTCACCATCATGCCGTTCTTCTTCCTCTTCATTTGTTATAACTTTGCCTCAGCGCTCTCCCTTTACTGGTCCACCCAGAACATCTTTGCCATCTTCCAGAGCTACATCATGAAGCTTTACATGAAGGAGCCTGTTTTAGAGAAAGTGGAGGCCAAACCCAAAGCGCCGCCTTCCAATAACCCGTTTTTTAATCCCATGAATCCCAATCATAAGGAGAAAAAGGTCAAACCCAGAGGCCCCAAATTGGGGGGATAGTTCAAAGACCGAAGCTTCTTGTCAAAATGCCCTTGCCTCTCACCTCGGCTGAGTGCATGACTCGACTGTCACCTCTTCTTCCATTCTGCCCATGCAATTCGTCTTCCCCACACACCTTCAGCTCGTCAGTGAGAGCAGCGACGGGTTCCATCAGGAGCTTCTTCGTGGTCTGACTCACAAGCTCAATAATCTTTTGGCCGTGATTCAAGGTTTCTCCAGCCTGATCCTCATGGCTGACGATCTCGATCCAGGGGTGGCAGAAAACATGCAGCACATCCGTGAAGCCTCTCTCGGAGTCTCCCAGCTCAGTGAGCGCATCCGCTCCGCAGGTGGCTGCGCCAAGCTGACGCCACAACCTCTAAGCCTGAATGAGTATCTAGGAGTCGTGGAAGGCGCGTTGATGGAGCCTTTTGCCAAAAACAATGTGCAACTCCAGGCCGACGTCCCGCAAGGGCTGCCGCCGATCAATGTCGATCCGACTAAGTTCAAAGACATCCTGGTCGAAGTGCTCAAAAACGCTGCCGAAGCCGCTGCCCCTGTCGGTGGTCGTGCCATGCTGAGGATCGCAGGCCCTGGTATCATCACGCCTCCAGAACAGCGCCGTGTGGACATCCTTGTGACCAACACCGGCAGTCAAATCCCGCCTGATAAGTTGGCTGCTAGTTTCCGTGCTTTCCACGGTTCCAAGACCAGCAATCACCTTGGCCTCGGATTGACCATCGCCTCCATGCTTTGCCATCAAATGGGCATCCAAATCGGCATCGCCTCCGAGAATAACGAGACCGTGGTTTGGCTTAGTTGCCCCATTGCCTGAGATTAGGCCATGTTGCCTTCGTGCAGCCCTTGGCTTTCTGTCAGTCTTGGGCCACTCCACCACGAATCGTTCACCAACCGTTATCTTTGCGGTTTTGCCCAAAAGTTAACCATTTTTGCCATCAAAGTGAATGGCGATGTTTCATCCTTCTCTAAAGACAGGCATAAGGATGTTGGGCAGAAATATTCTGATTCTACAGCATCAGAAAGGTAACACCGCAAGAGTTAGGATAACCGCAGAGACAGCCTATTTGCTCTGACTTCTGCTGAATGAGGGATGGCAATTCTTCAGAGGTTCTGTTTTTCTGTCCACCTTCTTTCTGTCAGTGTTCAGGGATGATGAATCAGTAATCAGGCAGCGTTGCGGTTTCAGAGGGCTGACAGAAACAATGAGGACGGAAAAAAGAGGAAGCAATGCGCAAGCCTTTGAGCCGATAGGCTAGCCAGAAAGGGAAGCCGTGTAGATTTGGTGCTGTTTCTTAGCGAAGCTCGCGAGCCCGCCGCAACAGGATCAAATCGACCTCAAAGCCGCGCCGCCGAGATCGAAAAGCCGAAACACCGCGCGAGTTGATCAAACGCCCTCGAAGAATCGGGGAAAAGCTTTCCCCACAGGCTAAGTCCAGGGCCACTCGACCGCGAATCGTTCAACAACCGTTATCATCGCGTAATGATAACCATGTCCGTTCGGCCTTGTTCTCACGGTGGACTTCCTCATGTATTCACTTCAATGGATTAGGGACTTTAAGTGGAGATGGCCCTTCTCGAACTTAGCATAGGTCCATGTGTCGTGACCCTCTGAAACAAAGGTGCTGGAAAGATCCTCACTGGGATCCCACCACACATCCTGAAACTGCGGAGATGACCCCCATGACAGCCATGAGTCTTCAGAATACTGACGATCAGGGGTATGGGGAGTAAGTCGGAGATCAGTAACGAACTTCTGAAACTCAGCTTCGGTGATTCGAGCCTTGAGCTGGTATGAGCAGTCGGGCAGAAATCCATCCGCCCAAGATGACTCCTGAACCTCAGTCGCCGTAGGTGGCAGGAGCGATGTCCATGACGGCTTCGAGTCCATCAAGAAGATCGAGGAGATCAGGCTGTATACCGCTATGATGATGGCGACGATAGCCAAAAGCAAGCCACCCAGTATCCACGAGACAATCTTTGTTCTCTTGGTCACGATTGGTGTCTTATTAGTTAGGTGAACGACCCAAGCTCAGCGACCCGGCCTGCGAGGACTCTGGATTGCAACAGTGATGCGATGGCCGGGTTCGCTGCAGCACATGGTTGAACAAAGCCGCTACGCGACAAGGAGGTTCGAGGCTTGGTTGAGATGAAGGATGCGTGAGCATTTATGGGGCGATTTATAAGTGCTTATTTAGCAGCTTGTAGCCCTAGGTTCAATCCACATCTCATTCGTCGTCGTCCATTGTCAGCACCTCAGCATTCGGCCTCATCGGTCTCTGCTTCTGTTGAAGGTCAATCCAGCAGCTTCTGAACTTCTCGGCGGTGCAACAATGCCTTTGCTGGAACGGGTATCTTATCCTAAAAACGGGAATGGCTGACCGCCGATTTGCATCCGTCATTGATTCCACAAGGCTTTTCGTCTCTAAGGCAGTGTCACCCAAGACACAGCCGCTTCGAGTCGAAGAAGCCTTGTGAAACCAAGCCCTGGCGCAACTCAACGATCTTCCATTCCCGCTTCTAGGCTTATCTTTCTGTCTCATATTTTTTTGTCATCAAAATGAATGGCGATGTTTCTTCCTTATCAGAAGACAGGCAAAAAGATGGCAGGCAAAAAGATCCTGAATCTATAGGGCCAGAAAGGTTTACCTCTCGTCTTCCAGTTTTATGAAATGCGGTGCTAAAACCTATTTTCGCCCACAGATTCAAGGAGGCCCACAGATTGCCTGAATCAGAAAACCCAATCTGAGGGCCTTCCTGAATGTGTGGGAAGCACAAATCATGAGAACGGTCAGAGTAACACCGCGAGAGTTAGGATAACCGCAGAGAAACCCCATTTACTCTAACCTCTGTTGAATGACGGGTGGCAATGCTTCTGAGGTTTTGTTTTTTCTTTCCATCTTCTTTCTGTCAGTGTTCAGGGATCAGTCAGCGTTGCGTTTTCGGAGGGCTGACAGAAACAGCCATTTGAGAGTGTTGCGGACTTTCCAGTCTGCATCTGGGGCCGGCTATAAAGCGACCGTTCCTTTCTAACATGGGTGCAGTTTTGAAAGACGAACCGAATCGGCCATCAAGCGCGCAACACAAAATGCATCACGAAATCCTAGAGCAAAAGCCGGGGTTATCCTGCTGCGCAGGATCTGCGGGATGGCTTCGCTTGGGTGATGCCGCTCAACGCGGCAAAGCAGGGTTCAATTCCGTGTGCGGTAGGCATTTGCTGGCTCGTTCCTCGCAGCAATGCACCCTTTATTGTTCGGCGACATTGTCATTATGGTAGGAGTGAAACCATGCCGACTCACGGGAGTTTGGTGCGACTCCGCAGTTCGGTCGATGTCACCACCTCCCATACTGTTTCCTGCATCAGCTTCAAATCTGCTGGCGAAATCTCCACGTGGCTCTTGAACGGTGGGTAGTCGTCGCCGGGGTGCAGATCATTGGGCAGACCCACGGGACTTTTCTTGAAGATGATTGCGTAGGCCGTCCATGCGGTGACGTTGAAGCCGACGGAATTAAGGTGGATGACATCCCGATGCAGTTGCCGCACGGATGTGAAATGCTCGAACATTCCGGCGCGCATTTTCTCGTCCAGCGCCAGCAACACCTCCCCGGAAGGAATCAGCGCCACGTCGGGATTCGTCCGCTGCACGGCGTCGCACACATGCCGGAAATAATCGCGCGTGGCGACGCCCAGCGTCTTGGGATCGTTGGCCGTCGGAGTGGTAAAGGCGGCCTTGAAACTTTCCGGACGATCGAATTCTACCACAGTCCACGGTGCGTAGATGTAGAAGCGCGTGGCAGCGTTGTCGGGCCGAGCGCGCGTGGCGGCGATGAAGGCGTTGACGGTCTCGGTGTCGTCGTTCAGCGTCGCTTTCGCGTCATCCTGCCAGACTTGCAGCGTGACCACATCCCAGCGGTAGCCCGGCAACGCGCTGCTCCAAGGCACGAACCCATCATCTCCCGCCTTTTTCCACCGTCCGTGTTCGCCCGCCGACATGTTGGATTCCGTCTTGGGGTCAAGGGGGGTGTGATACATGAAGAACAAACTCGTCGCAGGCCTGAAATGCATTCCCCAGCGGTAGTCTTTACCGGCAGCTTTTGCCTCCCCAGCCGCTAGCTTGGGCAAGACGGCCATCAGGTCTCCGGTCAGGGAATTGCCAACGTGATAGGCCGCCAGTTCATCGCCAGCCATCGCTGAGAATCCGAAGGCACCTTCAAACGCAATGCCAAACATCAGCAACGCAGAAAAAGAAACGGCTATTGATACTTGACGCATAGCTAGTCGCCTAACAATAAAGGGTGCATTGCTGCGAGGAACGAGCCAGCAAATGCCCCTTTATTGTTGAACAAAGCCGCTACGCGACAAGGATGTTCGAGGCTTGGTTGAGATGAGGGATGCGTGAGCATTTAAGGGGCGATTTATAGGTGCTTATTAGCAGCTTGTGGGCCTATGTTCAATCCACATCTCAAACGTCGTCGTCCATTGTCAGCAGCTCAGCATTCGGCCTCATCGGTCTCTGCTTCTGTTGACGGTCAATCTAACGCTAACACCAAGCCGGAGGCCCAAGACGTGCCGCCGCGCTTTCCCAAGTATGTGCCGATCCGCAGCGGCAAGGAGTACACAGATCCTCTAACCTACACTCACCCATGGCCTTCGATGGCGCAGTTCGCTCGGTTGCTGGCTCTCCGCTATGATTCGTTGCGCACGCGACATAGTTACTATCGGCAGTTGCGCCTGCTCTGCGACTACATCAAGGGCGATCCTGCGCTGGTCACTGAAGAGAGGCTGCAAGACTACCTGCTCTATGTAAAGACGGAGCGCCAGTGGATGCCCAAGACGGTGCGACAGGCGCTGGCGACAGCTCAGTTATTCTTCATCACGCAGCTCGGCTATGCGCGTTGGCGGCTCTTTGATCAGGTGAAGACGAAGGATCATGACACGCTGCCGCCAGTGCTAACGCGCGAGCAGGTGAAGGCGCTCTTAGACGGCATCCGTCTGCGTCGTTACCGCACGCCGATCAAACTCATCTACTGCTGTGGACTGCGTTTGTCGGAGTGCCTCACACTCACCAAGCAGGATATCATCAGCAGTGAAAACAAGCTGCGGATCCGTGGAGGCAAAGGCAATAAAGATTGATTCGGTCGCCTCCTCCGGCTCCTCTCACCCTTCCGCTGCGCTCCAGGGCAGCTCCTTCGTCGCTGTCTGTCTCGCGGCTACCGCCGCCGCTCGGCTGCACCATCCCACTGCCTGCGCCCATGCTTGAAGACTTGCGCGCTTACTGGGCCTTTCACCGGCATCCGTCGCTACTCTTCCCCAATGTGGGCCGTGGTGACAATACGCCTGAGGTTTTGGCCAAACGCATGCACTGTGCCACGAGCACGATGCCACATAATTGACTCGCAGGCTCCGCCCGCCTGCTCGGGGCTTCGCCCCAGCCCTACGGGCTGTCTATCTCGCCTCCGTCCCTCGGCTCGGTTCGTTACAGCGTTTGTTAGTCGTCGCGCGCAAAGAACTCGATCTACCCGATGCCACGCCGCATACTTTGCGACATAGCTTTGCTACGCATATGATCGAGGGCGGTGCCAGCCTGCATACTGTGCAGCATCTGCTCGGCCATGCCAATATCGCCACCACAGAGATCTACCTGCACATGACTCATCAGAGTGAGCAGCAGGCGCTCAAGCTCATGGAAGGCCTGTGCGAAGGCCTGCCGCGCTAGCATTCCTTCGTCCTTCCATTTTCATCTTTTTCAAATCGGATGCCAACGGTCATCGAGGCACTGCGTCGATTTATGCCCGCGTATCTGAGCACGCAGCCCGTGCTCAGCGTCGTGCCCTGTGGGCGCTGGAAAGCTGCCGCACCGCCGTCATGGGCGGGCATGTGCATGAGTGCCAGACCTGTCCCGGTCAGCGTGAATACGGCTTCAACAGCTGTCATCATAAAAGCTGTCCGCAGTGCGGACGTGCCGCCACCGCCGAGTGGGTGCGGCGTGAGCAAAGCAAGCTCATCCCCGCACCCTACTTCATGGTCACCTTTACGCTGCCCAGTGAGCTACGTGAGCTGTTCTTTAGCAAAGATGCCAAAGCCGCCTATGACGCCTTTTTTCTTGCCAGCGCTGCAACCTTGAGCCAAACGCTGGCAGTGAAGAAGTGGCTCGGCGCAGACAGCAGCGGGTTCACCATGGTGCTGCATACATGGAATCAAAAAATGCTCTTCCATCCACACATCCATTGTATCGTCCCCGGTGCTGGATTGGACGAACATGGCCGCTACATCGTCGTGAAGAAAGACGACTACCTCATGCCCGCCGATGCGCTCAAAGCAGTGCTCAAGCATCACTTCGGCGCGCAGATGAAGCTCCTCGGCCTGAGCTGTGATCCCAGCGTCTGGCACAAGAAATGGGGCGTGAATGTGCAAGCCTTCGGCACAGGAGAGAATGCCATCAAATACCTCGGCCGCTACATCATGCGTAGCGTCATTGGAGACACCCGCATCCTCGCCATCACCGACACCCAAGTCACCTTTCGATACATCGACCGCAGCGACCGCGCCAACCCACGCGAGCGCATCATGACACTCAGCGGCATTGAGTTTGTTCGCCGCTATCTGCGTCATGTGCAGCCCGCCAAACTACGCGCCGTGCGCTACTACGGCTACCATCACCCAGCTGCAAAAGCCAAGCGGCAACGTGTGCAGGAAGGCAGCAGGCTGGGCAAAGCCAGCAATGACCAAGGCCTAAATCCGAATGACGAAATCAAGAACGAAGCACAAGGAACCAAGAACGACTTACCCAAGTGCCCCTGCTGTCAGCAGCCAATGCCGAGGATCCTGAGAATCATCCCCGGATGGAAGCGACGCATCGAAACGCAGCCAGAACAAAGCCGCGCCCCGCCCATCATGGAGAAAGTAGGGCTACTATCATGACATCTGAGTCACGCAACAGCACCACCAAGAGCGCTGAGGGAAGCCCACATCTAAGAGTCACCGAAGAGCGCAAAAACAGCCGTCCGTGCGGCAAAAGTATTGGCAATGCAGTCATCACGAGCAGGTCACTCGGCCATCAAAAGCCGTCACGTCGCGAAGAATCCAAGCTGTGGCGTGAATCAGTCATCAAGCGTGTAACACAAAACACATGAGGAAATCCTAGAGCGAAAGCCGGGCTTGTTCAACTAGAGGGGCATTTGCTGGCTCGTTCCTCGCAGCAATGCACCCTTTATTGTTCGGCCTTGTTTCCCGGACAGACTTGGCATGGAATACTGGTCTCATGCCTGCGACAGTTGAAACATCTCACTGAATGAACCAGCCACCTTGTGTGGTTCGCCCATATACTCCATCTCTCCGGTGTTCGCGTCAGAAAAAGCAAAGCACGAATAGATCGAACCGAAGTCAGCTGCACCCAGAGACATAAAGTAGAGGGCCATGGCTCCATCTCGCCCAATAACAAGCCAGTCCTTCTTGCCAGGAGGCTGGGGCCAGTGGAGCGTCTGAAGAAGTGACCCTTCCATCTCGGTGGTTTGCATCGAGAACAAAAACCCGAACGGATGGGAGACTCGTAGCGGAAGCCCGCCGTTGAAGGCCCGAAGATATGACTCGAAGTCGAAGGGAAGCGCTCTGCCCCCTTCCTTCTTGAACCGATCATATGCGGACTCTTCGAACCCTCCGAACTGATTCCGCCCCTCCATCGCAGCTTCCATGGCTGGCAGCATCACCTGGGTGAAGTGGTCGGAGCGTTCGCCGTTGCTTGGCGGCGGTGTATTAGCTCTTCGGAGAAGTGCGGCAATCCAGGATTTCATAAGGATGTGAGTGATCGAATCAAGATAACGATGATTCCACGGCTGTGAAAATGGGGTTGGCGAGTGACTTCGCTAGTTGGCCGAACGTCTAAGCTCACTCACGCGGTGGGGCGGCGGAAAGCTCAAACGAAGCGGTTAAACGAGGAGCTGGCGCGGATGCTGCCCGCTCCGATGAAATGACTGACTGACAAACTACTGTGAACATGATGACGGCAACTAGCAGCATCCGTGACAGCTCCGGTCGGGCTACGGTTGACAATGCTACACCAGCGCCCCACCGCGTTGGGTGCAGCGCCTTGTTAGGCCTCTTTGTTGTCAGTGTATTTCTGCTCATCGATCCAGTTGGTGAGCTGTGTGTGGCGTGTGCTAAGATAGCCGTGCCAACGGCTCCAGCTAAAATACTTACCTGGATGCTGAACAAAGATCAGTTCAGTCGTGTGCCCGTCAACTGTGACAGAGGCTCTTCTAGCCTGTGCTCTGCCGACATACTCGGTGGACTCGATGTCAGTGTGTTCGATGCCCTCAGTGTGGTTCATCGCATAGTTGAAGCTATGCACCGCAGCAAGCCCAAGGAACAAACAATGACTGGGCCGAAGCAGGCGGACGACATCAACGAACGTGGCCCAACCAGCGACGTAATCGTCCCAAGATGGACGCTCTGGGCCTCCCTCGCGGTTATAGTGCATCATCCTCTGAACAAAGTTGTAGTAGGACGTGTCTGCCCAAAGGCGCTCCCGATCGAAATCGGATGCTCCGGTAATCAGCTTTGGCAGTGCTGTGAGTGTTGGAGTCGTCCAATCGTCATCAACCAAAGACTCGGAAACTACCTCGCGAGTATATGTCACGCTCTCGATGTGGTCCTGGAGGACACGAGCAAGCTGGTCTGGAGAAGCAGGCTTTGCATAGTGTGACTCACCAACTACGAGCAAGCGTGCTTCCGTGGGACGGGCGAGATACTTCGGCCCGACCCAAGGTAGCCAAATGAGGCCACTTAAAGTGGTGAAGGTCTTATCGAAATGTGTGTCAGCGTTCATGCAGTTAGAGCTTGGTCCAACGATGCGATCCACCATCGGGACAATCGAAACTGGTGGGCTGCGAAGCAGCCTTCACGAGCGTAGCGCATTTGCTGCATTGGTAATTGAGTGTTCCAACCTTACCGAGCTTCGTCCACTTGTGAGTGCTGCCGCTCGGGCAATTGAATGAGGTAGGTTGCTTGTCGCTTTGAATGTGCGTCGAGCACTTCTGGCATAGGTAGTTATCCATGATGTTGTTGTGGGGTGACTCTGTTGCTTGGCCTAACAATTCAGATTAGAAACAATTTTGTTCTGTTCGTCAAGATCATTATGGGCCACAGAATTGTGGATTTAGGACGGCTTGATGGCTTCATGGGTGTTGCTTTTGACACGTATTTGATTCAGTAGCAACTTTAATGTTTGTTCGTGGCCGTATGCGTGTTCATAGATGAGTGAAACTATTGACATGAAACTCGAAGATCAAATCCGCGATACGATGCGGCTGAAGCATCTTTCCTTCAAAACGGAGGAAAGCTACGTGGGCTGGTATCGTCGGTATGTGCTCTGGCATGGCAAAAAGCACCCAGCAGAGATGGGGGCGGCGGAAGTCGAGGCTTTCCTGACTCATCTGGCTGTGGAGAGGAAACTGGCGGCTTCCTCCCAAAATCAGGCTTTGAATGCGTTGGTTTTTCTTTACCGGGAGGTGCTGAAGGTGGAACTCGAAGGTGTGGATGCCCAACGGGCCAAGCACACGAAGAGGCTGCCTGCCGTGCTTACTCAGGCTGAGGTGGCGGAACTGCTCAAGGCAGTGAAGGGTGATGCTGGCATCTTGTGCAAGCTGCTCTACGGCTGCGGGCTGAGAGTGGCGGAAGGCCTGGCTTTGAGGGTGAAGGATGTGGATCTGAATGGCAGCACTTTGACGGTGCGGGGTGGTAAAGGAGATAAGGACCGCATCGTCACGCTGCCCAAGGTCCTGCTGCAGCCACTGGCGGAACATCGAGCACGGATCGAGCAGATCTACAAACAGGACCGAGCTGCCGGGCTACCGGGCGTCTATCTCCCGAACGCGCTGGCGGTGAAGCACCCTGCGGCGGCAGAGAGCTGGGAGTGGTTTTGGCTGTTCCCGAGTCCTAGCTTATCCGTGGACCCACGCAGCGGCATCCAGCGGAGACATCATGTCAATGACATTAACATTTCCCGCGAGCTGGCACGGGCAGCGAAGATGGCAGCGCTGACCAAAAGGGTGACAGCGCATGTGCTGCGCCACTCCTTTGCCACACATCTGATCCTGCGCGGGGTGGACATCCGCAGCATCCAGCAGCTGCTCGGGCATGTGGATGTGCGGACGACGGAGATCTATACAGCACTGGCAAAAGCGATGCGTGGGGAAATCACTAGTCCGCTGGATGATCTGTAAATCAAAGACGACAAAGATGAAGAAAACACCCGGACCCGAGCGAGCCCTATAAGGCATGGTACAAGGAAATGCTAGCGGCGCTGAAGGAACGCTGGCATGAGGGGGCTGAGCTGGGCGGAGTGTGAGGCGCTGTGCGGGGAGATGACGGCCATGAGGGCAGGCATTCGTGAAGAAAGGGGCATCAAACCGCCGATCATGTTTTGCCGGAACTGTCAGGCTTACCACGAGATGAAGAACTTGGATGTCAGTGTGAGGGCACTGCTGTCTGCCCTGAAGAAAGTGGGTGCAGTGGACGAGTCCAAACTGGCCAGCCAAGATAAAACCTGGCAGCAGGAGCAGAAGAAGAGAAAGCGTGAGATGGCAGCCCACGCTCTGGCGAGCGCGCCTACGGGGGAGGCGGCTCAGTTGCGGTCTTGGATGCTGCGGCTGCGGGCAATCCTTTGGCAACTGCTAGGCACAGTTGAGTCGCTGCTGACAATGGTTTTATCGCTACTGGCTTCCATTGAGTCGCTGCTGACAATGGTTTTATCGCTACTGGCTTCCATTGAGTCGCTGCTAGCTTTGGTTTTACCGCTGCGGACTCCAGTTTTGGGGCTGCGGACTCCAGTTTTGGGGCTGCGGACTCCAGTTTTAGAGCTGCGGACTCCAGTTTTAGAGCTGCTTACCTGGGTTTGAACTTCAACGGCTCACCCAAAAACGGCTATTTGCAGCGGCGGACGTGGTCCGGCTCACCCAAAAACGGCTGTTTGCAGGCGTGAACTCGGTCCGACACATCTTTACAGACTGCATCGCAGGGGAGCTGCGGGCGCTGGATGGATCAATCTCCGCCTTCGGCGCGCTCTTGGACACCGACGAAGGCTTCCTTTGCAGCGGCGAGGGCGTAGTCGCGATTCAGTTTGGTGATCCAGCGAACGCTGATTTCTTTCGGGCAGGCGGCCTCGCACTCGTACTGGTTCGTGCAGTTGCCGAAGCCTTCTTTGTCCATCTGGCGGACCATGCCGAGGGTGCGGCGGTCTTTTTCAGGCTGGCCTTGGGGCAGGGAGTTGAGCTGGCCGGCTTTGGCAGAAACAAAGAGCATGGCACTGGCATTTTTGCAGGAGGCAACACAGGCGCCGCAACCGATGCAGGCAGCGGCGTCCATGGCGGCATCAGCGACTTCTTTGCCAACCAGGATGCTGTTGGCGTCAGGAGCGGCTCCTGTGCGGACGGTCACGAAACCACCCGCCTGCTGAATGCGATCAAAAGCACTGCGGTTGACCATGAGGTCTTTGACGACGGGGAAGGCTTTGGCGCGGAATGGCTCGACCCAAATGGTGTCGCCATCGCGGAATTTACGCATGTGAAGCTGGCAGGTCGTGGTGGCTTTTTCAGGGCCGTGGGCGATGCCGTTGATGGTCATGGAGCACATGCCGCAGATGCCTTCACGGCAATCATGGTCAAAGGCCACGGGATCTCCGCCATCCTGAATCAGGCGTTCGTTGACGATGTCCATCATCTCCAAGAAGGAGGCATGATCGGGAATCTCACGAGCTTGAATATCCTGGAAATGACCGGGCTGACCTTGATTCTGACGCCAGACTTTGAGTTGGAGGTTGAGGAGTGACATGGGAGGTGTGCGGTGGTTTTGAAAGATTAGGCCGAGAGTGAGACTTCGATTTCCTCGCTGATCTGGCGGAGGTTTAAATGGATCCAGCGTGTGTCGCCGACATAGTAACCGAGGGCTTCAGTGGCTCGTTGCTGGAGTTGGGTGGTGGTGAAAAAGCGCTTGTGGGCGAGAGCTAGAATGTCTGCCTGATCATTGGTGGAAAAGCGGGCGAGCTTAGAAACGGCTAGATCAACTGGGCAAAAGACACGGAGTTGAACACGGCGGCTCTCATTGCCAATGCCCAACCATTCGACACAGCTTTCGCGATGGTCGGGATGCAGCAGGGCAAACGTGTCGTTGTAAGTCGGGTCAAAATAAATGGTGGAGCGTTTTCCGTCCTGTCGAATGTAGTCCACGATCAACTGATCATACGGTAGCAGGAGCCGCTTAGAGAAGGTGGCATCCACGTCTTCCGTGTATCGAGTTCCACAGTGGAAGTGAACGGCCATGCCGCCAGCGAGATACATGACCAAGGGATCGCCTTCGTAACTGCAATCGCGTAGAATCTGATCGATGCGGTCAAGCATTTCACTCAAAGCTGAAGTGAGTTCTGGATGAAGATCATGCATGGCGAAGCTGTCTTTTCAGCTGAGTGGAGAAGCGCAAGGCGTCAAAACGCAGATCTCGCAGCAATGAGCCTAATGTCTGACTGCATCCTGGAAGCAAGGTTTCAGCGAGGTTCACGAGCTTTTCGCTGTAACCGTACCAATCAGTGCCTGAAAGGAAGAGGCAGATGGCTGCCATTTCATTGGGCGGGACGGGCTTCGATTCCAGCCAAGCAGCTTCCTCGAACGCGGCCTGTTGGCGCGCGCAGAAGTCGAGTAACTGGGCTTCGGAATCGCGATTCATGAGTGATGAATTACTTGTAGCTGCGGACGCTGAGATGGACTTCCTCGAAGGTGAGAGGCTCTTTGTTCAGTTTCGGCTTGGAAAGGTCACCGGTGTGCTCCCAAGCGGCAGCATAACAGTAGTTTTCATCGTCACGCTTAGCTTCGCCATCGTCGTATTGATGTTCAGTGCGGAAGTGACCTCCGCAGCTTTCTTCGCGATCCAGCGCATCGTGGCAGAGCAGTTCCGCAAACTCCATAAAGTCGGCGACACGGCCGGCTTTCTCCAGTTCAGGGTTGGCAGCGGCGCCAGAACCTGGGACTTTGACGTTGCTCCAAAATTCTTCACGCAGTTCAGGGATGCGTTTGAGCGCTTCGGTGAGGCCTGCCTTATCACGAGCCATGCCGCATTTATCCCAGACCAGGAGGCCGAGTTCGCGGTGGAAGCTGTCCACGCTGCGCTTGCCTTTGACATTGAGGAATTTGTTGGTGCGGCCCTGGGCGTCTTCGAGAGCTTTGGTGAACTCGGGGTGGCTGGTGGTGACGCTTCCTGGGGTCTGAGTGACAAGGTAAGGAGCAATGGTGGTCGGAATGACGAAGTAACCATCGGCCAGGCCCTGCATAAGAGCACTGGCTCCGAGGCGGTTGGCGCCGTGGTCGGAGAAGTTGGCCTCGCCGAGGACGTGCAGGCCGGGGAGGCTGCTCATCAGATTGTAATCGACCCACAGACCGCCCATGGTGTAGTGCACAGCTGGGTAGATGCGCATCGGCTGTTTGTAGCCGCTTTCACCGGTGATCTTTTCATACATCTCGAAAAGATTGCCGTAGCGTTCAGCAATGGTTTTTTGGCCGAACTGACCGATGGCTTCGGCGAAGTCGAGATAGACGCCGCGTCCACCTGGGCCAACGCCGAGACCGGCATCACAGGCTTCTTTGGCGGCACGGCTGGAGATGTCACGTGGGGCCAAATTGCCAAAGCTAGGGTATTTGCGTTCCAGGAAGTAATCGCGATCGGCTTCTGGGATTTGAGCGGCAGGCTTGCCGATGTCCGCTTTGTTTTTCGGCACCCAGATGCGTCCGTCATTGCGCAGAGACTCGGACATGAGGGTGAGCTTGCTTTGATAGTCACCACTGACCGGAATGCAGGTCGGATGGATCTGCGTGTAGCAGGGATTGGCAAAGTAGGCGCCCTTGCGGTGAGCCCGCCAGGTGGCCGTCACGTTGCAACCCATGGCATTGGTGGAAAGGTAAAAGACATTGCCGTAACCACCGGTGCAGAGAAGCACCGTGTCAGCCGCATGAGCTTCGATCTTCCCGGTCATGAGGTCGCGGGTGATGATGCCTTTGGCATGTCCATCGACGACGACGACCTCCAGCATTTCCGAGCGAGTGTGCATTTCCACACCGCCACGAGCGACCTCTTTATTCAGAGCCGAATAAGCGCCGAGCAGAAGCTGCTGTCCGGTTTGGCCACGAGCATAGAAGGTGCGGCTGACTTGAGCACCACCGAAGGAGCGGTTGGCTAGGCCACCGCCGTATTCACGGGCAAAAGGAACGCCCTGAGCGGCGCATTGGTCGATGATGTTGACGCTTTCTTCGGCCAGACGATGGACGTTGGACTCACGGGCGCGGAAGTCACCGCCTTTAACCGTGTCATAAAACAGACGATGAACGCTGTCACCGTCGTTTTGGTAGTTTTTAGCCGCATTGATCCCGCCCTGAGCCGCGATGGAATGGGCGCGGCGTGGGCTGTCTTGGAAGCAGAAGCATTTGACCTTGTAGCCCAGTTCAGAAAGCGTGGCTGCTGCGGATGAACCTGCCAGACCGCTGCCGACGACAATGACGGTGTATTTGCGCTTGTTCTTCGGATTGATCAGCTTGGAGTCCTGCTTGTGCTTGGACCATCTGAGTGCCATTGGGCCGGAAGGAATTTTTGAGTCGAGTGACATAAGGCGGAGGGCGAGAGGGCTGAGGGCAGGGGAGGATTAACGGCCGTAACCAAAGACAAGGATGGCGATTGGGATGGAGCAGTTGCCGACGAGAATGAGAAGGGCAAATGCATGGCCCAGCTTCTTAAATAAAGGCTCTGTGCGGTGAGTGGAGAGTCCCAGAGTCTGGAACAAGCTGGAGAAACCATGACTCAAATGGCTGCTCAGGAGAAGCATGGCAATGACATATAAAATGGCAGCAGGAGCCCAGGAGAATCCGTCGATGACCATTTTGTAAACATTGTGCACGGTGTGGCCGTGCAGGTCATAGCTGTAGAGGGCTGGATTGCCGTATTCATTGCCGACACGCACCGTGAAGTGCAGAAGATGATAGACGATGAAGGCAAGAATCGTCAGACCACTCCAGATCATGGTGCGGGATGACTTGCTAGAAACTTGGGAAGCAACCTTGCCGTAGGCATCGATACGAGCTGCGCGGTTTTGCTTGGTCAGTTGAATGGTCGCTACCACATGAATGCCGACGGCTGCCAGCAGGCCCAGTCTTGCGATCCAGACACCGCCGCCGTGAAGAGCGGTTTGCAGCATGTGTCCATATTCATTGATGGCTTCGGGTCCGACGAAGACCAGTAAATTGCCAATCATGTGGCCGAGGACAAAGATTAGAAGGGCTGCGCCGGTCAGGGCAACGAGGATCTTCTTGCCAATGGAGGAATGGTAAAAACGGGAAAGGGAATCAAAAACTGCGCTCATGAGTGGTAAAAGTTCACTTTGGCAATACGACGGCTACTCGCAAGCAGGAGCTGCAATTTTCACGCGACTTTCTTTGTCGATGAATCTGAACTTCTTGGGGAGTCTGCTCAGTGACCTGAATTTGTATTTCTCAGGCTTGGGAAATGTTCACTTGGTTTTTAACGTTGATCTGGAGGAGACTTCCAATCACTCTAATACCTATGTTCCGAACTCTTGCCTGCTTCCTTGTCGCTTCCACGTTTTCTTTTTCTGCCGAAACACCGCCGCCAGGGCACGATCATAGCCAAGAAATCCCAGGCTTAAAGAAGGAGCTTTTTGCTGGCATCACGGCAGATGATCTGCTGCGTCCAGGGTCGACACCCAACAGCGTGAAGGTGGTGTTGGTGGCTACGTTTAATGCGGCCAATTATGGCATGAATTTCAATGGTTATTCTCACGGAAAAGCGGTGCTGACGGTGCCTGTGGGCTGGAAGGTGGATGTGACCTTCATCAACCCAAGTCCGATCCCCCACAGCGCGATTGTGTGTGAAAAGGCGGAAACAAAGAAGCTGCAAATTGCCGAACCTTACTTTGAAGGTGGAGCGACACCGAAGCACATCATGGGGCAAACGATGGGAAAATCGGAGTTCAGCTTCACGCCCGATGAGGCTGGGGAGTTTGCCCTAGCCTGTGGCTTTCCCTCGCACGCGGTGGCTGGGCACTGGATTTCTCTCAATGTCAGCGCAGAGGCTAAAGTTGCGACGCTCCAGTTTGGTGACCAGCCCGCCAAAGAAGTGAAATAGGTCAGCTTAGAGGCCTAGCTTGGCTTTGATGGCCTCGACACTGGTGTTTTTGAGGACGATTTTTCCTTTTGGGTCTAGCAGATAGAGCGTGGGGAAATTGCGCAAATTGAAGATGCTCGTAATCGGGCCACTGGTGGTGCCGTCTGACCAGTTGCGGAAGTTGACTTGATAGTCTTGATAGGCTTTTCGCGCCTCGTCTGGGATGTCGGTATTGATGCCAAGAATGGCGATAGATTTGTCCTTGGTCGCCGTCGCCAGTTGATTCATCTGTGGTAAAACGCCATGACAGGCATGGCACCAGCCGCCCCAGAACATGAGGATCACACTTTTGCCACGGTAGTCACTGAGTTTGAAGCCGCTGCCATCCACGTCTTTGCCGTCGATCTCTGGGCATTCGCTGCCGACCGAGAGATTGGCGAGTTCAAACATGGTGCGTGCTGCCTGATCAGCGAGAGGGAAGCCATCAATGGTTTCTTTAGAGTAGGTGGAGCTGACTTCCTGGAAGTAGTCCATGGCCTTGGATTTAGCGGTCTCAGCGGCCTTCTCATCGGTGGCTGCTTCAAAAAGGCGGAAATACTGCATGCCTAGGGCATAAGTAGCTGCTGCTTTTTCAGGCAGGTTCGGATTGCTCTCGCGCACAGCTTTGAGAATCGGTTCTGCCATGGTGATTGGATGGTATTCTAGGGCTTTCACCGCTGCGGCGATGCCAGCACTCTTGGTGTGAGAGGTACCGAGCATTTGCAGGGCAATCTGACCTTCTGGGAAGTTGGCCGCCTGCGTGGCCAGCCATTTCACGCCCAGGGCTGAGCCTGGGGCATCCAGGTGATCTTGGACGATCTTCATGACCTGGGTGGCATAGGTTTCGGCACTTGGAATGGTGCCGCGGTATTTGTTTTTCTCTTCCTCCGTTTTCGCCTCAATGATCTTCATGGTATTGGCGCGGACCTTTGTCTCATACTCGTCGATCACGGCGCGGATCGCTGTCTCAGTCGCATCGGGCTCGGCGTGCAACGGGGCTGCAAGGCAAAAGGTGAGGAGGCAGATTTGGAGTGTTTTCATGGGGGTTTTAGGGTGGGAAATTACGGGCGTTTGCGGCGAAGGGCCATAAGACCCGTCAAAATCATGAGGGCAGCGCTTCCCGGCTCTGGAACGGCGACAAAGGAAGCATAAACATTGTCATACAAGGTGACGATCACCGGACTGCTGACCGACCCATAATTCTCTTGGCGGGGATTGAGAGAGAAATTCTGGGCTGATTGTCCGGTTTCAGGGGCTTCCACGCGATAAGTCGATCCGTCGGTTAATCCGGTGAGAGCGATGTTGAACCCTCCAACGCTGTTGGTTTGGCCTGAGGCGACCATTTGTCCGGTGAAGTTGTCATAGACAAAGACCAGCGCTCCCCCAATGCCTTCGCCAGGGGTGTAGAAGTCGTCATCAAAGATGGAATCATTGTAGATGCTGCCTGTGAGGATGGCGTCTGAGATGATGCTCACGCCATTGGAACGTAAATTGTTTGCTAGATGCTGCGTCACGCTAAAGGGGCCAGTGACTTCTACATTGTTGATGGGAATCGAGACGGTTTGAAAACCAATGCCGATCTCTTTAAAAAGTGGGTCCATCAGGGCTGCACGGTGCGTGGCCCCAGGCTGAATTCCCGTGCCACTGCCTCCGTCTGGACCCCAGTCGATGGCTAAGGCTGTGTGTGCATGAGTGACATCTGATGCTGTTGCGAAAAGTGTCTGGGCTGAATCTCCCCAGGATGAGCTATAGCCAGCATTGACGATGCGCTGACCGACACTCAGGCCATCCAATCCATGCGCCTGAGTATCCGTGCTCACCATCAGATTCGAATAAGTGGCCGAAGCTGCGGCAAGCGAGTTACTCCAGGCCAGAGGTGGCGCTGCTATCAGGGTGCTCCATTGAGATGATAACTCTGAAGCACTCACGCCATAGAAATTCAGTGCCGAAGCCACCGTCAGATGATCTGATTTGGGAGAGCCCCAGGTGTTTGCATCGGCTAAATTGACCAGCTTATCCAATTCTGCTGCGGGTGCCCTGCGCATCCGGTTCAATTGCTCTAGCATGAATTGTTGCTCAGCTGTTGGATCTGCGGCGTGGCATGGCGACACAAAGAGTCCGCTGACCCAAAAAGTCAGTGCCGCCCAACTTGACCTGTTCCAATACAACATCCGCATAGATCGTAATCTATGGTAATTATGGAAAGTGGCAAACGGGAAGTTTCAGCTTTCTTGATATTAAATCGCCAATTCTCGCAGCAGGGCTTTGTTCAGACGGATGCCTGCTTCGAGATTCGCAATGGGGAAGTTTTCGTTCGGTGCGTGCGCTTGGCAGTCTGGCAGCGCTAACCCAAGGAGCAGTGTATCAGCTCCAAGCACGTCTTTAAAGGCTTGAACAATCGGAATACTGCCGCCTTCTCGAATCAGAGCGATTTGACCCCCGAAGGTTGCCTGAAGCGCACGCTGAGCAGCCAGACCGTAGGGTGAATGTGGGTCCATTAGATAGGAACTGCCTGTGTGGCCACGCTTGATCTCTAAACGAACGGATTTCGGAGCCTGGCTGCGCAAATAGGCCTCTGCCAGATCGAGAATACGTTCTGGATTTTGGTCAGGTACGAGCCGGAATGATAATTTAAAGAATGCTTCACGGGGAATGACCGTTTTTGAGCCCTCTCCCTGATATCCGCCACCGATGCCATTGACCTCGGCCGTTGGGCGTGCCCAGCGGCATTCACGTTCCGTGTAGCCAGCTTCACCAAAAAGGGCTGGAGCACCCGTCAATGCCAGCGTTTCAGCTTCTCCGTCTCCCAAGTCTTTCCAAGACGTACGTTCCCAATCCTGGAGATCCCGAACGCCATCGTAGAAACCAGGAATCAAAACTCGCCCTTCTGCATCGTGAAGGGTAGCGACGAGGCGCGCTGCCATCGTCGCAGGATTAGCGACTGCGCCACCAAAGATGCCCGAGTGAAGATCGATTGTGGGTCCATGGACTTTCACTTCCAGGCAAGCAATGCCGCGCAATCCATAAGTGAAGGTGCCGACGCCTTCAGCCACCATGCCCGTATCTGAAATGGCGACGAGATCACAGGCCAGTTCTTCGCGATGTGCTTGTAGGAAGGGTTTTAGATTGGGGCTGCCGATTTCTTCTTCGCCCTCAAAGAGAAGGGTCAGATTAACAGGCAGATCACCGTGTTCGGCCAGTGTCTCGGCCAAACCTGAAACATGGGCGATGAGCTGTCCCTTGTTATCGGTGGCACCACGGCAGTAGATGCGCCCATCACGGATTGTTGGCTCAAAGGGGGGCGAGAGCCACTCGGCAAGAGGCTCCACCGGTTGCACGTCGTAGTGACCGTACAGCAGCACGGTGCGGCGGCCTTCGAGATGCTTATTTTTCGCTACAATCACGGGATGTCCGGGAGTTTCATGCAGCGTCGTCGTTAGCCCCATGCCTGTCAGTTTGGAAACGAGCCATTCCGCGCAGGCACGAGTATCGGCATTGAACTTTGAGTCGGTAGAAACGCTGGCAAAGCGCAGGCAAGTGAGGAGATCGTCGAGTGCGGACATGGGAGGTTCAAATTGAAGCGGACTTGTGTTTGTGCAAGCCTACGAGGCTATTCCATAAAGCCCTGAGCCATTTCTGGCGCTTATTGATGTTGTTGCGTAAAGTGACCGCTCAGAACATTGCTCAGTTAAGATCAGACGTGACTTACTTGGCTGTGACCCATGGCAGTTTGACTTTGGCGATGTAGATGCTGGCTTTGCCTTCATGGGATGAGTAGTAGCTGACCCAGAGATGGTTTTCATGCCAAAGCAGGCCGGGGTAGCTGCAGTCGCCACCGCTGGGCAGTTCTAAGATTGGTTCAAGGGAGGTGGGTGTCATTTTATAAAGCACTGTGTGGGCACCGGGTGTTTTGCCCAGACCACGTGACGCTGCGATGAGGGAGCCGTCTGGCAGTTCGATGAAGTTTTGCCCCTGAACGACATTGGTCAGTGGGGTCCATTTCCATTCGCGGTAGGGAGCTGTAGCACTGCCGATGTAGCCACGCTTGTCGCCAGCCTCGCGGCGGACGAGTGCTAGAGCGCTGCCGTCTTTGAGAAAGCGTAGGGTGGTTTCATTCGGTTGATTGGGTACTTGCATGATGGAGGATAGCTGCCAAACGGAGCCGTCACTACTGGTGTAGGATTTGAGCGACCATTCAGGCTCTGACTTGGGGCCACCGGTGGTCGGGTAGGCGTTGTAAGAGACACCGTAGAATTTTTTGTCGCTAGGATTCACGGTCGTGCGCCAGAGCCAATCGCCTTCTGCCAGTAGCTTTTGAGTGGGTGTCCAGAACTTGCCATCAGTTGTGGTGGAGTAACGCGGGCGGCGGCCTTTGAGATCCTTGGTGCCGCCATAGAGGGAGCCACCGCAGATCATGTAGAGTTGTTTGCCGTCAGGGGTGATTTCCAGCTTCGGATCACGCAGGTCGGTGCCTTTCTCGCTGATGGTGGCGTAGTCCACCCAAGTGCTGCCGGTGGAGGAGATCATGATGCGAATGCTGCCATCACTGCCGACATGGTCCTGCGCTTCTCGGAAGCAGCAAAAGAAGAGATTTTTAAACCGAGTCAGGTCGGTGAAAGCTTGATGCCCGCCTTTGTCGTAGATTTTCTGAACAGAGATCAATTCCGCCTGCGGAGCCTGTGCCATGGCTGAAAAGGGCAGGGCAAAAGAAGCGAGAGTGAGAAGGGCGAGTGTTTTCATGCGCGTGTGGATTTAAAAGAACGTTCCTCGACAGGCAAGCCTAGCCTGATTCAATCGAAGATCTTTGTTTGCTTTGTAAACATCTTGGCAATGTAGCGCTTTGCAGCTCCGTTCTCCGCCTTTCCATGAATTTATTAGAACTGAACGACACTGACCGCGCTCTGTACGAGTGGCAGATGTGGGTGCCTGGCATGGGAGAAGAGGGCCAGAGGAAACTTAAAGGCGCATCTGTGTTGATTTCCCGCGTCGGCGGTCTCGGTGGATTGGTGGCGATGGAGCTGGCGGCAGCTGGGGTCGGGCGTCTGATTCTTGCGCATGGTGGGGATCTTCAGATGTCGGACTTGAATCGCCAGCTTTTGCAGACTCGCGCTCAGGTCGGGCGACCGAGGGTGGAGTCGATCATTCAGAAATTAATGGATCTGAATCCTGACTGTGAGGTGATCGCTGTGCCTGAAAATGTCTCTGAGTCGAATGCGGATGCCCTCGTCGCTCAGTGTGACATCGTGGTCGATGCGGCTCCGCTTTTTCAGGAAAGGCTGGCATTAAATGCCGCTGCAGTTCGTGCAGGCAAGCCAATGGTCGAGTGTGCCATGCATTCTCTGGAGGCCAGCGTGACCACGTTTATTCCAGGGCGCACGGGTTGTCTGGCCTGTTATGTGACGGAGGTTCCGCAGACTTGGACGCGGCAATTTCCCGTTTTTGGTGCAGTTTCGGGCACTGCTGCCTGCCTGGGGGCCATGGAAGTGATCAAACTTATCACTGGGCTGGGTCAGCCTTTAGCTGGAGAAATACTCTGCATGGATCTCGGGAAGATGCTATTTCGTCGGCTGAAATTGCCAAAGCGTGCGGACTGTAACATCTGCGGAACTTTCACGAGCGACTGATTTTTCTGAAACTACATCCGCAGAATCTACTCATGTCGTATTTGACGAAGAATTGACGGTGCGCGATGTAATGAGCGTGCACTTACCCTCATCAGTGCCTTTTTATCCCCCTATGACAACTCTAACCGCCAGTGCTAACACGCCAGTTTTCCCTTTCGACTTGTTGCGTGGCGACCTCGAAGTCGTGGACAAGGCAATTCGGGATCAGGCCCGCCATTTTGATCCTGCGGTAGAAGGTTATGTGGCCTATGTTTGCCAGGCCTCGGGCAAACGCATTCGCCCCGCCTTAGCTCTGATGGCAGGTGGTGCCACGGGCGGGAAAACAGAGCATCACACGCGCCTTTCAGTCATTCTGGAAATGATCCATATCGCCTCCCTCGTGCATGATGATATTATGGACGGTGCCGGCACTCGACGTGGTATCCCGACGGCTGCGGCAAAGTGGGGTAGTGCGCTTAGTGTGCTCCTGGGAGATGCGCTCTTTGCTTATGCGCTTGAGCTTTCGACTGAGTTTGATGATTCGGTCGTCTGCCGCAGTATTGCCAAAGCTTCCCGTGATGTGTGCAGTGGAGAGATCTTCCAGACACAGCGCCGCTTTGATTTGAACCTGTCTGTGGCGGATTACCTGCGCATGATTGAGATGAAGACTGCTGCGCTTTTTGGTGTGGCAGCAGGCATGGGGGCTCGACTCAATAAAGTGCCGGAGCATGTCGAAGCAGCACTGCACAGCTACGGCATGAAGCTGGGAACCGTCTATCAGATCTATGATGACTGCTTGGATCTCGTCGGAGATGAGGCCAAAGTCGGAAAAACTCTGCGCACCGACCTGGTGAAAGGAAAACTCACACTGCCAATCTTATATCTCCTCATGGAGGCAACAGACTCGCAGAAGCAAAAGCTTAATAAAATGCTGCTGCAAGGCGAGCCTATGGACACGACCATCCTAGCAAGCATTGCTGATTATGAGGGGGCCATTGAAAAGGCCGTCAACTTTGCCCAGTCCATGCTCAAAGAAGCCGTGGAAGAACTGATTTGTCTGGATGACACGCCCTACAAAAAGGGTTTTGAAGATGTAGCGAGTTACGTCCACGGCCTCCTCGACAATTGCCGAGCGCTTTCTCGTTAATCCTAGATCTTGGGTTACTGGGCGTCAGGCCGCTGCCCAATTTTGACGTTCAGTTGAGCTAGTTGGCCATTGCGTAACAGGGTGAGTTTAATGATCGTGCCAGGAGTGAAAGCGCGGATTTGGTCGAGCAACTGCCGTGGGGAGGTTAAGTTTTCATCATTCAGTGCCGTGATCACATCTCCAGGCTGCAGGCCACCAGCTGTGCCTGGGGACTGGGGATCGAGTTCGGTGATAAAGGCACCGATGAGTGACGTGCCGAGCCCCGAATCAATGGCCACGACTTCGGGACTAAGAACCAGTCCAAGATAACCCATGCCAGCCGCTGCTGTGGCTGATTTGCCGGCTTTGTTTTGGGCTAAAATGGCGTCGATCACCGATTTGGCATCGTTTGCTGGCACGGCTAGTCCCACGCCTTGCCAAGCACGCACGTTTTCATCGCCGCGATAGATGGCTACGTTAATGCCGATCATCTCACCACGAATATTGACGAGAGGTCCACCTGAGTTGCCTGGATTGATGACCGTGTCAGTTTGCAGATAGTCCAGCTGGCTATCACTGAGGTGGCGGTCACGAGCGCTAATGATGCCCTGCGTTACTGTGCCACTAAGGCCAAAGGGATTACCCACGGCAAAGACAATCTGACCTACTTTTGCAGCGTCACTGTTGGCAAAGGCCAAGGCAGGGAAGTCTTTCTTGGCACCTTCGATCTTTAGTAGCGCGATGTCGCGTTCACGACTGGCTCCCAGAATGCGGGCAGGGAATTGTTTGTTATCATTGGTGGTCACAAGGACTTCATTGACATCGGCAATGACGTGGTAATTGGTGATGATGTGGCCTTCCTTTGAAATGATGGCTCCTGAGCCTAGGCCAGGGATGACCTGAGCACGGCCGCTGACCAGCCCAAAGAAAGGATGCCAAGCTGTCTGCCCTCTACGTAGCGTCTTTGTGTTCACACTGACCACGCTCGGCAGCACAGCAGCGGAGAGCTTGGAGAACTCATCATTCATGGCACTCAGAAACTTCACATCTTCCAGGTCCAACTTGGGTGTGCTAGCTGCTGAGAATTTCTCCTCATTGGGTGACTCAGCGCGGAGGAAATTAAGCAGGCCATAGCCTTCTTTATTTTGTCGCCAAAAGGCAAAGGCAAGCGTCGCAAGAATAAAGACCGATAGGGCAAAAGTGAGGCGGCGTAATGTTTCCATAGGATTGCAGTGAATAGAAGCGAAAGTCTGGGATCTATACGATGACCACGCTAGAGCGGTTAGCAAGAGGCGGCACTAGGATGCCTAAAATCGAGCAAGTTTGGCAGATTAAGCTCAGTCACACAAAACCTGACTTTTGGCTCAGAATACATGGGGGCAAATCAAGCCAGGGACGACGATTTTACATCGCTTGCAGGATTCACGCAGAGGGCAGGATGATTGTTTCTTATCGATTCCTTGGCCTTCCAGCTTTTGCCATGAACTTTTGGGTCGGACGAATCTGCAAAAGGTGATGGTGCTCGTTCTGCCTTGTGGCTTTAGTTGAGCTCGTATTTAACTTGGGAAAAATGGATGCAAAGAGGCACCCAATCAGAGGTGATTTTAGTTAAAGGAAAAGTTTTCTTCAAGTTCAGTTGGTCGCTGGGAATTTTATATCCTTTGTTGCGGACTGAAAGGTAGTCGAATCCACCGAAGCTACCCATGTAATAGTGATTTAAATTCTTTTCGTCTTCAGGATGTTGAACAAGTTCACTTTCGACAAACTCGTATCGATCCACTTCCCGAGCCGTTGTTGGTACAACTAAAGCAGTAGGTTCGATTTCTGTGCGAACCGCTTTCGTTGTGGATGGTTTCTCAGATTTGCATCCAAAAGAAATGATGCAAAGGATCAAGGCAATGTTGAAGTTGGAGAGTTTCATGATTCGGCCTAACAGCTTCTTATGTTATACGCAGAGGCAGTGGTCTAATGCGTTGGCTACTTTTTAGGCGGAGTGATGTTTTGGATGTAATACTCCCTCAAAGCGCTGCCTTCGAGAAGCTGCAGCTGATTTGTGGTCGGCACCGAGGCATAAAGCAGAAACTCGGCTAGCCAGCCATTGAACTGTTCGTTTGGAGGGACTGGACCTTTACTGGGGTCTTGCGCCTTACCGATGGTAATCCAGCTCAGTGGCGCGCTAGGCGCTTTCAGTTCAGTCCCGCCAATGAATGTTTTTCCAGCGGCATCCTTGGCTCTTAGTTCTGCCTTACCACTGGCATTGTCCCAGGTGACAACGACTGTGATTGGCAGGCTGGCATTGACGTCACGGCTCGTGATTTTAGCTTCAGAGGTTCCATTGCAAAGCTGCACGGAGAGGTTTTTCTCAGTGCTCACACGCAAGGTCACGCAAAGGTTCCCCTCTGCACTGGCACTGGCGACTCGGCAGGGTAGAGCTTTTTCATCGGCCTGAAAGACGAGGGCCATCGTTAATCCTTTGGGACTTTGCGTGGCGTTTTTTCCGAAGGGGAGCCTACCGATGTCTCCAGAATTGGAAATATTCAAACATGTTGGTTTGTCGTTGCGCGTGTGGAAGTCCAGCGCGGTACGTCCAGCTTTGACCTGTGGGGTCGTATCCCATAAGACTCGCTTGGGAGAGTAATCCGTCGAGCTATTCAGAGCGCGCAGGAAATTGTCATCACCACGGGGCGCTAGATCGTGCCATTCAGTGACCAGATCATTCACATTGGCATGACCGCCATCTTTTTTGCGAACCCCCACGCTGCTGATTAAATGCAGGCAAAGATCAGCATCCTGCGGCGGGTAGATGCGGTCATTGGGTAGCTGATACGCCACTTTTTTAGCGGGGGTTGAGCTGACTGATGCGTTGGTGCTTGGTGCAGAACTTTTGTTGGCTTCAGATTTCGGAGATCCGCTTGAGAAAAGGAACCCAGCGATCACGGCCAGAAGCACCACACCACCTCCGATCATGCCATAGAGCTTCATCTGCGGCGTGAGTTCAAATCCTTTGGCTGGCACCAGTGGGGCTTTTTTAGCAGCAGGATGTGCCTGACGTCCACCCTGAGGCTGGCGAGGGGCTGCGGCTTTGGGGGCACTAAGCGGCTTGGTTTGTGTGCCCTGATTCGGCATGGGCACGGCTAATGGGATCACCTCAGCAGCGGGCTGAGCCTGCACTAGAGGCTGGCTTTGCTGCGGCTGATAAACAGGCACATGTCCCGTCTGGTAAGCCGGCACGGGCCCTGTTTGATAATACATCGGGTGCACCGGCACGCTGCTCGTCGTCACATTGCCTGGATAACCGGGCTGCGGAAAAATCACAGGCATTGGCGCATAGTTCATCGGCATCCAGGGCATCATGGCCGGTGCAGATGACATCTTTTCCCAGGAGCGGAATTCCTCGATCGCCTGTTGGGCATTGGCAGGTCGATCCTCAGGCTTATTGGCCATGAGGCGCAGCACCCAAGCTCCCAGCCATTGCGGCACATGCGGGGCGATGACGTGCAGCGGGATGATGTCGTGATTGATGTGGGCATCGATCACCTTATCCACTGTCTCACCATCAAAAGCCTTGCGGCCCGACAGCGCTTCATAAAACACGCAGCCCAGGGAATAGAGATCCGTCTTTTCATCCACCGGCTTCCGCGTGAGCTGCTCCGGGGCCATGTAAAAAATAGAGCCCATCACGGTGCCTGATTGATCTTCGGTCTGCTTACGGGCTCTCATGCCTGAGCGCGCTAGACCAAAGTCGATGATCTTCGACTGCATTCTCCCCCCTGGCAGGCGCTCGACCTTGATGTTTTCTGGCTTGATGTCTCGGTGCAGAATGTGGCGTTGATGCGCGGCCAGTAGGGCTTCGAGGGTTTGGGAGGCTAGCTCTTTAAAGTCATCGTAGTGAAGAGGCCCCCGGGCTACCACGTCGGCTAAATCTTCGCCTTCCAGCAGCTCCATCACCATGAATAGGCCGATATGGTCACTCGCAACGTCAAAGATAGTTACGACATTTGGATTCCGCATCGCGGCCAGTGCATCGGCCTCTCGGCGGAGATCGGCAGCCAGCTTATTATCCGTGTCCAGTTCAGCCGCGGCAATCAGTCGTTTAATGGCCACCCAACGCTTCAAATCATTGTCATATGCGCGATACACCGCTCCCACGCCGCCTGCGCCGAGTTGCTCATAAACTTTGTATCGTTCTGCCATAGTGATTCTCTGGTGAATTATGAACTAGGTGAAACGGAATGCACCCACTTTGGCAAGGAGGATATGAATAAAATGATCTTAGAGCTAACCAGACCTATGCATAAAACTCTACTGCGACTTGCTGCTAGCCCTCATTTGAGGCGAATAGGTTAGGCTAAACACCATTCGTTAAGTTTCCGGTTCTCAACCTTGGTGTTGGGTATCTCCGTCGGTTATCAATGAGTCAATCAAGCGAAAGAGAACGGGCCAGATCTGGTGATCTGGCCCGTCGAGAAGCTTGGTCTATCTGAAAAGAATTACAGGCCTTTGCTGACGATGTATTTCACCAGATCGACGACGCGGTTGCTGTAACCCCACTCGTTGTCATACCAGCTGACCAGCTTGAAGAACTTGCTGTTCAGTTCAAGGCCTGAGCCGTGGTCGAAGATGGAGCTGTGTTGATCATGGATGAAGTCGGTGCTGACCACTTCATCGGCGGTCCAGTTGAGGATGCCTTTCATGTAGGTCTCGCTGGCCTTCTTCATGGCGGCGCTGATTTCTTTGTAGCTGGTCTCTTTCTCCGTCTTCACGGTGAGATCGACGACAGAAACAGTTGGAGTAGGAACACGGAAGGACATGCCGGTGAGCTTGCCTTTCACTTCTGGGATGGCCAGACCGACGGCTTTGGCTGCGCCAGTGCCGCTTGGGATGATGTTGATGGCAGCGCTACGGCCACCTTTCCAATCCTTAGCGCTTGGGCCGTCCACGGTCTTTTGCGTGGCGGTGTAGCTGTGGATGGTGGTCATGAGACCTTCAGCGACGCCGAATCCTTCTTTCAAGAGCACGTGAACGACAGGTGCCAAGCAGTTGGTGGTGCAGGAAGCGTTGGAGATGACGTGGTGAGCGGCTGGATCGTACTTCTCATGGTTCACGCCCATGACGATGGTGATGTCTTCTTCTTTACCAGGAGCGGAAATGATAACCTTTTTAGCGCCGGCGTCGATGTGACCTTGGGCTTTGCTGCGCTCAGTGAAGAGACCGGTGGACTCGATGACGATGTCCACGCCGAGTTCTTTCCATGGCAGAGCGGAAGGACCTGCACGAACGGCGAGGCACTTGATCTCATGACCATCGACGACCAGGATGTCATCTTCAGCCAGTTCAGGGCTGCTTTTCTTGGAGGAGACGCTTTCGCGGGCTTTGCCCTGCGTGGAGTCATATTTGACGAGGTAGGCGAGATTGTCTGCGGACACGAGGTCGTTTACGGCGACGACGTCGATCTCTTTGCCAAGAAGGCCTTGATCACAGATTGCGCGAAACACGAGGCGACCGATGCGCCCGAAACCATTGATGCCGATTTTGACCATTGTAAGTGTGTGTGGGATTTTAGGGGGATTTTCCCAGCAGAGCAAATGCACTGCCGGAAACCATGCATAAGCGCAGGGGCGTGAGGCGTCAACCTTCGGTTCTGGGCAGTCTCTTTTAGGAAATGCGGCTGCACGCTGCCGAAATGCGATTATGGGGCGTATGCCTACTTTAACTTTGCGCTCATGTTGTTCTCTCGTCTCATTTTACGTCCTATGCGGGCCAACCGGCTGCGCACGGTGCTGACGGCTCTGGGGGTGACTTTGGGTGTGGCAGTGATGTTGGCGATTCAATTGGCCAATCAAGGGTCGCTGCGGGGCTTTAGCGCAGCTTTGGATGCTGTTTCGGGAAAGGCAGCACTGGAGATTACTTGTCCGCCAGTGGGCATCGATGAGACGTTGATTCCCGGATTGGCTTGGCTCCGAGAGATTGGCATCGCCACACCCGTAATCGAGGCAGATGTAACGGCCGAGGTCCTTGGACAGGGGAGTGAGACTCTGCGAGTGATCGGGATCGATGCCCTGCGTGATCCAGCTCTACGTGATTATGCGCTCACTGGCTCAGCGGCAAGCGGCATGGAATTGATGAGTTTTTTAGCGAAGCCCGATAGTCTGATGGTCACCCACGGTTTCGCCAAAAGGCATGGGCTGGTAACTGGTGGGAAGCTGATTCTGCGGATCGGGGATCGGCGCAGTGAGGTGACCGTGGCGGCGGTGATCGGCGATCCGAAGTTATCCAAGCCCGGAATTCAGCAATCGGCCATGGCTTCTCAATCTCTCGGGGTGATGGACATTGCCAATGCGCAAGTCACGCTGGATCGACTAGGTCGTGTGGATCGGCTGGATCTGCGTCTGCATGATGGGGTGACTTTGGAAAAGGCTGAGGCCCTATTGAAACAACGTCTGCCAGTAAGTCTAACGGTGCAGCGACCTCAGCGACGCAGTGCGGCTGTGGAAAAGATGCTGGCGGCCTTTCATTTCAATCTGACGATGCTTTCGGGCATCGCTTTGGTGGTGGGCTTGTTTTTAATCTATAACACCATCTCGGTAGCAGTGATGTCGCGCCGCCGTGAGATCGGGATGTTGAGGACGCTGGGGGTGACGCAAAAGCAGGTGCTACAGTTGTTTTTAGGAGAGGCTTTGGTGCTGGGGCTGGCTGGCGCTCTCCTCGGTGTGCCGTTAGCCAAAGGCTTGGCCGAGTTAGCCATAGCCCTGACTTCGACGACGGTTGATACCTTGTATGTGGCGACTGCGGCGAAGGTGCCGCCCTTGACTTTTTGGCACTGGCTGGCGGGGTTTGGCATCGCTGTGCCGCTATCCTTAGTGGCAGCTGCGCAGCCTGCGCTGGAGGCTGCTCGGGTGTCTCCTGTGGAAGCTGTCCGCGATGGTGGACCGAGCTTGGAGAATTCACAGAAGGCATCTATCCGGAGGCTGTGCCTTCCATTGGGTTTTCTACTGATTGGCTGGCTGGCAGCTATGCAGGAGCCAGTGATGGATCTGCCGCTGTGGGGCTATGGATCAGCTTTTTGTGCGATTCTGGCGGCGACCTTTGCGGTGCCGATGATGCTGCGTTGGATTGCCAAAGGTATGCGTCCGCTGTTGGCTTGGGCGTTTGGGATAGAGGGGCGATTGGCAGCGGCACAGATTCAGGCATCGACTCAGCGCTTATCGATCTCTGTAGCGGCTCTTGCCGTGGCTCTAGCGCTGACGGTGGCCATTGCTGTGATGGTCGGCAGCTTCAGGCAGACAGTTCTTTATTGGGTCGATCAGACCATGGGCGCGGATCTTTATGTCAGGCCAGGCACACCACCACGCAGTCAGAGTCCGCCCACCTTTTCTGCGGCTACGCTGGATGCTTTGCGGCATCATCCGGCAGTGTTAGCCTATGACGGTTATCGCGCCATGGATCTGCCTTTTAAAGATCGGGTGGTGAAGCTGGGCACGGGGGATTTTGCAGTGCAGATTGCGCATGGCAGGATCGCGGTGAAAACGGCTGGTGATGCCAAGGCGATGCTCCGCAGGGCTAAAGAACTGGGTGAGATTTTTGTGTCTGAAAGTTTTGCGCTGCGTTTTCATGTGCGGGAAGGGGATTCGATCACACTCACGACGCCGAAGGGACCCCACGCGTTTCGTATTGTGGCGCAGTTTTACGACTACTCGAATGACAGTGGCACGATCACCATGGATCAATCGGAGTTTCAGCGTTGGTTCGGTGAGAGTCGCCCGACTCATGTGGCCTTGTATCTAAAACCGGGCTTTGAGCCGGATGCAGTTCGTGACGATTTGATTCAGCAGTTGGATGGCAAAGGCTTTGTGGCCATCTTCACCAATGCGGGATTGCGGTCTGAGGTGTTACGCATTTTTGATGCGACCTTTGCCATCACTTGGGCGCTGGAGATCATTGCCATTCTCGTCGCCATGGCAGGTGTGGCTGCCACGATGTTGACGATGGTGTTAGAGCGGCGTGATGAGATCCGATTGTTGCGTATTGCCGGAGCGGATGTTGGGCAGGTTCGGCGCACCATCGTGCTGGAGTCAGGCCTATTGGGGCTAGTGAGCCAAGTGCTGGGATTGATCGTGGGCATCTTGCTTTCTCTGGTGCTGATTCATGTGATCAATCCGCAGAGCTTTGGCTGGAGCATCCAGTTTCATTCGCCTTGGCTGTTCTTGATTGGATCTACCGTGCTGACGGTGGCTGGAACCATGTTGGCTGGCCTCTATCCTGCTTGGCGGGTGACTCGTGGCGTTGGTTTGGCGCTCTTGATTTTGCTCATGACTGGCCAAGCTGATGCTCAAGAGTGGAAGCCTGCATTGCCAGGATATCAGTATGCTTTTCCGCGTGACCATGGTCAGCATCCAGAACATAAAATCGAGTGGTGGTATTACACGGGCAATGTCGCCACCGCGGAGGGACGGCGTTTCGGCTATCAACTGACCTTTTTCCGCATTGGGGCGACGCCTGTGCCAGCTAACGTCTCACCTTGGGCATTGAGAGATGTGTGGATGGCGCATTTTGCGGTTAGCGATTTGATGGCAGATAAGTATCATCATGCGGATCGCTTAAATCGTGCCGGGCCAGGTCTAGCAGGAGCAGCCGAACAACGAGTATGGAATGAAGACTGGCAGGTCTTGCTTTCAGCCAATGGTCAAATGACTCTGCAAGCCAAGGACCACGGTTTTGCATTGAATCTTTCACTCATGCCTGGAAAGCCAGTGGTGATTCATGGTCGCGATGGCATTAGTCAAAAGGGCGCTAGTGCAGGAAATGCCAGCCACTATTATTCTCACACGCGGATGCCGACTCAGGGAAGGCTTACGTTAAATGATCAAGTCTATGAGGTTTCTGGCGAGAGCTGGATGGACCATGAATTTGGAACCAGCTTTTTGGAAAAAGGCACCCAAGGCTGGGATTGGTTCAGCGCTCAGCTAAGTGATGGCAGCGAACTCATGATTTTTCAGCTTCGCGGTGGATCTGCTGGTTCCAATGCAGGCACCCTTATTCTTCCTAGCGGTCAGTTGATTCCACTGGGATCAGATCTGTTTTCGCTTGTTCCTGGAGAGGTTTGGAAATCTCCCACTGGAGCCTCTTATCCGATCCGTTGGAAGATCGAAATTCCCACGCAAGGAATTTCATTGGAGTGCCGCGCAGCCATGAAAAATCAAGAGTTTCAAGCTGAGGCTACTCCCGGATTAGGATACTGGGAGGGTGCCGTGGATTATACCGGTGTAACCAAAAACAAGAAGATCACTGGCAAAGGCTATCTGGAAATGACTAGCTACAGTGGGCAATCCATGAGCACTTGGTTTGGCTCA
This sequence comes from Verrucomicrobiaceae bacterium, assembly GCA_027489965.1. GTDB lineage: Bacteria > Verrucomicrobiota > Verrucomicrobiia > Verrucomicrobiales > Verrucomicrobiaceae > Prosthecobacter. The sequence continues at coordinate 35,743 of JAIXZA010000165.1, forward strand.
GGTCAGTGATTACTTGTAACTTACTGAAATACAGGGGAAATCAGAAACAAGCGGCTTTCACGACCACGCAAAGCTGCCTTGTATTGATTGATGCTAGCGACCTTAGCAGCCTTGACGGAGAAATAAGAAGAGGACTGTTGTTTGCTTGAGCCAGTGACTTGTTGATCCAAGGCACGAAGACCACAAACAAAACCCACAAGAACAGCAGAGGTCAGGATACTGCTCAAAAACAATGTGAAGTAAGTGCTAATTTCACTCAGTAGCGAGGGCAATGTGTGAGTGAGTTGAGACACGAAGCTTAGCAACATCGACTCCTGACCTGTACTGCGTGCCGAGGCGAGATCCAGCATGAAAAGGCAGCCTCCACAAATGACCACTAAAGCTGTGATTAAGAAGGCATAATCGAAGCTGCCGAGCGCAGACTTTGAACTGCTGCGGCGGGAATAGTTTGGTTGAGACAAATATGAAACAGAGGAAAGTGAAAGGCTCATGGTAATTATAAAGAATGCAATCTGCGAAGATAAATGCAAATTGATAATCAATAAAACTGAACATTTTCTTAAGAGTGGTCGCCTGAACAGTTGTTTTCATCAGGGCCGAAAAAAGATCCATGTCTTTGAAACAAGCAATGCTTCTTTCCAAGAGGAGCACTCTATGACATTCCCAATTTTGCCTGACTTAACTCATCAGATTTCAGGCTAGAAGTCTGTTGTCATTTAGTGGCACGACGTGCCAGGAATTCTTCAGCCAGTGCGGTGTAGGCAGCAGCACCTTTTCCATTTGGCTCATACTCGATGATGGATTTTCCAAAGCTTGGCGCTTCGCCTAAACGAACGGTTCTTGGGATAATCGAATTGTAGATGACTTCAGCAAAGTAGTTCTTCACATCTCCGACCACCTGTTGAGACAGATTGGCGCGTGAGTCGTACATGGTCATGACGATGCCTTCGAGCAGTAAATTTGGATTGGCTCCGCAATCTCTGATTTGCTGGACGACTCCGACGATTTTGGAGAGTCCTTCAAGGCCGAAATACTCGCATTGCAAAGGCACGAGCAGTTCGTCAGCCGCAGCAAGAGCGGAAGTCATGAGGACTCCAAGGGAAGGGGGGCAATCCAGCAGGATGTAATCGAAATGGCCGGACTGGCGTAGCGGATTGAGCACTTCCCGAAGGCGGGCGAGGTGATTGCCGTTTTGAGCCAATTCAATTTCACAACCAGCCAGCTCCTGGTGAGAGCGGATGATCGAAAGGTTTGGGAGTCGCGTGCTACGAATGGCTGTGTGTGGGTCGGTGCCGAGCACAAGTGCTGGGTAAAGGCTGCCGCCATCCTCCTGCGCAAGCCCCAGCCCGCTTGTGGCATTTGCCTGGGGATCGAGGTCGATGAGTAAGACACGTACGCCACGCTGAGCGAGGCATGCGGCCAGATTGATTGCGGTCGTGGTTTTACCCACTCCACCTTTTTGATTCGTGATTGCGACGATCCTCATAAGTAACCTTGACGCTAGACTTTGAATGGGAACGATGCGATGCGCCAGAAAGAAATGGAAATTACAGAGAAATGGCTTGGAGAAATCGGTGGTTGGCAGGTCATGAAAGCGGCCCGCGGCCTCGTGGATGCTGGATTGGTGTCTTTAAACTCCTCGGATGGTGATAAAATTCGAGGTCTAGCAGGTCATGGTAAAATGAAATTTGCCTGCGGTTTGGCTATTCGCTCGGCTCGGGATGTGGACAATTTGTGTACATGTCCTACCTCACGTCGCGGCATGATCTGTGAGCATTCCATCGCTGTCGCACTGATTTTATTGAAGCCGCAGAGTGCTAAAGCGCCCGTGCAGGCAGCGGCAAGCGCATCTGCTCCCGGCGCAGGGATGCCTTTAAAAGCAAAGCGAGTTCCCAAAAAGCTGTCTGGGCAATACACGGCTTATTTGCCTGAAACTCTCACCTCGGGCGTTTTGCGAGAGCCAGTCGGCGTGTATGTGAAGTTCAATTCTGGCGGAGAGGGGGAGGAGTCTCTTCTTGCTGCCTGGCTGGCTGAAAAGGGTGTCATTGGACAAAGCGCGCCCCTGTCCTTGAATGCCAATCTCTTCTCGGAGTTTCTCGAAAGCGCGGCAGATCACCCGCGACTCGTTGCCGGAAAACCTTCCGGTGGCGGTTCTGAGGTGTCGATCTCTGCTGAGGCTGTGCGCTTGCCATTGCGGGTCGAATCCTCGGGAAATTCTGACCATGTTCTGCTCAGTCTGGATGCGGCAGGGCAGGGCCCGTTGATCAAAAGTCAGCCTTCAGCTTGGTGGGCTTGTCGAGAAACGGTAACGCTCTTTAAGTTGCCGCCCCTTTCCAAAGATCTCGCCCAATTAGTCGCGGAATTGCCCTGCCGTCGTCCGCTTCGCTGGTTCATTGCTAACAGGGAAAGTGTTACAGACGCGTTTCAGGTAGAGCTTGAGGGGGAAGGGCTGACTAACTTCCATGTTGCTCCAGTAGCCTGTGAATTTGAACTGACGCTCAACGGGTCTCTTCAGTCGCTCGATGTGACCGTTGCAGCGCTCCATCAGGGACGTCGTTGGCCGATCTCGGAAAAGCCGGATATTGAGTCGATCAATCAAATCTACCCCATTCAGGATCAATCGTCCAAAGGCGTTTACTATACCCAGAATGCAGACGCTGAATTCCGCCTTTTTGCCTTCCTCAAGGGGCTTGGGTTCAGGCTTTCCACGGGAATTGATCCTGTTACCAAAGTAACTCCCTATCGACTCGCCGGCGCAGAGGCTGTGATGGGCTTTTTTGCCTCTGAATTGCCGCGTTTGAAGAAGCTTTTTAAGGTCGTCGAAAGCGAGCGCTGGCTTGCGGCGACGAAGGGCATCTCTCGCATCCAACCACAGATCCGACAGCGTCCTGCGGATGCCGGCAGCGCGGGTTCCGGTTCTGATTGGCTGGCCATGGAGTTTGGTTATGAGGCGTCGGACGGGTTCAGACTGCCGCGTGCTGAAGTGTTGCGGCTGGTGCGCTCGGGCCAGAGATCTGTGCAGGGGAAAAATGGTAAAAAATACCTTCTGGACCTGCAAAGTGTGGAGGAATTCGAGGACACGCTTCGCGACGTGCCGCTGCAGCTCACGCCGGACGGTGCGCGCATCAGTGCCCTGCATTCCAGCTATTTCCAAGGAGGCAACTTCGACGAGCAGGCAGGCCTACCCGACGAGGGCTCGGTGCTTTCACAATTGGGGGATCTCGGTGCCCGCCTGCGCCCCTACCAGCTACTGGGAGTGCGCTGGATGGATTCTTTGGTTCAGGCAGGGCGGGGTGGGGTCTTGGGGGACGAGATGGGTCTTGGCAAAACGGTGCAAAGCATCGCCCTGGTCATGATGCTGATCGCACGTCGTGCTCCCGAAGATCGGAATCCCGTGCTGATTGTTTGCCCGAAGTCGCTGACGGGAAACTGGCGTGCCGAGTTTGAGCGCTTTGCACCGCATTTAAAGGTGATCATTTCTCAGGGCAGCAATCGTGCGGCGGTACTGAAGTCTGTGGAGACTCAAGACGTCATCATCACCACTTATCAATTGGTCGTAAGAGATCTTGAGGTGCTGAAAAAACGGTCCTGGGCGCTGCTATTATTGGATGAGGCCAGTTACATCCGTAACCCTGATACTGACGCCTCCAAGGCTATTCGATCCCTCTCCTGCGATGCTCGTCTTGCCCTGACAGGTACCCCGGTCGAGAACTCGACTCGGGATCTTTGGGCCATCTACCAGTTTGCCTTACCAGGTTATCTGGGCAGCCGCGACAACTTCAAAGAACGCTTTGAGCAACCGATTCAGGGCGGTATGGACACACCGGCTGGGATTTCTGCCAGCGAGCGTTTGAAGAAGCTGCTGCGGCCTTATTTCCTGCGCCGAACCAAGCGTGAGGTGCTCAAAGATCTGCCGGATAAAATCGAGCAAGTCCTCTGGTGTGATCCTTCGCCAGCGCAGGCAGAGGTTTATCGGCGCTTGCTGGAAGAGGGCCGTGAGGAGATCAAATCCGCACGAAAGCGCTCTGGTCAAGGCGGAGCTAAGATGACCATGTTCACCGTCCTGCTGCGCCTGCGTCAGGCCTGCTGTGACTTGCGGCTGACAGGTCTGCAAAAAGACACGCTGGCTGGCCTGGAGCCAGATGACCTCTCCGGCAAATGGCCCATGCTGCTTGAGCGACTGGATGCCATCTTGGAAGGGGGCGGCAAAGTACTGATCTTTAGCCAGTTCGTCCAATTTCTAAAACTGGTTCGTGCTGCGCTGGATGCGCGTGAGGTCAGTTATGCCTATCTTGATGGCAGCAGCCAAGATCGTGAGGCTCAGGTGAAGTCCTTCCAGACAGAGAAGGAGCGGCGAGTCTTCCTCATCAGCCTGAAGGCTGGCGGTTATGGCTTGAATCTCACCGCGGCTGATCACGTCATTCTACTCGATCCCTGGTGGAATCCGGCGGTGGAATCTCAGGCCATCGACCGTGCTCACCGTATCGGTCAGCAGCGTGTCGTTACTGCCTATCGCCTAGCCATGCGCGGCACGGTCGAGGAACGCATCCTGGCCCTGCAAGCCAAGAAACGCGGCCTTGTCGAGGCCGCGATTGATGATCATTCACCGCTCATGAGTGGCCTGCTGGAAAGCGATCTGGAGTCGCTGATTGATGGCTGATCGGATCAATCCTCCGTTATCTCTTCTTCGCCGTGGCCTTCATCGGCCATGCGTTGGATGATGCCGCTGAGGTACTCGATGTAGCCATGCACATCGAGGCTATCAGCCTCGGGCTCGCCGTGGGCGGAGTAGAGCCAGCCGACTTCATAGGGATCGGTGCGGACGATGCAGGCGTCTTGTTTCAAATAGGGGTTTCCTTCGGCAAAGGCACCATTCATCACGCCATAGACGTCTGAGGCGGCTTTGAAGCCTTCCACCCAACCGACGATCTTGCCAGGTTCCATCGCCTCGCCTGCTTTAAGTTGCCATTCACAGTCCACGAGTTCGCCAAGCATCCTCGTGGCGAATTTGGTGAAGCCCACACGCCAGAGATTCGGCTCACCTTCGACGGTAGCCATCCAGTAGTGTGACTTTGAGTAACGGTAGGCTTCTGGGAAGCGTGCGGAAAATCGGGCGTGCTTGAAGCGGACGGTCGGTAATGACATGAGATGAGTCGCCGGGGCTTTGAGGCCCTTGTTTCTGAATCGTGGTGGAGGCGTTATTTGGCTGCATCTAGGCAAACCACATGCCCAGGTGTGTTGCGGGCAAAAAGCTTGCCATTGGCCAATACCGGAGCGCTCCAGCAGCGGCCACTGAGGATCTGACTGCGATTGATTTCCTCAAACTTTTCTGCGCTGGCTTTGGCGATGACGAGCTCTCCTTTTTCCGTCAAAATAATCAGGCGATCATCTGCTGCCATGAGAGAACCAAAGCCGATGCTTTTTTCTGCCCAGATTTCTTCTCCATCTTTTAATCTCACGCATTTGAGCGAGCAACGGCTGTTCTGGTCACCGTCGATACCGTAAAGATGGCCATCAATCAGAACGCTGGAGTTGAATTGGTTTTTGAGGACTTTGCTCTCCCAGATTTTTTCCGGCTGGCTGGCCGTTAACTTGATCAGGGTGCAGCCTTTGTTGTAGCCGCTGGAGATGAAAAGGGTGTCGCCGCTGAGGATCGGATCTGCCGCATTCACGGCATAGCGCGTATTCCATTTGTAGGACCAAAGTGGCGTGCCGTTGGCTACTTCCACTGCTACATAATTGTCGGCGCTGCCCAGGATAGCTAGGTCCTTGCCATCTCGGGTGATAGGATAGGGGGTCGAGTAACCGGCGCTATCCACTTCACTTTTCCAGACGATCTTGCCGTCGGTTTTGTCGACTGCCATGCCGGCTTTTCCCACATTCAGGATGAGCAGCTTTCCCTGCACTAGCGGGGCACCCGCATAGCCCCATTCAGGCACATTCGACTCTGTTTCCTTTTGCACATTCTTCTCCCAGACGACCTTGCCCGTAGCCGCTTCAAAGCAGAACAAATCTCCCCAGCGGCTCAGGTGGTAGAGTTTCCCTTCATCCAGGGTTGGAGTCGCTGAGGTGCCACCTTCATAGTATTTGTCGCCAAGATCGGCAGGGTAATCATGCTTCCAAAGTGTCTTCCCAGTTTTGGTCGCCAAACAAAAAACGCTGTCTTTACCATCAGCATGACCGGAGGTGAAAAGAAGATCGCCAGCCGTAACGAAGGAGGAAAAACCCAGTCCTACTTCAGCCTCCCAGAGCACTTTGGGTTCACCGGATAGCTTCCAGTCTTTCTCTGTTGAAAGGCCATCCCGAGTCGGTCCGCGCCAGGTCGCCCAATCAGCAGCTTGGATCAGTGAGACGCAGGAAAAGAGGCAAAAGGCTTGGGTGAGGAGGCACGGCGTTTTCATGAGGGATCAAATACGCCCCGTCATTCAAAGAAGGCAACCTTGGTTTTTACAGGAAACCTTCTTTTGTTAGCTACTGGCTGAGTAGGATGATGGGGCCTTTGTTTTCAGGCACGCCGCCTTTGGTTTGGACATTGAGAGCACACCTATCAGCCTGTTGCACTTGGAGCGCGGGCTTGAACTCGACTTTGGCAAAGCCGCTGGCACCCACTTAGACGATGCCTTTATTGACAGTCTCATTGGCCGTATGTCATCACGTCAAGAATAGTCGGATGCAGGAGGTCTCACACCCGTTGGTGTGAGAGCTATGATGAACGAATTTCTATCTACGCGGCCCAATGCCACTATCTGTTAGCTAAGTGAGCGGCCTTTGGTCTCTGGTGCAAACCAGATGAGGGCCATGCCGAGAAGATAAACGCAGGAAAGAATGGAGTAGGCATTGGCCTCAGTGCCGAAAAGTTTCACCAAGTTAGCAAGCTGAAGTGAGCCGATGGCGGCGATGAGGCGGCCAAAGTTGAAGCAGAAACCCTGACCGGTGGCTCGAACGCTTGTCGGAAATAACTCTGGGAAATACAGCGGGAAGAAGCCATAAAAGGATGCCGTCAAACCACCCAGCAAGAAGGCGCTGACGTAGAACCAGACGCTGATGGCGTTATCAGTAAAAGGTTGATTGGTTTTGAAAAAGCCAATAGCGGCACCCAAGCTAAGCACGCAGAGCAGAGTGTAGGTGAAGCGACGGCCTAGTTTATCAGCGATGAGGGGAGTGATGAGTGAGATCAAGATGGCACCAAGAGCGGTGGCGATGACGGTGTACTCGATGATTGGTAGTGTGCTGCCAGCTGGTAGGAGACCGCTGGCCCATTTGGCCGCTTGTTGCGTGGAGCCCCAAGTTCCGAGAAGTGCGACCGATGCCAATCCAGCCCCTAAAATGAGGTGCTTCAAAACGAGGCTGTGTTCAGTGGTTTTAATCGTCTGTGCAGCCGCAGAGCGCAGCATGTATTGACGCACAGGATGCAGGTATCCCCACATGGCGACCGCTAGGCCAATCAGGGTAATGAGAGCTGCTAAAGGTGTACCCATCGTGGTCATAGGAGACCAGACATAAATGATGACTAACGCCGCGCAGGCAGCGAGTAGGACGCCCATTAGGTCCCAGGTAGCCCAGTGGGAGGTTTTGCCAGAAGCTTTTTCTTCCTCCCATTTATGAGATTCTGGCACAAAGACGAGGATGAAGAAGTTTATCAAAGCAGGCAAAGCCCCACTGACGGCTATGAAGCGCCAGGCACGATTATGCAGTAGGTAGTCCGCCGTGCTTTGATTGAGGCCAAGGCTGCCCAACATGCCTGTCACTGTTTCGATGGAAGCATTGAGTTTTAGACTCAGAATTCCTGTGAGCAAAAAACCAATGTTTGAGGCAGCTCCAATCAACCCGGCGATCCAAGCACGGTTTTTGCCAGCCCACAATTCATTGACTAAAGCGACGCCAAGAGACCATTCTCCGCCCATGCCTAAAGAGGCAATGAAGCGCAGGCCTGCGAAATGCCAAGCTTCCGTCACAAAGGCACAGAGACCCGTGAAAATGGCAAAGGTGAAGATGGCAAGAGCCATCGCCTTGACTCGGCCAATTTTGTCACCCAACCAACCAAAGAGAACGCCACCCGTAGCCGCACCGACGAGGAAAACGGCGATGATGACCGTGAACCACTGTCCCTGCACCAGAGGTGAAGCATTTGGCAGCAAGTCCTGCAGTGCTGGTTTGCCGATCAGCGGGAAGAGCCCCATTTCAAACCCATCAAAGAGCCAGCCTAAAAAGGCAGCGACGAGTGCGGCGATGTATCCGCGTCTTGCGGCAGGTGAAACAGAGTTAGCAGGTGTGGACATGAGTGGAAAAAAACGCAATCTCTTCGCAGGATCATTCAAAGTCACAAGAGATGAAAAGCTTTATCTTCACATAAGGGGATATTTCATGATAAATTCAAGGAAAGCCGTTGGCCAACTTCATCGTCATGTTGGATAGTGAGATACTCTACGCTCAGATCATGCAGACCAATCATCACCGTCAAGAAACCCAGGACTGGGGAAGAAAAAGTTCCCAGATGGTCATCACACTCGCCTGCCTGATGGTTGTCCTTGCTGGGATGAAAGCAGCTGCCGGCATCATGGTGCCGATGGCGTGTGCCTTTTTCCTGGCAGTTTTGAGCTTTCCTCTGCTTGCTTGGCAGGTGAAGCATCGCATTCCAGGACCGATTGCCTTAATTAGCACGATGCTGGTGAATTTAGGCTTCGTGGCCGTGCTGGTGACACTTGCTGTCAGGCTGCTGATTAGTTTCAATCGTGATCTGCCCCGCTATCTTCGTGGGTTGCAGAGTTACATGAGCGAGTTTGCTGGATGGCTGGAAAAGAATGGGGTTGAGGGGGCAACGGTGACTTTTGGTAATCTGTTCGACTGGAACAAGGTGATTAGCTATGCGACCAGTCAAGATGTGATGAGCACGATTGGATCTTTGCTAGGAAGCACCTTTGGCACAGTAGCTAGCGTGTTGGCTGGCGTGATCATGGTTTTGATCCTGATGATGTTTGTGCTTATGGAGGCTCAAGGCACTGCCAGTCGATTGCATAGTGTGCATGTCGCCGGTGGACCTGATTTCAGCGGTCTGTTACGTAGTGCGAGTGATATTCAAAAGTATCTTGGAGTGAAGACTCTCATCAGTGCGCTGACGGGCGTGCTTGCTGGCGTCTGGTGTTATTTCCTGGACCTTCAGTATCCGCTGCTTTGGGCGATTTTGGCCTTTTTATTCAATTACATTCCTGCCGTTGGCAGCACCGCGGCTAGTATTCCAGCCATTATCGAGGCCCTTGTTCAACATGGCACCGGTGGGGCCATTGGCGTGGCCATTGGTTACATTCTAGTGAATTTCTGCTTGGACAATTTTGTTCAGCCGACCCTTTTAGGAAATCGTTTCGGTATTTCGCCTCTGGTCGTCGTGTTATCTGTCATTTTTTGGGGGTGGCTTTGGGGGCCCGTCGGTATGTTCCTAGCGGTCCCATTGACGATGGTCATCAAGGTGCTTCTGGATAACAATGATGAGTTCCGCTGGATCTCCGTGGCGATGGCCAAGAAGAAGATCCGCCGTGGCGAGGTGGAGATGGTCGGTTACGACCTTTCCGATGAAGATATCATTGGCGGCGGAGCTAGCACGGAAAGCCCAAGCCGAGACTGAGCGATAAATAACTGCGCCTCTAAGCTTTAGTGACCTTGTCGGTCGCAGTCGCTTTCTTTGAGGCTTTTTTGACCCCGCCAGGGTCGAGTCGAGCTTGCACGTCTGTCACAGCAAGCCCCAAGAACTTAGCGGTCTTAGGAGCGTTTTCTTCAAAATGCCGATAGGCAAGACGGACAATTTCTTTTTCCATCCACGGCATCAACTCAATGTCTGGAGATGTCTGTGCTACGTGGATGAGTGTCGTTAATGCATCCCTCATCCGCGTTACTGTGGTGGCTGGGTTAGCGTGGCGACTGGCTGCGACACTGCCGAGGGGAATATCAGAAGGTAGTAGGACATCCGAGTTTGAAAGTGCGCAGGCACGCTGAATGGTGTTTTCCAGTTCGCGGACGTTTCCCGGCCAATCATAGGCTTCTAGCAAAGCCAAGGCGTCGTCTGTAAAGCGCATGGAGGGGCCTCTCTTGCGGCTTGATTGGCGATGCAAAAAGAATTCAGCCAAGAGACGCACATCCTCACGACGCTCACGAAGAGGAGGAATATGAATGCGGACGACATTGAGGCGGTAAAACAAATCTTCGCGGAAGGTTCCTTTGGCCACCTCGGCCTCCAGATCTTTATTGGTGGCAGCGAGAACTCGGACATCACATTTAAGCGTCTGATTGCTTCCGACGCGGCTGAATTCACCTTCTTGCAAAACACGCAAGAGCTTGCTCTGTACAGCTAGCGGCATGTCGCCAATCTCATCCAGGAAAAGGGTGCCGCCGTCACATTGCTCAAAGCGGCCAATGCGCTGGGTGACTGCACCGGTAAAGCTGCCTTTCTCATGGCCGAAGATCTCACTTTCCATGAGATTGTCAGGTATGGAGGTGATGTTGATGGCAACGAATTCTTTGAGAGTTCGTGGGCTGAACTTATGAATGGCACCTGCGACGAGTTCTTTGCCACAACCGCTTTCGCCTGTCACCATGACAGGCGCATCACTGCGGGAAACACGCCCAATCATTTTAAAGACATCCTGCATTGGGCCAGATCGACCAATGATCGTCTCCTGAATGGTCTCGGCAGGTACTTCAGAAAACTGAGCCCGCGTGATTCGGCGTGACTCGTTTGAGCGTAAGGCACTCTCGACAATGGTCCTTAACTCATAAGGAAGTTTTTCCTTCCCAAGGACGTCATAGGCTCCCAGTCGCATGGCTTCAATGACATTGCTCGTGCTGGCAACACCGCTGAAGAGAATGACCATGGCATTGGGATCATTCATCCGAAGACGCTTCAAAAGCTCGATGCCCGAAATACCCGGAAGACGTACTTCCGCCAGCACAATGTCCGCCCGATTTTTCTGATAGATGGAGAGCGCTTCGTCTGCTTTTTCTGCTGTCACGACGACAACGCCTGGTGCTTTCAAATGAGCAGCTGCCCAACCAAGAAAGTCTGGGTCAGTATCGACAATAAGGATTCGGGAGTCAGGAGCGGCGGACATTACAAAAATGAATTCCTTTCGTACAGGGTCAAAATGGGTACGTCAATTTAAGAACGACGTACTGACAGCTCTTTTCGATGCATATTCGTCTCAATGGGTACCGTTTTTCCGACCTTCTTTGCAATCGTGACGAAGGCCTCTTGTAGATAAATGGGTTCCAATTGCTCTGTTGATTTAGATTTCAACTCCTCATCAGACCAATGACCCACGATCCTTCCTAGTTGTTGAGCCTCTGGTTGATAGCATTCAAGATCCCTTGAAATAGAAGGTGCTTTTGCATCTAAGGTGATCCACTTGCCGCCTTTCGAAATCTCAGCAAGTGCCAGCTCTGCTGTCTGAAGGGTAGGATGGACGATCAATTGGCCAGCTGAAACCGTGGCAGTGTAGAAACTGCCTCGGCGTGCATCTCCAAGTACATGATAATGAGGTAGATGAATCGTTGCAATTGATGGCAAGCCGACCACCGGCCAACCTCTAGATAAGGCAATCCCTTGAACTGCAGCAATGCTGATTCTCACGCCAGTGTAGGAGCCTGGACCGGTGCCGACAGCAATCACTGCTTTTTGTTTGCCGATGATGGTCAAAGCTTCTCGGAGAGGTGGAAAAACCTGTGCGTTATGAGACCGCTCGGATTGAAAAGAGGTCTCAAACAACACTTCATGACCTCTTGTGACTGCGATAACGCCACGAGCGGAGGAAAGATCAAGTGCGAGGACGGTGCGTTCTGTCATAGGGCAGACTTCTCCATCACACGCCTTTCGCCTGTAGGCAAGGACTCGAAGACAAACCATCTCGTCTGCGAAGGAAGTAAATCAGGGAAAAGGTCAGCCCACTCAACAATGATCACCCCAGGTTCATCCAGAAAATCGTCCCAACCAACAGTATAGACCTGAGCGGCGTCATCCATCCTGTAGAAATCAAAGTGAAACACGGGTAGCCTGCCATCAAGATACTCATGAACCAAGGTGAAGGTGGGACTGGTGGCATCGATTTTTGATCCCAGACCCGCAATGATGCCTTTGGTGGCCTGGGTTTTCCCTGCTCCCAAATGACCACAGAGGGCGATCACATCCCCAGTCTGTAATTGTTCGCCAAGCGCTTGTCCCCATTTTCGGGTTGCGTCGGCTGTGGCTAAAGTCTGGTTCATGGTCAAAAGTTTAGAGGACGGGAATGAAAAGGCGGGCAATGCCGTTGCGCAAGCGTTGAGGCAGAGGTGTCATCTCAAGCATTTCAGAGGTGACTTCATGGCTCTCAGTTTTTTTTGCCTCAAATATGCCGCTGAGAGTGGAAGCCAGTTCCTCGTCGTGGCACACGAGATTGAATTCAAAGTTTAACCGCAGGCTGCGCGGGTCCCAGTTTGTGGAGCCAACACAAGACCATGCGTCATCAATCAGGAGGATTTTTGAATGATCAAAAGGTGCGGGAGATTCATAGATTCGGCAGCCAGCCTCTAGCAGATCCGCATAGAGGGTGCGTGCGGCCCAAGCCACCATGGGAATGTTGTTTTTTTCTGGAGTTATGATGCAGACTTCAACGCCACGAACTGCACACAAGTTGAGTGAAGCCAATAAAGTTGGGGGCGGTAAAAAATACGGGGTGAGAATGCAGATTCGGTGCCTTGCCGCATTGAGAGCAGCAAATAAGGCCACTGGCATGGCCTCAAAGTCTTCATCTGGTCCGTCCACGATGCCTAAAACATGGGCAGAACCTTTTGCCGGTATCTCTGGAAACCAAAGCTTTTCATCCAACGACTCACCATGGCAAAAACTCCAATCTTCAGCAAACACACGCTGCATTTGAGCAACGACGGGACCTTCAATACGGAAATGTAAATCGCGTACAGGATGGGTTGGTGTGCGCAGGAGCATGTTTCCTTCCCGAATGTTCATACCGCCAGTGAAACCGATCTTTCCATCCACAATGAGCAGCTTTTTATGATTGCGGAGATTCATCGTCAATAGCCGCAGAATGAATCGGTTTGGCATAAAACGCCTCACCGGCACACCCAAACTGCCGAGTTCACGAGTCACTGGAGGCCAGGAGTATCGAGTGCCCGCATCATCCACAATCACTCGGACTTCGACTCCACGTTCACGGGCAGCTGCTAATTCACGGACAAAATCCGCTCCGATGTGATGCGCCTCAAAGATGTAGGAAGCTAGGGCGATGCTTGATTTTGCCGAACGGATCGCCTCTAGCATGGCAGGCATCGCCTCATCCCCATTGATCAAGGTCTTGATCGTATTTCCAGAACTAAAGGCAAATCGGGAGATGCGATCCAAAACCATGGCTAAAGAACAATCACGCTCAGCGACAGCAGGGTTCTCATTTGAAAACAAAGGACAGGTAGGCAAGGGATCGCGGTAGGCGGGGCCAATGCTGCCGCGATAATGACGACCGCGGCGCCGCACAAAGTTGATTCCCAAAATGCCATACAAACAGGCGCCAAACAGTGGTGAAAAGATCACCAAAGCGACCCAAAAAGCAGCTGAACGATGATCCTTCTGACGCGTGAAAAGATGGAATAGAGCTATCAAGCTCAATCCAACTGCAAGAAATGATAACGCGCTCATGAATGAGCTGAGCGCTAAAACGAAAGCGAATGCCATCATACTTCCTACCATTGGCCGAAGCTTGGCCTTCAGCAAAAGAAAACGCCGCCGAGAATGAACTCGGCGGCGTCAACAAGGGTATTCAGAATTGAACGATTACTGACCAGGAGCACCTGGAAGAGCAGGCAATCCGCCTGGCGCACCACCAGGAGCACCTGGAAGCGGTGGCAGGCCACCAGGAGCGCCCGGAAGGGCAGGCAGGCCACCTGGGGCACCTGGAAGTGTTGGCATACCACCTTGGCCAACGCCAGGAACATAGCCGGGCATGCTGCCGGGATCGTTACTGCCACCAGACACAATATTCAAAATCTGCTGTGGTTGGTTTTGGCTTGCCATCGTGAAGATGTCGAGGCCCCCAGCCAGAGATTTTGGACCGACTGCGCCGCCTTTTTTGCTAGCAAGTTGCTCCACATTCACAGAGTTGTCATTGCGGCCAATGATCACCTTACCACCACGCCATGTGCGGCCTGGCTTCAGCTGACCTGCAGCATCGCAATTCCATTGTGGCGGCCAGCTGGCAGCAGACGGGTTTTCAAAAACAAGTGGCATGATGCCGCTGCTAGAAGTCGTCTGTGCTTGAGTCAGTGCCCAGTGATTTTCACCAGCACCCAGAGCTTTATCATAGCTCGGGGATGTGCCGATGTTTCCATCTGGTTGGAACATGGTAGCCTTGGCTCCGAAAATACGCTCATCTTGAATGACTTCTTCAGAGATCAGCACGCGGAAGGCGTCATTGGCTGTGACGGCCTTGCCTCCCGTTTGTGGATTGTTGTAGGAGTCTGGGTAGATGGAGTTTTGCTCTTGGGCAAAGATCTTCATAGCCATGATGATCTGACGGCAGTTATTGGACGTGGAGGTTTGGTTGGCCATGTCCTGAATGACGTTGAAAGTAGGGACCGCCAAGCTCGCGAGAATCGCGATAATGGTGATCACCACCAGGAGTTCAATGAGGGTGAAACCTCTTTGGAGTGCTCGTTTCATAGTAGTGCGTTTTATTGGTTTTTTATTATGTATAAGCACCGAGAAGGAATCCCTGTGCTCACCTCGATTAGACTCATTTTGCTTCAAAATGGCGAGAAAAATCTTTTAAATAGTTCAAAAACAGCATGGATTTAGGTGCCAGAAGTTGGATTGAAATGCTGGTTGTTTCCGTTTATGTCTGAATTGCTATGCACGCCACTCTTTTGCTCTTCACCTCTTTCCTTGTTTTACTCCTTTGTTCCTGCGCCTCGACCAGTCAAGTAAGTCTGGATTACGTGCCTGGACCAGGGCGGACGCTGCAAGGCAGTGCTGAGTTTGTCACGCAGCCTTTTGTGGACCGCCGTGATGTTGGACCGAATGAGCTTGGGACGGTGCGCACACAGTTGGGTACACCTCTTGAACATGTTCAAACGCGCATTCCGGTGGCCCAAATCGTCACCAATGCTTTTGGTCACGCTCTGCAGTCCAGGAAAATGCTTTCGGCCAAATCAGCCGCGCGCTACATGATCACGGGTGAGGTGCTGGATCTTCAGTGCAATTTGTTAGTGAGACCTTATGGCTACGCCAAGCTGCGAGTGAGTGTCATCGAAGCAGGCAGTGGACGTATCGTTCATAGTGGCATCTATGAAGGTGAACGTCAGAGCAGTGCCTATATTCCTGGCAGCGGTACGCCTGTGCCAATGCTCAGTGATCTGGCCTCTAGTGCGCTGCAAGAGGCCGTGGATCAGGCTTTGGATGATCCCTCCATGCGTGCTCAGTTAGGGGGAGGACGCCCGATGGAGTCCAATTCTTGGCAGCCTGGGGTCATTTAATTTTACCGGATCACCTCTATGTCTATTCAAACTTCATTGGAGCAGCGTGTTGGAATTGTCACTGGAGGTGCTCGCGGCATTGGCTATTCGATCGCTGAGCGTTTGCTCAAAGAAGGTGCATCCGTTTGTCTTTGGGACATGGATGCAGCAACTCTGGCTGAAGCCAAAACATCTCTCGGATATCCTGAAAAGGTTTCCACAGCTCAGGTCGATGTCACACGGGAAGCATCTGTCGCGGCTGCGGTGCAGTCCACGCTCAGTACTTGGGGGAAGATCGATCTTTTAATCAACAATGCCGGTATTGCAGGAAATAACGCCAAGCTTTGGGAAATGTCTCCAGGGGATTGGCAGCGCGTAATCGATATCAATTTGACGGGCCCCTTCCTGACCTGCAGGGCAGTGGTTCCGCAGCTATTGAAAAACGGTTACGGTCGCATTGTCAATATTGCCTCCATTGCTGGTAAGGAAGGCAACCCCAACGCATCTCACTACAGCGCATCCAAGGCTGGCGTCATCGCGCTGACGAAGAGTCTGGGAAAGGAGTTGGCCACTTCTAATATTCTTGTCAATTGCATCACGCCAGCGGTCATCGAGACGGACATCCTTCAGCAATGCACACCTGAACATGTGCAATACATGCTATCAAAAATTCCCATGAACCGCTTTGGTCAAAAGCACGAGGCGGCAGCGCTTGTAGCTTGGCTCTGTTCTGAGGATTGCTCTTTTACTACAGGTGCGGTTTTTGACCTCTCTGGCGGACGTGCGACCTATTAATTTTGAGTTCCATGATTGACGTGAAGCCACTCAGGTTAAATCGTTGAATCATGCTTCGCCGACAACTGCTCCTCTGCTTGCCGGTATTGCTGGCACCTAGCAGATCTTCATTTGCTGCTACCTTTAAAGGTCAGCGTTTAGGCTTGGCGATACAGTCCTATGCTCACCGCTGGAAGGGAAACCATTCCAGTATTAAATTCCCTGCCTTTCGTGATGTGTTAGATGTGATGGATCATGGTAGAGAGATCGGTGTCGGCAGTTTGCAAATCAGCGTGGCCGACTGGGATCGCGATCTTGCCCAACAGGTGCGGGCTTCTTCCGAGTCTTATGACATGAAAGTCGAAGGCAGCTTGAGGCTTCCTCAGGCTGTCGGAGATGTGGACCGCTTTACCCGTGAACTCAGAATCGGAAAAGAAGCTGGGATTACGATCTTTCACTCGGTCCTAGGACCTCGGCGTTATGAGGCCTTCTCGAAGCTGTCAGATTTTGAGCAGTGGAAAGGCACGGTGCGCCGAACTCTGGAATGGGCTGAGATTGTTGCTCGTAAAGTAGGTGTGAAGATCGCGATTGAAAATCATCAGGATTTTCAGGTCACCGAATGGCTTGAGCTGATGAAGGCCATCTCCAGTTCACAGGTTGGTATGTGCCTGGACACAAGTAGCAGCTTGGGCCTTTTGGAATTGCCCCTTGAGACCGTTCGCCAGCTGGCGCCCTACACTTTTTCTGTACACTTATCAGACCTGGCTGTGCATCAAGTGGAAGACGGATTTGAGATGGCTACAGCGCCGCTTGGACAAGGCATTTTGGATCTTCCTGAAGTGCTCAACATTCTGCGCAGCGAAGCACCACGAGTGGAATATCATTTGAAGATGCCTACAATTGATGCTCAACACATTCCCTGTTTGCGTGATTCTTATTGGGAGACAATGCCTAACAAATCAGGTGTCGATCTGGCCAGAGCTCTGGCGCTAGTTCAAAAATGCGGACTCCCCAAGCTCCCTCAAATCTCCAGTATTTCAGAGCAAGGAAAGCTGGTTTTGGAGGAGAAAAACATCCTGGACAGTTTTCACCATGCCGCCAACTCACTGGGCTTTTACCAAATCCAGATCATGAAGGCGCAGGCAGAGGATCATTAAAAACAATGGCTTATTTGCTGCGATGCTTGGCAAAGATGGCAAGAGTGCGGTTACGCTCCGTCGTGTGATCCACCATCGGCAACGGATACCCTGGCGCCAATGCACGCCCGTCTTTAGGGGGGGATTGAAATAGCTCAGAAGACACTGACTTTAACTCAGGCACCCATTGGCGGATATACTCACCTTTGGGATCATAACTCTTGGTTTGCGTCCATGGATTCTGAATTCGGAAATAAGGTGCAGCATCGGCTCCTGTGCCCGCACTCCATTGCCAGCCGCCATTGTTGCTAGCGTTTTCCCCATCCACGAGATGCTGCATGAAAAAGCTCTCACCGAGCTTCCAATGACAATGCAGGTCCTTGGTGAGAAACATGGAGACGATCATGCGCACGCGATTGTGCATGAAACCTGTGTTGAGCAATTCCCTCATGCCAGCGTCCACGATTGGAAAACCCGTCATGCCTCGGCTCCAGGCTTGAAAAGCTTCGTCGGTTCCCGGCCAGGGCATGCCTCTGAAATCCGCTGAAAACTCCTCTTCAAAGACACTGGGATAGAACCACAGGATGGCCAAGTAAAACTCACGCCAGGCCAGTTCCTTGATGTAGGTCTCTATGGAGGTCCGAGCGTCGGTTGTTTCAGCTTCACTGGCGGCTGCCATGCAGCGGGCATACAGCTCACGAATGGAGATGAGGCCAAATCGTAAATCCTGACCCAATCGTGAAGTGCTCACGCCTGCTGGGATGTTTCGTTTTTGTGCATAGCTCATCAAGGTTCGGTTCTCGATGAAGGTCTTCATGCGCTCTCTTGCAGCTCTCTCCCCTGGAGCCGGCAAATGAGCTGAGGTGGCTGAGAGCCCCCAATGAGCAAGCGTTGGCAGTTCCAAGCTGGAGATCGAAGAAGCTGGCACTGCCCCCAATGATTTGGGTCTGCCCAGAGCTGCCGTTTTATCCAGAGATAGCCAGTTTTTTGAGTAGGGGGTATAAACTCGATAGGGGCCACCGCTGCCGGTTTGCACCTCATCAGCCTCATGCAAGACACGGTCTTTGTATCCATGAAAGGCGACTGAGTATTTCGCGCAGACAGATTGAACCTTTCGTTCCATCTTGCGACCATAAGGATCGTAATCGCGATTGTAAAAAACGGCGCTGGCTTTGGTCTCGATGATCAGCTTTTCGATCTCTAAATCAGCCTGGCCTGAGCGCAAAATGAGCCTGCTGCCAAGTGTCTCTAGATTCTTTGATAGCGCCTCCAAACAACCACATAAAAATTGCTGCCTAATGCTGCCGGTCCACTGGTGGGCCTTTTTCCAATCGCTCAGCACATAGACCGGTATCACCTGTGCGGCCTCTTTGACCGCTGCATTGAGGGCAGTGTTGTCGGTGAGTCTCAGATCTCGGCGAAACCAATGGATGACGCTGGCGTGTTTAGGCATAGGATCATCATACGCTAGGCCAAGCCTTGAGGTTGTAGCTGTTTACAGCAATTGTGCCGTAACTTGCATCAGGATGCTCTCCTGCTTCTGCGCCATATCCTTTGCTTCCGCTTCCTCGTGGTCATCCCAGCCACCTAGATGCATGAGTCCATGAATAAGATAGAGTGCTAGTTCCTGATCGAATGTCTGGCCGTGCTCGGCACCTTGTCGGACGGCCGTATCAGCGCTAACGAGGATTTCTCCATGATGAAAGGTGATCACATCTGTCGGGGTCGGATCATCCAGGAACTCAGCGTGCACACGACTGATTTCGGCGTCGCTGATGATGGTGAATTCGATCTCATCAAGATTCAGCAAAGGGGCCTCAGGTGACTTAGCTTCGGCTATGCAGAGCGGTAGCGCTGCTTTGATGACTTTTCTGAGCCAGGGAAGACTAGTCTGATGTTGCCGCTGGCGGTTGTAGAGTTTTAAGGAAGGCATCAGGCGGCAGACGCAGGAGGTTTCCGCGTAGGCCGCTTCTTTTTCTCATGGCCTTCAAGATTCAAACTTGTCGTGTAAGGTAACTGTATAGCGGTGGTGCGACTATCTAGCGCACTGGTGATGGCCCCATCCTTATTGACGTTAAAGCTCGTGGTCGGAGTCTCTGTGGCCTTTTGATATTTAATGCGGCTATGCATCATACTCAAAAGGGTCTTCACAAAACTTGCCTTTACCTTGGCAAGCTCGGCAATGGTGAGATCGCACTCATCAAGCTGTCCATCCAGCATGCGATTCTGAACCAACTCATCAACCAAGGTCTCTACACGGGAAGCATTGGGTTTTTCCAGAACGCGAGAGGCGCTCTCAACGGCATCTGCCAGTGAAATGATGGCGGACTCTTTGAATTGGGGTCTTGGACCTGGATAACGGAAAACTTCCTCGCTGACTTGCGGCACGTCGTCTTCCTTGGATTTACCTTCTTCGACCAGTCGCAGCATTTGTGCTTTTTGATCAAGCGCACGCTTATAAAAATACCAGGCCAATGAGGTGCCATGATGTTGTTCAATCACATCGATGATGCTGCAATTCAGCTTGTGCTTGATAGCCAAATCCACGCCATCTTTAACGTGAGCGATCAATATCAGTGCACTCATGCGAGCGGTCAGATCCTCATGAGGGTTGATCGCCGGATCCATGTTTTCGATGAAGTACTCGGGCTTGGTCAGCTTGCCGATGTCATGAAAGTAAGCGCAAACGCGCGTCATTCCCGCATTCGCTCCGATGGCCTCGGCGGCTGCTTCAGACAGGTTGGCAACAACCAAGCTATGATGGTAGGTGCCTGGAGCTTCAATGCTCAAACGCTTCATCAGTGGATGATTCAAATCTGCCTGCTCCAGCCAAGACACTTCAGTCGTGACACCAAAGAGGCTTTCAATCACAGGCATGCCACCACCGACGATTAATCCGGTCAGAACTCCAACCGCGAAAGGAATCCCAACGATACGACTAATCGTGGCTGATTCGATGGCACCGGAAGTTTCATGCAATAGGAGGGAAAATAAAGCTGCGGCCGTGCCGATGTAGAGACCTGCCATGACCAATCGATTCCTGCGGCGTACGCGTTTGGTGAATAGCACCACCAGAAACCCGACCAGAGATGAGCAGGCCAGATAAGTCAGTGGATTGATGCTGGCAAAGACCATTGCACCCAAAAGAGTTGAGTAGATGGCCCCAAAAAGCCCAATTTTGCGACCCAAAATGACTGACAACACCATGGGACAAAGAGCATGGGGCAATGCTAAAATAAGCAGCGCACCGCTCCAGCTATTTTGATTGCCAAAGTCTGTCATGGCCACGCTAGCGCCTAGCTGCAGCAATAAGGTGCCGAGAACCAAAACAAGCTCTGTGTTGTCCGCGACCTCTTCACGCAGTGCTACTAGCAGGTGCACCACCATGGCTCCCGCGATGACGGCTGCACAGAGGTAAGCCGTCACCTGAGGCTGCACAGTTCCAGGCACCGCTGCGGCGGCAAGCTTCATGAGGAACCCAATCGCTAGGAAAAAAAGCACATAGACACCAACCGTCGCTGCTGGATGGGTGCGCAACTCATCGACCAAGTCGCCTTCCTGGTGTTTGCGACGTTTTTTGCCACAAGAAAGACCTTCTCGTTGTAGTTTTGCCCGGCGAATGGATTCAAACATCGGTGTAGTGTGTGGGGAAGATCTGGGTCAAAAAGCTAACACATTTTGCTGGTCGGACAAGAAACGTTTCGCTTCATTTATTGTTCGCTTGAGCAGTCTTCTCAAATTTGACTTCATCCATGGCTTTTCGGTGTCGATCATACGCTTCGATGATACGCTGCACGACTGGTAAGCGCACAATGTCCTTGGCCAAAAAGCTCACAAATTTCACTCCAGGAACCCCTTGAAGGACTTCCACAGCTTCTCGCAGACCTGATTTCACATGTCTGCGTAGGTCTACCTGGGACGGATCTCCCGTGATTACGCAGCGAGCCCCTTCTCCTAGGCGGGTCAGAAACATCAGCATCTGCTCAGTCGTGGTGTTTTGTGCCTCGTCCAAAATGATGAACGCATTTTTCAATGTTCGCCCGCGCATGTAGGCAAGGGGAGCGATTTCGATGGCCCCTTTTTCGATGAGTCGCTCGGCTTCTTCCAGTTCCATCATCTCATACAGAGCATCGTATAAGGGGCGCAGATAAGGAAAGATCTTCTCTTTTAAGTCGCCTGGGAGAAACCCCAGCGCTTCTCCTGCTTCCACTGCGGGGCGAGTTAGAATGAGCCTCTGCACTGACTTTTCTCGGAGTAAATGCAAACCATGAGCCATGGCCAGATAGGTTTTGCCCGTTCCTGCAGGTCCGACACCAAAGACGACCTCGTGATCCCTCATCGCTTGCACATAGCCGATCTGACTGCGGGTCTTGGCTAAAACTGGCGGCTTCTTGTTTGAGGTCGTCAGCTTCAGCATCATGATTGATTCTGCGGGCTGATCTCCTTGCTCCGTCTGTACACTTTCGGCGACTAACCGAATCATGGCAGGGGAAATGTCACCGCCTTGGCGGCCGACTTTTTCCAACTGTACAAAAACATCTCGCGTCGCCTGCACTGCTGCTGCTTCGCCATCGATCCGCACCCAGCTATCTCGGGAGGTCAAATGTACCCCAAAGATGTCAGCGATCACGCGCAGCCCAGCAAGATCATGCCCCACCAGCTTTTGAAGAAACTGAGGGGATTCATACGTAAGTGTTTCTAGGGCCATACGCCGATAACAAAAAGGCAGAATCGTGAGTCGTTAAAGCCGGTTGATAAAGAATCCGGCAAAGATCTAAGGCAGCGTGAAAATGTCGCAGATCAACGGTAACCGTAAGCCAATGCCCAGAATAGACCGACTTCTTTTTTCGAAGTCACCGAGAAAACAATGCTATAGGTGCCAGTCTTGGGCGGATTGACTCGAACACTGGCAAACATGCCGCTGGATTTGGAATCGATGGTGATTTCCTTGCCTTTTTCATCCAGAACTTTCAGCTCAAACGTGACATCTTCGTTGGCAGTGCCTAACCAAAAGGCGTATTCATTACCTTTGAACATCTGGTGTTTAATCATGAGCTTCTGGCCACTTTTGACCTCACCATTCCAGTAATCTTCCCGCACGATAAAGCCCTGCTCGACAAACGGCATCGCAGCTTCCATGGCGAAACCATGGGCATCATCGACGGTGCCATGGCTGAGTGTTGCCGTGAAGCACATGGCAGCATAGGCAAGCACTGCTGAATACTGACGAAAATGACGAGTGTAGAATGTCATGGGAGCAGATCTGAAGAGGTTCTAGAGCTTGGGAAGAGCGTTATTTGGCAGCTTTGATCGCACTCAGCAGATCATCACAAGTCCTGCCGATGTCGCTCACAGCCTCTTTGGTGAAGCCATCAACCGCGCCTTCCATCTTCGCTAAGATGCCGGTCAAACCTTTGGAGATTTCAGAAACAATGGCGTGTCCCTTCATGCTTGGTCCCATCTTACTGATGGTGGCAAGGAAATGTTCGACAAGCATCGGCTGATTCAGCAACTCAGCTCTATCCGCTGAGAAATTCTTGCCGACGACAGAAGTCACACTGGCCGTGCCGCGTAACCATCCGCCCATGCTCACGCATTGGGAAAGATCCACATCTTTCATCTGCTCCATGGAGTCACGCACCGTCTTTTGAGTTTGGTCGAATTCTTTGCGGATCGCACTCCAGTGTTCCTTGTCCGCAGCATCAAGAATTGCTTGGGCATGAGGGCGGACCGCTTTGATCAGTCCCAGCGCCGTGGCTAGATCAATGACTTCACGACCGATATCTTTGACCTTCTCTTTATCCTCAGCCTGCACGGATACAAATCCCTCTGCCACCACCAGTCCGAACATCAGAGCCAACTTCGTGCGGTCAGAAGATTTAGGGAAGTCCACATCGCGTAACTCTTGGCGCCAGTTGGGTTCGCCCAATTTGTCCAGCACGCTAAAGACTTCACTTGGAACCGGCACCACCACATCATCGACAACTTGCCCTGGGAAAGCCTGTGGATCAAACTCTTGCACTGTAGCCTTGGCCGACTCAGCGCGCAGGACCGATGTGGGGTAGAAAGCCGAAGCCAAAGCCAAGACCGTAAGAAAGCGGAAAGAGGTTCGTGTCATAATTAATAGAACAAAGACGCGATTCCCCCCAGAGGCAACCCCTTTGAAGAGCAGTCCTTCATTCCTTCCAAACCTTCCAAAACTCAACAAGTGGGCCTTTACATCAATAAATCGCTTAATCCGTGGTATCCACCTCACCACGCCAGGGGCAGATGCCGCGCTTGGTGGGGGCGGAGGCGAATTCGAGTAGGCGGGATGCGGGCTCGCTCCATTGGCGCTGGTTGGCTGCAGCAATGGCTTGGGTCATGTTTTTACCCGAGCAAAAGAGGATATGGAAAAGCTCTTTAATGGAGGCGCGCTGCTCTGTGGTGTAGCCCTGACGCCGGAGGCCGACAATGTTCAGTCCGGTGATGCGATTGGTGCGCATGGCCGAACTGAAGTGGGGGATATCTTTGCCAAAGCTGCCGTTGCCCTGAATCACACAGGAGTCACCGATGCGGATGAATTGATGAAACACGGCTCCACCACCGATGAAGGTGTTGCTGCCAACATGGATGTGGCCAGCCAACATGCAGCTATTGGCCAGGATATTTTTACTCCCCAGTTGCACATCGTGGGCGAGGTGGACACCAACCATAATGAAGTTTCCGTCGCCCAGGGTAGTGGCGCAGCCGGGCTTGCTGCCGCGATGGATTGTGACGTGCTCACGAATGACATTTTTGGTGCCTATGACGACGCGGCTGTCTGTTTGGGGATCAAAACCTAGGTCTTGTGGTTCCGTGCCGATAATCGCGGCACGACCAATGAAGCATTCTGGACCGATTTCGACCTGACCAACGATCTGCGCGTGGGATTCGATCCGGCAACCTGCGGCGATTTTGGCGGGTCCGTCAATGATGACGTAGGGGCCGATTTCGACACTGGGATCGATCTGAGCGGAAGGGTGAACAACAGCAGTTGAATGAATCATGGGTCTGGGACGGAGCGCTTTACCAGACGCTATTCAGGAAACGGCCAAAGGGGCCTCGTGCAGAGGAGGGTTTGCTGTACTTTGGAGTGTCACCATCAGTTTGAGTGGAGACATAAAGTGGTCCTTTGTGATCGTTGATCTTGATGCTTTTGACCTCAATGCGCGCAATGGGGCAGTCATTGCTGTCCACGGGCATTTTGGAGATGCGCTCCAGGACATCAATGCCGGAAACGACCTGGCCAAAGACGGTGTAATTGTTGTCTAGGGATGCGTAGTTGCCGAGCGCGAAGTAGAATTGATAGCCATTGGACTTCTTACTTGGATTGGTTTTGTCGCTCTTGCGGCCCATGGCCACAGCCCCTTTACGATGAGTGCGTTTGATTTCGGCAAGCACGCTTTTGCCCTCGCCTCCGGTTCCCCAGCGCTCACGAGCGGCTTCATCAGAGGTCAGGGGGTCGCCCGTCTGAACAATGAAACCCTGGATGGCGCGGTGGAAAGCAAGGCCGTTGTAGGCACCGGTTTCGACGTTATCGAGAAAGTTCGATACGGTCATCGGAGCGTCCTGTGGGTAAAGCTCAAACATGACCTCTTCGACATTGCCGCCGAAGCTGACGGTCATGATGGCGAGTTTATGACGGCTGTCCTTTTTCCAAGTCGATGGGTCTTCCAGCTTTGGCGCAGAGAAGGTGGCTTTGCGGCCCGTCGTAGTGACTTGGCCGCCATTGGGGGCCACGCTGGTCTTGGGTCCAGCTGCGCGGTCGGCTGCATTAAAAAGTGCCTGCTGCGCGTCGTTGGCCAAGCGTTCCAATGGGGGCAGGGCAGGTGTGCCGCTAGGCGGAGGCGTGATGTCCTGTCCAAGGGCTGTGCCAAAGGCCGCCAGAGCCAGGAAAAAAGAGAGGCGAGTGGTGCAGAGCTTCACGGCTGTGTAGGACAAGATTAACGCAGGGTGCTAGGAGCAACAACGGGAGCGCTTGCAGCTGGTGGCTCAGGATTAAGGCTGACAGGAGGCAGTCCTGAGACGGTCTCACGAGCAGGAATGGAGGCGGCTGGAGCAGAGGCTGCGGCCGAGCGGGTTGCGCCGCCAGTAGCTGGCTCCACGTATTGGAAATTGCGGCGGGGGCCACCACGAGATTTACGCGGAGCAAGTCCCCATTGCTGATCCAGAGAGTCCAGCTGATCGACGGTGGGATTCACGGCTGCGATTTCACCGCCACCGAGAAGCTCACAAGAGGTCAGGGATACGGCGGTCAGAAGACTGGCAAAAGAAAAAAGGATACGCGAAAAGCTCATTGATTGAAGAGGGCAGTTATTTTGACAATGGGTGTGATACTAGACACTTCATCAGCGACAAGCAACTCTGAATCCAGTGTCACCAGTCCCTGACGAACGAAGCCGAGTCCCACCGGATATCCTGAAAGCGGGTCTAGGGTTTGACTGGTGATCGTGCCGATGACTTTTCCAGCTAAAGATAGAGAGGCTCCATTCAGAAGGGGTTCAGGTCCCTCAGACTGCCAAGCCATCATTTCACGGGGCATCTTGCCCGTGGTCTTGATGCGGGAAAGGATCTCCTGGCCGATGTAGC
Organism: Verrucomicrobiaceae bacterium; assembly: GCA_027489965.1. Taxonomy (GTDB): domain Bacteria; phylum Verrucomicrobiota; class Verrucomicrobiia; order Verrucomicrobiales; family Verrucomicrobiaceae; genus Prosthecobacter. The sequence goes on from JAIXZA010000165.1 coordinate 61,746, forward strand.
AGCCTTTGGTGTAGCTCATGGTTTCTTTTTCTAAACCAGCCTCTTGTGGAAACGTGTCTGGATTCAGCTCGTTCGGGCTAACAGGGATCTTCTGCAGGATACGGAAGCACTCGGACTCCTCAGCCGTCAGCGGGCTGTTCGGCAGTGCAGGCGTTTTTGCTGAAATCGGATGCCACCAGTCACAACCTGGCAGGCCCAGACGCTGGCTGCTAATGTGGCGACCGCCTGTGCCGATAAGTTCTACCTGGCTTAATTCCGAGGCCATATTCCCAAAGCAGTGCCAGATCTGCCACTCCTCTGTGATGTCCTCAAGCACGGCGTCATCAGCGATGATGTAGCGTTCCAGCCGTATGCCTAAACTTTCACGCAGTGCCTCTGGGGCATCCAGGATCAGGGAATCCTCCATGACATGGATGAAGATATCACCCTCGATTTTACCTTTTAGATTGGTGACACAGGCATGCAAGGCAGAGGCTGCTTTAGCCTGTCGGACATCATGAGTAACCTGCCCATTCAGGTAGCGGACCCGATCCGCGCCTGAGAGTCGCCATTTAGCTCTCGCAGAAAGATCCAGGCAACCGCCTTCAGTGAGCAGTTTTTGATACAGTTCAGGGCTCACGCGTGGCGTCCTTTGAAGGTCAATTCAGCAATGCCCGACTTATCCAGCCCACCCAGTCCCAGGGTCACCATTTTATCGTATTGGGCTTTCGTTGCATCATTCAGCGGCAAATTAAGATCTAGCTCACGCGCCACACCTTGGGCGATCCCGCTATCCTTTGCAGCATGTTCAGCTGAAAACCAGCAATCATGTTCGCGGGCGACCATGTCTCCAGCATCCGTTTCCAGAACTCGGCTATTGGCGCCCGTCTGGGAAAAGACCTCGCGGATCATATTTAAATCATGGCCAAGAGCGGCGGCTAATCCCAGGCCTTCAGCCAGACCTGCCGTATTGATGTTCATGACCATGTTCACAAGGGCCTTCACTTCGGCGGCACGACCTGGGCCGCCGATGAAGCGGCGATTTACGCTCATTTGTTCGATGATGGGCAGCACGCTTTGATAGACGGCCTCATTTCCAGCAAGCATGAGGTAAAGTTTTCCTTCGCGGGCATGACTGATGCTGGAAGCCATGGCTGCCTCTAGGCTATGCGCGCCGACGGCCTCAGCAGCTGCATACACCTCTTTTTGGATGGCTGGCGATAGGGTGGCACAATTGATGAAGATCTTGCCTTGGGCATTCTTCAATAAGCTGTCCTCGGACTCAAGGAAAATGCCGCGCATGGAGGCATCATTGGTGACAACCGTAAAAACGACATCCGCTGAGGCGGTGACTTCTGCCAGCGTCTCTGGCGCAGCACAGCCCAATTCCGCAGCCAGGCTGATGGCCATCGTCCGGTAAGTATCATAAACAGCGCTGATGGTGTATCCGCAATCCTTCAGCCGACGTGCCATATTGGCTCCCATGCGACCGACTCCGACAAAGGCAATTTTTTGATTCATAAAAGGAGGAAGTTTTAAAACAAGATTGCCACTTTGGCAGGCCCCTTCATGAAGTGCAACGCGCTTGTCAGCAGATCCTGGATGAATTCGAGCCTTTAGACATTCATCATCTCTTTGATCTGCTTGGTCGCTATGCCGATGGGGCGGTCTAAAGAAACACCTGCGCAGGTAAGCAGCGTGCTGAGCAAGTCTCCTTGATTGCCTTTGATCTTGTCCAGGAAGCGTCCGGTGTTGATCGAACCGCCGCCTTTGCCAGCGATGATGAAGGGTAGGTTTTCGCGGGAATGTTTGTTTCCATCTTCGAGTCCTGACCCCCACATCATGATGCAGTTATCCAGCAGGGTGCCGTCGCCTTCGCGCAGGCTGGCCATCTTTTTCACCATGTAGGCGAACTGGTCGATGTTGAATTTGGTGATCGCGGCGACTCTACCCACTTTGACCGCTTCATTGTTGTGATGAGTTTGGGAGTGATGCGCGTCATTGAAGCCGAGTTCTGGATAGGACACCCCGTTGGGCGTGGAGCCGATGTAGGTGCTGACGCGTGTCGTATCGGTCTGGAAGGCCAGCACATTGAGGTCGCACATGATCTGCATGTATTCGCTGCGTTTGTCGCCCACAGGGATCTTGATCTCGATGGGTGGGGAGTCGCTGGCATTACGCTTGCTGGCAGCGACGCCTGCTTTCTCTAGCGCGGCTTCTTTTTGCCGATACTCAATCGCGGCGATGCGACGCTCCACGGCGCGCACACTGTCTAGATACTCATCAAGCTTCTGCTGATCATTCTGGGGTAGCTTTCGGCGCAAGTCCTTGGCACCACCGATGATTAAGTCGAGCATTGGCCGGTCCAGTGGGTCCGTCTTTGTGGTCTGCCCAGGTCGGTCTGATTTGCCGAACAAACGATTCAGCACGCTGCGTGGATTGGTTTCAGCAGGCACCGCTTGGGTGGCCGAGCGGAAGCTGCAGTGTGAGTAGTAGCCCTCGTTCAGACCTTCCTGGTTTTCCTTGTGCGTCTGCGGCATCGTGGCCAATTCCAAGGAGGGTAAAGACGTCAGTCCACCGATGTAATTGGCGGCGATCTGGTCTGCGGAAATGCCAATATTGATCCGATTCCGAGTGTCCGAATCAGGCAGCATCGCCGTTAACCACGTCGAGAGTTCCAGCGCATGAGGTGCCCCATTAAAAGGGGATATAGGCACTCCTGAGATGCCTTTCATCAGTAGGCACTGATTCAGCACAGGTCGCAAAGACTCCAAGGCCGGAGGCGGCGTTTTCAAAAAACTGTCTGCACTCGCAGGCCAAAATTGATCCATGATCACGCCATGCGGCATGTACATGAAGCCGATGCGCACTGGCGGTTTCACCGATTTACCCTTGGCGGCCTCTGCCCACCCCATGGATTCAAGCAAAGGAAGCCCCAGCGAGGCTCCAAGCCCTCTGAGGTAGGTGCGACGGTCGATGAGGTGATTTGAGGGCATAGGGCGAATTGGCAATGGATTACGTGAGAGCCACGGATAAATACCGTCCGAAAGGCCATTTTCCATCAAATGATCTGGCTTGAGGGACTCCTCCCCGTGTCACTCCAGCTCTA
>JAIXZA010000140.1 GCA_027489965.1 Verrucomicrobiaceae bacterium
CAAAACGGCAATGGCCAAAACGACGAGAATGAAATCACCATCGTTGATCGTGATGGCGACGGCTACGCTGACAATCTAGACACCCATCCAGACGATCCCCAGCGCTGGAATGATCACAACAACAATGGCAGCAACGACGAGCTAGATGTTCCCGCAGATACCGACAGCGACGGTCTGCCAGACGAGAGTGATCCGTCACCTGCAGATTCTGACAATGATGGAATCAATAACAGCGAAGAAATCATTAGCGGCACCAATCCGAATAATTCAGATACGGATGGTGATGGCAGCCCTGATGGTATTGAGCAGCTCACTGGCACGAGTCCTAGCAATATCGATACCGATGGTGATGGCCTAACGGATAATGAAGAACAGCAGGCCTATAATACGGATCCCTTGGTGCCGACCACAATAGAGACTTCACCACCTGAAGAAGCACCAGAGGAAACGCCCGTTGAAGAGCCACCAACGGAAGCCCCCGTCGCAGAAGAAGAGGTGCTTCCAGCTGAAGTTAATACTCCTGAGATCACAGTCGAGGAATCAGTCGGCACAGTCGTAAATTCGGGAAACTACATCAGTGATGGAGCTACGACCAATTTCCCCAGTGTGAGCGGGCTAACCAATGGAGTTAAAATTGATTTGATCAAAACCTTCACGATCCGTAATTCAGGAACAGCCGATTTAACCGGCTTAGCACTCAGTAAAAGTGGGGCATCAGCCGCTGAGTTCACGCTGAGCGCTTTAGCCGTCACCAGTCTGCCTCCAGGTTCCAGCACAAGCTTCACTGTCACTTTTAAAGCGCCGCTTCCCATCACGCAAAGCCGCACGGCAGTTCTTCAGATCAGTAGCAGTGACCCAGAAACCCCCAGTTTCAGCATCATCCTCAACAGTGTTGTCCAGACAAAATTGTGGGCCACTCACAAGGTCTATTTTTCTGCCAACCTTTACGATACAGATTCGGATGGTATTCCCGACTTGGTGGAGCAAATGTACGCTCCTTTTGTGACGTTAAGCCTGACCGAATGGACTACCGCGCAGTGGAATTTCATCACCCCAGGCGGTGATCTGGATGGTGATGGAGTCAACAACCTGACCCAATACTTACAAGGACGCGATCTGCGTGGAAACCTTATAGCAGCGGACATAGACGGTGACGGCATCGACAACGTCACCGAAGACAATTGGGCCAAAACTTACGGTGGCGCCATATCCAATAAGTACCGCATGGCCGACGCCTTTTCCGACCCTGACGGAGATGGCCTCATGACCATTGAAGAGCTTTATTGTACTTGGGGAACAAGAAAGGTTAAAGACCCAGCCGCCGTCGCCACCAACCCTTATTTAAATGCTACGGGACCAAATGTGGGCTCCACTGCGCCAACCTACAATCTAAAAGTTCGTTCGCCGCCGCCTGCCTTAACAACAGCAGCTACTAAATGGTCTGGCCGCGAAAGCAGTCCAAACTATAAAGCCTGGATGAATGATGGTCTTCTGCGCAAAGCTTGCCGTGAAACGACTTCTAAAACCGCTGCCGGAGTCGTTTTAGCATCGTTTTTCACAGTGAAGCATCTCCTTAAGCTCACCTCGACCGGTCCCGGCGAAAACCTCGGCTACGATCATCTTCCATCAGGTTATCTTGACTGGCTGGTCAAAAACAGTGTTGCATTGCCGACTCTTGTTAATCAGCAGATTCAACCTCCAGTATCAAGTTTATCCCGCCTCAATCTTGCAAGTCAAAATGCCCTCAATGCAGACGCCGATAATGATGGAATGCCAAACATTTGGGAGGCCGCCTACAATCTTGACTGGCGTGACCGAGCAGATGCGTCACTTGATCAAGCAAAAGTTGAGGTATCCGCACGACTGCGCGCTTTACCCTTGGCAGTGACTGAGAAGGCACAAATAAGTGATTCGATCATCGCTGAGATTGGGCAAAATGTAATTAATGCCAAATATATACCAGATGGGAGCAGCATCGCCTTGGTTAAGATCTTTGACGTTACGTCGCCTCCCGTCCCGCCAGCTTTAGCCATTAAACCAACTCTGGCTAGTAAGTTGGCCGCTTGGGAAGCAAAACGTGCTGATTGGGAACCTCTTTTTGTCGCCTACCAAACTTGGCAGATTCTCAACGAGATTGATCAAGATCATGATGGCCTAGCCAATGCCGATGAATACACTCTCAAACTAAATCCGACCATCGCTGACTACAGTGAAACAGCCAGTCGAGATAGCGACGGAGATGGCTTCACCGATGCGCAGGAAGTCGCCGCAGGAACCTCTACAAAAGACGCGTCTAAATTCCCACCTTTCGTCCTAGAGATCGTCAGTGGTCATAATCAAACAGGCGCAGGAGTGCTGATTCACAATGAACTACCCGCTCCAATCGTCCTTAGAGCCCTTTACAAAGGCAGTCCGCAACCTGGCATTTTAATCAATTTCAAATCGTCCAGTGCACTCAATCAAACACTGTTAGCACAAGTGGCCACAGGTAGTGCCGGTTGGAAATTAAATGCCATTCAAGTGAGGACAGATGCCGATGGTTTTGCAAAAATAAGAGTCAAAGCCCCAGCGACCAAAGGTGCCTTAACCATTACCGCCAGCTCAGTCATCCGACCAACACCAACCTATCCGTTTAAAGCCACGACCACCTTCCCGACAGTCCCCGCCTTGGACACCGACGGGGACGGCATGCCTGACTCCTGGGAAGTCACTAATAAGCTAACCAAGACCATTGCGCTAGATGCCGACGTATCCCCTTTGCACTTCATTCCTTCCTATCACCGCGATACTCCCATCACTCTCCTTTCAGTCGCACAGCAGGCTATCCTGGCACTTCCGAAAGAAACCTCGGCTGATCCGGCTGTGCAAGGACTGCTAAAAGACTATCCGTTGGTATGGACCGCCAGCAGCCTTCAATCCAAGGAACAAATTGTAATCCTTAAAAAGATTGATCCCGATCACGACGGACTAACGAATCTCCAGGAGTACCAAAGAAGCTCCAACCCACGCCTGCCCGATCTAGCCGCTACAGCTTCTCGAGATTCAGATGGAGACGGCTTCACAAATGCTGAAGAGGTCTTAGCCAGAACAGATTATCTGGATCCTAATAAAGTCCCGATGGTAGATCTGGAGATCATTTCAGGGAACAATCAGATACAACAGAAATTTCTGCCATTCGATGAGAGACTGATTCTTTCAGTCAAGCATGCGGGAATTATAAGAAAAAAAATCAAGGTGCGCCTTACAGCATCGAGAAACGATGTTGCCTTCGGCTCACTTGATTTCAGAGCTAGAAATTGGCAATTTTCACCCATTGTTTTAGAATCAGATGATAATGGTGAGGTTTCAGTAGCGGTCAGATCGGCTTCTGCGGTCGCCAATTATTCCATAGCCTGCAAACATGAAAAAGATCGAAGCAATGTAGTCTCCTTCAATCTTTCGACAATCGCAAGCGTCACGCCAGTTATTCCAGCACCTCAAGACGATAGAGACGGCGACGGCTTGCCCAACGAATGGGAGATAAGAAATCAATTCGACCCAGATTCGCCAGAAGATGCCGAGGAAACCTTTTTAGACAATGATCGTGACGATCTGAATAATTTGGATGAATTCACACTCAATACTGATCCACATAACTCAGATACCGACTCTGATACGATGACAGATGGTTGGGAAGTATTGTATGGATTGAATCCATTATTGAATGATGGACAAGGGCATTCAGATAATGATGGATTGATTAATAGTCGTGAATTCCAGCTGGGAACAGATCCAACGAAGGGCGATACAGACAACGACGAAATGCCCGACGGCTGGGAAGTTTTATATGCGCTGGATCCACTAAACTCCTTTGATGCTACCCAGGATCCAGATGCAGATGGTTATCTAAACTTGATGGAATACGCCAATAATACATCACCTCGGGTTTTCAATGCTGGAGGTAACCCGAACTCTCCCCCATCTTTAATCAGACCGACGAAGAGCCAAGTGAAAGCAATTATCGACGAACAGTTCACCCTAACTCCAGAAGCGGCCTGTGTATGCATACTTTCTAAAACACGCCAGTCGTCAGCAGTTGGTGCATCTTATCAAGCGAAGCTCGCGGGACCTCAATCGGTCTATTATTCCGCGTTTTCTTCATCATCACAAACATCTACCTATGGGTTGCATTCAAGGGCGCAAGAAACCATTATTCCTAATCCGGATGAATCGTTATATACAAGTTGGCACAGTGTCAAAAATTTGGTTGAAAAAAGTTCAAGGAAACAAACAAGAACAAGTTACAATCATAAGCAGATAGTGAATCCCATTCAGTTATTTGACGAAAATGGTTACCCCATTGGCCATGCAAGAGAGATTGGATCATTTACCGGATCTACTACTCTTGTAGATTTGGGTGAGTCCACAGAGTTAGCAAATCATTCATCGTCGCTCACTCAAACATTTACCAATACAACAAGGAATCGAAGAGGTGAAAACGATATCAACAAACGCACTGTGACTAAGGATTCTCAAACCAGTCAGCTTCAAGTTGGTTTTAGTCGTTGGACTTCGTCTGGAGCACTCAGACTCGATTACTACGAAGAGTTGGGGCATCCTATACCGTCCAACGGACGCGGATCAAGGTCATCCAAAATGGAATACAAGCGTTATAATACATCAAAAACGCAACAAACAATAGATGCTCCCACATTAACTGAGAGTAAGGAAGAAGGAGAAGATGAAAACGAATGGGAAATACCACTTGGAGGTCCATTCCTATCCATACCAACCAAATCTAAAACAACGCAAAATGAGTCATACAAATCCCCCTATGGCTGGAATAATATCAATGATACAATGCTTCAGGACTTATCGCATAAAGACTATTCAAAATGGTGGGCAGCTAAGCTTGATTCGTCTGATAGGTTCGGATATGCAAATTACACCGCTGATTTCACTTTGGCGAGAGCCAGCGCAACGGACGAGGCTTGGTTCTTGCATTATTATATTCCCGACACGTTGACTGAGGATGAAATAGCTGCTTTACCCGTAAAGACACTCCTTTTGAAGAAATCGATCAAAGTAGCAGAAAAGGGCACATATGTAACGGTGAAGGAAGAATTCTTGCCAATCTCCCTAGCCCCCGGCGAGAGCTC
>JAIXZA010000148.1 GCA_027489965.1 Verrucomicrobiaceae bacterium
TGCCCCGTCTGGCGCGGCGTGGCGAGCGGCTGATACGGCGTTTGCAGATACGGCCACGTCAGCTTCTCCGTCTCGAACTTCGTCGCCGAGCTGGTGTAGTCCACTTTCCAAAAAGGCGATGGCGCCGGGTCCTCGCCATTCGCGGCGATGAAGAAGCGACCGTGCGCTGTCCACGCGCCTTTGTAGTGCCAGCCGGGCAGCGGCTTCTTGAAAAGCTCCGTCACCGCCAGCGAATGCACATCCACTTCATAGACCGCGCCTTCCTGAGTGAGGTAGAGCACCTTGTGCTCCGGGTCGGTGAGATGCCGTGCCAAAGCGGTGAGCCGTCCGGGCAGCTTGTCACGCGGGATGACGCGCACCTTGCCCGCTTCATCAATGGCATACGAAGCGATGAACAACTGCCGCGACTCGCGATGAGTCATCCGGCAGGCACTCGTGCCGCCCACACTCTCCGGCCGGATCTCCAGCGACATGTCAGGCAGGATGGCGAAAAGCTTGTCATTGCCGCGTCCGAGGTCGTGGGACGTGTAGGTCGTGCTCCACAGCTTCCCCGCCCACGGCACCGCCGCGCCAAGTCCGCATTCCATGGCCGACCTCTCGCGCTTCGGGTCGGAATTGAAAACCGTGAGATGCGGATAGATGCCGGAGACGCTGAGCGGATCAGCGGCGTGGGAGAAGACGGCGAGCAAGAGGGAGGCGACCAACGTGGTTTTCATCGAACGATGATCTTGCCGAGTGACCGGCTTTTTTCCATGTCTCCAGACGACTGATCTTTGGTCTGAATCCGACCCGCTGTCAGGCAGTGGCACGCGCCGCATATTCGCCCGGCGTGCAGTGCATGAGCCGCTTGAAGACCTTGCCAAAATGAGCCGCGTCCGCAAAGCCCACACGAAGAGCGATCTCGCCCACGGAGTAGCGACCGCTCTCCAGCATCCGGCAGGCATGATTCACCCGCACACGACCGAGAAAATCCGCCAACGTGCCCTTCGTGTGTTGGCGGAAAAGTCGGCCCAAATGATCCGCATTCACCTTCAGCGCTTCCGCCACGCCAGCCAGCGTCATCGGCTCGGCATAATGATGGTGAACAAGCTCCATCGCACGCCGCAGCATCACGGGAAACTCCATCGCGGAAATCCACGGCAACCCACCGCGACGAGGAAGGTCATTCTCCAGAGGCACGCCCCAGGCCTCCGCCAATCGCGCGGCCATCTGCGCCACCAGCCGCAACTTCGCACGACGCGGCTCGATCTCCGCCGCCTCGACGTGCGCCGTCTTCATCATCTGCTCCAACAATGGCTCCGCCGACACTCCGCGACGCTGCGCATACCGCCGGATGCGCCGCTCCGCCTCCGTCTCGGTCCCGCGAACGATCACCGAACCATAGTAGAAAGCCCCCAGCACACGCCCCTTCACCACCAGCGGCTCCACCATGTCCGTGAGTCCAAGATGACACTGGCCGACAAAGCCCACGCCACGCCGGATCAGCACCCGATTGACCGCATGCTTGTTGTTCAGACATCCGCGAAGCGTCGCTCCCGTCTTCGCCAACACACAAAACTCACAGCGATGAATCTTCCACTCCTCCGGCAAAGCCAAGTCCGGCACCCGCCGCGCCAACCCTGCCAAATCCGAAAAGCTAATGCGCCACGGTCCCTCGTCTTCGACCAGGGCGAGCAGTTGTTCGAGGAGGGAGGGTGGCATGTGATCTTTAACGTTTTTCATTCAACTCATCCAACAAAAAAGCCCGCACCGTCGGCTGCTCCGTCAGGCCGATCGCACGCTGGTAGGCGATTTTTGATTCGTCGCGCTTTCCCATCTGCCGGAGCAAATGCGCACGAGCCGCCCAATAGGGCTGATGGCAAAGGACCTGGGACTCTGGCAGCGCATCCAGTTCAGCGATGGCGGCTGGCAGACCTCGCACCTGGGCCATCGCCACGGCATGACCGATGCGGGCGCCGATGGCGGTGGTGCAGGTTCTCAGCACCTGATAAAAACCTTCGATCACCGGCCAGTTGATGATGCCCGAAGTTGCCCGCTCAGCATGAACGGACTGAATGGCAGCTTCGATTTGAAACCGGCCTGGACGCGCAAAGCTGGAGGCGCGGCGCAGCAACAACTCGGCCTCCGCAATAAGCGATGGCGACCATCGTTGAGCGTCCTGTCGTGTCAGGGGAATGAACTTCCCCGACTCGGAGAAGCGTGCGTGCTGACGTGCGTGCACATGCAGCATGAGCGAAAGCAGACCCAGGATCTCAGGTTCATCCGGCACCAGGGCGATCAGCGCCCTCGCCAGGTAGATCGCTTCCTTGGCGAGATCATCCCGACCGGTCTCGTCCTGCCCGACGGTCTCCCAGCCCGCGTTGAAGGCGGCATAGATGGCATCGAGCACGAAGGCCAGGCGCTCCGGCCATTCTTCCGCCGCAGGCACCTGAAACGGAATGCGGGCGGCATGAATCTTCGCCTTCGCCCGGACGAGTCGCTGTGCCATGGCGGCAGGAGCGATCAAGAAGGCCGATGCGATGTCCTGTGCCTCAAGGCCGAGGACGACTTGCAGCATCAAGGGGGTGCGAGCGGCTTCATCAATGGCCGGGTGGGCGCAGACAAAGAGCAGCTTGAGTCGCTCATCCGGAAAGTTTTCCTCACGATCGGCTGTGGCCGAGGCCAGCTCGATGGCTTGGCGAAGAGGTTCTGCAAAACGCTCGCGGACGTGGTGCTTCCGTTGCTCGTCCAGCAGGCGACGACGTGCCACCTGGAGCAGCCAGGCTTCAGGTTTTTGTGGAATGCCTTTCACGGGCCATTGCTGCATGGCGGCGAGCACAGCCTCGCTCAGGGCATCCTCTGCTGCCGAAAGATCGCCACCACTGCGGGAGGCCAGATACCCGAGAACCATGGCACGCGAATCACGCACAACGGCTGCGAGTCTCTCCTCAGTGGCAGCGATCATGAGGCGCAGGAATCAGTGATTCATCGGTGGGAGGGCAGGGCGCACCTCGACACACCCACTCTCGGCAGAAGGCGAGCGTGCAGCCCATTCCAGGGCGGCATCCAGATCCGGCACATTGATGACGAAGAATCCGCCGAGCATCTCCTTGGCCTCAGCATAGGGGCCGTCATGCAAGACGCGTTTGCCATCGCGGATGCGCACCGTGGTGGCGGTTTCCGGTGGCTGGAGGCCCAGGCCGCTGACCATGATGCCAGACTCCGCGATTGCTTTGACGTAGGCTGCCCAGGCTCCAAAGTAGGCGGGTGCTTGATTGGGGTCATTCCGCTTGGCGAAGTCCGCCGCGGTTTCGGTCATGATGAGCATGTATTCCATAGGTATGTGTTTTTGATTTTGAGGGTTAAAACGTGCGGCGTCATCGCCGCAACACCCAATCGTCGTTTGAGCAAACCCCGGATCGACATTGGGAAAAACTTTTTTTCGTGAAGTTGGATCAGGGGCAAATTTGTCATGCTTCTGAAGGACCAAGCTAGGCTCATGCCATCGCAAATGCCCGCACCGGAAAGGTGCCGAATGCTTTGATCTTTGGGGGCACGGCAAAGAAGCGAAAACCGGCTTCGGGAAGCTGCTCCAGACCCGTCATGTGCTCGACGATGGGGATCTCCGCGCCCAGAAGCGTGCTGTGCACCGGACGTGTTTTGCCGCGCGTGTCGTCGATGTTGTAGGAGTCGATGCCGACGAGCTTCACGCCGCTTTGCTTGAGAAACAGCGCCGCTTCCTCGGTGAGGAACGGGTTTCCCTCGAAATAGGCATCCGTGCGCCAGTGTCGGTCCCAACCGGTTTTCACGAGAACGGCCTTGTTTTTCAAATCGAGACCCTCAAACGCCTCCCGAGTGATGGCCATGGCATCACAGCGCACCACCACACCGTCCAAGCCCGCGAGCGATGACAACGGCAGCTCGGACAAGTCCTTCCCATCGGCATAGCGATGAAACGGCGAGTCCAGATAGGTGCCCGTGTTCGCCACCATGTCGATGCGGCCGATGTGAAACTCCGTGCCCTCCGTGTAGAGATTTCGCGATGCCTCACGGCTGAGATAATCACAGATCAACGGCGCTGGCAGACCTCGATAGGTAATCATGCCGTGCTCGATGGTGTGGCTGAGGTCGATCGGGGTCATACTTCAGTGCATCAATTCTACCCTACTCATCAGGACAGCCTGGCCGCGCAGTAAGACACGCCCCCCCCGCACGCCGACCCTCACGAGTCCGCCGCGTCCGCTGGCTTGAAAGGCGGTGAAATCGGATTGGCCGAGTTTACCCTGCCAATAAGGTCCGAGCGCACAGTGGGCAGAGCCCGTGACTGGATCTTCGTTCACGCCTGCAGCCGGAGCAAAGAATCGAGAGAGGAAATCATGTTCGGCCGTTTCGCCGCGACAGGTGACAATGACGCCTCGAACGGGGAAGGCGGACAAGGCCGCGAGATTCGGCTTCAAGCCGCGAAGCACTTTTTCACTGGCCACTTCGACGAGGTAATCCATGCCGTTGAACCCGCAGGCAATCAGTTCGCAGCCCAAAGCCTGCTCCATACCCGCAGGGACGTCACAGGGGTCACAAGCCACCGCCGGGAAATCCATTTCGATCCAGTCACCTTCTCGGCGGCAGGTCAGCCAGCCACTTAAGGTATGAAATCGTGCTTCCTGATCCGCTGGAAGCACGCCTGTCTCCCACAACGCAAAGGCTGCCGCCAGTGTGGCGTGACCACAGAGCTTTACCTCCACAGTCGGCGTCAGCCACCGAAGCACGAATCCTCCTTCCATCGGATGCAGGAATGCCGTCTCGGAAAGATTCATCTCACGAGCGACAAACTTCATCCATGTCTCTTCCGCAGGTTGATCCAGGATACAAATAGCTGCCGGATTGCCAGCGAAGGGTTGGTCCGTGAAGGCGTCGATAATGTGAAGAGTTTTTGACACTTTTTGGGGGAGAACAATTCGGCTAAAGCCGAAACCACTTTGTCATTGCTGTCGTTGGAAATCGAGGCTGAGATCGTAGCCGCCATCGTCGGCGACAGGATCGGCCTGGAGGCCGAGGGAGAGCATGGAGTCGTTCGAGTTGCCGATGGAGATGCTGGCTTGCTGGCCGGGATGGCTCACCACAGTGGGCATGGAGAGCATATCGACTCCGCGAGCATTTTGCAGAGAGCTTTGCAGCTCACTCAACCGTTCTGGGCCAATTGCACTGTAGTTCTCGAAGTCAAAGATATCGGGGAACAGATCATTTGCCTCCGCATCCGATACGGCGGCATCGGAGAGGTGCAGGAGCTTGGCGGTCATCTTCACATGCCCTTCCGGCGTCGTCTCTGGCGTGACGATGGCCATGCCGTTCATGCCCGGCGCGATCTCCCAATAACCCAGCACGGCTGATTCACCCGGTTTGAGCCGCACTTTGCCTTTCGAGGCGATTTTCAGCGGTTTTCGAGCTGCGGGAGTTTTTTCGGCTTTCGGCGAAGTTGGAGCCGAAAGGCTAGTCGGAGGCGTGGCGACGGTTTTGGGCACTGAAACCGGCTCTTTCGTCCCAAAGGCCGTTCGCATGAGCCAGAACGCGATGAGGCACAAGACGAGGCAGACAAGGATGATGGAGTGGCGCATGAATGACAGGGTGTTGGGTTCTTTTGAGTCAGGCTCAAAACTCCGGCGGGCCGTTGAGGTGCTCGCATTTCTCGGGTTGGCCGGGGAGGAAATCGATGACTTGGTTTTGGGCGCGGAGTTTTTCCTGGAGGGCGGCGACGTTTACCTTTTGCACGGTGATTTCTTCTTTCACTGCCATGGTAGCGGCGACTCCGGCGGCGTGGCCGGTGATCATCCAGGTGCTCTCGAGGCGGAGGGTGCAAAAGGCCACATGCGTGTAGCTGGCCGCGCCGGGCACAAGCAGGTTCGTGCATTCAGCGGGCTTCGGCGTGAGGGCGCGATACGGGATCTGATTGGCGTAGCCCATGCGCCAGATACGGCCTTCGTTAACGAACTCGTTTTCATTCAAGGCCACGCGCTGAACGTGATGGCAGTCGATGAAGTGGCTGCTCATGCCGATGCTGTCGGGCTTGCGGCGGTCGGTCTGCACGTCGTGCTGCGTCATGACATGCTCGCCTCTCATGCGGCGGGCTTCGCGGACATAAAGCTGGTAAGGCAGATGGCCATTGTCGGCGAACTCATCCTTGTGCAGGCCAAGCGCCTTCATTTCCTGCTGCACTTTTGCTGGCACCGCATTGTCGGTGGCGAGGAAGTGAAGCAGGCCGAGGGTGTAATCCATATGATCCTCCTCAATGCGGGCACGCTGCTCGTAGCTGGCGTCCGGCCAGTCGAACTGTCCGCCGAAGTGCCCCAGGGAAAAGATGGCGGATTGCTTGTTGTTCAGCTCGAACTTGCCGTTCCGCCGCTCGTAGAGGTCGATGATGTCGTAGAGCTTCACTGGCTTCTTTTGCGCCGTCTGATCGCGCAGCCAATCGGCAAGCAGTGAGTAACGCGTGGCGTCGTAGTGCTTCGGCGCGGGGATGGGCACCTGGAACTGCGGGTCTTTGGCCACGGTGAGACGGAAATTGTAGTTCATGGGTGCGCGATGCGCCGCGCCTTCCGTGAGGTCTTTGGCCCAAGCGCTGATGCCAGGCAGGAGCTTGCCCTGCGCATCCACGGTGCGGGCTTTGCGCGGAGTTTTGTCAAAACGGATGCCCGCTGCTTCTTCGCCAAACTCCGCCTTGGACTCTCGGCCCACGGCATACTTCACACCTGCCCGGGCCATGAGGTCGCCCTCGTAGCTGGCATCGATGAACACCTTTGCCGTGAGCTTCGTGCCATCGGTCAAAGTAATGCCCGTGATGTTTGCACGGTCTTTCGTCACCGTGTCCACACTCGCGCCGTAGCGCACCTCCACGCCCGCTTCTTTGAGCATGTCCAAATACACCTTCTCCGCGACGCTGGACTCGAAGAAGTAAATGGTATCGAGCCGCTTGTCCTTGTGCGGGTAAGTCTGCTGGGCCTTCGTCTCCTCATAGTGCCTGCCCATGCGCCGATAAAACTCGTCTGCAAAGCCACCGATGGTCCACTTCAGCATGTGCTCGCTCTCCGCCGTGTTGATGCCGCTCGTGCTGAGGCCGCCGACATGCTTTGTCGGCTCGATAAGCACCACTTTTGCGCCTTCACGCGCTGCGGTGATGGAAGCCGCAAGGCCGCAAGGCACGCCTGAATAGACGACGATATCAGGCGAGGCGGCATGGAGCGATAAACACGCCAAAGCGAAAATGCAGATGAGCTTCATCTTCTTCATGGCTTCGGATTTCGGATTTCCGCCAGCTTCCCCAACTCCTCCGTGCTCAGCGCCCGGTCAAACACGGCAACGCCGCCGATCCAGCCAGTAAAACCAACACCGCGTGAGCTGTGGATGACGCGTCCGATGGTGAAGGGGCCGCCGCTTTGAGCGTCCTTCGGCGTGTAGAGGTCGTGCGGATACCACCAGGGGTTCAGGCGCAGGGCCACGAGATCACGGGCGACCTCTTTGCCGCCACGCAGGGTGACTTCGATCTTCGTGAAGCGATGCTCGCGCAGCTCGACGCGTTCATCGGCGGACTCACGCAGCACTTTCACGCTCAGCGGTTCGGCTTCGGGCGGGTTGTAGTATTGATCCTTCGGGAAGGTCTCGTCCTCGCCGTCCTGCTTGCCCGGCAGCTTCGCGTAGTGGCCCTGCATGTAGGCTTTGTAGGCGGAGGAGATGAGTTTGTCCTTCTTTGGGTTGTCGAGCCAGCGATCGCCGGAGACGCCGTTCAGCCACCCGGTGAGTTCGTCGGTTTGGTGATTAAAGGTCATCGCAAAGCACTGCCAGGACTTGTCGAGCACCTCGGCAGGTGAATCAGCAGGCACTTCGGGCGATTGCTCGACGGAGTTGCACTTGTGGAGGGCGTATTTGTTCAGGAAGGAACTCGCGCCGTTCTCCGACACATGCCCGCAAGCGCTGCCCTGCTTGTTCAGACCGGCGAAGAGCGCGTATTGCCGCTGCCCGCGCTCCACCTTCGCGATGGTGGTCGTGGTCTTCTCCTTCAAATCGGTGCCCTCATGCCAGATGCCCGCCAGCGCATGATTGCCACTCTCGCGGATGGCCCACACGACCACCGTAACCGACTTGCCTGCGCCTTTGATGTCGAGTGGCGTGTCATGCAATCGTGAACGCGGCACGAAGAGAAAGGGGCGAAAGTCAGCATCGGTTTCTTTGACGATGCGGATGGCATTTCCAAAGGGACCACGGCCCAACTGCGGAAAATCGGAATACGTCGCCTCACGCCCCGCGCCCCAGTAGTCCTTGATGTAGTTCGCGGCATCGAGCGGGTAATCCGTCTTCGCTCCGGCGGGCACATGCGCCGTGAAACGCTTCTGACCGTCAGCTTCACGCTTCACAAAGTCCCAGAAGGCGATGAGTCCAGGTGTGTCAGTAACCGTGGCGATAGGTTCAGCGGCATGAAGAGCCGACAAGGCGAAGGTGGATAAACAAAAAAGGGCGGTTCGTTTCATGAGGGGAACAATCAATATGACATTGGCAACATCCTATTCACTTTTCGGCTAAAGCCGAAACCACTTTATTCCAGCTTCAGCACCGGCTTGCTGCCGCTTACCGCGTGTTTGATTTCGAAAGTCTTGGTTTTGCCACCGTGCTCAAGGGTAATGTCATACCATCCGAAGTAGCCCTGAGTGATCGCTTTGCCGTCGGCGGCACTGGTGAGATCGGCGTTGGTCCACCATTTGCCTTTCACGAGGTCGCGCCAGACTTTGACTGCGGGGCGCTCAGTCCAGTCGGCTTTGAACATGGCGGCGGTGGGTTTCCAGTGGCGCTTTTCCCAGAAGCCCCAGATGACGAAACCGGTCATCTGCGGATGGCTGTAGCAGAGCGTGAGCATGTCGCGCATATGATCGGCGTGGAGTTGGTCATCGAGTGTTTGGAAGTCGTATTCGGTGACGGTGAGGTGTTTCACCATGGAGCCGAAGTGCTGATAAATCTTCCACTCGTCGTCGATGCTCGGGATGGCGTAATCGCTGAAGTGGCTCTGAAAGCCGCAGCCATCGGGTGTTTGGCCTTTGGCTATGAGATGCTTCATGTGCTTGTCGAAACCTGCGGTGCGATCGGGATTGAAGGTGTCCTCGTTCACAAACAGCAGCTTGTCGGTCTGCTTGCGGATCTTTGCGTAGATGTCGGGATACACATCGGGGCCGACGATATTGTAAAGTGCATCAGCTTCCACAAAGGGCACGGGATGATTCAGCGCGTCCCATTCATCGACATACGGCGCAGCAAACGGCAGCGCGAAAGCCCAGTGCTGATCGTAGCGAGTCATCAAGCCAGCAGGTCCACCTTTCTTCACTTCCTCAGCGGCCCAGGGCTCCAGATATCCCCAGCTCAGATAGTGGCCGCGTGAGGTCATCTTCTTGTCCTTGGCCCATTGCAGGGTCCACTGCACGGCAGCCTGAGTACGCAGGCGGTTAGCAGCTTCCCAGGGTTTCGCGGGATCGGTCGCACCTTCGATGTTGCCGACTCGCAGGCCGCTTTCAGGCACCACGCGACTGAACAACTCATCGACGGTCTTGCGGTACTTGATTTGATCTTCCTCGGTGATCTTAAAGCCCAACCCCGAGAGCATGTTCACATCCACCGCACTGCCAAAGCCAAACAGATGTCGCTTCATGCGCACGGTCACTTTGGCACCTTCGATGGGTTTACCAGCGGCATCATGGACCACGACGTTGAGTTGTCCCAGGCGCAACTTGGCGATGCGGGCCTCGGCTTCCGCGCGCCAGGGTGCATCGAGTTCACGTCCCCCATACGTTTTCTTCATCTGCGGTGCTTTGAAGACATCGAACCCAATCGGGAAGCGATACACCTGAATGTCCGCCACCTCGATGACCTGCTTCTGCTCGCCGATGGCGATCTTGGCATTGCCCACGCCTTCCGGAAGGTCGTTTCCGGCCTGGAAGACAAAGTAGGTTGTCTCCCAGTCCTTGCCGATGATCTGCGTCTTCCAGAGCACGGTGGACTTGTAATCCTTCGTGTTCTGAACCGCGCAGGTGATCTTGCCTTTGCCCTCCGCCATCTCGCTCTCAACCGTGCGAGCCTTCACGACAAACAAGCACACCTGATCTTTGGCGATAGCTCCAGTGAAGCTCTTGTTCAAAGCAAGTTCATACGATTTTTCCAGCTTTGCCGGTGAAGTGGCGCGGAAGATGGGTTTCGTCGTCGCGTCAGCGCTCTCCACCTTTTCAATCTTGCCAAACTCCGGCTTTACGACCTTCGGAGCGATGAATGCTTCAGGCAGCAAAGCGACGGCTTCCGGCGGAAGCTGCGGTTCTTCAGCGTGAAGTGAGGCGAGAGCAAAAAGGGCGAGAATGAGATGGCGGATCATGACCGGTTATGGTTGGCGGAGAAGAGGGCCAATCGCAAGCGTCTCAAAATGCAACCGTTGCATAAAATGGCTGCGGCCTTAGCCGCATCTAGCTACGAATGATTCGGCTAAAGCCGAAACCACTTTTTAATCCTCCGACTCCTTCTGGATCACCTTCGTTCCGGGCGGCAAGGGGCCTTTGCTGATGGAGACGCCGCTTGAGCTTTTTTCGGCACTGGGATCAAGCGCCATTTCGGCGGCGGCTTCGTTCACCACATCGGCGAAGAGCTGTGCCAGCGCTTTGGCGTCATCGGAGAGAATGGCACCCAGATAGCGTTCTGCCTGACTTTCAGTATTCAAGAACCCATCGCCCATGCTGAGGTTGATGTTGGTATTGGGCGAAGGCTTAATGCCTTTCACCTGCGTCGCGAGCTGTATGGCTTCGCTAAATTGTTTGCCAGCTTCAGGGTCGGTCAACGCTTTCTGCATCAATGGAGGCAGCTTGGCCGTGAGCGCGGGGTCCTGGGCTAACTCACGCAAACTTTTGCCGGGATGAGCCGCACGATAGTCATCCACCAAGGAGCGGGCGTCCTTTAGCAGATCCGATTCAACAGCAAAGAGCAGATTGAATGCCTCTTCATCACTGATCTCACGACCTGTGGTTTTGGCTTTGGGCTTGACTGGACTGCTTTTCACCACGCTCGGCGGACTGACAGACGCGGGCTTGGTTTCGGGGCGATGCAGAACAAACGGCACTGACACGGCTGCGATGGTGCCAGTGATGAGTAGGGCTTTGGTGGTGGTGGTCATGGTGACGAGCGTAGTGGTGAAGATGGATGAGGCGGGCGTGATCGCTGATGAGGTACCGATGCCGATGAGGGATAGTTTTCCCAAGGAGGCCTGCAACGCGGCGGGCATAGCATGGGCTGATTGATTGGCGAACAAGGCCGCGAGGCCCGCACCTGCAATCACGCCACGAGAGCACAGCGCCTCGCGGATGGTCGAGACGCCGCTCTCGATGGCCCGCGAGACCGTGGCTTGGTTCCGATTCAGATGCCGCGCGATCTCCACCTGCGTGCGACCTTCCAAAAAGTAGAGCACGAGCACCTCGCGCAGCTCCTGCGGCAGTTCGTTGAGCGCTTCATCGACATGCGGCTCGATGTCCGGCCATGTTGCCTCGCGATCCGTGTGCCA
>JAIXZA010000126.1 GCA_027489965.1 Verrucomicrobiaceae bacterium
CAGCGCTCCCTCAGGCAATCGTTATAAACGGCACTGTTTTTGTTTGTGACACTGTTGGTTTTGACACTGGGGCGGGAATGTGGCTGCCGATGACAAGTTTGAGCTAAAAGCCCCCGCAGTGCCTCAAAGCGCTTCGGGGCCGCGCTATTTGCGGGCTGCGCACGACTATGAGCATCTCGGCATCGGCCGCCGGACCTTTTTCCGGTGGAAGGACTATGGAGCGTCGCGCGGAGACTGGCCGCCGTTTGATGCGCCTGCGCAGCTTGAGGCCTGGTATCAGCGAATGCGGGAAGCTGGGCTGTTTAAGCACCAGTTTCCAGCAGATGTTCGAGAGGCCATCGCCGAGTTTCTGGCAAAAAATGCCCCCAGCGGCCCCGGTGTGGCAACCTCACCGACGGCCCCGGTGTCCAGTTTTGCAGCTTCGCCGCCTGATTCTGCGCTTCCTCCGCCCTTGGTGGACGAAGAATTCCAGGGCCTCGAACACGAGCTGCACCAAAAACGCGCCCGCGTCGTGGCACTTCGTCAGGCTCGCGACGCCTTTTACGCCGCCGGAGACCGCGCGCAGGGCGATTTGCACGACGCTCGCTACAACGACGCCTATTCCGAGCTCACTATTGCCGAAAAGCGCACCCTCGAAGTCCTCGAACGCCGCAAGCTCCTCATCTCCCGCTCCGGCGTCGAGCAGGATCTCGCGCCTCGCATCACCGGCATCGTTGTCGGTGGCATGCACTTCCTGGAGCGCATCGAGCCCCAGCTCGACGCCATCGTCGATCCCGCCGAGCGCCGGGCAAAGCGCCGCGCCCTCTGGGTCGAGCACTGCACCCAGCTCATGCAGGGGAAATTCGTTCCCGACTTCATCCGCCGCGCCCCGGCGGAGCTTTGGCAGGAATGCGCCGCCTGGCTCCAGTCCAAAGCGCCGCCGCCTCTGACTCTCGACGCTGCATGATCACCACCGCGACCGACACCGATGCGCCATCGGGAGCTGCCGCCCCGCGTCTCACCGTCCCCGCCGCCTACCTCCGCACCGCCTCGCGCTCCTACTTCGACCGCGACCGCGCCGAGGCCGCCTCGTTTCTCGATCGCATTTTCTCCACGCATGCCCGCATCGAGATCCCGCCGCCCATTCTCGACTGGGTCCGGCAAAACGTCATGCTGGAGGCCACTGAGTCCAAACAGTTCCCCGGCTACTACGACCCCAATCTCTCGCCCATCTGCACCATCCTCTTCGACTTCATCCAAAGCGAGCACTGGCGCGAGTTCATCTGCGTCAAGCCTTCGCAGATCGGCATGACGCTCGCCTTCCTCGGTGCCTTGATGCACAAGATCAAATTCGCGCCGCGAGACGTGGCCATGGTCATCAACAACCGCGAGGAAATCCAGCGCATCGGCAACAACCGCCTCAAACCGATGATCCACGCTTGCGAGGCCATCCGCCAGCGCATCCCGGCAGACAAGGACAAGCTGCAAAACATGACGCTCTACCTCATCGGCCTCACCATCTACCTCCTCGGTGGCAACAGCGTCGGTGGCCTCGCCAACAAATCCCTCGACTGGTGCGAACTCGACGAGGTCGATGAAACGCCCGAGGAAATGAAAGGCGGCGAATCCACCGCCGTCGATCTCGCCCGCGACCGCCTCAAGCGTCAAGACGGCTCCAAGCTCTTCGTCATCTCCAAGCCCCGCAACGAAGACGACATCATCTGGCCCGAATACTTGCACGGCTCCCGCCACAAAGTCTTCGTCCCCTGCCCGCATTGCTCCGGCACCCTCCCACCGCAGGCCACCGACGACTCCGCCCGCCTCTTCGATCACCTCCCGCAGCCGCTCCCGCCTGGCTATCAGATCCTCGTGCGCAGCGGCCTCCGCTATCAGCATTGCCGCCGCGAAAACTCCCGCCAGTGGGACCTCCAGCGCATGCTCATCGACACGCACTACGAGTGCCTCTGGTGCAAAGGCAAGA
This sequence comes from Verrucomicrobiaceae bacterium, assembly GCA_027489965.1. Classification (GTDB taxonomy): domain Bacteria; phylum Verrucomicrobiota; class Verrucomicrobiia; order Verrucomicrobiales; family Verrucomicrobiaceae; genus Prosthecobacter. The sequence goes on from JAIXZA010000126.1 coordinate 1,961, forward strand.
TCGAGGAAAAACACAAGTCATGGATGCTCCGCCATCGTCTCTACTTTCCCACGAATACCCCCGACGGCGCACTCCAAGACGACTGCACCACCTTCCGCACCGACCGCGATCCCACCGAGACCGATGCCGACTCCGGCCATCCCCAGCCCGTCCCGCGAAAGCTCAGTTTCCAGTGCTCCGACTTCTACGCCCTCCCCCATCAGCCCGATTCCACCTTCGGGCACCTCGCCGTCGAGATCGTCACCGCCACCAATCTCTCCAAACAGCGCAAATTCCGCCGCTCCCGCGAAGGCTTGCCTGTCCAGCGCCAAACCAGCGACAACGCCCGCACCCTCGCCCACATCCTCGCGCTTCAAGGCACCCACGCCCGCCGCCACTGCTCCCGCGTCCCTCGCATCGTCATCATGGGCGTCGATACGCAGCACTACGGCCGCAAATGGGTCAAAGCCGCCTTCTACGACGACGATTCGAGCGAAATCATCGACTACGGCATCGTCTTCAAAGGCTTCGACGCCCTCGTTGACGAAGCCCTCAAGCCCATCATCGTCGATGACTGGGGTGACACGCCCGAGGAAGATCGCATCCCGCCCGTCGTCGAGATCGCCCTCATCGACGAAGGCGACGGCGCATTCACGAAACGCGTCCTCGCCTTCTGCGCCTCCCCTCGCGCCCGTCGTCTATTCTGGCCCGCCAAAGGCCGCGGCGGCTCCCAGACCGCCAGCATGCCCGATCTCGTCACCAAACAGGCCAAAAACATCTACGACCGCCAAGCTCTCCCCCGCTACCTCTTCAATTCCGACGCCTTCCATGAAGAACTCTACGACGAGCGCATCGCCCGCGCCGCCGAGATCGCCACCGCCCTCGCCAATCACCTCACCCCGCCCGCCGGCCAGCTCCGCTTCTTCAAAAACCCGGATACCGACCTCTGCCTCGAATTCACCACCAAACGCCGCTGGACCGAAGAAGACGAAAAAGCCCGCGCCTCCGCCAAACGCAAGCCCACCACCGGCCGCCGCCAGAAGCTCCTCAAAGTCGGCGACTGGTTCCGCGACGGCGGCCCCGAAGACTTCGCCGACGCCTTCATCGAATGCCTGGTGGCGTGGTATAAAGTCAAACCCCGCCAACAACCGCTCAATGAGGACAATGAGGCCGCCGAAGACGATGATTCTGAGGCGGATCAAGACCTCGCCGACTAAGCCTCAGCCTCCGTTCGCCACCCGTCACTCCGGTCAATCCCGTCAATCCGGTCCCTCTCTGTCCTCGCGCGGGCTTTGACACCCCGCCGCCTTCGCATGGCGGACAACCGACTCAAAAACCTATGGCTGCTCGACGCGGAAGACGCCGTCGGCACCGATGCGACCGCGCAGATCACCTGGCTCAAGGCCAAACGCCGCGAATACAGCCCCGCCATCGCCGCCGGAGACTGGGAAACCCAAAGCGCCAGCGGCGAGGCCGGTTCCTCCAGCTCCAAGCGCGGCATTTCCGATCTCGACCAGCACGACGCCATCCTCGCCGCCATCCGCTACCTCGGCGGCTCCGACATCGGCGGCGGCAGCCTCCTCCAAGTCCAATTCACCCCCGGCATCGGCTGATTCATCCTCCTCCGCCTCCGTCTCCTGCTCCGCCTCCCATGATTCGGCTCTCATGACCACCTTCCGCACCCGCCTTTCCAACGCCATCGGCGCCCTCTTCGCCAAAGGCCCGCAAAACGCCGTCAGCGGCGATTCCAGCTCCGCCCCCGCCACACCCTGGGGCACTGGCGTCACCGGACGCGGCACCGATCCCACCGGCATGTCCACCCGCGCGCTGCAGGACATGAAGCCCATCGAGCGCCGCACCTCCATCACACGCTCCCGCTTCATCTGCAACCGCACCGGCCTCGGCCGCGCCATGGTCGAAGGCAGCGGCCGTTACGCCATCAATGAAGGCCTCGTCAGCTACGCCGCCACCGGCGATCAAGAATACGACGACTCCTGCAACCGCGTGCTCGATGCCCTCTTTGAAGCCAGCGGCGAAGAGACCTGCATGGACATCGCCGGCGGCCGGAATTGGTATGAGATGCAGGAAGTCGTCGCCCCGCAAATGATGATGGATGGCGACTGCGGTGCCGCCAAAATCCTCCGCCGCGATCTCAACGGCCGCGTCGTCGATACCCCCAAGCTCCAGCTCTTCGCCACCGATCAAATCAGCGACGGCTTCACACCCTGGAGCACGATGAATCCAGGGGCAAAACAGAACTGGAGCGAAGGCGTTCTGCGCGATGAATTCGGCAAAGCCATCAAATACCGCATCCAGCTCGACGCCGCGCCCGGTTATCCCCGCAGCCCGATCTACGGTGCCGCCATGAATGGCAGTTTCGCCGAGTTCGACGCCCGCGATTTCATGCTCGTCCTCGATCCGAAGCGCATCGGCATCGGCCGCGGCCTCCCCTGGACGCATCACGGCCAAAGCAGCGCCATCACCATGATGGATCTCAAAACCCTCGAAGAATCCGCCGCCTACCTCAACGCCTTCTTCGGAGCCGTCATCACCACCCCCGACGGCGAAATCCCCGAAGGCTTTGAGCGCGAAGTCATCAAAAACCGCGCCACCAAAACCAGCGAAAAGCGCGGCACCGGCACCGAGGAAACCGAGATCATGCGCAAATACGCCAACTTCATGGGCGGCGCGTTGATCCCCGTGCTGCGCGAGGGCGAAAAGCTCGAAATGGTCAAAAGCGAGCGCCCCTCCCTCACCTTCACCGGCTTCATGGACTGGCTCGTCAACGACATCGCCTGGGGCTTCGGCATCCCGCCCTCCTTCGTCTGGGCCATCGCCGGCCGCACCGGCCCCGAGACGCGTTTCACGCTCTCCCAGGCCGATTGGTTCTTCAAATTCATCATGCGCCGCATGATCTCCCGTTTCTGCAAACCCACGCGGGACTTCGTTATCCGCTGGGGACTCCTCACCGGCCGCATCAACAACGGCCGCCCGCCTAAAAACGGCGCATCCCCCTTCCTCTGCCGCTGGCACGGCCCGCGCAAAATCACCATCGACGAACGCTACTTCTACAAAACCTGGCTCGATCGACTCGACAAAGGCCTCGGCACTGAAGAGGAGTTCTACGCCGATCTCGGCCTCGAAGCCTCCGATGTCCGCCGCGCCCGCGTGCTGGAGGTCAAAGCCTGGCTCGACCTCTGCGAAGAGCACGGCGTCCCCTACGAGCTCGTCCGCCAAAGCATGCCCGGCAGCACCCCCGCCGGCGTCAGCGCCCTCGACCTCGCCGATGCCATGCAGCAGGCGCAGCAAAACTGAACGGCATGAGGGTCGACACGTGTCGACCCCGCTCCAGCCTCCGGAATTCCGGAGGCTGAACCCGTCCGCTTTGACACCCGCCGCGCATCATGCGCCGCGATCAACGCTCCAAAGCCACCCTCGTCACCAATCGTGCCCTCACGCCCGCCCCGGCCACTTCAGCCGCCCCGCGCTGGTTTGAGATCACCAACCTCGCCGAAACCGGCGTCGCCGAAATCAAACTCCGCGGTTACATCGGCATGCCAAAGACCGAGCGCGACTACTGGACCGGCGAACTCGTCAACACCGGCGGCGCCGGCACCCTGCAGGAATTCGAAGCCGAACTCGAAGCGCTGGGCCCCGTGAAGAAAATCCAGCTCTCCATTTTCAGCGAGGGCGGCGACGTCTTCACCGGCATGGCCATTCACAACCTCCTCGTCCGCCATCCCGCCAAGAAGACCTGCGTCATCGATGGCATCTGCGCCAGCGCCGCCACCTATCCTGCCCTCGCCTGCCAGGAGATCCAGATCCCCAGCAACGCCTGGATGATGATCCACGGCTCCGAGGGCTGCTGCTGCGGCAATGCGCAGGAGATGCGCGACTACGCCGATCTCCTGGACAGCGTCAACGCCTCCATCGTTAACCTCTACGCCACCCGCACCGGCAAAACCGCCGCTGAGATCACCACCATGATCGAAGACGAAACGTGGATGGACGGAGCCAAGGCCGTCGAAATGGGCTTTGCCGATACCATCATCGAGCCCCTCCAAAACCTCGCCGCCCGCGCCGCCACCATTCAGCCCACGAATGTCGCCGTGCTGCGCCACGCCCCCGCCGAGGTCCTCGCGTTGTTTGACATGTCCCGCATCTCGAACACCGCCCGCGTCCCACTCCCATCCCTGCTCATGCAAACCACACCCGCTGCCCCTCAGAATGCCGCCACTCCGACGACTGCCCCCGCAGTGAGTGCGGCCCCCGCTCCTCAACCTGCTGCTGCTCCCGCCGCCCCGGTCAATGCCGCCGCGCCTGCTGCCCCGGCAGCCGCCGCGCCGCCCGCTGATCTCGCCACGCAGATCACCAACGCCGTCAACGCCGCCGTCGCCCCGCTGCAGGCGGAGGTAAAGCGCCTCACCGATCTCAGCAATCACGGCATCACCCCCACCAATCTCGGCGGTGCGCAGCCCGTCGCCGCCACAACCACCCCGGCCGTCGAAAACACTCTCACCCGCGCAGAATGGTCGAAGCTCTCCCCGCACAACCGCGCCGAGTTCCACCGCAAAGGCGGCAAGCTCATCGACTGATCCACCCGCCTCAATCCACTCATCACATCCACCTCAGATTTAAATCATTATGCCCAACACCCTCACCAATCTCATCCCGGACTTCTACGCCGCCCTCGATGTCGTCAGCCGCGAGCTTACCGGCTTCATCCCCGCTGTTCAGCGTGACCCCCGCGCGGATCGTTGTGCCTTGAATGCCACCATGCGCAGCATCGTCGCTCCGGCGAATGCAGCAGCAGGCAACATCACGCCCGCAATGTCCATCCCCTCCGCGGCGGATCAAAGCATCGGCAACCGCTCCTTCACCATCCAGAAAAGTCGCTTCGCGCCATTCTCCTGGACGGGTGAGGAACAAGGCAGCGTGAACGCCGGACCTGGCTACCTCACCATCAAACAGGACCAGATCGCGCAGGCCATCCGCTCCCTCGTCAATGAAGTCGAGGCCGATTGCGCGACTTACGGTTATCTCGGTGCCTCCCGCGCCTTCGGAGCCACTGCTGGCACGGCTCCCGTCCTCGCGGATTTCGCCCAGGCGAAGAAAATCCTCGACGATAACGGCGCTCCCATGTCCGACCGTCACGTCGTTATGGACACCACCGCCGGCGTCGCCCTGCGTGGCACCAGCAACCTCTTCAAGGTCAATGAAGCTGGCGACAACGGCTCCCTCATTCGTCAGGGCGTGCTAGGCAATCTCTACGGCTTTGATCTCCGTGAATCCGCCCAGGTGCAGACTCCCACAGCAGGGGCCATGGCATCCGCCACCTCCACCAATGCGGCTTTCACCGTCGGCCAGACCGTGATCCCACTCGCCACAGCAGGCACCGGCGTCGTCGCTGCCGGTGACATCATCACCTTCGCCAACGACACGAACAAATACGTTGTCGCCTCCGTCTCCTTCGCGGGTGCCAATCCTGCCTCTGGTGATAGCATCACACTGGCTGCTCCAGGCCTTCGCAAGGCTCAAAGCGCCGCCACTCGTGCCATCACCGTTCTGGCCGCGAGCACGCGAAACCTCGCCTTCACTCGCAATGCCATCCTGCTCGGCACCCGCCTCCCCGCGCTGCCTGCGGAAGGTGACATGGCTACGGATCGCGAAACCATCGTCGATGACCGCACCGGCCTTGCGTTTGAGGTCGCCTGCTACCCCGGCTTCCGCATGGTCACCTACCACGTCAGCCTCGCCTGGGGTGTCGCAGTGATGAAACCGGAGCACATTGCCACCATCATCGGCTAACCCTTCACCCTCAGCGGTTGCTTCCTCTTCCGCTGTTGGTCTGCTAAAGAACCCGTCGCGCACTTGGTTGGGGCGCGGCGGGTTTTTGCGTTTGTTGTTCACGCTTCAGCGTGTCCGGCTCCCCTCTCCCAGTCTTCCAGTTTCCCGGTCTGGCTTTGACATCCGCCGCCCGGCATGCCTGCCTTTCCCCCACGTGCCTCCATCCTCGCTGAAAAAGAGCGCGCCCAGGCCGCTCGCGATGAGCGCGATGGCATGCGCGTCACACTCGGCGGCCGTTCCTATCCGCAGGCGGAGGTTTTCATCGGCGGCATCAAGATCGAGCCGCATGCCGATGGCAGCGGCTTCCGCCTCGCGCAGCGCATCGTCGTGAAGATCCGCAAGTCCATCCTCAAAACCGCTCCGCCGCGCGATACCCTGCTCAGCATCCTCCCCGCCGGATCCACCACCGCCATCGAGTTCACCGTCCTCGAAACCACCGCCCAAAGCACCAGCGAGGTCGTCCACGCCATCGAAGCCATCCGCCTCCCGCCCGCTCCCTGACCTCTGCCCTCTGCCCTCTGACCTCTGCCCTCTGCCCTCTGCTCTCTGCCCTCTGCTCTCCGCTCTCCGCTCTCCGCTCTCCGCTCTCCGCTCTCTGCTCTCCGCTCTCCGCTCTCCGCTCTCCGCTCTCTGCTCTCCGCTCTCCGCTCTCCGCTCTCTGCTCTCTGCTCTCCGCTCTCTGCTCTCTGCTCTCATGCCCCGCTCCACCCCCAGCATCCTCGCCACCGATCTCATCCTCGGCTACCTGCAGCACGCGGACAGCATCACCGCCGGCGTCCCGAATGAGGACACGCTGCCGAAGTTCCGCATGGACAGCGGCAACACCCGCTCCGCGCCCTGCCTCAGCCTCAATGGCATGGAAAGCGAAGACAGCAACGGAGCCCGCCGCACCGTCACCGTCGTCGGCCTCATGCCCTACCTGCTGCGCAACAGCGATGCCAACAAGCCCACCGATGCCGCCAGCCAGTCCCGCACCATCACCGCCGCCACCGCCTCCGGCTACATCGAGCAAATGGAGGCCCGCCTCCGCGATCGCGACGCCTTCTTCGCTTACTGCGGCGCCCTCAGCCAATCCGTCCGCGAAGGCTGGCAGATCATCTCCTACCGCACGCTCAAGCAACCCGAGATCCAACGCGCCGAAGGCCAGGCCCCCAATGAATGCACCCTCGCCCTCGCCGTCGAGCTAACCCTCGCCTGGGCCGTTTGAGTTCGTTGTTCACGCTTCAGCGTGCCCGCCTCTTTGACACCCGCTGCTCATCACGGACCCAAACACTCCACCTCAACTCCACTCCTCCATGAAGAAACTCCTCGCCCTCGTTTCCCTCGCCGCGCTCGTGATGCCGCTCACTGCGCCCGCCGCCGACGTCACCGTCACCGCCGCCAACGTCATCCCCGGCCCCAATGCCGATCTCATCACCGGCGTCGCAGGTGCCACCATCACCGCCGGCCAGATCGTGTATCTCGACTCCACGTCGAACACCTGGAAGCTCGCCGATGCCGATGCCAGCGCCGTCACCAGTGGCAGCGGTGGAGCCCTCGGCCTCGCCGCCGGTGGAGCTGCTGCCGGTCAGTCCTTCGTTGTCGTGCTCAGTGACGACAACCTCACCGTCGGCGGCACGCTCGTCATGACCGCGCCCATCTACGTCCTCAGCGGCACCGCCGGTGGCATCGCCCCGCTCGCCGATCTCGCCGCCGGGGATTACCCCGTCGTCCTCCTCATCGCCCGCAGCAGCACCAAGGCAGTCTTCAAGCCCCTGCGCGGACCCGTCGTCGTCTCCTCGTAGTTTCTGCCTCCGCCTCCGACTCCGCCTCTTACTCCTCCTCCCTCATTCCTTATGCACAAGCCCACCATCTATCAAGGCAGCGTCGGTCCCTGGAATGTGGACGAGCTCGCCGAAACCGGCCTCCTCACGGACACGATCAAATTTTCCCTCGACAGCGACGTGCGCAAAACCAAGGCGCACCTCAGCCCCGAGGCTCTCGATCAATACGTCCGCACCCGCACCATCACGCGCAGCCTGCTCATCGACATCGAAGGTGAAACCATCCTCGACGCCAATGGCCAGATCACCGGCATCGCCAAAGCCTACGCCGGTCAAAACCTCTCCGTCTGCGCCCACTTCGCCGCCGCCACCATCGATGACGACGGCACCGTCACCAAGGCCGCCGTTGAGCGCCTCGGTTTCACGCGCGATCCCGCCAAGCTCCTGCAGGTGGTGAAACCCGCCATCGATCTCAGCCCGGAGACCGCCGCGAAGTTCACCACGCAGCTCGAATACTTCCCCTACATCGCCCACACCGCCGCCGCCGCCTAACCGCCGCCGACAGTCCCCTCAACACCCCACCCCATTCCCTCCCATGCGCCGCATGTCACCCGCTCAACCCGCGATGACCTGCGGCGCATGCCTTTTGTCTGACTTCTGACTTCTGACTTCTGACCACTGCCTTCCATGCCTTTAATTCTGACCGATCTCCGCCTCGCCTCCAGCCTCCTGGGGCTCGGCTTTCCCGGCACCTTGCATGCCACCGTCATCGCCGCCACGCGGGAGTTGCGCGTCGAGGTTCACTTTGACGGCCCCAGCCCGCGTTTCCCGCAGTTGCACGCCCGCCAGCTCATCGCCCAGTGGCAGGATTCCCGCTTCCTGCGGCCTCTGCCGCTCGATGAGCACGTCACGCTCCCCGCGCAGCCGCTGCACGTCTTCGCCGTCTCCATGCGCGCGCAGATGGCCTACGATGCCTATCAGAAAGTCCAGGCTGAAGGCGGCAGTATCCTCGCCACGCCCGTCCTCTGGCGCACACGACCGGACACCCCGGAAATCATCGTCGCCTATGAGGCGAAGGTGGAAAAGCTCGCCTGCATGAGTCGTCCGCTGCTCACCCGCACGCTCGATGAGCTGCGCCTCGCCGCCGCGGTCCTCCCGCTCGGCTTTCCACCTTACCGCATCCACGGCAGCACCGGCGCGCATACCTACGAGCTGCCCTGCAGCGGCCTGCCCATCCACGACAGCGCCGAGCAAGTCGTCACCCATTCCCTCGCCCCGCTCATCGCCTGGGCCCCGCAGGGAGAAAAGCGCCTCGCCCTCTTCGACTCGCAGCCCCTGCATCCCGTCGTCACCGCCTACGATGCCCTCTTTGCCCGTGGCGAGCTCAAAAAAGAGATCCACCACGCCAAAGCCAACCTCCTCCTCCAAAGCCGCGCCCAGCTCGGCCTGCAGGCCCTCGTCACCCTCAACGCCAAGCCTCACGTCATGCGCCAGATCGAGCGCCACTTCCACGCCCCGGCCGGCAGCATTGAAGCGTGAGGAAGTTCAAAGTTCAAAGTTCCAAGTTTCATGAGCAGCCTCGCCCAACTCATCGCCGATGAAAAACGCATGACAGATGCGGAGCACCGCGAACTCATCAGCCGCGGCTACAAACCCAGCGTCGTCGAATTTCTGCACGATCGCGGCTTCCGCGAAGCGGGCGAGATCCGCCACGATGACGGCACCACCTCGCCCACCTTCCTGCGCCAAACGCATTTCCCGCACCTGCACATCCCGGTGCATCCCGGCGACGATCTCGACAACGTCATCACCGCCATCTACGACGCCGGCTACAGCGACGGCGGCGACCGCATCGCCACCCAGTGGCAATCCTTCCAGGCCGCCGTCAAACGCCCGCGCCGCCCCTCCGAAACTGAGCGCAGCATCGAGCAGCGCCTCAAAGCCCTCGAAGACAAACTGAGCACTGAGCACTGAGCACTCATTCCGCATTCGTCATTCATCATTCCCCTTCCCATGCTCCCTCACCTCTTCAACTCCCTCCCGCTTCAGCCCTGGTCCTCGCGCCGCGAGATGCTCTACCTCGCCCTCACCAGTCACCTCACCGACGGCGGCGACTTCCTCGCCCAGGTCGAAAACCCCCTCGAATTCCTCCCCGTGCTGGAAAATGAACTCCGCGAGCAGCTCGCCAAGTCTCCGCGTCCCCAAGTCTCCGAGTCTCCCAGTCTGGATTCCCTCATCTCCTGGCCCCGCTTCCAGCGCGCCGCCGCGCGCGTCCTCTGGCTCGCGCAGCGCAGCAAAGAGGAGATCCTCGGCCTGCGCAGCCTCCCGGAGATGCAGGCCGCCATCGATGCCTGGGCGGAGGAAAGCCTGCCCGATGAGCACTTGCGCGAAGCCGTCCGCCTAGCCCATCACATCCGCACCGAGCATCGCGACCGCATCGTCATCCCGCGACCGCAGAAAGGCGCGGACAACGCGGGAAACTAGCCTTGCCCGGCGAATGGGCGTGGTTTCACGCCCTCCTCGCGCGGGCCCTGCCCGGCACCACCCGCGAAGAGCGCGAGTGGCACACCTCCCTCACCGAAGCCCATGAAGCCATCCACGCCGCCGCCCTCCTCCATGCCGAGCCCGTCATCTGGCCCGATCCCGCCCGCTCCGAAATCGGCCGCGAACTCCGCGCCGCCGCCACCTACATCCGCCAGATCCAGACCGAAGGCCTCCCGTGTGATTTGTGAGACGAACAAAGAGCTCACCGACCAGTGAGCCTTAGCGAACGCCGTTCGGTGCAGCGCACGTTCGCCATTCATTCCTCATTCCTCATTCCTCATTCTGGTTTCGTCATTCCCGCGCAGCGGGCTGCTTTGACTCCCGCCGCCTTGCGTGTCCACCGGCCTCATCACCATCGACAACGCCGCCTTCTCCGCGGCGCTCGCGCGCTTCGTGGCCACGTCCAAAAAGAGCAGCATCGAGCTCATGCGCCAGCAGGCGCGGCTCTTGTTTGTCGAGGTGGCCAACGTCACCCCGCCTGCTGGCGGCAAAACGGGTGCCACGCTCAAAGGCAAGGCCGCTGAAAAGGCCGGACAGCTCGCCATCGTGCGCGATTATCATCAGCTCTACGGCATGCCCGGCCGCGCGTATGGCGACATTCAAGCCAAGAGCCAACGCGCCGCCGATGCCTTCTGGTCGCACCACAAACAAGGCCGCGATCGTCAGGCCGGGCAGATCGTCAAATCCGTGCTCGGCAAATCCTTCGTGCCCTTTGATGGCGGCAAGGCCGCGCGCGGCTTCCTCGGCAAAAAGCGCCGCAAGGAAGCGCTCTTCTACATCTCCAATCCCGCCGCGCTGCAGGAACATGTGCGCACCCTGCAGGAGCACGTTTGGTTCCTCGCCAGCGGCTGGGGGCATGCGCTACGCCAGCTCGGCGCGAGGCTCCCCTACGGCATCGACAAACACGCCGCCGCCCCCGGCTTCCTCCGCGTCAGCATCACTGAGCAGGCCATCGAGATCGCCATGGTCAACGACGTCCGCTACGCCCGCCAGATCAAGCAATTCCAGGCGCAGATCGCCTTCGCCATGAAAGTCCGCGAAGGAGCCCTCACCCGCCGCTACGAAGCCTGGCTCGCCGCCCTCGCCAAACGCGGCCTCAAAAGTTCGTAGTTTTTCGTTTTGTAGTCCCGGCTTCAGCCGGTCCGCCTTCATTCGTCTTTCCTCATTCTGGTTTCGTCATTCCCGCGCAGCGGTCCGCTTTGACACCCGGCGCTCCTCAAACGCCACCCCATGTCCGCCGCCTCCATCGAAGCCGCCCTCCGTCTCGACATCGCCGAGCTTCAGCAAAAGCTCACGCTGGCCAACGCCGAAACGGACAAGTGGAAAACCAAAGTCGAAAACGGCAGCCGCGATGGAGCCCGCAGCGTGGACGGCCTCACCCGTGCCTACGGCCGCTTCAGCAGCGCCGCGCAATCCTCCGGCCGCATCATCAGCGGGAATACCGCCCTCTTCCTCCAGGCCGAAAAAGCCGCCACCGCCGCCGCGCGGGCCCAAAGTCGTGGTGGCGGTGGCATGCAGATCGGCGGCGCCGCCATGCAGATCCAGGACATCGCCGTCCAGATGCAGATGGGCACCAAGGCCAGCACCATCCTCGCGCAGCAGGGCTCGCAGCTCCTCAGCGACTTTGGGCCCGGTGGCATGATCGCGGGCGGCCTCATCGCCATCGGCGGCGCTTTCGTCACCGCCGGACAGACCGCCAAAGACAACCTCGCCAAAGCCACGCAGGAGGCCGCCGCACTCCACACCGAGCTCACCGGCATCGCCACCGTCGGCACGCTGGAGGAGGTCACCGCCGGCATGCAAAAGCTCGCCACCTTTGCCGCGCAGGCCCGCGCCTCCTTGCCCGCGCAGGCTGGCGTCGGCGAGCTGGGCAATGACATCCTCTCCGCCCTCGGCACCGGCCCCACGCGCGATGAACGTTTCACCGCCGGGCAGCAGCAGCTGATGATGAGCGCCGAAATGCGCGTCCAGCTCGAAGCCCGCGCCCTCGAAATCTCCGCGCAGGAGGCTGAAATCACCGCCCTGCGCGCCCAGGGCCGCGAAAAGGAGGCCGATGAAATGCAGCGCCAGGCCAATCTCGCCCGCGAGATCATCCGCATCCAAAGCAGCGGCTTCAGCGATCCCGCCAAAGCCCAGCTCACCGCCGATGCTGAGGCCCGCAGCGCCGCGAGTGCGACGGCCGCCGCCACCGCGCAGCGCGCCAAAGACGAGGCTACCGTGAAGCAGCTCCGCGAAAAACTCGCCGCCCAGGAGCTCGCGCAAATGTCCCCGGAGGCCCGCTTCAATGCTCTGCGCGGCCAGCAGGGAGCGCTCTTCGACAGCATGGACAGCAAGGGCGGCCTCGCCTTCGACAAATCGACGGAAGGCCTGCGCGAGTGGGCCAAATGGCTCGAAAAGATCAACCGCCCGGACACCATGGCCACCGTCCTCGGCATGCTCGATGAAGCCCTCCGGCTCGAAAAGGAAATGGCCGCCGCGTCCGCTGAAGTCACGGCCGGAGTCGAGCAGCAAGCCCGCGCGGCGCAAGAACAGTATGCCGCCGCCGAGGAAAAGCAGCGCGAACAAAAAAAGGCTGAGGAAAAAAAGAAAACCGAGCAGCAAGCCGCTCAGAACGACATTCGTGCGGAAGCCATGCTGCTGCAAATGACCGCCGCCGGGCGTGGAGAGGAAGTGGAGGTCCTCAAAGAGGCCATGCGGATCAAAGAGCAAACCGGCGTCACCGATCAACAGGCGCTCAGTGCAGCCCGGCAAATGGTCACCCTCCGCCGCGATGCCAAGGCGGCTGAAGGTGGGCAAAAAACGGAAGGGGGCGCGGCAGCTGAGTCTACTTCATCGCGTGCTGCCCGCATGTTTACGGAAGGTGATCGTCAAGCAGGCTGGCTGCATCCCTCCGTCCGCGCCGGTCGCGCGAAGCTCATGGGCAGCGCTGGCGGCGGCGGCCTCGACCAATTCCATCGCAATCAGCGGACTGATAGTGCGTGGGAGTTGGCGCAGAAACAGCCCAGCGCGTGGACGCAGCTCCAGCAACGCGCCGCCGGCAACGCCGCCGTCGCCCAACAAGAAGCCGCCTCCAAACCGCCAGCGGACATGACCGCTCTCTTCCAACAGCTCATCCAGATTACTCAGAAAGGCCTGTTGGGTGCGTGAGCGCGCCCGCCTCGTCGTCACTCCGGTCAATCCCGTCACCAAGGTCCTCATTCCTCCTTCATGAAATCCCTCGTTATCCAAGGCAAACGCGGCGTCTTCCAGGTTAGCGATCCGCGCCCCGTCCTCAACCGCACCGAGGGCGGGCCGGATCGTTACATGGACACTTTCAGCCTCGATTACGATGACGACCTCGCTCCCGGCCAGGTGCATCCGCTTTATCCCGGCCTCATCCTCCGCGAGGCCGCCATCACCTGCGATGTCCCCGCCGTCATCGCCGGTGACCAGCGCATCCCCGGCATCTACTACGCCGAATGCCAATGGGACGGCACCACCGATGCCGACAAGCCCGAAAAAGTCCTCTCCCAAAGCGAGACCCGCCAGCTCCGCCCGCAGTGGGAATCCTTCACCGAGCAGCGTCTCACCTGGCATGCCATGCCCAAAGCCATCACCGGCACCGCCAGCACCGATGTCATCGCCTGCCCCGCGCACGGCCTCAGCGCCGGGCGCAAAGTCGCCCTCGTCGATCTCACCGGCGGCGCAGGCCTCACCTCGCAATCCAGCAGCGCCCTCGCCACCGTTTACTACGTCATCAATGCGAACGCCGATGACTTGCAGCTCAGCCTCACCGTAGGCGGCAGCGCGGTGAACTTCACCACCAACATCACCGCAGGCTCCCTGGTCCCGGTCGAGTATCTCCCCGGCTCCGCGCATCCCGAGCTCCCGCAGATGTATCTCGACAGTGTCCAGCTCAAACGCGGTGGCAGCAGCGGCTTCCACATCGTCGATCTCGCCTACATCGGCAAGCGCACCCCGCGCCCGTATCACCGCATCACCACCGTCAACGGCCAGCAGATGACCAGCAGCATCCCGCTCGCCATCGGCCTCAGCGGCGGCTGGGTGGATGAGCGCCGCACGAATTTCTCCCTGCCGCAGATCTCCGTCGTGGACACCTACGTCACCACGGACACGCCCGCCACCAGCAGCGTCCCCAGCATCAGCACCCCGCCCGATGCGCCCAGCGTCCCCACGCTCACCTTCAGCGGCCCCACCGATAACTTCATTTGGAATTACCCCTACGGCTGGAGCCTCATGGGTGCCCCTGTCATGGACAGCCTCAGCTCCGCCATCAGCCTCACCCTCCAGCAAAAGCAATACAGCTACATCTGGCCCATGCTCTTCACCTGATCCCCATGAAACGCTACGACTACCTCACCGCCTGGCAAAACCTCTGCGCCCCCATCCTCGCCAACGGCACCCTCAGCATCGAGCTCACGCACGTGCAGCCCGGCCAGATCACCGCCGAGCTGCGCTTTCAAGACACCGCGCCCGATGTCCTCACCGCCTTCCTCAAAGGCGAGATCCATCCCCGCATTCAACAACAATGGCCCACCGGCTGCATGCTCGTCATTGATCCCCGCCCCCGCGAACTCCCCACCGGAGCCCTCGCCATCACCGTCAAACAAGCCGGACTGACCCTGGTGGATTGAGAACCCGTCACTCCGGTCAAGCACGTCATCAAAGTCACGATCATTCCCTCTCATGCCCGGCACCACCGACAAAAAAGAAGTCCGCCTCCCGCGCGAACCCTCTGATCTCTACAGTTGGCGCAAGTGGGTCGTCGCCGCGCTCAAAGCGCTGGCGGGTGCCGCGGGCGTCAACCTCAGCGTCCAGGGCGCCAGCCGCGTCCAGCGCCTCACCGACAACAACGTCCACATCGATCTCCCCGAGGCGGCTGCTGCCACCGAAGAGATCTGGAGCAATTTCCAGCCCACCTTCGTCGATGCCACGCACATCACCGTCAGCAACGGCAGCTTCAATCTCACCACACCCTTCATCGGCGGCACCGCCATCAATGCCACCACCCCGCCGCAGCTCACCGTCGATGCCTCCGCGCTGCAGATCGTTTACCTGGTCGTCGATACCACCATCCAGACGAATGCGGACAACTACGTCACCGGATTCACGATCAAGAGCCCGACGAGCAGCAACCTCACCATTGAGGCCTTCAGCACCGCGCAGACCAGCACCAACACCAAGCGCTACATCGAGCTCTTCCGGTGGCAAGCAGGAGCGCTCGTGAACCGCAGCCGTTACAACAACATCGGTGCCCAGGTCCGCGACGACGGCACCGCCACCGGCGTCCCCGTCTGGCAAACCTGGTAATCCCGCATGCGCCCCGCCGATCTCAACACGAATGACTGGCGCAACATCCCGCCCACGATCGAGCGCGTCCATGCCAAGATCGACTTTGCGCCCGTCACGCCGGGCACCGTCGCGTGGTTCGCGATGGACCGCCATCCGCTCGGCGCGGACAACCTCATCAGCACCCTTTTCGGCAACGACTTCAGCACCGAAAGTGCCGCCATCACGATCAACACCGTCAAATCCGCCCCGCTGCGCATCAAATACACGCAGCGTGCTTACAATCACGCCACCGGCATCACCACCAGCACCGAGCTCACCGCGACAAACACCTACAGCCAGGCCAAAACCCCGCGCCCCACGCCGCTCACCAGCTACACGTATTTCAACAACTTCCGCCTAGCGCAGGTAACGTGAATCCGAACGACGTCCCAGGTGTGCCAGCGGCGAAGGCACGCTCTGAATCAACCCACAAGCCAACGCCGCCGATTGGCACCAACGACTAGTTATGACTCTACTCGAACTGCACGACGCCATTGTCTCCACCATGGAGCGCATCCGCGAAGAAGGCCAAGACCCTGACGACATACCAGTCACCCTGCAACTCAATCACGGAGACGGTGACAAATGGGGCCACGAAAGCATGGAGGTTTGCTGGGACAATAACACCCAAGCGACAGGCTGCGTCATTATCGCGGACTTGGAGGATTTCTCGTCATAACAAAAAGCTCGCCGACTGAGCCTTGGCTCAGTTCGGCGCAGCGGAAGTTCGGCTCTCTGCTCTCAGCCCTCCGCTCTCCGCCTTTTTTGACACGCGCCCGCTCGCGTGACTCAGACCTTCGTCATCAATCGTGACCTCCCGGCCGCCCGTGCCGCGCTCACCGGCACCAGCGTGCCTGCCATCAGCATCACGCATCTCGCGGCGCTCACGCTCAAAGTGGCCTTCGCCTCCGGATCGCCGCTCGTGCAGGCCAGCCTCGGCGATGGCGCGACGGTGCGCTGCGTGCTCAAAGAAACGCCCACGGGCTCTGTGCTCCTCATGGACGCCACGATGACGGCCAGCGGCAGCGGCAGCAGCACCGTCTATGAGGCCGTGTGGGATGACGCAGACGTGGACAGCACCGCCCTGCGTGCCTTCCTCGATGAGGCCACCGCCTCGGAGAGCTGGAGCCGCAAAGCCTGGCTGGAGGTCGAGTGGACCATCAGCGGCAGCACCGAGCGATGCTTCCTCCCCGTCGAGGTGCGCGTCAGCTTTCATCAGCCCGGCGATTCCGCGCCTGATCCGGCTGCCGATGCCTCCTGGGATTGGCTCAAAGCCCGCCTCGCCGCCGGCACCGGCATCACGCGCAGCGTAAACGACTCCACGAAGGTCATCACCTTTGCGAGCGATGCCGGCAGCATCCCCGCAAACGCCTGCACCGCCACCGTCAGCGAAGACGGCCTCTACCTCGAATTCAAAACCTTCGCCGGCGTCCTCATCGGCAAGTGCCTGCTCAACGCCTGACCCGCCATGCGCTTTCTCCTCATCTTTGTCTGGCTCGCCGCCGCCCTCGCCTGGGCTGCCCTCCTCACCGCCTGCGCATCCCGCACCGCAGGTCCCGGCGTCCGCCGCACCCTGCAAATCGAACTCTGCCGCGCTCATGCGGCCCTCTGACCTCTGCTCTCTGCTCTCTGCTCTCTGCCCTCCGCTTTCCCCTCATGAAACGCATCCTCCTCGCCCTCCTCGCCCTCGCCGCGCCCGCTGCCGCCCAAGTCAGCGGCGACATCCTCTACAACACGAAAAACGCCGGAGCAGGCAGCACGCTCCGCTATTTCACGCCATCGACGAGCACCGATCTCCTCGGCCTCAATGGTAGCGGCCTCATCACGCGCATCCCGCAGAGCACCTTCGCCACCGCCAGCCACACGCAAGCCATCAGCACCATCACCGGCCTGCAGACCGCGCTCGATGACAAAGCCTCGCTCACCGGCACCTACAGCGATCCCGCGTGGCTCACCGGGCTCGCCTGGTCAAAGCTCGGCAGCGTCCCGGCCGCCGTCACCGCCCTCGGCACCGCAGGCCTCGGCACCGGTGTGCTCACCGGCGATGGCACCGCCTACAGCTACCTCGGCATCACCACCAATCCGCGCGACAACGCCGATGCCGGAAAACTCGTGAAGACCGATGTCGTGGGCAACATCTCCGCCAAATCCATCCTCAGCCAGTCCGACGATCTCGCGAACTCCGCGTATCTGAACGGCGGCCTCATTGAAATCAGCAACGTCACCGGCACTTGGAACCTTCAGCCCTCCGCCTCCAGCGGTCTTTTCACCCTCAGTCTGCCCGGGGAAACCGGCACCCTTCTCACCGATGTGAGCGCGCTTTCGCTCGGCAAACTCGAAAGTGCCGGTGCCACCGATACGCAGGTCCTCACGTGGAGTGATGCCAACTCGCAATGGGAGCCAGCCACAGTGCTCAATCTGATCGCCGCCGGATCCATCGCGATCAGCAAGCTCGCCATCACCGGCACGCCCGATGGCACCAAATTCCTCCGCGACGACGGAAGCTGGCAGACTGTGACCAGCGGCGCGACGCTCGGCGCGAACACCTTCACCGGCCTCCAGCAATTCAGCGGCACGACTCACGCAGGCCTGAGGCTGAACAACCTCACCACCACGCAACGCGACGCCATCGGCACACCCACCGCTGGCATGATCATCTGGAACACCACTGCTGCCCGCATCCAAGCCTACAACGGCAGCGCCTGGACCGCCGGCATGGTCCGCCTCGATGGTGACACGATGACCGGCACGCTTGTCCTTCCCGCCGGCACTGTCTCCGCGCCGTCGCTCACGTTTGGTGACTCCACCAGCGGCATCTATCGCAGCGCGAGCGGCGAGGTCGCGCTCACCAGCGGCGGCACGCAGCGCCTGCGGTCAACATCCAGCGGGGTCACGGTCACCGGCCCACTCACCGTAGGGGCTGGCGTCATTCATGATTATGGGTCAGGGCAGCTTGGTATTGGGTCGGCAAGTCACTATGCCTTCAGCAGCGGATTCTCAGCCACGGGACTGCTTCGAGTTAGCACTTCAGGGTTGGGTAATGGTAATTTCGTTCAGATCCGGCCGATTGCAGCAAACACGGGCCTTTGGGAAAACGGCACCACTGCGCAGGCTATTTATGTTGCCAATACCTACACAAGTGCAACGAGCTACGAAGCCGCCGGCATCCGCTGGAGCAGCAACGTCGCCATCTTTGGACCCGTCAAAGGCAGCGGCGGCGGCAGCTCGCGCAACGCGCAGTATCACACCACGGAGACGGGCGTCTATTGGAGCAGCGGCAGCGGCAGTCCCGAAAGCGTCGTCACCGCTCCCGTCGGCAGCATCTACACCCGCACCGACGGCGGCGCAGCGACCACGCTCTACATCAAAGAATCCGGCACCGGCAACACCGGCTGGATTGCCAAGTAAAAACAGAATTTGACTTAACCCATGCCATATGGGCCATGACGCCGAAGAACACGAAACCCGCATCGCTCGCCTCGAGCGCACCGTCTATGGCGGTGACGACAGCCGCGATGGACTCTCCGCACGCATGCACCTGACCGAGACCACCCTCGAGAAAATCGACGCCACGCTCAGCAAGCTCAACTGGCTCATCATCGCCGGCGTCGTCGTCGGCATCCTCAATCTCATCCTCAGTAAACCCGGCTCCGGCCCCGCGCCCACACAATCCACCAGCGTGATCACCGGCGACGCCGCCGCCGATCCCACCAAAGCCGCGCTCCTCGGCACCCATCGCGAGTATTTGACCACCTCTGACGTCGCCCGCATAGAGCAAGTCAGCGTGCGTGAAGTGCAAGACATGATCGTCAACGGCGAGATCCATCCCACCCCCGTCAAAGACGGCCGCGAATACCGCATCCTCGCCAGCTACCGCATCCAGCCGCAAACTGCCGCAGACTGCGGCGAACAGCCGCAGTGATTCACGCACGTTGTTCACGCTTCAGCGTGTGCGGTTTTTGACACCGCCCCGCCATCGCACTCCAAGCACATCACCATGAAAACCTTCCTCATCTTTTTCGCCCTTCTCGCCTGGCTCACCTCTTTCGCCAGTGCCCAAACCCTCGTCCCCGGCGTCGATCCCGCTGTCCAGCAAGTCATCACCGAGGCCCTGCCCGCCAAATACGCCTCCTACGGCTCCGCCATCGTCTTGGCCGCC
The DNA here is from genome assembly GCA_027489965.1 of Verrucomicrobiaceae bacterium. Taxonomy (GTDB): domain Bacteria; phylum Verrucomicrobiota; class Verrucomicrobiia; order Verrucomicrobiales; family Verrucomicrobiaceae; genus Prosthecobacter. The sequence continues at coordinate 21,584 of JAIXZA010000126.1, forward strand.
ATGATACTCGGCCGACTCCTCAAAGCTCTCGCCGATGGCCGTGGCATCAAAGGCTGGCTCTCCGCCATCTGGCTCGGCACCAACAGCAGCGCCAAGATCCTCATCGCCGCCCTTTGCCTGCTTAGCTTGCCCGCGTGCAGCAATCCAGCCGATACCCAGCGCGCTGTCGCCATCGGCAAGATCGGCCTCGATCTCCTCGTCCGCCGCGGCCTCCTCACCGAGCAAGACGCCGCCGACGCCCGCCAAGCCGGTCAAATCCTCATCACCCCCACCGCCGCAGCTGCCATCGACACCGCGAGCGGCAAGTAACCACCTGCCCCATACCCGGACCATGTGCGGTGTGAGCCGCGCGACAAGTCACCCCACCATCCCGACACTCACACGGCCGCTCCCTCACCGGAGCGGCCGTTTTGCATTCCGCCTTCGTCATTCCCGCGCAGCTTTGACACCAGCGCGGCAGCATGGCCACCGCCAGCAACATCCCCGAACTCATGGGCCTCATCTTTGCGGCCTGCGCGCTCATCATCTGGGGCCTCTGCTCACTCCTCCGTTCCTAATTTCATGCCCGCTCCCACTCGCCCTCCTTACCAGCTTTCCATCGGCCAATTCATCCTCAACGTCGAAGCCCGCCGCGATGACAAAGGTCGCCTCGCCGTTTACAAGCTCCCCAAAGGCGACGGCGGTGGCACCTTCGAAGTCGCCGGCATCAATGATCGCTACCACCCGCACCAAGCGGAGCACCTGAAGGACCTTATCGAGCTCGGGCAACACGTCGCCGCCGAACAAAGCGCCGTCGAATACCTCCTGAGCTACACCGACCTCGTCGCAGGCTGGACCTCCATCACCGCCTTGGAGGCTTTCTTGCGCGACTGCGCCTTCAATCGCGGGGCCGGTGGCGCGGCCAAGATCCTGCAAATCGCCCTAGGAGTCACCTCCGATGGCCACGTCGGCCCCAAGACTCGCGCCGCCCTCTGCGCCATCCCTCTCACCGCCCGCCGCGAGTTCCTCCAGCGCCTGCGCGACGCTCGCGAGCAATACGAGCGCCGCATCGCCCCGCCCGTCGGATCTCGCGCCAAATTCTGGAGAGGCCTCGTCAACCGCTGGAACCGCGCCCACCAATTTGCCCTCACCTTCTGCGCATAATCGCGCCCGGTCGACACGTGTCGACCCGGTTATTTCCACGCCGCGTTGATTTGATCGTCCTGCGGAATGAGGTGCCCGTAGGTGTCCTCGACCACCTCCAGCGTATCGCCGAGCCACTTGGCGACTTTGTAGATCGACACGCCTTTGCTCACGAGCAGCGAGGCAAACGTGCGGCGCAGATCGTGAAACGTATACTCAGCCAGGCCGCAGCGATCGAGCAGGCTGTTGAACGACCGGATGAAATCCGTCCGGTAGCGGCTCTCCCCGTGCCTCTCCGCAGGCCGGAACATGAACGGAATGCCGAGCCCGAACTGCTCCACATACGCATGCAGCTCGTCGCTCATCGGAATCGTCCGGTTGTCGCGATCCTTGGGCGTGAACGTTTCCGTCGTCTGCACGTGAATGAGCTTGGCCTCCATGTCGAACCAGTTGGTCCGCGCCTCGATCACCTCATCTTTGCGCAGACCCGCGTGCGCGCCGCAGTAGATGGCGAACTTCAGCTCCGGATCGCTGCAGGCATCCAGGAGCCTGCGCACCTGCTCCGGACGCATGAACAGCCGCCGCCGGCGCGGAGGCAGAATCGGCGTCCGGATCTCGGCCGCCAGATTCCGTGTCAGCTTTCCTTTTTCCACCAGCCACGTCATCCACCACTTCACCTGGTTCAGATAAGCCTCGGCCGTGTAGGCATTCACCTTCGCCGTCGCATCATACCACTGCTGAATCATCCGCTGGGAGATGAGGCGCGGCGAGCTGGCGCTGATCGCCTTCGCAAAGGCATGCAGCACATAACCACGCGACTCCATGGTCGCGTGGGAAAGCCCGCGGCGGATCTCGGCGGCGACATACGCATCGACCTCCGCATCGCTTGCGTCGGCCGCCTCGCGCTTCGCAGGGCCATCCGTGCGACGAATACGCCCCGCCTCCTGGATCGCCTCCACGAGGTCCGTGGTGCCGAGAGATTGGCGCACCTGGGCACCACCAGGCACCGGCGTCCACCGCAACCAGAACGACTGGCCACGACGATAGATCCCCTTCGGAATTTTCAGGCCTGTGCTTTTGGAGCCCATGTGTGCTGGTGAGGTTGTGCTAATTCGGCCATAAATCGCACAAATTGCAATCACCAAACACCCGACCAGATCGTCAACAGTGGTCGGGCCGGCGAGATTCGAACTCACGACCTCTTGCACCCCATGATTGTGGCAGATGGGGCAGAGGTATTGATTTTGCTTGGATCGGCGATGGGTGTGCTAACTGGGTTGTGCTTAACGGCGGTGTTGACGGGGCGCGGTTGACAGGGAGGATGTGGGGTATGAACTGGGATAATCCTTTTGCGACGCCGCTGAGCTTGCTCATCTGGTTTTTTGTTTTGCTGATCGCGATCGCGACGCTGCTGATGCCGCTGTATGTGATCTCGATGCATACGCAGCTGAAGAAGATGGGGAAGCAGATGGAGAAGCTGCTGTGGCATGTGCAGAAGCACCACGAACGCGAGGAGCGCCGCTCAGAGCGTGAATGAAAAAGCCCGCTCGAAAAAGCATGTTGTTCACGCTTTAGCGTGGGCATGAAAAAGCCCGCTCGATGAGCGGGCTTTTTGCTGACAAGGATAACCTGATTGACCGGATTGACGGGCTACCAGCGGCGATTGCTCTTGGATGCGGCACCTGCGAGCACCATGCCTCCGATGACGACCAGGGCGATGAAAAAAATGCCGGCGGCGTTTTGGAGGAATTCCCACATGGCCTGAATCAGGGTTCGTTGTTGTCTTTGTCGTGCTCTTCGGCGATGCGGCGCTCTGGAACGGTGCCGCCCATGCCGCTGGTGTATTGGACGGGTTTGCGGGCTGTTTCGCGTTGGCGGATGCGTTCCTGAATTTTGGGGCGAAGGGCGTCGGCCACGAGCTGGTGCATGCTGATGCCGAGTTCGCGGCAGATGTCGTAGAGTTCGCTGAGTTCATCGATGGTGAGCTCGATGGGCAACGTGCGATACATTTTTTCAGCAACCCAATCGGGGATGGAGCGAGAGCCCGGTTTGTTAGGATCGGTTTCCCACTGAACGATGGCTCCGGCAGAGCAGCCTAGTTCCTTGGCGAGTTCTTCGCGAGTGAGGCCGCGATCTGCGCGGAGTTTTCGAAGGATGTCGTGTGTCATAAGGCCTTAAGGTGCCCCTTGTTTTATCAATGACAAACTTTTTTATTGACTCGGTTTTATCAGTGATTAAATAGCGGCGTAGCTTTTTCAATCACTGACAACATGAAACTTACCGCCGATTTTACCGACGACCTTGAACCTGCCGAGCTGGAGGAGCTGGTGCTGATGAGCCGCGAGGAGCAGGTGCCTGTGGGCAAGCTGATCCTGAATGCGGCCCGCGCGCTGGTGGGCATGCGCCGCAACCGCGAACTGGGAACGGCGAACCAAGAACGGCCGAAGGCCGCCTGACACCCCTTTCCCCGCCCGCTCGGCGCTCTGGGGGCTCGATGAGCCCTGCTCTGGGGAGAGCTGGAGCGCGGGGCGAGGCGGGGACTCAATGAACCGAAACGCACGCTGAAGCGTGAACAACGAACCAACAAACCATCGGAGGAAGACGATGAACACGAACCCAGCAGAGAGCCGAGAGCAGAAAGCAGAGACGCAGAAGAGCCTGAGCAAAGGGCCGGGGCCGCTGTGGAAGCAGGCTTGGTTTCAGGTGCCTCATCAGGCGTTGGTGGATTTTGGGATTGCGCGTGAGCGTGCTCTTGATGCCCGCCGCACTGCGCGGGAGTTGAAGCTGCCTTCTGTCATCGAGACAGCGCGCTGGTATGCGAAGGAGGCTCGGCGTTGCTGGGGGCTGGCGATGGTGGGATTCTCTCCGTCTCATAGTCTCCCGGTCTCCCAGTCTGGAAAGGGGCGTGGCGGCGTGAATCGCTTTGTTCCTACCCGTCCTTCGACGATTTTCCGCCAGGCGCTGATGCGGCTGGAGCTGCCGCCGATGACGCTGGCGCAGGCTCAGTGCCTGCGTGGCTTGGAGCGCGGGCCGATGACGGCGGTGCGCAGTGCGCATCGTGGCTGGCGCGCGCCGGATACGGCGGTGGGGATGCTGATTGGCCGGGTGCTGGCGCATTATGTGCCGGCGGCGACGCCGGGCGAGGCTCCGAGCTACCAGATCACGCATCGTGGCCGCGAGGTGGTGGCGCGGCTGCTGGGGGATGAGGAGACGCGGGCGCTGGTGGACGTGACTTCGATGACCTGACTGACCTGACTGACGGAACTTGGAACTTTGAACCTGAAACTTTGAACCTATGACTTTGCATCGTGAACTGAGACCGTGTGAGTTGCTGCAGCTGGAGAAATTCCGGCCGCGCCGGGTGCGACGTAACTGGCGTGCGACGCTTTGGACGGCGCTGCGGATGCTGGTGCTTTCGGCGATCTGTGGCGCGGCGTGGAGTGCGGCGAAGGCTGCGGAGCCGGTGCCGCATGCGCAGCCGCTGACGCAGCGTGAGCGGGCGGAGGGAGTCTGGATCGTCGGCGGGCTGCTGCTGGGTCTGATGACGCTGGTGGCGCTGGCGGTGCGGAAGCAGGGGCGCGAGCGTCGGGGCCTGGGTGAGGTGTATGCGGAGGAAGATCCGTATGCGGGGCATTGGCCGAATGCGGAGGCGGAGCCCAAGCCATTGAAGATTGAAAAATCGAAAAACGAGATTGGAGAATCCTGGGATGTGGGGCCGCTGGAGTGCCTCTCCGAGGCGCTGATTGTCTCCCCGTCTCCCAGTCTCCCGGTCTCCGAGTCTGATCCGCTGGCTCTGCCGGCGGAGGGCCTGACGACGGAAGAAACGGCGCGGATTTTGAAGGCGGTCGCGGATGAGCTGAGGCTGACGCGGGAGCTGGTGCGTGGGGCGCTGCGGGCGTTTGGGGTCGAGGACTACGGCGATGCGCTGGATGGCGCGGAGCGCCGCCTGGGGCTGCTGCGGACGACGGTGCTGGAGCTGTGGGCGAAATTCAAACCTGACGTGGAAAGCGGGGTGGAGGGTGAGTGCATCCGCCAGCGGGCGGCTTCTGAACTCACTGATTCATCACGCTCTGATTCAAAACTGAACGCGGGAGGTGCTGTATGAGCACGAAGCGCCGACAGTTTTTCCCGACGCCTGCGCACATGACGCAGAGTGAGGCGATGGAGTTCCTCCGCCGGCAGGTCTTCGAAGATGCGGTTCAGGCCGGATGGCTGAAGCCGTGCGCGCGCAAGGAAGGCCGGGGCAAGGACACGATCTTCTATGCCTTTGTGAGCGTGCAGGATGTGAGTCTGCGGATCGCATCCGGAGAGTATCCCAAACCTGAGGAGGTGGAGCGATGAGTGCGGATGTGTATGAGCTGCGGCCGGAGCCGAAGTTTGAGCGGGCGCAGGATGCGCAGCGCGGGGTGATCGTGCGGGTGAAGGCGCTCCTCGATGGCGATGTGACGCCGGTGATGGGGCCGGATGAGCTGGAGATTTTGGCGCTGCAGTTTCAACTGGCGGCGGCAAATCTGCGCACGGCTGCGCGGGATCTGCGCGAGTGCGAGGAGGAGCGGCGCAGGCTGGCGGCGTGGCGTGAGCGTGAGGAGCGGCGCTTTGAGCGGGTGCCGGATGAGTATCCTGCTGAAGACATGGAAGGGAGGGCTGCTGCATGAGCCGGGCGCGTGAGGAGTATGAGGCGCAGGTGGGTGGGGTGCTTTCGCATGTGTGGAAGCGGGAGGGGGAGTTTCTCGTCGTGGATCCGGCGGATCTGCGGACGCCGGTGACGGCGGTGCTGGAGGCTGAGGAAGGGTCGACACGTGTCGACCAAGACTTCACGCCGCTGGAGGTGGCGGATCTGGCGGAGGCGTCTGCGGATGAGCTGCTGGAGGAGGTGCTGCGGCTGCGGGGCCAGTGCCTGGAGGCGGGGCTGCGGACGCAGCGGGTATTTTTTGATTTCTTGTTTGCGGAGGGTCCGGATCCGATCGCGGTGCTGGAGCGACTGTTTCTTTACGTGAGCGTGCGGAGCCGGCATCACGTGTGGGGGGCGCGCGATACGGAGATTTCGATGCTGTTCGGGCATTCGAAGCAGAACTGGCAGCACAAGGTGGAGCGGATCATCGAGGACCTGGTGACGCGGTTTAGTCGCTCGGAGTTTATTCATTCGGGCGGGAAGAGTCACTCGGCGCGGCTGGCGTATGCAAAGCGGAGCAAGGGGAACACGAGCCGCAAGGGCGGGCGTCGTTCCGGCGATGAGCTGCCGCCGCTGCCGGCGAAGCGGGATGAGGAGGAGACGCTGAGCAGCCAGGCGAAGCGCCGGGCGCGCGAGATGCGGGAGGATGCGCTGCGTAGGCAGTATGCGCGGGAGTTTAAGTGCCGGCCGGAGGAGATCGATCTGAGCCGGATCGATCCGGATTGGGAGGGGCCGGAGTGACGGGACTGACCTGAATGACCTGAATGACCGCAGTGACGATTTTTTCCTGAACCACAAACCAAACTGATGCACGACCATGATTGCAGACCTCGAAAACCACACTGGCACGCTGAAGCGTGAACAACCGACGACGGAGATCCAACGCCTGAACCTGGGGATGCTGCATGCGTCTCCGACGAACCCGAGACAGCACTTTGATGCGGAGGCGCTGGCGGAGCTGGCGGAGAGCATCGAGCAGCACGGGGTGAAGATGCCGCTGCTGGCGCGGCCTTCGAAGGTGGAGCCGGGGAAGTTTGAGATCGTGGCGGGTGAGCGCCGTTTCCGCGCGAGCACGCTGCTGGTGACGAATCTGCCGGAGCGCATGGGATTGGCGGCGGAGAATCCGGAGCTGCTGGAAAGGCTGGAGTCGCTGCATGCGGCGCGCGTGGATGTGCCGGTGATCGTGGAGGATCTGGATGATGCGACGGTGCTGGAGCTGCAGCTGATCGAGAACCTGCAACGGCGCGACCTGACGGCTCTGGAGGAGGCGCGGGGCTATCAGAGGCTGCTGGGTCTGAAGGACAAGGACTACACGCCGGCGAAGATCGCGCAGAAGATCGGGAAGTCGGTGGATACGGTGCTGAACAAGCTGAAGATGCTGAAGGCTCCGGTGAGCCTGCAGAAGGCGCTGGAGGAGGGGCTGGTGGGTGAGCGGCATTTGCTGCTGGTGGCGCGTGTGCCGAGTGCGAAGGCGCGTGAGGAGCTGGCGCTGCTGGTGATCGAGGGCGAGTATGATTACGATGCGGATGCGAAGGTGCCGCTGGGGGTGCGTGACCTGGGCATTTTGATCAAGCGTGATTATTGCGCGAGTTTGAAGGGGGTGCCGTGGAGGCTGGAGGATGGGGCTTTGGTGCCGGATGCGGGTGCGTGTGTGTCGTGCCCGCATTTTGCGCGCTTTGCGGCGGAGCAGGACAAAGACCTGGCGCAGGAGCTGGGGAATGGTCGCGGCCAGACGGATCCGCTGACGTGCATGAATCCGGGGTGTGCGAAGAAGAAGCATGCGGCGGTGTTTAAGCTGAAGAAGGAGGAGGCGAAGAAGCTGGGGACGGTGACGGTGCTGAGTCCGGATGAGGCTGCGAAGCTGGTGCATGATGGCGGGAGCCTGCGGACGACGGCGGTGGTGAATCTGGATGAGAGACCGGGGTGGGATCACACGGGCCATTATGACAATGACAAGCTGCCGACGTGGCGTGAGCTGGTGGAGGATCGGCTGCCGGCGGGTGCGGTGAAGGTGGCGAACCTGAAGGAGGCGGGCGTGGTGGAGCTGGTGGATACGAAGCTGGCGCTGGCGGCGGCGCGTGAGCATGCGAAGCATGGGAAGCGCCTGCTGAAGGCATCGACGGGGGCGAAGAAGCTGCTGACGGATGCGGAGAAGAAGGAAAAGGAGAGGAAGGCTTTTGAGGAGCAGGTGGCGTCGCGCTCGAAGCTGGTGCTGATGACGTATTTGTCCGACCGCGCGGCGGAGAAGGGGATGGATCGTGACGCGGGCCTGGCGGTGCTGGAGGCGGTGCTGCATGAGGCGGGGAAGGATGGCTGCCAGATGCTGGCGGAGACGCTCATGATCGCGCCGCGTGAGAAGCTGAAGAATGAGATGGGGGTGACGGCGGCGGCTTATCGTGAGCCGATCCTGGCGGCGCTGCGGATGCAGGATGCGGGGAAGCCGGTGATCGATGCGATGATCATGCTGGCGGTGATCGCGAAGTATGTGCGGACGTGGGGGATTGATTTTGAGGCGCTGCGTCCGCTGCAGGCGCATTTTGGCTTTGATCGGAAGACGATCGAGGCGCTGGCGACGGCGGAGGTGAAGGCGGAGCTGGCTGAGAAGGCGGCGAAGAAGAAGCCGGAGTCGAAGCCGGTGAAGAACAGCGTGGATCCGACACGTGTCGACAGCGCGAAGGAGGCGAGCAAGACGAAGGCGGCTGATAAACGCCACAAGGAGAAGGTGGGGGGCGGAGAGCGGAGGGCTGAGGGCGAAGAGCCGAAGCCGTTTGTCCGCAAAGTGGAGGATTACTGCTGCGATGGCTGCAAGTGTCAGCTTTCGGTGCCTTTTGGCAAAGGTGATGAGGCGGCGCGGCTCGCTGAGGGCCAGATGGAATGCGTGGCCTGCGGTGGCGAATGGCAACCTTATGCCCCCGTTGAGGCGGGCATTGCTGAAGCGAAGCTGGGAAAGGCTACGGGCTGGACGCCGGCGGATATCGAGCAGGGCGCGCAACTGCTGAAGGATGAGAAGGTGAACATGGTCACGCTGATCGGCTCGAAGCCGGATCGGAAGAAGGACGCGATCGCTTACAAGAACTGGAACGGGCTGCGGATGAAGCTGCTGCGGAAGGCGGGGCTGCAGAAGTGACCGGAGTGACCTGAATGACGGGGAGGCACGCTGAAGCGTGAACAACGAACGAAGAACGAAGAACGAAGAACTGACTGCTATGCCTGAGAATTCCAATGCGATGCCGATGCCGTCTCAGATCGAGATGGCGGAGCTGTGGGTGCGTGAGGAGGCGGAGGCGTCGATCAGCGGGAGCGGGGGGCATGATACGACCTTCAAGGTGTGCTGCACGCTGGTGCATGGCTTTGACCTGGGGGATGCGGATTTGTTTTCGGTGCTGTCGTCTTACAACGGTGCGAAGTGCAATCCTCCGTGGACGGAGTCGGAGCTGAATCATAAGCTGGCGGGGGCGCGGAGCTCATCGAGCCGGTATCCGAAGGGCTGGCTGTATCGGAAGCTGTGCCGGGCGCGGGGGATGTGGAAGCCGGGCGGGTGGAGACAGGGAGACCCTGAGACAAGGAGACAGGGAGACTTCAATTTGGAGGCTCAAGCGCCGAAGCATGAGGTGCGGTGGAAGCTGCCGTTTGATCTGGAGGCGCTGCGGGCGATGCAGCCGGCGGGCGTGACGATCGATGAGGAGTGGCTGGCGGCGCGTTCGCCAGTGGATGTGCGGACGACGGATACGGCGGGCTTTTTGAACGCGGTGTTTGATCGGGAGGATATGGTGCTGATTTTTACTAAGTTCGGGAGCCAGGGGCAGTTCATGTGGTGGCGGGGGCGGGCTTATTTGCTCGCGGCAAGGCCGGGGGTCGCGGCGCAGCGTGAGGTGAAGCTCTACGGGGGGAAGACGGAGCCGGTGCGGCTGCCGAAGGGCGGGCCGGATGGGGTGTGGTTCCTGTCGCAGCCTGTGAATGGGAAGTGGCTGCCGAATCCGCGTGAGATGGATCGTGTGACGAACGAGCCGAAGATGAGCCGTCGCTCGGAGGAATCGGTGGTGAGCTGGCGGCACCTGGTGCTGGAGGCGGACCCGGAGGAGTGGGTGAAGAAGGATAAGGCGCTGCTGGCGGAGTTTGAGCGCTGCTGGCTGGGCTTTCTGGCGATGCTGCCGCTGCCGATCAAGGCGATCTACACGAGCGGGGGGAAGAGCACGCATGCGCTGGTGAGTCTGCCGTGTGAGACGAAGGAGCGCTTTGATGCGCGGAAGCGGCTGCTGGGGCCGCTGTTTTCCAAGCTGGGGGCGGATGCGGCGGCGATGAAGGCGGTGCAGCTGACGCGGCTGCCGGGCTGTCTGCGCGGGGAGCGGCTGCAAAAGCTGCTGTATCTGAATCCGAGCCCGGACCCGAGCGGTGTGCCGCTGATCGAATCGGGGGTGCCGGTGCGCGTGGAAGGGGGCGAGGCATGAGCGAGCCTTCTGCTACGATGCCGCCGCCAGCAAGCGTGCCGCCGACTGATCCTGCTCTGCGGGAGATGGCAGCGAAGCTGGGGACGATGTTTGACACGGCCGGTGTAACGAGGCCGGATGAGGCGGCGCAGATCGCGCCGGTGCTGAATTTGAAACTGCCGCCGGATGACCTGGCGAGGGAGGTGGCAAACTTGCTGGCGTCGAAGGACGGCCGGTGGGGGCTGTATCGGTGGCAGCGGGACATCGTGACGGTGGATGAGCAGGAGGGGGCACGTGAGGTGATGAAGCCGAAGCGCTTCCGGACGTGGCTGCCGACTTTCCGCGGGGTGTATCCGGTGGAGCGGTGGCAGAAGACGGAGGAGAAGGATGCGCAGGGCCGTGATGTGCTGAAGGCGGTGAAGGGCGGTCTGACGAAGGACCAGGCGGAGACGCTGCTGGAGAGCGATGTGCTGCGGCTGTCGCTGCCGGAGCTGCGCGGGGTGAATCCGATCAAGATGCCAGTGATGGATGGTGGACTGGATGATCGCGGTTTGCAGCGGCTGAGGCTGCTGCAGCCTGGCTTTGATGCGGCGAGCGGGATCTACACGTGTCGATCTGGCGTGACCTACGCGGAGGATATGTCTTTCGATGATGCGGTGAGCTACCTCTGGAACCTGTTTCGCTGGTTTGGATGGCGTGATGTGCAGCGGGATTTCTCGATTCATCTGGCGGCGATGGTGACGATGTTTGGCCGCGGGATCTATGCGGGCAAGGCGCCGATGTTTTTCTACAACGCGAACATCCAGGAGAGCGGCAAGACGACGCTGGCGAGCTATGTGACGTGGCTGGTACATGGCTCGATGCGGACGCGGCCGCTGCTGCCGGATGCGGAGGATAAGCTGCAGGAGCTGCTGAACACGGCGGCGCTGCGGGGGAATCCGTATGTGTTTTTCGACAACGTGGACTGGGATGGCCAGCAGGTGAAGACGGTGCTGCTGGATGAGTGGCTGACGAATGCGGAGAAGGAGTTCCGGAAGCTGGGTGGCAATGATGAAGGCCAGGTGGTGCTGCGAGCGATGACGCTGGGCACGGGGAACAATGTGACGCTGAGCGCTGACCTCCAACGCCGCACGCTGCTGGCGGATCTGCTGAATCGCACGACGGGCAGGGATCGCGAGCTGCCTGACAGTGTGGAGAAGCTGGATGCGAAGTTTTTTGCGAACATCGAGAACCGCAAGAAGGGGCTGGCGGCGGTGTGGGCGCTGATCCGGCAGTGGGATGTGGATGGCCGGCCGAAGTGGCCTTTCCGTGAGCTGGGCTCGTTTAACCAGTGGAGTCTAGTCGTGCCAGCGATCGTGCTGCATGCGGGCCGCAAAGGGGCAGAGCAGGAGTGGAATTGTCTCCTGGAGCCGCAAAATGAGAATATCGGTGACAAGGAGAGCACGGAGATCCGGAAGCTGGTGGCTTTTGCGCTCGATGAGTTTGGCGCGAAGGACGATGGGGCGATGCGTGAGGCGTTTGAGATCACGGTGGCGCAGTTTGCGGGCGTGGCTCGTCGTCATGCGGTGGCGACGCACAAGCTGTGGCCGGAGAAGGACATCGAGTCGGTGATGCAGACGGAGGGCAAGGCGGGAGGCTGGAAATACAGCGCGCCGACGTCGAATGAGCCGCTGGATGATCTGGAGGACTTTGACCGGCCGCCGGCGATGTCGGCGGATGACCAGGCGAAGCGGGAGAGATCGGCGTCGGAGTGGCTGTCGCCGAAGACGCGGAGCTCGTTCGGGAACGAGCTGAAGACGCGGCTGCACGAGCTGGACTTCAAGAGCGGCTCCGGCCAGCTCTACCGGCTCACGCACCTGGCTGGCGTGTCGCCGGCGAGGTATTCTGTCGAGAAGGTGAAGTGAGGCCCAAGGGGCTACACGTGAGCACGGCGGCGCTCTGTCGCAGCCGCTAACAACTCGACAACACGGCCGCTGTGCGGTCGCTTCTGCTCTGCGCCTCGGCGAAGGCGAGAGCTCCGGCGCAAAGCGCCGCTCGATTCCTCTCCCGCGCCCTCTCCCGACCTCTCGAATTGCGAGAGGTTTAAGGAGCAACCTATCGGACCTCTGGCGAAGTGTCATCGCAATCGTGAGAAACGGGCGCTTTTTCGTCCATAGGTCTGGCGGGGCAAAGTGAGCAATGGAGAAACCTCTGTGCCGCTGCGAGGCTTGAAAAATAAGGGATTTGGAGAGGTAACAGAGCTAAGATAGGTTTTTGAGGACAGGTCTTTGTTCCAGTGTTTCGGTTCTGTGTCGCAAAAACCTCGCATAAGACACTACTCCTGACGATCCTCTGTTTTCGGCACGCCATCCCCCCCGTTAAGGAGGCTTCCGGCACTACTGCCTCGCACCCCTGAGCAGCGCTCCCTCAGGC
>JAIXZA010000008.1 GCA_027489965.1 Verrucomicrobiaceae bacterium
AAGGGGCCGATCTCGGCTCCACGGAACTCGTTTTCCAGCCTGGAAAGGTCGTGGCGGGTCATTACGCGTTCGCCATCGGCTCCGGCGGTAGCACGACGCTCGTTTTGCAGACGCTTTTGCCCGCGCTGCTTCATGCCGAGGGCTCCAGCACGCTGCACATCGAAGGCGGCACGCACAACCCGATGGCTCCGCCGTTCGAGTTCATCGAGCAATGCTTCCTGCCCTTGCTCTGGAGCATGGGCGTCGATGCCACGGTGACTCTTGAGCGACCCGGCTTCATGCAGGCCGGTGGCGGCCTGCTCACGGCGGAGATTTGGCCGATCAAGAGATGGAAGAAGATCAAGCTCACCGAACGCGGCGAGACCGTGGAGACTTTTGGCCGCGTGCTGCATGCACATCTGCCCGGTGAGATTGCCCAACGTGAAATCTTGACCGCTTCCAAGATTCTCGAATGGCCTGAAAACCAGATTGACCTTCGCTACATTAACGACAGCGCCGGTCCCGGCAATGCCATCCTGCTAGGTGCCCGCTTTGCGAACGTCTGCGAGATCAGCACCGGTATCGCCCAGTTCGGTAAATCTGCCGAAGCTGTGGCCACAGGTGCAGCGAAGGGCCTGCGCGGATACTTGGCCTCGACGGCTCCCGTGGGCGCTCATCTGGCGGATCAGTTACTTCTGCCAATGGCCCTAGCGGGCGGCGGTGTGTTTCACACGCTATCGATCACTGATCACACATGGACGAACATGGCGCTCATTGAGCAGTTTCTAGCCGTGAAGTTCAGCGTGGAAGAGATGGGTTCGGGACTTAAAGAGGTGCTTTGTAACTAAGCGATTACGCTAGCATTACCGCCTCACGCTGGGCTTTCCATTTGCACTGGCCAGTGCGGGAGAGTTCATCACACTTGGCTTGAATGCGCATTGACTTCATCTGCGGTTGGAAGCCGAGGCGGCGGGTGATGCAGTCGTGTAGCAGTGCGGCGTTTTCATCCTCAAACTCGACGACACGATCACAGTCGAGACAGATGAGGTGATTGTGCTGCGGCTTATCCAGAAAGTTAGGATCGTAAAAGGTCTGGTCACGACCGAGATCGACCTCTCGAAGCAGGTCGCAGTCCACAAGAAGCTGAAGCGTGCGATAAATGGTGGCGCGTGAAATGGTTCGGTCGAGCTTGCGAGTCTTTTCTAGCAGTTCGTCAGCATTAAAATGATCGTCTGTGGCAAAAGCCGCCTCGACAATGACGTCCCGCTGCTTGGTGCGGCGGAGGCCTTGAGCGACGAGGTGAGCTTCTAAGCGCTCTTTGATGCGAGAATCCATATTGAGACGAGGCTAGCCTAATTGAGAATGCACGCAAGCCCGCATCACTTTTGACCGCCACCAAAGTAGTGGCCGAGAGCCTCCATCATGCCTTCACTGGCGGGTTTTGTGGCGATGAAGCCGCCCAATTTGATGACGTGCTCTTTGATCGGCGGCAGACCATTGCTTGGTGTGGCTATCATGCGCGCATGGCGTGGATTGAGCATGGAGAGGTCATTGTGATTATCTCCTGCGGCAAAGCAGCGTGCGGCGTCCAGGCCCAGAAGGCGGGCAAGTTCACTTAGCGCGGTGCCTTTGCTATACCCACTATGGGAAAAGCGCAGGTAGATGCTGTTTCTTTGATAACCGATGTCTGGGAACTGCGAGCTATGGGTCTCGATAAAAGTGGCGATGGTGTCCATCTCCTGTTCGGTGGTGGCCACGATGCCGAGCTCCCCCTCATCGCCTTCCAGAAAGCTTGCGTTTGTGGTCGCGACCATCGCACGGATTGCATTGAGGGATTTTTGATGATCTTTGATAAAGCGCTCATTGGCTTTCCGAGCGAGTCGATTCCAGTTGCCAAAGTCGGTCCATTTTTTGAAAAGGCCTGGGCGGTAAATGTCACATTCGCGAGCGATGATGTAGTCCGGCTCCATGAAGATGCCGTATTGGGCGATGCCCTGAACTGTCTGGGGAAGCGTGCGGCCGGTATTGATGACCCAAGCGGCGCCCTGAGCACGAAGCTGCTGAATCATCTTCCCGAGTGAGGGATGAAAAACAGGGTCGCTATCTGGATGCACGAGTGTGCCGTCGAAGTCGAAACAGAGGATGAACGTGGGCTTGCGCGCGGCCATGAATGAAGGCGCAATCAGTCACCCGATCCTAGCTGACAGTCAAGGATTCAAGAAGGCCTTCCCGTGCAGCACGAAATCCAGGGAAACCATGGACCACAGGACCGTCAGATAAGCATAGGTGATCAATCTGGCTGAAGAACGCCGCCGAGCGCGCCGCAGCACACTTTCGCTAGCCCAGACCAGACTCAGGGCCAACGGAGCCAGCAGCGCCCTCAAGTGATCACTAGGCCAAACGGCATTATCCCAGGCGGCAATGGCTACGATGGTCAAACTAACCGTGACCGTGAAGAAAATCGTCGTCATTGTCTCAGGATGCAGTTTCTGACCTGCATGACAGGCACGAGGCGTGCCGCACCAGGTGACGGCTAATAGTGCTATCAAAACGAACAGCAGTCCAATGATGTGCCAAACGCCATCGTAAGCCATGACTTGCCAGAGCTTCTGCAAACCGGTCTTGAGCCGAGCAAAGGCCTCCTGTTGAGTGTGAGTGCACACATAAATCTGCCAGCTGGCCCGTTCCTCCAGCGGCAGAGATTTTAAACTGGTGGCACTGGGGTGCTTGCGAATCCAAACCTGAGCCGAGGGCTCATCCTCCAACCAGCGCACCTGATCGACATAGCTAAAGAAGCCCGAGCCAAACTTCGCACGCGCCTCGACCATTCGGGAGCCAGCGATGAAGCCAAAGCAGGAGACGAACAAAATGAGGCCAAACAAATGATTGCGCCACAACCATTGGCTCGTGCCATCATGAGACGTCCAATGCGTTTTTAACCACCCCCACACGGCTCGAATCGTGCTGATCAAAACAAAGATAACCAGCAGTGGCAAAATACGATCCTCTGAAAGGTAGGCCAGAGCGCCAAACGCCCCTGTGAGGCCATAAATCCACAAGGAATTTCTTTGCAGGGCATACAGGCAGGCGACCCATGATAGGAGAAAAAAGACGTGGAAGAGGGTGGCTCCAGTAAACCAGGGGAGAGTTGGCAAATAACCATGCCATCCAGCGATCAAAACGATCAGTAAAGCAGCAGGTAAGGTGAAATTCCGGGCGCAGGTGATCCCAAGCACCATCAAAAACCCCAAGGTGAGCCCCAACTGAAACAATTGCGTGCGCTTTCGAAAAACAGGCAACTCAACACCGTCATGCATCCACGCTGCAACCCAGGGCCATAGTGGCTGAGTCACGCCATCTGTGCGATGCGGCATCATGCGTTTCATCGGCTCAGAAAAGCTGCGTGTGAACTCAGGCTGTAGGTCCACTGAACTCTGCTCTGTGAGCTTTAGATGACGCTCCTCCTCCACGGTCCAGCCGCCTTTTTGTGGCGAATTCAAAGCTTTTCCCACATAAAAGGTTACGAAAACTGCCATCCCAAGCACAAACAACGACCAGCGGAGCCAGAGGTTGAGGTGATGACGGGTGAAGGCAGGCATGCAATGGGCCAAGAGTCTGCCATGTAGAAACAAACAATGCAAAACCCAAGATCATATCTTCGTCTCAGATGCATTGCGCAGCGCTTTTGGTTCGTTACCTTTTCTCATGCGTCTCACTGCCCTTTATCTCTGCCTCACCAACGCTGTGCTTGCTGCCGATTGGCCTCAGTTTTTAGGCCCCACACGAAATGCAGTAGCTGCCGAAAGTGAACCGTCTCTGCCTGAAAGCTTGCCGCTTGATCTGAAACCACTTTGGAAAAAATCAGTCGGTGCCGGTTTCGCAGGCCCAGCTGTGGCTCAGGGTAAGGTGATCATTTTTCACCGTGAAAGCAGTGACATGACGACCGAGGCACTGGACCCAGTGACAGGGAAAGTGCTCTGGCGCAGCACCTACATCACCGACTACATCGACAGCTTTGGCTTTGACAATGGCCCCCGCGCAGTGCCCGCCATTTCCGACGGTAAAGTTTTCACCTTTGGTCCCGAAGGCCGCGTCACCGCCTTGGATCTTGAGACCGGCAAAGAACTCTGGAACTATGACACAGCTTTGGCCCTGGAATCCAAGCAGGGATTTTTTGGACGGACTCCTTCTCCTTTGGTTGTCGGAAAAACGGTCATCATCGCCGCTGGCGGCACTCTGGGAGATAAGCCTGCTGGGCTGGTCGCTCTCGATGTGTCCACTGGCAAACCTGTTTGGACAGCCGTGGAAGATGAGGCTGGATGCGCGTCTCCCGTAGCCATGAATGAAGGCGTCCTAGCTTGGATGAGAAATGAGCTTTGGCTGATCAATCCTGAGGGCGCAGTCACCACTTCGATTCCGTTAAGGTCGGACATGGATGCCTCTGTCAATGCCGCCACACCGATCTCAGTGAGTGATGATCGCTGGTTTGTCTCGGCTGGCTACGGTGTAGGCGCTCATCTGCTCAGCATCAAAGGTGGAAAAATCAGCGAGCTATGGAAGAAAGAGGACCTGCTCGACTGCCACTACGCCACACCCGTGAGGATTGGTCAGCATCTGTTCGGCTTTCACGGACGCCAGGAAAGTGGCATGAAACTGCGCTGCATCAATCTAGCCGACGGCACCGTAGCCTGGGAAGATCCCGACTCCGTGCCTGGCGGCACGCTCATGGCTGTGGGGAATAAACTTCTGGTCATCACCGAGCGTGGTGAACTTTGGCTTGTCCGTGGCACCGCCGAAAAGTTTGATCAAATCAGCTATGTACAAATCCTGCGTGCTGGCCACCGCTCCCACGCCGCCTATTCAGACGGCATGCTCTTTGCCCGCGACACTGAAAGTCTCATTGGCCTGAAGTTGAAATGACTTGTGCACTTGTCTCAATCGCCGCCACAGTTTGGCATGACCCGATTTCGCGCTGATTTAACGCTGCTGGCTTGTGCAGCGATCTGGGGCGTTGCGTTTCTTTATCAAAAGAGGGCTATGGCTCACATAGGGCCGTTTTTGTTCATCGCCCTGCGTTCCTGGTTAGCCTGCTTAACGCTTTCACCTCTGGTCTGGCGAGAATGTCGGGTAGTGGGATCTAAAGTCAAAATGCCAGCGATGCTAAGCTTAGGTGGCTATGCTGGATTGGCCTTCTTTGGTGCAGCAGCCCTGCAACAAATGGGACTGGTGACAGCAACTGTCACCAACTCCGGGTTTTTAACAGCCTTGTATGTCGTTTTAACACCGATTTTCTCCTGGTTGCTGATGCGTCATCGCCCGACACGATGGGTCTGGATTGCTGCATCGCTTTCCTTTGTGGGCACTTGGCTACTTGGCGGCGGTTCCTTGACGCTACTGGCACACGGAGATGTCTTGGTGGCGTTCTCGGCCATCTTATGGGCGCTGCATGTGGTCATCGTCGGACTGGCAGCACGCTTCGATCTAGCGGCTTCGTTCACAGCAGTTCAATTTGTCGTCGTCGCATTTTTAGCAAGCCTTGCGGCACTGCGTGAACCTTTCGAAGTCGAGGCGATACTGCGCGCGGGCACAGACATTCTTTATTTGGGCATTTTGTCCAGTGCGATAACCTTTACTCTGCTTTCTGTAGCCATGAGGGCCACAAAGCCTGCGGAAGCCTCTGTCATCCTTTCGACTGAGTCACTCTTTGCAGCACTAGCGGCATTTCTTTTCATGAAGGAAAGTCTGTCGCCTATCGGTTGGATTGGGGCCGCGGCTATCTTTTTAGCTACCATCATCGTTCAATTGCCGGATAAAGCAGACAGCCGCGCTTAACCCATGCCAAAGTCGAAGTCACAAGCGTTCACTCGGATCCGCGCAGAAGTCATTCGACTCATTGCGCTCATTCCCTCAGGAAAATTCACCACCTATGGCAGCATTGCCATTCATATGAATGTGGTGGCACGGCACGTGGCTACCGTGATCAGTCAATTGACTGATGAGGAGTCGGCAAGTTTACCTTGGCATCGAGTCGTCGGGGCCGAAGCGCGCATCAGTCCAAACATGCCAACTGAGATTGCCTTTAAACAAAGAACAAGGCTAGAAGCAGAAGGACTGATCCTAGATAGCAAAGGCTACATAAAAAACGCCGACACACAGTTTCATGTGGTCGGCGTTCGTCGTGAGATTCGCTGGTCTGATCCAGTTTAGCTGAAGCTTGTGGTTATTGCTTTTCCATCACAGCCTCTACTTTGCCTGGATTGAGTTTGCACCAAGCTCCAGTGCACCCGTCAACCACAAGTCCAACAAGACCACCGATCAAGATGTTGCCGAGCACGACTGGATTGAACCCAGGCTCAAGAACAACTTCTTTGGGCTTGTAGCCGGCTAATGTAAGGCCCACGCGGTGGGTTTCCTTTCGCGTTAGTTGAGCTTTTGTAGGAGTCACTCCTGAATCGACGCCATTAATCTTTACGGTGGCTCCAGGAGGCTGCGTATTAATCTGGATACCTTGTTTAGTGCCGCAGCAGATGGCTGCACAATTGGCCAGATACAATGGGCTGGCTAGGAGGAGTAAAGAGAGAAGTTTGTTTCGCATATGGTTTAATTATAAGAGACCTGCGTCTCATTGATCATCAAACAAGCAGAAAACCGACCATGTTGAAATTAAATATGGATCAAAGTAAAGTTGTCGAATTTTTTTCTTAAGCTAAAATACACTTCATGTGTGCGTTTCGCGGGGTTTCGTAGCCAATTGCTCAATCTGCTGAATGAGTTCACGTGCCAGCAGTGTCTTGCTTTGCTTGGGTAGTGGCATCGATTTTTCTCCTGGAAAACACAGAGTCACAGCATTTTCAGAGCTGTCGAAGCCAATGCCGATTTGGGAGACATCATTGGCAATAACTAGGTCGCAGCCCTTACGGGTCAGCTTGTCGCGTGCATTGGCGATGAGGTTTTCTGTCTCTGCGGCGAAACCCACGAGGATGCCTGAAAATCCAAACACTTGCCGAGCGGAGCCCAGAATATCTTCCGTTTTTTCTAATTCTAGAGTCAGCCTATTTGAACTCTTTTTGATCTTTTGAGTGGCCTGGGTTGCAGGCCGATAATCTGCCACGGCAGCAGAAAAAATGGCTACGGCGGCCTTTGAGATTTGGCTTTCAACAGCGAGAAACATTTCCTTCGCAGACTCGATTCTGATGAGTTCGATATCATCAGGTGCAGAGAGATTTACTGGTCCTGAAATAAGAGTCACCTTATGACCAGCATCGCGGGCAGCTTCAGCAAGCGCATAACCCATTTTGCCCGAAGAACGATTGGTGAGGTATCGGACTGGATCTAGGGCTTCTCGGGTCGGACCGGCTGTGATGAGAATATTCATGGCGCTATCTGCCTTGGTTCCGTGTCCTGGTCAAATAAGTCACGCTTTCTGCAAGGAATTGAAAACCTGATTTAAAACAATGCATTTGCCCTTGCTCTTGGGACTGTTCATGATCGCCTCCTCATTCTTACCCCATCCAGCACTATGTATTTTCTCGGAATCGACAGCGGCACACAAAGCACCAAAGCCATCGTACTAGACTTGGATAGCGGTAAAATTCTAGCTTCTGGGCATAGCTCCTATGATTTGATCGAAGGTCTGCCAGCGGGCCATTTGGAGCAGCATCCGCAGAATTGGATCGATGCTGTAGAGAGCTGTGTGAAGCAATGTCTAGAGAAGCTCGGTGCGGATAAATCAAAGATTGCAGGCATCGGCGTTAGTGGTCAGCAGCATGGACTGGTGGCGCTGGGCGCTGACGACAAACCTGTCCGTCCAGCCAAACTTTGGTGTGATACCTCCACGCAGGAACAATGCGCCGAGATCGCGCACGAGTTTGGCGGTCAGCCAGGAGTCATCGCTTTGGCTGGAAATGCCATGTTGCCTGGCTACACGATCCCTAAACTGCTCTGGATCAAACAGAACGAGCCAGAGAATTTCGCCAAAATCACCTCCATCTTATTGCCTCATGATTATATCAATTTTTGGCTCAGCGGCGTCAAGCGCATGGAATACGGAGATGCCTCAGGCATGGGCATCCTGAATGTGAACACGCGTCAGTGGTGTTATGAATTGTGTGACTACATCGATCCACGTGTTCGCTCCATGTTACCTGAGCTTGGCTCAAGCCTCAGTGTTCATGGCCGTCTTCGCCCAGAGTTGGCGCAGGCCTGGGGACTCAGTGATAATGTCATCATCTCTGCCGGTGGCGGAGATAACATGATGGGCGCGATCGGAACAGGTAATATCAAGCCCGGTGTTATCACCGCCAGCTTCGGCACGAGTGGTACGCTTTACGGCGTGGCTGGATCACCCGTGGTGGACGGCCAGGGCGAAGTCGCTGCTTTCTGCGATAGCACGGATCAATGGCTGCCGCTCGTCTGCACCATGAATGTTACCGTTGTCACCGAACAAGTGCGGGACATGTATGGCTGGGATCTGCAGCAGCTTGAGGACGCTGTAAAGTCTGCACCCGTGGGTGCGGACGGTGTGATGTTCCTGCCTTATCTCAATGGAGAGCGTACGCCGAACCTCCCGAACGGCACTGGCGTTCTCCATGGCCTGCGTCCCACAAACATGACGGCACCAAACATTGCCCGTGCAGCGTTTGAAGGTGCCACGCTCGGTCTTGCCTATGGTTTGAAACGCTTCCGTGATCTCGGTATGAACCCGACGGAGATTCGTCTCACGGGCGGTGGTAGTAAAAGTGCTACCTGGAGACAAATCGCTGCGGATTGCTTTAACGCGGAAGTCGTCACCCTCAGCACCAGTGAAGGTGCCGCTCTAGGTGGCGCGATCCAAGCCGCCTATGCTCAGGCGAACGAACATAGCGAAACCATCAGCTATGAGCAGCTCTGCGCAAAACTCGTCACGCTAGACGAATCGACTCGGTGCAAACCAAATGCCGCCAATGCCAAGCATTACGCGGCACAGTTAGAGCGTCAGATGGACCTGACGGGTCGCTTGCAGCAGACAGGCTGGTTGTAAACGCAGGTAGGCTAGAATTGTGCCAGAGGTTGGAGTCTGAAAATGCAGCAGGCTACGGGGAGTCCACGACCTATTGGGTTCAGGCGGCATCGTTGCTCAGGTTGAGTGCCTTAAGTGCCAGAAAATCTTTTGAACGGAATTTACTGTGTATTTACAAAGTATGCATGAAGCGCAACCGCTGTTCTGAAGGAGTCGGCAAAAGAAATTGCCCAAAAATAGACTCTATTTTAGGTAATTCTGTTGGAAATGAGTGGATTGAGAGTCGCAATTCAGCTTCAGCGAAGGCTCGCAGCTGCGGAGATCGGTCCAAAGCCGGTTTTACTTTGGTCGAGATGATGGTGGTCGTAGCGATTCTTGCCTTGATCATTTCGATGACGACCCAAATGGCCAACCACGTGGTGGCTTCGAACAATTTAACGCTAGCTGGCGAGGCGCTACAGGACCAATTGCGTTCGGCTCGTCACCTAGCCATAGCCAAGGATCGAGTGGTTGAGGTAAGATTCTATAAAACTAGTGACCCTGAAAGTATGGAAGCGAAGTCACACATCCACTCCATGCAAACCTTTCTCTATGACGATGAAAACATGGGAGCACGACCTTTTAAAGAGATCTTCAAGTTTCCCAACAATGTCGTGCTGAGTGATCGTGAACAGCTTTCAAGCCTGATTACTGATTCCCGGGTCAAAAAGAATTGGAAACAGCAGGATCCAAAGCTGGCTGTGCCTGGCAGCGGCAATGCGTATGTAGCCTACAGTCTGCGGTTCATGCCAGATGGCAGCACGGATTTGGATACGCAAAAACTTTGGTTTGCCACACTGCACGCAAGCCATGAGACCACGGTTCCCCCAGCCAATTACGTGACCGTGCAGGTTAAAGCTGCTCGCGGAACCATCCGCAGTCTCCGTCCAAATTAATCAAACACGATCATGAAACGAACACTTAGACGTAGCATTCGTGCAGCTGGCTTTTCGCTAATCGAGGTACTGGTAGCCGTAGGCATTGGCGTGGTGGCAGTAACGACCCTTTTTGCCCTGCTTCCAGCTGGTCTATCCAATTTTCGTCAATCGATGAATATCTCTGTGACCTCGCAGATTGGGGATCGTTTGCTGAAGGAAGCCTCTCAGGCCGACTATGCTGAGCTTGTCGCAGAACCTCAGACCAAGCCTTGGCGCTACTTTGATGACGAAGGTGTGGAAATGAAAACCGCTGAAGGGGCTGTTTTTCATGCAATCATGCATGTGCAAACGACTGTCGAAAAGCCAGATGAACGAAGTGGCATCCCACAAAGAAACTTTGCCACAGTCATGGTACAGGTCATTCTGAATACGGAAAATGTTCCGGTTCCCCTCGTGAAAGGGGATGCCAACTCATCTCCTCCGGCAGGTACGATAGATCCCATATGCGATCTGCCATTCACCTCATTTGTTGGGCATGTTGCTAAGATGCTATGAAAACAAAACTGCCAATCTCCGACAAAACAAGGGCCTTTACCTTGATTGAAGTCATGGTCAGCATGGTTATCGTTTTGATTTTGGTTCTGGTCTTCTCTACCATGACAGATCGGACCGTTAAGATTTGGCGTGATACACGGGGCAAAGTCAGTCAGTTTCAGCAGGCCAGAGATGCATTTGACCTGATCACGCGCAATCTTTCACAAGCTACGTTGAACACCTACTTGGACTATTATGACGCCAAAGGTGCCCGGCGAGAAGCTGGCAATGTGGCTGCCTTTGAACCCAGCCGTTATGGGCGATATTCAGATCTCCGTTTTGTCGCCGGTAAAGCCAGTCAAATTCTAGGGTTGCCTGAAAAGCAGTGTCCTTCACAGGCTTTATTTTTTTATGCGCCGTTGGGTGAGACTGGGGTAACGGCCAATACCAGTTTAAATCACCTGCTCAATTTAGTCGGTTACTACATCAGCTATGACGCAGATACCGAGCGCCCTAACTTTATGCCCATAGCGCAGGGTTATGGGTTTCGTTTGATGGAACTCAGACAGCGTTCGGAGTCCCTGACAATGCCAAAACCCGGCTTAGTCTGGCCTCCAGCAGTGACCAATCATCCAGATGCTCATATCGTGGCACGCAATATTGTGGCTTTAACGTTTTTGCCAAAACTTGCGGAAACAGGAGCTGCTGCCGCCCGCACTGCTGATGGAATCGGCCAAGCCCTGGCACCTAACTACCAATATGATTCTCATACGAAGGGCAGGGGAGAGCAGAGAAAAGAGCTCAACAGTATGCACCAACTGCCACCGATTGTTGAAGTTACCATGGTCGCAATCGACCAAGACTCTGCTGAACGGTTAGGTCGGGAAAGCACACCACCGGATTTTGGTCTTGAGCAGCTTTTTCAGAATGCCGATCCAGACGTGAACCGCAAAGACCTAGATACACTTCTCTCTCGGCTCACTGAACTCCATATCAACGCTCGTGTCTTTCGCACTGAGGTTGCTCTCAAGGGTGCCAAATGGAGCCACGAATAAACTTTTAATCACGTTATTAATATGAAACTGAAACTTCCAAAACCACAGGGTGTCGCTTTGGTGATCGTGCTGGTTTTTCTGGCCTTACTGGCTGTTTTAATCATCGCTTTTTTGACGACCGTCGATACCGAAACAGAGGTCTCTACGCGCTCCCAAGCAGGCACTCGGAGTCGAGAATTAGTGGAAACAGTCAATTCATTGGTAATAGGCCAAGTGCGTGAAGCGACAACACAGGGGCAAACGGTCGCATGGGCATCCCAGCCTGGTATGATCCGCACCTTTGGCAAAGCCGATGGCAGTGCTGGGAGTGCGCCTCTGCGATACTACAAGCTCTATTCCGCGCAAAACATGATCTGGCATTATGGCCAAGGCACCTTTCAGCCCCTGAAAGATGTTCCTGCTGACTGGTCAGCCAATGAGGGGCTGTTTACCGATTTGAATCGCCCCATTTATGGAATCAATGGCGTGAAACGTTACCCGATCGTTCAGCCGCCTTCGACGAGTCAAAAAAATCTGCCAGTGGGACTCAAGATCAACCCAAGCCCAGGAGGTAATGCATCACCAGAATCAAATGCAGCTCCGATGCCCGTGCGTTGGCTTTATGTCTTACGTGACGGTAAGCTCACCGCCCCAGCAACGGCTGGCGAGGGCGGTAAAACTGTGAAATGGACCGTTGGTCAACCAAACTCGCCAACACTTAATAATCCGATCGTCGGACGCGTGGCTTTTTGGACAGATGATGAAACGAGTAAAATTAACGTCAACACCGCTGCTGGAGATCACTGGAATCCTGACATGCCTCTGGAGGCAGGCTCCTACTGGGATCTGCCAAGAACAGGCAGTCAGTTCGAAAAACTCTCACTAGCCCAATTCCAGCCGGCTCGGCAGGAGTACCAGCGTTACCCTGGGCATCCAGCCACGACCTATCTCAGTGCAGCTTTTCCTAATCTGACGCGTGGGCAAGTCAATCAGATCGCCCCTCGCATCCAGACCGGAGGTTCACTGGGGGGCACAGGTATGGCCAATGGGTCCTTGGCAACGGATGCAGATCGCCTCTATGCCTATGAGGATGAACTGATCTTCAATGACCTTCGCGCTAGTTCAGTCATTGATCCAGAAGAGCTTGAGCAGGCAAGATTTGTACTGACTGCGCATAGTCGTGCGCCGGAAGTGAATCTTCTCAATCAGCCCCGCATCGCTTGCTGGCCTATTCATCGTCAGGCTGGCCAAGCTTATCGCAGCGCTTTTGATCGGCTCATTGCTTTTTGTTCGCGCATTGGCGGACAGAACTACTTCTTTGATCGCGAAAATGCGGATAGTGCCACAGCTGACTTCGCTGGCCGCAATGTACAACTGTATGAATATCTCAAGAATGTGACGGCAGCAAAACTACCGGGCTTTGATAGCGATTTTCTAACAAAGTACGGCCCTGATCGCGATCAGATCTTAACAGAAATGTTTGATTACATTCGCACCACCAATCTCTTTGACGATAGCATCGAAGCTCAGCCCGTGGTGTATCCCACGAGTGGACAACAATTCACTGATGCACGCACTGGACCAACAGGAGCTCAACCTGGTCACGGACAGGTCACACCGATTCGTATTGGTGAAACGCAGGGCTTTGGGCGATTTAATACCATCTCAGAAATCGGCATGCACTTTATCTGCACAGCTGACGCTTCTATTCCTGCGAGTAACATCGTGCCCCAAGACAACGCTGATCCAAAGGTGCCCGCTAAACCCGTGAATCGCACTCTGGGAAGTGGGAAAGCCGCAGTTAAGCTCAAAGCAGGTGAGCGCCGCATTGAGGCGATGCTTCTATTAGAGGCTTTCTCTCCGAGTCTTGGCTGGCCCTCTATCCGCCCAGATATGCAGTTGCGTATTCGTGGATTGGATAAGCTGAGCGTTAATGGCATTTCGCTTGGCATGCCAAGCGAAGGTGTGTTGAAGGAAGATACGAATGGCGGCTGGCATACACGCCGCTGGGGTGGTGCCGCTGGCTTTCGAATGTTTCTCAATAATCGCCGACTGCCTGCACGCGGTGTCATGCCTGCTGATGGCGGGCACAACGCTAGTAACAGTTACCCCTTTGTGAGTGTGCCTATCACAGTCGTCGCGCCTAAAAACGGTGCCATGTCCTTTAGTGGCGGGAAAATTACCATTGAGATCTTTGCCGACAGTCTTCCCGTCGTCTCACAGTATGAGGCTTTGGCCAATCAAATTCCCGTTCAAACCATTCAGGTCAATCTCGCTGGCGGTACCTTTCCTGTGCCGAATCTTGTTTTAGCGGGAACTCAAGTCGCAGCAACCAGTGGCGATCCGCAATCCATGACGACGGAGAGGGAATTCTGGTGGACCTTCTCACGCGGTGGCGCTTTGGCAGGTTTTCCAACCATCAAAATGGTTCCAGAGGTCACGGCTTCAACGCTTTTGGAACAGCCCGCAGGTCGTTTGCATCGTGTTCATGCTGATCCAGGCAATCGTTCGACCTTACGCTCAGGAGCTTTCATTTACAGTCATTCAGCGAATCCGTCCGATGTGGTGAGGACCATGGTTCTAAGTCATGGCGACTATCGCCTACTCGCTGCTACGTCCGTGGTTCCAGAGAGCTATTTTGTCAAACATCGGTATTATGATCAGATGGGTAAACGTTATGCTCATTCCTTTCACGAAGCCGCCAGTGCTGGATTCACCCCAGGCTCAGATGATAAGGAAGGCCAGCTCGTGAGCGGAGCTGCCTATGATGGAAGCCGCAGGCCCGACATTCCCGTTAATGCGGTAGCGCTAGCAGAAGCCAATGGCGACTGGGATACTGGCATGGCCACGATCACTGATGGTGCCTACATCAATAAACCCGATGAAGGCAATAGCTTCCGTGGCACGGTCAACGGTGTTGTCGGGGCAGGTGTTCCTTATTTTGATGGCAATCATGTTCAGGAAACGGGTGGCCCAAGCTTTTTCTCACCGAATCGGCAGATCCCTTCTCCCGTCATGTTTGGCTCATTGCCGAATCAAGTGAAAGCAGGCAAGCCTTGGTCAACTCTGCGCTTTAGACCCAAACAAAACGAAACCTCGATCAGCAGCACGACACCGCCTGATCATCTACTCTTGGATCTATTTTGGATGCCGGTGGTCGAGCCTTATGCCATTAGCGAGCCGCTGTCCACAGCTGGCAAAATCAATCTCAATTCACAAATCGTGCCCTTCACTTTCATTGAGCGCACGACCGCCCTTCGGGCTCTTCTGCGTAGTGAGCAGGTGCTCGCTATTCCCACCGCAGACGCAAACATCTACAAGAAAGCCAACGATCAAAACTATCGCCACGCCATCGACGCCGATGAGACTCTCAAGCAGATGAAGATGCATTTCGATGCAGGCAATATCTACCGGAGTCCCAGCGAGGTTTGTAACCTGCATTTAGTGCCGCAGAATGTGAAGCTTGAAGAGATGAAGACCTTCTGGGAAACCAATAAACTGACGGGTGACAATGCGCGTGAGCGTCCCTATGCAACCTTGTATCCAAGACTCACCACCAAGTCTAACTCCTACCGCGTTCATTACCGTGTCCAAGCCCTCCGCCAAGCCAGTCGCCTGCGCGGTGATGATGCCGAAGCCTGGGCCGAATGGGATGAATCAATCGACAGCGTTACCGCTGAAAGCCGAGGCTCAACGATCATTGAGCGCTACATTGATCCGTCCGATCCAGCCTTACCAGACTTTGCTGTCACTGGTGATAGCTTAGATTCTCATTACCGCTACCGTATCCTGGGCAGCACTAAATTTGGTCCACAATAATAAGAGTTATTCAGCAGCACTGACCTTTTCGCCGGCGAGC
Organism: Verrucomicrobiaceae bacterium; assembly: GCA_027489965.1. Classification (GTDB taxonomy): domain Bacteria; phylum Verrucomicrobiota; class Verrucomicrobiia; order Verrucomicrobiales; family Verrucomicrobiaceae; genus Prosthecobacter. The sequence goes on from JAIXZA010000008.1 coordinate 15,322, forward strand.
TTCGCGGCGCGTTCGGCGAGTTCGATGTGGAACTGTTCTGGAGTTGGAGCTTCGCCAGTGGTGCGGGTTCGGGCGAACCAATCGGCAAAGATTTCGCCGTTCTTCCGCTCAGCTTTGAAGGCTTCAAGGAATTCACGGACTCTCGTTGGGATATCGTCACCAAGCACGCTCTTGAATTCAAGGCCTGCCAAGCGATCTCCACGGACACTGCCGCCAACAAACATGGCGTACTTGTTTGGGGCACGACCGACAAAACCAAAGTCAGCATTGTAAGGACGGCCACAACCATTCGGGCAACCCGTCATGCGGAAAAGGATTGGCTCGTTTTCCAGACCCAGTTCACGGAGCACGGGATCAATTTTGTCCATGATGCCTGGCAGAGCCCGCTCAGACTCACTGAGGGACAGTCCGCAAGTTGGCAAAGCAACACAGGCATGGGCGACCTTACGAGCGCGGGTCATTTCATCGCTATGGACGACACCGAACTTGGCCAGGATGGCATTGACGGTGTCTTTTTGATCCGGTGAAACATCCGCAATAATCACGTTTGTGTTCGGCGTGATGATGTAAGGAAGATCGAGCGTGCGAGCGAGTTCTGCAAAGGCACTGCGATATTGTGGACCGCCTTCTTTATCGGCAATTCGGCCCATGCTGACATAGACGGCGCAGTAAAGCTTGCCGTCGCCTTGTTCGTGCCAGCCGAGATTGTCTTCGACGGTATCAAACTTCAGTTCTTTGGCTGGGAAGGTTTCGATTCCGGGCAGCCTGCGCTGAACCTCGGCGCGGAAGGCGTCGATGCCCATGGTCTGAACGGTGTATTTCATGCGGGCGTTTTTGCGCTCGACACGGTTTCCATGGTCACGTTGTGTGGTGACGATGGCTTCTGTGGCATCGACGACGTGAGCGCGCTTCACATAAAAAAGAGGCTGTGCCAAGAAAGGACGCGTGGTGAGCTGACCATGGCTCATGCCAAAGCCACCGCCAACAGTGATCGTGTAGCCTTCGACAGCGCCATCCACAACGTGTGGGATAAAGCTGACGTCTTGGGACCAGAGATCCACGTCGTTGCTTGGCTGAATGGCCACAGCCATTTTGAATTTACGTGGCAGATAGACTTTGCCATAAATTGGGTCTTCGCCTTCAGGTGCTGTCGTGGCTGCACGGACGGCGGGATCGACGGCAGGGTCCATGATCCACTCTGGATCGATCTTTTCCCCATCAAGCCAGATGTCGGCATAAGCGGAGGATCTCCAGAGGAAACGTTGGCTGATTTCTTCCGTGAGTTTTTGTGCATCAGCATGCACGGGAGTCTTCAAAGGTGCAGCTGGTCCCATGGTATTGCGGACGACATCTCCACAGGCACCCATCGTACTGAGGCCGCTATGGCAAACGTCGTGAATGACTTCTTTGAGGCCGCCTTTGAGCACGCCATGCAGCTGGATACCCTGACGATTTGTCAGACGGAGGTTACCCATAGCCTTGGTGCAAAGGTCATCATGAATGAGGTATTGCTTTGCCGTGATGCGTCCGCCAGGCATCTTGCTGCGGATCATGAATGACCAAGCTTTATCCAGTTTAGCCTTTGAGCGTTCGGCCCGCTGATCACGGTCGTCCTGCTGGTAAGAACCATGGAATTTTAGCAAAATATTCGAATCATCGGGAACATGGCTCAAGGAGGTGTCCGCGAACTGTTCAGCGATCTGTCCGCGGAGGTCATTGGAGGCTAATTTGATGTCTTCGACGCTGGCTTTGCTCATAATAGGGAGGGTAAAAGGGGAGCTGAACATCGGCGATCTCAGTGGGAAAGCAAGCGATGAGGCTATCTATTTGGACAAATGTCGATAGACAATGTCGAGAATAGCCGTGGGTTTTTATTAAAATTCAGAAGTCTCTGAATAATTTTTTTGAAATTATGGTTTATCCTGTATATTTGATTCAATATGAATTTACCAATGTTGCCTGAGATCACCATGGAGTCCTCGTCCCGCCAAGACGCCAAGGAACAGCTATTGGAGTTACGCCAATCTTTACAGCAGGTATGCAAGGATGTGGATGAGCGTTTGCGTGCCCTTGAAGAGTTCGATGTCGATGCACCTCAAGTAACAGTCCCAAAGGAAGCCGTAGTGCTTAAATATGCACGGGATGAACAACCGGCCGCCTCGCCAATGGAGACAAGAATGGTGATGGAAGCGACCGCACCCAGCGCGATGTCCGCAGATTTGGAGCAATCGACTTTAGAGGAGCTTAATTCAGCGCTAGCCAAAGCCTTCGCTCAAATGGCTGGCCGGATGGTATGGTAATGAAAAAGGACATGCACAATGCATGTCCTTTTTGAAACTGAAGAAGCTGATTATGCGAGACGCTTCTACGTGGCTAAACGTCTCAGCCGCGTCGCGATGCCTGATTGAATGCCGCTGACGAGAATGACTTTTGACTCCTGAATTTGGCCATAAAACGGCGAAACTCGCCTAGTGATGACGGAAAAGGTAGCCCCTGGAGCATCCATGAAAAGTTCCCATTGGCGTTCATTGCGATGAAGGATGAAGCGACCAGGTTTGAGTGCAAGATGATCCACTATCGTGCACTCAGGTGCAAGGCACCAATGAATGGAAAACGGTTTCTGCAAATCTTCCGTGTCACGAATTTCGATCGACTCTCCATGCCAAAGGACTTGCCTCTGAAAAGCATGATTTTCATGCTCGAACCTAGCAATCGCGGTGGTGCCCTCGGTGACTAAAGTCGGTGATGAATGATGGGTCAGCTGAAGAAACGGCCCATGGCGCCGTGGAGTCTCAAAACATTTATCAACAGGTTGCGGGCCGTTATGGGCATCCCATCGAGCGAGTTCTTCGCGTAGTTCCACATTACCATAATAAGAGCCAGTGCCAGGATCGATTAGCAGGGCATAGTCCGCATCCCAGATAGAAAGGTGTAGGGCATCACAATGACCATGAGCGGCAATACTGCCGAATCCAAGAGGGGAGGCATCTAGACGAGCAAACCAGCCATGCGAACGAAACGCAGCAATTCCACTGGTTAAATAAGTGCGCCATTCATTGCTAGCGATAAGTTGCGGTAGAATGGGTGACATACCAAGCCATGCCTGAAGTACACCCTGCTCACCATTGAACCAGTCTTGCCATTCTTGGACCGCATTTGCCCGTACCGCTGTCACGGGGACGACCTGGGCATCGTCATTATCTCCAAAGTCCCATGGCTCGCCCTTCTGACTGAGATCTGCAAAAAAAGTAGCGGCTAAAGCAAGGCGGTCATACACTGGACCTGCTTTGCAACCCATGACTCGTGCAGCTTGCCAGGCCAGATCAAAGCCAAAGAGGTGGTAATGCAGAGCTTGCTCACGGCTGCCGCCATCTTCTCCAAATTGGCGCAGAATCTCGTGGCCGAGCTTTTGCCAAGTTATGTCGATTGAGCAGGTGATCTTTTCAAGGGCTGGCCAACGTGATCCTGAAACGACGAGTGCGGAAAGCTCACCCAATAAATGATTGTTTGCCGACGACCCGTTGGACCGATACCGCCAAATCCAAGCGGCATGAATCGGCACGATGCGTTTCACGAGCTTAATCTGTGCAGAATTAAGTGTGCTGTCTGCGACGGCTGAAACAAGCGTGTCAAACCAAGTGAAATTAATGAGTCTTAGCGCGACCTCAAGCGCGCTTGTCCAGTTAATGCCAACGCCAGGTGGATTCCGATCACACCAGTCCTCAATCCAAAGTTGAGCCGTGCGGATAGCATCCAGATCATGATTGATCCAGCCGTGCATGGCTAAGCGGGTCATTTCTGCCCAGCGGTTGATCTCCCAAATCGTGCGTGCATCGGCACCGCTGGGTAGATCACGATGATTCAGACGATGCGCGGGTAAGTCTGGATCGATAACGGTACCAAAGGCAGCATCACGGTGCCAGCATGGCGGTGCCCCCACATCGACATTCTTCCAGCCAAAAAGCTGCCATTCTCCTTTGAGCAGGAGTTTGGCATCTAGAGCCAGCTGATGACGATAGCTGTTAGAGAAAGCAGATAGTTCGGGCAGACGCAGCGCCTTGGTATTCACCGCAAGGCTTTCGAGGCTTTGAATATTCTCAAGAAAACCACCTTCGGTCCAAACGCGCCATTTAGCAACGAGTCGATATCTCATCTCTGCCATGGTCATGGCGCTGAGGCGGTGACGATACCAAGATAGTTTTTTGACCAAACTCATCGAATGACTTCATGCTGCAATCGTGCGGCCTTCACGGATGGAGTCCATCACGGCAAAGGTCAAGCGCATGCTTTGTTGCGCTTCTGGGTAGGCCAGGGGATGGCTCGACTGACCTTGCAGAAAGCTTAACCAGGCGGCCATTTCTTCGGCATGACCTTTGCTGGAAAACTTCATGACGCGTTGCCTGCGGCCTTTATGGATAGTCAGGCGCTGGAAGTTTTCACATTCTGCCACGAATCCAGAGCCGAAAAGACGAAGAGATTCTTTGGGAAAGGACGCATCACCTTCCGCTGAATAGATGATTTGAGCTGAAGAACCGTCTAAAAACTCAATCTGGGCTGTGACGGAATCAGGGAAGGCATGACGACCAACCGTCTGGGCTGTAACCCGAACAGGTGTGCCGAGCAGATGGCAAGCATAGTCAAAGAAGTGGCAGGCCTCCCCTAAAATGCGTCCGCCGCTTTGTTCTAGATTGGCATACCAATGATCAGGAGACAAAGGTCCTGCGAAGATTTGAAAGGCCAAGGATTTTGGGCCAGGAGCGCTGCTTATAAGTTTTTTTATTTCAATGGTGGCCGGTGCAAAGCGCCGATTAAAGCCTATCATGAGACTGCCTTGTGACTGCAACATAGCAGAATCAATTTGAGCCAGTTCATTACGAGTCAGGCACAGGGGCTTTTCAACAAAAAGATGTTTGTCGGCAGCTAGTCCTAAGAGCGTCAAAGGGGCGTGGAGATGATGCCTTGTCGCTATGACGACGGATTCAGCAGGGCCTGAAAAGACATCGGACACATCTGTGGATGCCTGAGTGAAACCGAACTTCTGCTTCACATGATTCGCACTAAGCCCCGTCGCATTGACAATTGTTCCGAAATTTAGTGCCCCCTTTAGATGTGGCAGAAGCATCGTTCGTGCAAAGTTACCTGCACCAATGACATCTAATCTATCGGAGGGTTTTAAGATATCTGCCGCAACAAAGGTTGATGAGGGAGATCTTGGATGAATAATGTCCGAGGAGAGTGTGCTGTCTGGCTCATTCGGATATTCGATGATTACACCTATTTCTGCATCCAGGTGGTCATAGATCTCGACAACATCTTTGAATGCGACCGTTCGAGTCGTTACAGGCGCAAGATTTAAATGCCCTGATTTCATCAACTGAAGGCAAGCCTCGAAGTTCCGGTTTTCTGTCCAACGCACATGTCCAATGGGGTAGTCCTGGCCGCCCCATTCATAGTTTGGATCATAGCGTCCGGGACCGTAGCTGCGGCTATACCGGATTTGGATATCTTTGATGTAGGCAGCCTTCCATGTGAGCTCCGCATCGTGCATGCCAACGATCACCATGACTCCACGGTCGCGCAGGCAAGAAATGGCTAAATCAGACGCATCTTTTCCTTTGCCCCCAATGCAAAGAAGAACAGCATCCACCCCATGACCCCCTGTCCATTCGCGGACGGATTCGGTGATGTTTGATTGAGACGACAGTATAACTCGTTCAGCCCCCATGGCGAGTGCTGCATCCAGGCGAGGCTGCAGGAAGTCGGTGGCCATAACACGAGCACCGCTTGCTTTAAGAAGACTAGTTGCCAGCAGCCCGATGAGGCCTTGCCCAATGACTAGGATACGTTCTCCAAGTCTGCTGTTTGATTGGCGGACAGCCTCCATGGAGATGGACGCCAAAGTCGTGTAAGCTGCTTGCCAATTTTCCACGCCATCAGGTATCGGTGAGGCGAGTAGATCAGGCACCGCAATCAGTTCCGCATGAAAAGCGCATTCGGCACCACCACAGGCGACTCGGTCGCCGACCTGAAAGCGTGTGTTCAATGGGTCCACCGCAACGACGACACCGGCTGCTGAATAGCCTAGAGGAGTTGGAGATTCCAACCGGTTACGCACTTTCTCGAGAGCAGATTTCCACCCCAGTGTTTTTGCCGTCTCTAATACTTTGGCAACTTGGTCAGGACGGGCTTTGGCCTTTTGAAGCAGTGACATGCGCGCCTGCTCCACCTTCATTTTTTCAGTGCCTGGAGAAATGACAGAGCATGTCGTGCGCACAAGAATACCCCCAGGTGGCGACATGGGTGCCGGTACTTCTTGGAGCTCAAGGCGTCCATTTTGATATTGAGCTAGTTGCTTCATCTGAGTAGATCAGTGATCACGATAGACGAGTCTCAAACGATCCAGAAAATAAGCGCTGGCAAACCGAGTGTTATAATGGAGATAACGCGAAAAGAGTCTCTTGGGCTCCTGTAAAAGTCGGACAAGCCAAGTCAGGCCTAGGCGCTGAACCCATGCTGGCGCATAGGATCGCAATCCAGCCACGAGTGTAAACGCATCACCTACAGCCAAGAAGGCACCCTGATGAAAACGGTGTCGATTTTTCGAGATCCATGTTTCCTGCTTAACACCGCCGAGAGCTACCCAAATGAAATCGGCCTTTGCCGCATTGATGTCATCAATGAGCCGGTTTTCAGTGTCTGCATCCCAGATGCCAAATGGCGGAGAAACGGCTCCAACGATTTGCAGGCTTGGATTGAGTTCACGTACTTTTATCTGCAATTTATTTAAGCAAGCTGTGGTGCCACCGAAGAAATAGTGTCTGTGATTCGACGTGGAGTGTACCAGCGCATACTCCATAAAATAGGGACCATAGACGCGATCATGAATCTCATGTCCTTCTAATCGCAGTGCCCATATGAGGGGCATCCCATCTGGCATGATAAGATCAAAGGTGCGCAAGACTTGAGCGAAATCAGGATTTGAATGAGCTTCTCCAATCAAGTGCGTATTAGCAGCAGCTACCGCAAGGGTGGCCTTTTCATGCACAGCAGACACTACTGCTTGAAAAGCCGTGGCATAAGTCGCCACATGGACTTGTGTGCCTAATATCTGGCCTGTGGGTATCTGCGAAAGCATGTGTGTTTGTGAATCGAAAAGAGAATCCAATTAAACTACGCTGGAAAGAATACCATCAAACTGATCTTGCCAAGATTTCAGACCAGCTTCACGCAAAAGCCAAGAACGACCATTTTGCCCCATGGTTCTGCGTTGCTCATCAGACATGGACTCGATGATTAGAATATCTTGAGCCAGTCCAGCCGTGTTTGCTGCTTCATGAAGCAGGCCTGTCATTTGATGTTGCACGGTTTCAGTCAATGCGCCTGCCCTCGCGGCCAGGACTGGTTTGGCAAAATCATAAGCCTCGTATACAATGAGGCCTAACGGCTCCCACCAAATAGACGGAGCAATCAGAGCCCGACATCGCAAAAGTGCTTCCTGTTTTGTTTGTCCCGAAATTTGTCCCAGATACTCGATATAGGGATTGGCTAAGCATTGATCTTTAACCCATAAAGAAAGCGGTCCATCACCTGCAATTTTGAGTGTCGGCGTTTTGGCTCCAAGCTGGTTCCTCAGTTCATGCCATGTGGAAATGAGTGTGTGCAATCCTTTTTCAGGAATGAGGCGCCCAAGAAAGAGATAATAGCCAGCATCAAAGTAAGCAGGCGGTGAAGGCATCGCATCCCAAGAATGCCTTAACGTGTGAATTTGATGTGGTGGAATCTGGCCACTTTCGATAAATCGCTGGCGCATGAATTCTGAAATCGCGATCCATGCTGAAACACTTTTTAACCAGCCACTACGCCGAAGCATGCTTAGCATCAATGCACAGACAGCACTGCGTACAATGGACCCTTGCCACGCACCTGAAAGAATCTCTTCGAAGTGTTTCCCATGCAGCGGACCAGATTGCGGTTTGCCTTGATAGAAGAGAGAACCATCGACAGAAAAGGGTCGATAGTTATGCATCATTTGAATCACTGGCAGCTTTTTTTGTTGGGCGCTCCGGTAGAGAGAAGGAGATCCTACGGGATAGACATTATGAAACAACGCTGCGTGAGCTTTGGTTTCATGGATTCGTGTTTCAAATCGCTGTTTTGAACTAGGATTGTAGAAAAAGCGTAAGGCCTGACTGGCTTTATTTGGCGCTTCTGACCCTGTCCATTCATGACTGTCAAAGAAGCAGCGAGGAACTTCATGACGCAGTTCAAGGTGGCGCTGGATTTGCTCGACAGCCGTTTCTTCACCTCCTGACTGAAGATAGCGATTAAAGACGTGCAGAATGGTCATGCGCTGCCTGCTTTTATAGTGGTGAATTCTTCGAATGTACTGATGAGATGATCCATGGTCTCTTTTCCTCCAATGCTGACTCGAACAGTGCCAGGAATTTGAGCTGAGCGATCACGCAGAAGAATCCCACGTTCTTCAAACCACGCTATCATCACCTTTGGTTCAATAGTATGGAGAAGAACGAAGTTTCCATGCGAGTCGAAATACTTGATGCCCAGTTGACGCAGATGCGTGGTGAACCGGAGTCGTTGTTGTTTGATCTCCTCGATATGATTTTCGATACTGCCCCAGTCTTCGAGAGTAGCCTGCGCCGCCACTTGAGCAAAGGTAGTCAAGTGTTTTGGATTTGCGATACGTTTGACCGTATCTATGATGGTGGAATCGGCAATCAAGTGACCGATTCTCAGTCCAGCAAGTCCGCAAGCCTTGGAAAAAGTGCGCACGATAACAAGATTTGCATGGTCACGAATGAGCTGAATGGCATCCTCAGGTGCAAATTCAGCATAAGCTTCATCTACAATGATTAGGCAAGTAGTGGTAGCAGTGCACAATTGGGCAATACTGGATCGCGAGAGATGGTAACCCATTGGATTATTGGGGTTGGTCAGGTAAACCACGCGAGGTAGATCCTGACGAATTCGGCTGATGAGTTGTTCCAGTGGAAATTCGTTTTCTCCTTCAAAGGTGAACGTCAGCGATTGCCCGCCTCGCTGCTCTGCAACAGCTCGGAAGTTATCATAGCTTGGGGTGACGATCAGGACCTTATCACCTGTATTCACATAGCACTGTACCAAATAGGAAAGCGCCATGTCTGATCCATGGGTGGCTAGCACGTTTTCTACATGGACTCTATGATGCTGGGCCAATGCTTCATGCAATGCTTTGGGGTAAGCTTCAGGATACCATATGATTGAATAGGGATCTTGAATCAGGACGGCCAATTTTTCACGAACGAGGATCGATGGTGAAGCATCCGCTTCATTCCAATCAAGCTTCAGCATGGATTCACCGTTCCGATGCCTTGTCCAAGCGACTTGCGAAGATAGGGTGTATTCTTTTCTTTCTTCGATGGCCTTGTTGGCTCGGCGACGCAAAACCACGGGGCATTTGCCGTCACGGCTAGTTTCAAAAGGTAGATTGAGACGATATTCGACGCTCATTTCATCGCCAAATCGTGATCGTAGCTCAGTTCGCAGCTCAGCATAGCCAGGACTCCGCTCGAAGTTTGTCTCCGTCGTCTCGATATTCACCACAATATCGGATGCGCCGTATTGTACGATTTGAAAACGGACGACTCCAGGGGCAGATCTGAAAACAGAATAAAAGTTTACCGAAGGCAGTTGGCGGCCATCAGGAGTGATTATAAGATCATCTTTTCGCCCTTGGACACTGCCCAGACGCTTAGGATAGAGATTGTCTGATGCTTCCAATCGATGACGAGTCACGATGTCCCCCGTATCATAGCGGATGAATGGCATGACTGGGTTAGCCAGACTAGTGGCGATAAGTCGATAGTCTCCTGAGGATAAGCTCGAATCCTCAATGAACTCAGCATGCCCATACTGCCAAGCAATGTTAAGGCCATGATGCTCAGTTCCTTCAAAGGCCACAAGGGTGGGCTCTGTCATGCCATACCAATCAAAGAGAATCGGGCCAAAGACACGCTCGATGACTTCTCGTTCATGGGCTGATAGAGTCTCTGAAGCTGTAAATAGGCCGCGCACACTGGTTATTCTCTGGTCCGTGCGCTCCAGGTAATCGGCAAGCACCATGAGTGAGGATGGATAACTGCGAATGAATTTTGGCTTAAACTCTGCAATGGCCCGCATGTATTCCTCTGCATTTCTCGCTGAGAAATGGTAGGCCGACATGAAAAGTGTGTTTTGTGCTTTGTCATGCTTCCAGAGCGGTTCACTGGCATTCGATGGCACATAACTGCGCAGGGCTAAAAATGGATCACGAAAGCGGTACCCAGCCTGAGCCCACATTTGATACATGCAGGCATAATCCAGGGCTATGTAACTTTCATTTAGCCTCATGCGTAGGGGTTGGCCAGTGGTGCCACTTGTCTCAGCGTAAGCGCTCAATTTTTGGTATCGTGAATCGATGAGATCTTCGAAACGCTCACGGATGATGTCTTTGGTGAGTATTGGTAGAGCCGCTAAAGTCTCGGGGCCCTGATAGTCGGTTCGCGGATCAAAGCCGATCTTGTCATAGACTTCTGCATAGTAGCGTGTGCCTTCAAATGCGCGGATGAGTGTTTGCTTCAGCCTGTCCTGAATCCATGACTGCCGCTCCTCTTCACTGAAAGCACAGCTTTTCTTGAGGAAGGTCTGATAAACCCACCAACCGTGAAGTTGGGCGAGCTTGCGTATGGATTTCTTGTGCATCCTTTATTAGACCTTTAAAAGATCCCTGTCTGAGCAGATGATTTCGGACAGTTCATGCTGCCGACCGCCATGCTTTTGATTCCAATAAAAACGGTAAATCTTTTTGGCTAGTGGTAGTATCGGTCTCGGTACAGAGGCATACTTTTTCACTGCATAATAAGCAGGCGCATAGCGGCGTTCTTCACCGCTTGGTTTCTGTGCTTTGGCTAGAATGCGAAATGGACTTTCTCTTCTCAGCATTGTCCGCACTGTCTCTTCCATATTGCCACACGGAATGATTTCATTCACGCATTGACCGACATCAGCTTCGTAGTGAGCATCACTTCCTCCAAAAAAGGAGCGGTTTGACGTTGTCGTGACCTGGAGAGATTGGTCATTATCTGCCCTGCTGCCTTTGGCGTTGTGAATCTCAAAAGCATCTGCTTGATCCAAACCTTCCATGCCCAGTCCTCTCGGTCCCAGCAGGCCATCGTTTATCCGACAAGGATGCGGAACCAAAACGAGTCCGCCTTGTTGATGGATTTCCTCCATGACTAACAATGGATCCGTTGAATTTAGATCATGTTGCAGAAAGAGTCCTATCAAATGACACTTGTTCGAAAGCGTCCGCTCTTCGCCGATGAGGATCTGAGTGGCTGATCCCTTTTTCTGAAACCAGCGCCTAAATTCAATTGCGCCTGCAGTCGTATCATGATCAGTGATCGCTATCGCGTCTAATTTTTGAAGATTGGCCGCTTTTAAGAGGCCATCGGGTGTGATCATGCCATCACTGGAGGCCAAAGTGTGGCAATGAAGCTCGACTCGTAATCGCTTTGTCATCAGTTGAGGCGGCATCCAAAAAAATCATCCGCTTCCCTTTGCAATTACCCCGCGATCAAGGGTTTCGTTCTAGACGGGCATCCGACGAAATCTGCGAAGCATGAAAGCAAGGCCAGTGCAGGCAATCAAGAGCGCACCACTTGGTTCTGGTACAGGTGCTACTATGATCAGTGCATCCTGCCAGTTTTTATTCGCATCTTCTGGGCCAAGACCATTATTGGCAGTAGAAAAACTGGAGCTGGCAATCATGTATGTGCCTTGAGCGACGTAAGTATCAAAAAATGACGTTCCAGCTTTTCCATCCACGTCATTGACGATGGTGTTAAACAGACTCTGCCGTGCAGCGATTGCAGCCGCATTACCAGCCGCATTGCCTTCGAAAAAGGAAAATGGATTCGATTCGCCTGAGCTAATGTCGGTGAAATCAGTTTTGCCAGGCGCTCCGTAGAGATTGTTTAGCACATTTTGAACTGTGAAGAATGAATTGTAGAAGGCATCATTGTTGCCAAAATTTCCAGCAACTGAGCTTTGCTCTGTGAAACGGCCTGAAGAACCTGCGAGGTCCCATCGGAGATACGTATCGAGCACATAGCTCAAAATGCCAATTTGTCTTGTGTAGGCGGTTGAGTAAAACCCTGGATTTGCTGAGTAATCAGAAAGCCTTTGCGTGTTTTGTCTGTCCCAGCCTCCCGCTAAGCTCAGTGAATTGGCGATCATTCCTTGACCGTTGCCGGCTCCGGTGGTCCCTGGGATTGGTTCGGCGCACATCCACCAGTAAGTCCCGCCATCGTAGCCGCTACCGCTGATTTCATAGGTGCCTCCATAGCCATCACGATCAATGCCGTTGATAGCAACAACCTGGCCTGAAGCCGAGAGGCAAAGCGCAAAAAGGGCAATGAGCGGGGTTAGTTTGAATGTCATAATACAACGATTACTATAATTTTAATAACCATGCAAGGCTAATTTTAAATATTTAGCTTTCCGAAACAATTGATTGTGATTGCACCTTCAAATTTTTTTCAAAAGCTGGGATCTCCAAGACATGATCTGTGACTCCATCCATGGACCCACGACAGCCATGAGCGCTAGCAGTGGTAGGAGCAGGCAGAGCATGTACACAAACGGTTGGCTGCTGAGGGATTTAGGCAGCCATTGAATCAAGAAATGGTGCCAGATCAGGAGCAGTTGCATATGCAGGATGTAGCAAGGGTAACTAAATCTTCCCAGCCACTCGCAAGCTGGTTTCCATTTAGGCTTTTGAGAAAGATTAAAACGGGAAACTCCGCCCAAGAATAGTAACAGTCCTGGAGCAGCGACCCAAGCGGGAATGTTGAGTGCCCAACCCGGATAAACATGAAATTTAAAAATAACAAAAAGAACTTCAGCTAGAATACAGATGATGACTGAAGCTACCCAAAGTCTTGTCGTCATGCGGTTGCGAACTGATCTCCAGTTTGCACCAAGCCAAGCACCTCCAGCCCAAAGGGGGAACAGAATAACAGTCGTCCAAAGTCCCTCCAAAGATGCGCTAGAACTAAGTCGCTCAGAAAAGTGCCATGCGGCAGCAATTGCAATCAGAGTGAGGCAAGTCCCGAAAAGGGCAAAAATCGCAGCACGCGAGCCATTCCCCCGAAAGGACAACAATAAGATTGGCCAAACTGCATAATAGACCATTTCACAGCTCAAACTCCAAGAAGTCTCAAACGCCGGAAAAGGTGTGGTAAAGATCTGGAGGCTCAAAAAGCTAGCCGCGAGTTGAGGCCAAGGGCGACTGTTACGCGAAGCAATGTCCCCCCAATCCTCTGGTAAAATCCAGGCGATATAGGCCAAAACTAAACCAAGTAAAAAGAGTGGATAAATCCGAGTGATCCGGGCCACAATATAATTGCGCCAGCGGAAGGTCTTGGTCTCAACACTTCGGGCGATGGATTGATGGATACACATCCCTGAAATGATGAAAAAGCACCAGACCCAGAAAGCACCATTGCCGATGGAAGAACGAATCAGGCACCAAAAAGGCGGATTTTGGTGAAGATCCCAGCTGAAGGTTGAAGCTGTACTTAAATCCAAAGCATGGCCGAACATAACCATGATAGCCGCGATCCCTCTCAGAAGATCAATGAACAAGACCATGTCATCATCAAAACGTTCGGTAAGGTTGTTTGTGTTTAGCGTGCTCATGGATGAAATTGCGTTTGGAATTTTGGGACAAGTTCACGAATGAGTTCAGTGGCTAGTGCCACTGATTCAACAGACGAGCGTTTGCGTTGACCTGATTCTTTAGGATCTAGGTTATCGGTGACCCAAACTGTGACACTTGGGTAAGCCCAGCGGTGATTCACACTGCGGGTGATGTTATCCCAAGTGCTTAACCAAATGCGCGTCCAATTGTTAGGAGTAGTGACATCCGTGCCAACGAACCAGTACAGATAGTGGGCACTGAGCGTGGATTTCGTGTTGTCAGCTCGAACCACTTCACGGGAGATATGAAGGTCTTTAACGTGTAAGATGTGGCCAGGCGTGATTTCTACAGGCACGATGGTTGACTCTAGAAGTGTCCAACCCTGACCATCTAAGCAGACTTCTGGGCGATGAATGCTGCGTCGCTCAGCTCCCGCAAGCACAATGGTCACATTGGCCATGTCACAAGTATCAGGATTTCCTCCAGGGCTGCGGTAACGCATTTTCACGAGTTGAGTGTCGGGTGGCAGTAGTTCTTTTTCCACTTTATCCGGCTCCAATGGATCACCTAAAAAGCGCCCGAATCCGCAGGGAAGCTCCATGATCACACCAGCTGATTCACCTGCACGCATGGCGGGGGAAACCTGGCAAGCGCAGACGGTGAGGATGGTGAGTGCCAAACAAATAGCAGATGGCAGCAATGGCGCTTGGTTTTGGATGGCATCCTGTTTGGCTATCTCAGCTGACTTGCCCGCCTTGGGCGCTTTCCCAAGAAAACGATTCATAAGGAAGGAGATGCTTTGTAGCCCTGCAAGAGCCACGAGATACACCGCAATACCCGATAGGAAATGAAAAGTGCTGACCTCTTGAGTTTCATTTCCGACTGCAAAATCTTGGCCAAACAGCATCGAACCACCAATCAAAAGAAAGATGCGCGCCATGTTAGCCACCACGGCAAGAGGAAAGGCGCAGAGGAATAAAAACAAACGCCGCAGTAGGGTATGCTGGCGGAAGTAACCAAAAAGCGCGGCAACCATCAACAACGCAAAAAGGGATCTCATGCCACTACATGGCCCATCGACTTTGAGGCTAAAAAGCTCACCCATGGCATGATGTGCCGTGGCCGCTGAAGTCAGTCCTGTGCCGGTGCGTAAGGTTTCTAGGCCAATGCCATTAAGCACTAGAGTAACACTTTCCACCATCAACACGCGCAAACGATAAGAAACCCCGTCTTCAAGGAAAACGAGCGGCCACATGAAACCCAGGATGAGCCAGGGAAACGCAAGTGCCCGAACATGATTCCAGCCAAGTGTAGAAAGAACAAATCCAGCTAGAAAAAGCTGAATCGAAATGGCTCCCATGTAATAATTGTTAGCCTTGTATCCACCGTAATAAGAGAAGAGAGCAAAGACGACAACAACCAAGCCTAGTATGCTACGATTGAGTTTCAAGGCAGTCAGGCTTTCCTTTTGTCGAAACACTAACCACCCAGCAATGAACGGTGCCAAAAAGCCATGCTGCCAAGTCGGATCTTTCCAGCGCATGAGCAGCTCTTCCATCAGCGTCCGCCGAAAATCGCCGTAGCCTGCTGCATAAGGCTGATAGCCGGAGAGTAAGGCCAAGATAAATGCCAGCGCACCGAGAATTATTCCAAAGTTAACCTTTGGGTATTGAGTCGTATTGGCCATCACATTACCAAGTAAGAGGGAAATACTTCGAGTTCACAACACTGCTGAAGACTACCAAAGTTCAGAATAAACTTGGACCAGCCTCTGTGCATACTTTTCCCAGCTAAAACGTTTGGCGTTTTCCAGACCTCGTCTGATGAGTGCTCGACGTTGATCATCATTCGTTAGGCAGGAGTGGAGATGACTAGCCAGACTTTCAAAGTCTAAAGGAGCATGATATAAGGCTGCATCTCCCCCCACTTCTTTCATGCAGGAAGAATCTGATAAAACACAGGGTAAGCTGCATGCCTGGGCTTCAACAGTCGGGCGACCAAATCCTTCGTAAAGGCTCGGGAAAGAAAGAGCATGAGAAAGATGGCAGAGAGCAGCTACCTTTGGAGCTGGAAGCGCCCCGAGATCGATGACGTGATCCACAAGGTTAAGCTCATCAATGAGGGCAGCGTGGTTGCTAGAAGCCAGTGCAGGGCCTGCTTTCAAAAGTTTGACGGGAACTCGATAGTGATTAATGAGATGATGAAGGGCACGCAGCAGCGTCGGAATATTTTTCCTTGGAATATTCGTACCAATGTTGGTCACTAGATAATGATTCTGACGCAACCCAGCTAGCTCGGGCAGAAGCGCCAAAGACTGATCTAGCGAGTTTGAATGAGTCTGGAAAACATCAGTATCGATTCCGCTAGGCAGTGCGGTGACTTGTTCGTCAGATAGTTTGAGATGTTCTTTCACCTCCATCGCAAGATGCTCGCTAATAGTTAGCACTCGGCTAGCGTGATGAAGCTGCTGCACTCTCTGACGCCAGCGCCAAAGCGTAACCCCACGAAGATCAGGAGAAACGAGATGATGAAGATCATTGCAGTTAATCACGCATGGCTGATGGCTACGGCAGAGATGACCGTAACTATGGTCACCAATATGAAGAACGTGGCTTCGCTGCGCACATTCCGAGCGGATAAGTGCAGGATAGTAAAAGTCTCTTAACAGCCTTCTGCCCATCGGGATATTGGCCCATTGTTCGGGTAAATCTAAAATCGAAATATTTAATTCAGGATGATGCTTTTCTAAAGCCTCTAGGATATTGAGCTGCTGTAGATCAATGCTAGTCCAATGTTCAGACTTTAAAACGGGAGCAAACAGAATGCTTTTCATACTCCGTAGTTCTCCATGAACCATGCTCTTAGCGCAGGCCCGCGAATGTGACTTGAATGCTTTTCTCCGATAAGTCTAGCGCCATGACTCAGGATTGAGCGTGTCTCAAAAGAAAGCATTCGTTCCATGGCCGCTGCAAATTCGTCTGTGTCTTCTGGCAAAAAGCTAAATCCAGAAACAGCCTCTTCTACCAAAGCCATGCAGGCACCTGCATGACGACTAATGAGCAGCGGCATACCCAAACATGCTGCCTCATGCACGACGGCGGCATAAGTATCTTGGCGTGTAGGCAGAACAAAGACATCAGCCTCACAAATTGCCTGCCTTAATGCATCCCCTGATAGGAAGCCTTTGAAGTCCACGATCTGATCCAAGCCTCGACGCTGAGTTTCCTTTTCTGCCCAGCCATCCTTGTCACGACCGATGAGGAGTATCTTAAACTGTGTCACACCTCGTTGCCGGAGTTGCAGGCTGGCATCGAGTAGTAGATCGATTCCTTTCCTATGAACCAAGTGACCCACGAAAACAAAGGTCGTGATAATGGACTCTGGCTTGACTGACTTAGCCACAAAATTCCGGCTGTCGATTGCATGATAAGCCGCAATTAGTGGTAACTTTTCTCCGCATAAAGGCAAATGAGCAGCTGGTGAACAAGCAATGATGCCATCTACAAAGTGTCCCCAAAAGCCGTGCCAAACTCGAACAAGCAGCGGAAAAAACGAAGCATTCGCACAGCCTACTTCAGTAGAGACGACGACAGGCACTCCGGTCCACTTTGCATAAAAAATGCCCATCAAGGTGTAAGGGCTAAACTCATGAATCCAGATAAGCGCAGGCTTGAGTGATGCTAGTTTTACCCATAGAGAAATGGAGGGAGGATTTTTGAGGAATCGAATAAAAGGGGTGGCGATGGAATGGACCGTGGCATTGCTGCTCTTAGGGGTCACATCTGCGTCGTTAAAATCAGAAGTTTGGTGCGTTGGCCAGAGTAGATGAAGTTCCCCATCCTTTAGAATGCTTTCGGCAAGCGCCTCTTGCAGCGCTCGAAGATAAGGCGCTCTGGCGCGTGTGAGGATGGCTATATTCATCGCGGGACAAAAACCCATGAGTTACTATGCTGCAGGGCGACCCAGAGCCCAAGGCCTCTGCCATTGTGAAGGGGGTATAGGCAACGCATTTTGTGCAGCTTGTTCTTTTCGCCGCCGTTCATCTTCTCCCCGTATAGCCAACACCATTCCAATGGGCATCGTTAGAAAAACATTGCCTGGAAAACTGGAAATTAAATTTCCCCCCACCATGGAGACTGCCACTGATCCAGCAACAACGGCTAAACAAATGGTCGCCATTCTACGTGAATCATGATCTGCGATTCTCCAAATGGATTGGTGCAGATAAATGAGCACTTTAGATAATCCCAATAAAATGCAAGTTAACGGCAATACGCCGAATTTTAATAAGGCATTACTGAGGGGATCATGATTGTAAAATTCACCAGTTGTGTCTGCGCCGCCTTTTCCCAGCAATGTGTATGCGTCTGGATTTCCCAACACATTAACAAATCCCATCAGTCGATCTTTGTAGGTATTAGCGTCGAGCAAATTGGCCATGAACTCATTGTCACCAACCCACTCATGCATCCGCATGGTCCAACCTTCAATATTCATCAAAATATAAGGTGCGACGGCTATCAGCGAGGCAAAAATCGAAATGCTGAAAAGATAAAAAAGGAAAGTTGATCGTTGGCCACGAAAGAGGATCACCGCAGTGATCGAAATTGGCACAACCATTATTCCAACCCTCACTGTACTGGCTAGCCAAGCTGCACAAAAAAGGCAGAAAAGAATAATCGCTAAAAGAATTGGAAATCCGAGTTTGAAGCGGTGTCGTTTAAATCGAGTCTTCAATGCAGTTCCTGAGAGCAATGCCACTACAGCAGCTAGCTCTGACATGATTAGAGAGAGTGAGGTCGGAGAATTGAGTGTGCTAAAAGCACGCACACGTTCTGTATAGAGCTGTTTAATCTCAATGCTCAATCCTGTGCGAAGGTATTCCAATTCAAATTCTTGGAACCCCACCAACTGTTGATAAATGCCGTAGATTGCAACAGGCACAAAGATCAAGAATATCACGTTCCACAGACGTCGTACTTCGAGCGTTGTCGAGAAAAGTAACGGTACAACGAAGACGAGAAGCGAGTACAAATAGGCGTCCGTTACTGTCTTGGCGACACTGCTAAAGCCGCCGCCGCCTTTATAAGTAATAAGGGCACCTGCGGTGATGATAAGTGCGGCAAGACACAGTCGAAGTACATCACTACGACCAGCTGAAATTTGACCATAAAAAATACGTATGACGAGCCCAGCGGTGATGCCGCACACGGTGATCGGCGCGATGCCAAGAACCCAGTAGAGATCTTCAACACCTACGTCTCCTGCCATCACCATCAAACGCTTCGCTAAATCAAGATAACCACATTGAAACAAAAATAAGAAGAACGCTTTTCGTGGGGCGATGATTCCCAGAACGCCACTGAAAATCAGCATGTAAAAAAACATGCTGCCCATTGTATTGCCTCCAGAAAGCAGGACTGACGCTGCGATGTAAAGCATCACAAAAGTCCCACCTATAATAACAAGCACTGGACTGCCCGATTGAGAATTCGATGACATGACAGACGGAGGGTGGCTACTAAACTGACTCAGTGGTCTCCCACTGCTTTACCGCTTGGATGTGTTGATAAGTCGTGTGGTTACGACTAAACAAAAACAATCTCAGTGGACGCGGAAAAATAAGGCGCAGCAAGGAGACCAGGATCAATTTTGTAAAAGCCTTTGCATACTGCATGTAGCCATAGAAACCCCAATGCCGAATTTTAAAGATGAAGCCTGGTCGCGCCAATGTCCCGTTCATCGGGTGAAAACACAGTGCCCAGAGTTGGCCTAATGACATATCTCCCAATAGCCATGATTGGCGGTTTTTGGCACTCCCGTAGGAGCTGTCACAAACAGCATCCCCGACGATGAAAAGTGGGAAACCTGCATCACGGGCCCTGAAGCCGTAGTCTGCGTCGCCAGCAAAGTGAGGAAAGGCTGAGATATCCAAAGCGCCAATGCGTTCGATAACTTCTCGTGGCACGCAGACACAATTTCCACATATGGTGTCACAGGGGATCACCTCATTCTGTTGGCAAGGGATGATTTCAACGCCGTCTCTAGTCTGACGTAGACCACCATAATGTAATGTGCCTGTTTCACGAAGGATGCAGGGTGCCACCGTAATCGCATGCCTTGCTTGGCTCACTTGAAGTAAGGAGCTGAGCGAATGACTACGGGTGTGACAGTCGTCGTTGAGCCAGATGACATAATCTGCGCCATCAAAATAGGCTCTCCAAATGCCTAGTTGCATGGCTCCGCCCCACCAAAGATGACCATCTCCCGATAGAAGGGTGGTGTCTGGGAAACCGGCGTGCACGGCCTCACTGGTGCCATCAGTGCTGCCGTCGTCGACTAAAATGACATTGGCCCACGAGAGCACTCCCTGCTGTTTTAATCGCTCCAAACAATCAAGAGTGATACTGCGTCGATTATGCGCCGGTATGATGATCGAAACTTTCATCTAGTTGGCTACAGATTGATACAACCTAGGAAATTGAAAAAATCACAAACCCTGCCAATGCACATCGATCATTTCACACAGGATATGCCCGGCTAAAATATGACATTCCTGGATGCGTGCGGTTACATCACTAGGAATCACTAGACTGTAGTCCACCATGCCAATAACTTGGCCGCCTTTGCCGCCAGTAAATGCGACGGTGACGCAACCTTGCTCACGTGCTTTTTTAAGGCCTAGCAAAACATTGGCACTATTTCCTGAAGTGGTGATGCCGATGACGACGTCACCTTGCCGAGCCAGTGCTTCGACTTGCCTAGAGTAAATCGTTTCAAATCCAAAATCATTCCCACAAGCCGTCAGGACTGAAGTGTCTGTTGAGAGTGCTAAGCCCGGCAATGCGACTCTGTTCAGACGATATCGAACAGATAACTCTGCCGCAAGATGCTGAGCATCTGCAGCGCTGCCGCCATTGCCAAAAAAGATGATTTTACGATCCTCTTCAAGAGCTGCAACAACGGCTTGGGCGATCTCAGTGATGCGGGGGATGCAGTCATGAAAATTTTCTAATACGCGTTGATGATCTTCAACTTCACGGAGGGCTAGCGAAGAGAGGGATGCTGAATCGGGAGTGGCCATAAGAGTTAGAGTATAGACGAAGATAAATTGGCTATCGTTTGAGATTGAATTCCTGCCAAGTGGGAAACGGCCAAATACTTGCACGCAGCTGCAGGATGCCGATACGG
This sequence comes from Verrucomicrobiaceae bacterium, assembly GCA_027489965.1. Lineage (GTDB taxonomy): Bacteria > Verrucomicrobiota > Verrucomicrobiia > Verrucomicrobiales > Verrucomicrobiaceae > Prosthecobacter. The sequence continues at coordinate 36,251 of JAIXZA010000008.1, forward strand.
CGTGTGTGGGTATGAATAAGGGAGGAAATAACCCAAGTGAAAGCGTAAGCAGCTACCAAAGCCCAAGCTGCCCCGACAGCGCCCATGGAAGGCACCCACAACCAAGCTAAAACCACGTCTAACAGAACACCCCCCAAAATATAATACAGCTCAATGCTTGTGCGTTGGGTATGCAACAGCCAAGCACCACGTGCCTGGGCCATAAACATGGTTGGCAAAATCCACGCAGTTACGGCTAAAACTTGGGCGGTGGGTTTGAAATCAGGTCCATAAATCCAGTTCGTCCATAGTGGCGCACCGAGACATAATCCCAGGGCAGAGAGCAGACCAAGTGCCGCTCCTAAACGCGTGAAGTGATCTAGCCTGTTCCAGGCGCGGAGGGGTTCATTCGTGAGTAAGTGGGTCAGTCCAGGGAAGAAAACAGTGAGCAAAACTCCGGCAATCATTTGCATGCTGAGTGGTAGCTCAAGCGCAGCGCTGTAATAGCTAGCTTCTGCATTGCCAGCCCACTCGCGTAGCAGCACGATGTTAATACGGAATAGGGCACCCGAGGCCAGTCCGCCGAGAATAAGCGGCGATGATTCTTTCAATAACTGCCATGCGGTCGTGCTGTCCCAGCGCCAATGAGCCAGATGTTCCTGTCGTAAACGAAAGTAAAAGATAGCTAAAAACACCATGGTAATTGCTGTGCCGATAGGCACAGAGCCACATAACCAGATGATGCTAAGACCTTGAACGGCACAGAGTATCTCCCATGAACGCATTGCCAAAGAGCCCAAGGAAGCAGAAAGGGCGCTTTCTCGACCGTGCAAGTGAGCCTCTAACGCGTGACCAAAGGGAATGGGCCACCAAACTAAGAGGCTAAAAGCTGCGACAATGAAGAGCAGCTGCTGGCTACGACTTTCTGACCATAAAAGTGATCCCGCTGCCACAACGGAAAAAAACAATAAACCGCTGAGTGCTATCATCCACATAGCGGTTCCTAGAATAAGACCTTCGGACTCCCGCGCTACCAGACGCCGCATGATCACATTATTACTGACAATGACGGTCAATGGCGTGACTAAACTAACGTAAAATTGCGCAGTGCGGTACTCGCTTAGATCATGATGCAAGTGTCGTGCAACTAAGCCACCAGCCAGGACACTCATGGCTAAATTGATCACCTTAGCCCCTGCCTGCCAACTCAGGTTGGAAATAATGTTCCTTACCCTTTGAGCACTCTCATTCATCGTGCTTCGGGACTGGGGGGATAACTTTAAGCCACTCCTTGATTTTGTTAAAGGGCTGTTCGATCCCCCAATAGCTAACGCTGCCGCAGATGATGCACATCAAGATGTTTTGTGGAAACAAACAAAGCCATGGGGCATGACCGCTGAGCCATTGGAACTCGGGAGCCAGCAAAACTTGCTGCCACAGATAGACACTGTATGAAATGAGACCTAGACCCACCAGAGGAGTCCAATTCAAAAGCCTCAGCTCGGAGCCTTTGCAACCCATGGCTAATCCAGCGATGTAGGCTGACGTTGCGGCAGCCACTGCTAGCGGCTGAATAAAAGTAAACCAATCGCCAATTGAGGATCCTGACAGCCTGGTCAGGAGCAATGCGCAAAAAAGCAACAGGGTGCGCTTGTGCCAAATCCGAAGCCACGGTGCTGTGTGGCCACTGCTTATATTCAATGCTAATAGTGCCCCAGCCATGAATCCGTCCAGATTCATCGGTAGCCAACGAAGGCTGCCATCCGGCAACCATGGAATGGCAATTCTGAATACGACACTTATTACGATACCTACCAAAGATAAACGTCGTAGCTGCTTCACTGCTAGAAATGCTACTAACAATGGCCATATTAAATAAAATTGTTCTTCGACAGCCAGTGACCAATAATGCCCCGTGAAACCTTGCTGCGTGGTGAACCACGGGTCAAAAGGCATCATGTTACGATAAAAAAGTAGTGACCCCCACTGCGTTTCAGAAGGTACAAGCGCCTGATTTTGCCGACTTACAAAATGCAGAAAAAGTAGATACGCTGAAGCAGGCGGTAGAATGCGCAGACTGCGGCGAAGCCAAAAACGGCGTAGTGAGATATGACCATGAGATGCCTGCTCTTTGCACAGCAATAGTGTAATAATAAAACCACTAATAGTGAAGAAAATCTGAACGCCTAACGTGCCAGAGAAGACACGTCTTAGTTGATCAATGAGCCAATGATGGGGCACATTTCCGGATACTTCAGAGTGTGATAAAAGCACACAAAGAATGGCGATGGCACGCATGCCATCGAGTCCTAAAATCCGTCGCGAGGGGATCATGCTTTCTTGTTTAAACTACGCAGAGCTAACCAGCCGGAAGCCACATACCAAGCGTAAAAAATACTGAGACCAATGCCTGTAATGCCATCTTTCCATGCAGACTTTTTGATCAATGACCAGGCAAAAGCGTGGGCAGTTTCATATGATAGGGTAAGCCAAGAAAAAGTCTGTCCTGCGGCTTGGTGTTTGAGCCCTTCTGCTTGGATGTATCGCAGATGTTTTTCGATGAGCTGGGCATAATTGAGCATCCAATAATGATGCAAAACTTGGTCATCCTGCCACGGTATTCGATGGATGCGGAGGCCAAGGTTCGGTTCAGCCCTTCGATGAACGACAGCGCCGAGGGTGACTCGTTGACGATGAAAGAAAGAGCCTGGCTTCCATTTTTTACCACCCCAGTATGTTCCCCGTAAGGCATGGTTTCCGAAGTAGAACTGGATGGGGAATTCGATCACTGCCACATCTTTTGGCAATTCATTAACAATGGTTACAAGCGCTGACGCCAACTTAGGATCAAAGACTTCATCGGGATCAATGTTTATGATCCAATCGTGACTTGCAAGAGTGCTCATCCATTTCTGCGCTGCTTCGACGAATGGCACACGCTGATGTTTGAAGACTCGAGCATTAAATTGTGCTGCTATTGAGACCGTTTTGTCAGTGCAGTCCATATCGACGACAATAACTTCGTCACAAAAGGTCAGCGAATTAAGGCATCTTTCCAATAGATGTCCTTCGTCGCAACTGACAACGATGGCAGTGATAGGGATGGGATTCATCCTAGATTTGGCTTAATCTTCGAAAGCCTGAAGCAACTCGTCTTTCATCACTCGTGCGGTGCCGAGCTTGCCAACGACGATGCCGCTGGCGTGATTGGCGAGGTCGGCGGCATCTTCGGCGCTGAGGCCAGCGGTAAGGGCGAGGGTGAGGAAGGCGATGGCTGTATCGCCAGCGCCGGAGACATCATAAACTTCACGAGCACGAGTCGGGATGTGATGAGGAGCAATGTCACGCTGAAAGAGAATCATGCCCTGCTCACCTAGCGTGACGAGCACTTTACCGACGGCCCATTGATCCAGGAGTTGTTCGCCAACTTCGAGCAGGCGCTTATCCTCCATTGGAGGACCAGGGCTACGGTGATCTTGAATGCCTGCTGCGGCGAAGGCTTCAAGTCGATTAGGTTTAACCAAGGATGCCCCGTGCCAACTCAATGGATTGCGCGGTGAGGGATCGACGGTGACGAGCTTCCCTGCGGCTTTGCATAGACCAAGAACTTGGTCGGCGAAGGCTTGGGTCACGAAACCTTTTCCGTAGTCTTCGATGATCACGCCATCTAGTTCTGGCAGCATGACTTGGAGTCGCTCCGAGATGAGAGAGAGTTCTTCGGGTGATAGCTTTTCAATGGTTTCCCGATCCACTCGAACAACGTGCTGCTGGCGCGCGATGATGCGTGTTTTAGCGATCGTCGGTAGGGTTTCGCTTTCGAGCATCGGGTCGGTGTTCACACCTTCATCGTTCAAAAGGCGTTTGAGTTCACCTGCTGCGGTGTCTTTACCGACTCGGCCCATGAGATAGGCGTGTGGTGTGAAGGCGGAGAGATTACGGGCGACGTTCGCGGCTCCTCCAGGGAAGGTGGTTTCCTTTGTTACCTCGACAATCGGGACGGGGGCTTCTGGCGAGATGCGCCGCACGGCTCCCCAGATAAAATGGTCCAGCATCACGTCACCAATAACGAGCACACGACTTTTGGCCATGCGCTGAATGGCATCACGGGCAGTGGTGGCGGTGAGCATGCTTTTGAGTGGGAAATTTAGCCGCGGCGTGCCCGGACGGCAACAGCGAGATCGTTCAGCATGGTCTCGGTGGTAGCCCAGTTCACGCAGGCATCGGTGATGCTTTGGCCGTAGGTGAGTGGTTGCCCTGGTTTGGCGTCTTGGCGGCCTTCGACGAGATGACTTTCGATCATGACGCCGGTGATAGATTTGCTGCCTTGGCTGATTTGATCGGCTAGGGACTCCGTGACGAGGGGCTGCTTCCGGTAGTCTTTGAGGCTGTTGCCGTGGCTGCAATCCACCATCACACTTGCAGGTAGGCCGCGAGCGGTTAGCTGGCCGACGACGGTGTCGATGGAGGCTGCATCAAAGTTGGTGCCAGCCTTGCCCCCGCGCAGGATGACGTGGCAAGCTTCATTGCCGCGTGTTTTGACAATGGCGGCGACGCCGTCTTTGGTGACGGAAAGGAAGCAGTGTTGACCAGCCGCAGCCTGAATAGCGTCTAGAGCTACTTGAATGCCGCCGTCGGTGCCGTTTTTGAAGCCGACGGGCATGGAAAGCCCGGAGGAGAGCTGGCGGTGGACTTGGCTTTCTGTGGTGCGCGCGCCGATGGCTCCCCAGGAAACGACATCGGCGATGTATTGCGGCGTGATGACATCCAGAAACTCGGTCCCAGATGGGATGCCCATGCGTGTAAGCTCGATCAGCAATGCTCGTGCTTCACGCAGCCCAGCATTGATGTCGTAGCTTTCATTGAGGTGCGGGTCATTGATGAAGCCCTTCCAGCCAACGGTGGTGCGTGGCTTTTCAAAATAGACACGCATGACAATCTCCAAATCCTTGGAGTGCTTTTCACGGGCAGCCTGGATGAGTTGAGCATATTCTAATGCAGACTTGTGATCATGGATTGAGCAGGGTCCTGCGACGACGAGGAGTCGATCATCTTTCCGATTGAGGATAGCCTCTGCTTGTTTACGTGAAGACTCGATGAATGCGGCCCCTGTCTCATTGAGAGGGAGATCATGCATAAGAAGGGCCGGCTGAATCAGCGGTAGGATCTCGGCCACGCGGAGATCGTCAGTAGGGTGGGATTGGCTCACAAGTCAGTCGGGTTAAAAGAGGGCAGACAAAATGGGCGCTTTTGCAGGAATGGCAAGCAGCCTGTGGCGTGAGAGCTCTTCTTGAGTAGCTGCCGCCCTCGGTCAGGCAGCGTTGGCTGCCACCGCTCCAGCGATGTTGCAGTCCGCGGAGAGTTCAGTCTTAGGACCTTGCTCACGTAGCTGCTCATCGCTGGGGACGATGGTCATGCGGATTCTATTTATTACGGAAAATAGAGTCATTCATTTAATTTGGAAAGGTTTATATTCTGGAAATATGATTATTTTTCAGACTTTTGACCTCGGTTTAATCCACTTTGGGGTAGTTCAAGCTTCTTGCAGACTACACCTCCAATTGAATTCCCAGCTCGCAGACCTGTCGTGGCGGCAGATCGAAGTAGCCTGTGGCAGGCCTTGAGAGTCGAGAAAGCATGACAAAAAGTTTTTTCCTCCAGAGCGCCATTTTGCCAGGGCCGTTGGTGAGCAGCACTTCCCTGCTCTGGTAGAAAGTGATGCCGTTCTTATTCAGCTTCGTCTTATCTTCCAATGCTTGGACTAGGTCATCAAAGACCTGTGGAGACTCGGCGAATCCGTAACGTAAGACCACGCGATAGAATTCATCACAAAAATCTTCTACGGTATGACGAGTTTCATCACAGACATAAGGCGAGTCTTCAAAGCGAACGGTCAGCAGGATGACCTGCTTATGCAGAGCCTTGTTGTGCTTTAAATGATGCAGCAGGGCTAATGGAAGGCCATCGGCACTGGCTGACATAAAGACGGCGGCTCCAGGGACGCGAATGATGCGGTCTTTTTTGATTTCATCGACGAGGAACTGCACCGGTAATCTCCCACGCTGCATGGCCTGGAAAAGGATCGCACGACCGTCCGTCCAGGTTTTCATGATGATCCAGATCGTGAGACCGATGACGAGGGGAAACCAAGCTCCAGCCATGAATTTCAGCAGACTGCCAGAGACATAACCGATCTCAGGGATCAGGAAGATGATGACTGGTATGCCTGCTTTCCAAAGCGGCCAATGCCAGACTTCTCGCGCAACGAGGAAGAAGAGCAGGCTGGTAAAGGTCATGTCTAAGGCAACTGAGAGGCCGTAGGCGGCAGCGAGATTGGTAGATGATTTGAAATGGAAGACCAGAGCCAAGCAGCAAACCATGAGCAGGTAATTGACCTGCGGCATGTAGATCTGACCGCGCACATCGGGGTTGGTGTGGATGATCTTCAAACGCGGCAGGTAACCGAGCTGAACGGCTTGCTGGGTTAGAGAGTAAACGCCAGTAATCATGGCCTGAGAGGCAATGATGGTAGCTGCTGTGGCCAATAAGATGACGGGAATCAGCGCTACCTGAGGCACGAGACTGAAGAAGTGGTGATAGCCGGGCTGGAGGGAGGCATTCACATCAGATAATACCAGTGCGCCCTGACCGAGGTAGTTCAGCATCAGTGCGGGAAGTACGATCACATACCAACTGCGCACAAGCGGCGGACGGCCAAAGTGCCCAATGTCGGCATACATCGCTTCGCAGCCCGTAACAGCCAAAAGGACGAGCCCCATGAGCACGAAGCTCTCATGTCCGTGATGCATGAGAAAGTTGATGCCGTGATGTGGTGACAGAGCTGAGAAAACGCCAGGATAGCTGCTAATATTGATGATCCCGAGAACGGCCAAGGTGAGAAACCAAAGCACCATGATCGGACCAAAGGCTTTGCCAATGGTTGCTGTGCCATGACGTTGAACCAAGAACAGCCCTAGAATGATGAAAGCCGAAATAGGCACCACGTAATGAGCTAGATCGGTGCCGAGCTTAGCGTCTAGAAGAGCCAGACCTTCGACCGCTGAGAGAACCGAAATGGCAGGTGTGATCATGCCGTCGCCATAAAGCAGGCAAGCTCCAAAGATACCAATGAGCATGATGGCACCCGTGGTCTGCGGTTTGAAGCTGCGCTTAGCCGAGCGAAAAAGGGTGAGCAGCGCAAACATACCGCCCTCTCCTTGATTGGTCGCGCGAGTGATGAAGCCAAGGTACTTGAAGCAGACCATGACGATCAGCGACCAAAACATCAGCGAGAGCGGCCCTAGCACGCCAAGCGGATCTCCAGGTATAGGTTTCGCGTGATGAAGGCATTCTTTGAGCGCATAAAGCGGGCTCGTGCCGATGTCTCCGAAAACCACTCCCAATGCCACTAAGGCAAGGGACCAACTGTTTGACGATTTGTGTTCTGACATGGGAGATCTCCGGGGTGTGACCCGAAGCCCTGTTAGATTCAGGGACGGAATTTATGCCGCTGGATGCAATGATTTGCAAGCGACTTTCCCTTTTCAGCACTTGCCTAACGAGGCGTATGAACAGCACTTACTCTGCTGTTAGGCCAAAAGCGGTCACCTCATTTTTGTTGGCGCAGAGCCGCGTCAGCCGGAAGTCAGCACAGAGTTGGGGCGCTTCTTTCTTCAGTTGATCCATGAGGTGATACTCATCCGTGCCTTTGAATTTCAGGGTCACGATGAAGCGGCGCATCTGCTTTTCTCTTAGCCATTCCAAGAGTAAATCAATGCTGCGCTGTGGAGCAGCAATGATATCACAAATCAGCCAATCAACAGGTGTCTCAGGCTTGAATTTAAAGGCATCGGCTTGAATGAATTTGAGCCTTGGACTGCGCATGAGATCGTCGCGAAGAGGGGAGCGATCAATGGCGACGACATGCGCGCCGCGCTGAATGGCGACGTAGCTCCAACTCCCAGGAGATGCACCGAGATCGACACAGGTCTGCCCACGCTCGATCTGCTGGCCTAGACGGAGCTCGGCTTCGATCACTTTCGCAAAGGCACGAGAAGGGGCTGCTTTATCCTCAGCATGAGGGATGTATCCGGCGATGTGATTGGAGAGGATCGCCCGCAATTCTTGAGTTATCGGCGTCGCAGAAACAAACCCTTCATCGGGACCTGTTAGCACGGCTTGGACTAAGGCTTCTCCGCTCTGGGTGATGTCGGAGTCTTTTTGCCAAGAGCGGAGCAAACTGCGTCTGCGTTTTTTGAGTCGCTCAGTGAGCGCTGTGAGGATGAGCTCGCATCGATGTTGGCCTGCTTTGCCTTCACCGTAGGCAGGCCAGAGATGCAGCCGCCAAGGTTGATCGTCGCTCAAAGCAGCAAGCATAGCGGCAATGATGTGATCCGCCCAGCCGTTGATGGAGGCCTCTGTGATGAGCGTCGCATTCGGCAGTGTCTGGTGGGCAAAGGCTAAGATGGCTGGATCTGGCAGTGCATCGGCCATAACAAAGGGCTCATTGATGCGGGATGAGATGCCTGCGCGGCTAAGCTCATCAACGAGAAAACTGGTACTCTCCTCTGCCGGAATAAAGGCGTGCATGGCTCAGGTGAAAAGTGAGAGCAGCGGTGCCAGTTCGGGCGCCTCTTCACAGACGATGCTCAGATTGGCCACGCCGGCTGGGATGTGCTGCTCGAAGTGGGTCTTTCCCAGATTACGGCTGAGATTGGCATAGGCTCCAAGCGCCTGCATGAGCCGCTGGGCGGCGCAGAGATAGAAAATCTCACGCATCTCTGGCAGGTTCAGTCCGCGCAGATTGGCGTAATACGTGAGCATCTCCCCACGCTCGCTACGGCTGATTTTCACATAGGGGTCAAAGAGCAATGAGGCCAGATCATACTCGGCTAAGCCTGGACGCAGGCCTTGATAATCCACCAGCCAGGCTGCGCCATCCCGCATGATGACGTTTTGACTTTGGAAATCTCGGTGAACTAGGCAGCGCGGGAGCTGGCCAAGTTTTTGACGCAACTGTGCCAGGGCTTCATGCGCTGAGCTTAAATCCTTCACATCTCGGTTTAAGAAACCCTGCACGAAGTGCTCTATAAAATAGTTCTGCTCCCACTCATACATGCCTTCATTAAACTCAGGCTCCATGGCAGCTACCTCTTCAGCAGCTAGGCTGGATTCGGCAACTGCATGAATTTTGGCGGCCTCTTTGAGTGTCGCTTCATACAAAGGGCGGCGCAGCTCCCAGGGCTCTTCATGATGAGCGTGTAGATCATCCCGTCCCAGATCCTGGAGCCAGACGAGCAAACGCTGCTCATCGAAGGCATAGATGGCAGGCACATTCACGCCCAGAGCTGCTAAGCGGTGAGTAGAAGGCACGAACTTTGGGTTGTCCCGCCGAGCCAGGGTGTAAATCATGAGCACCATGGGTGGCTGATCTGCTGCTGCCCAGGTGAAGCGGTAAAATTGGCGATCCGATCCGCCTTTGACGATTGCCTCGACCTCGCATGGTACATCCTTCAGTGCAGGGAATTGCTGACGTGTCAGGATGAGTAGGGCCTCTTGTTCGGGTGGCATGGAAAGGTTTAATCTAAAGTGGAAATCCGGCAGGCAAAAGACTTTCTCACAAGTCTGCCGACTCGTGGCTGCCAAATGCTCTGATTCCAGCACGGACAATGCAACGTTTAAGCCGTGATCCTGCAACGACATGGGCGCCTGGCCAGAGGATGCAGTCTTCGACCTCTGCGCCTTTTTCGACGACAGCGCCGTCACCGATCATATTCAGTCCTGTCAGGATGGCACCGCTTTCAATGCGTGCATTGGCAGAGATGGCGGGCGTTATTTCACCCTGAGCATGCAGAGCTTGATGCGCATCCAGGTAAGCGGTGCGGCTGCCGAGATCCCACCAGTGGCCTTCATCCAGCACGACGCCTCCCAGGCCTGCACCTTGCTCGATCATTTTTAAAAAGATGGGAATCACGGACTCCACTTTGCCAGGGGTGAGCCAGTCCAGAAACTCAGGACTGCAAATATAGATGCCGGTAAACAGATGCGTGCCCTCATTGCCAGTGCCGAGCTTGTTCCGAATGTCAGTAATCCGACCGCTGGCGTCATCATAACCAATGTGCAGAGCCGGCCCGCTGCTGCGCAGAGCTAGTGTGACGAGGTTTCCTTCCTCCTCATGCGCTCGGATCAGTGGATCTAGGGGCAGATTGGTGAGAATATCGCCATTATAAACGATGAATGACTCATTGCCTAACAAGTCACGCACATTGGCGATACCGCCCGCGGTTTCCAAACGGACGGGCGATTCATCGCGAAAAGAAATCGGCGCACCGTTATAGCTGCCCTCTGGGAAAGCCCGCTGATACTCGGCTGGCAGATGGTGAGTATTCACCACAAACTCACTGATCCCCGCTGCCATGAGATGATCAAAGGCATAAGTGATGAGCGCCCGGTGGAAGACCGGAATGAGAGGTTTTGGGAGCTGGTCTGTCAGCGGACGCAGCCGCTCACCCAGACCCGCGCCGAGGACGAAGGCTTTTTGCACGCTCGGCTACTAAGCGGGAGGAAGACTTGTGCAAATTCAAATCCCACTGATCACACCTTCTTCGCTTACTTGGATGCGCTCCGCTGCCGGAACTTTTGGCAGGGCAGGCATCCGCATCATGGTTCCAGTCAATGCGACGAGGAAGCCTGCACCATTCGCGATCTCGAAGTCGCGCACGGTGATGCTGAACCCGCGAGGACGGCCTAACCGCGTGGCATTGTCGGAGAGGGAGTTCTGCGTTTTAGCCATGCAGAGGGGGAGATGGCCGAAGCCGCTCTTCTCGAAAAGTGCATATTTGGATTTGGCTTCATCCGTCAGCGTCACGCTATCTGCACCGTAAATCTTGGTGGCTACGGCGGTCAGTTTCTGCTCCACACTGTCTTCTGGTTGGTAGAGGAAGGGCAGTGCTTTTGTCTCCTTTGGCAGTGCGGCCAATACTGTTTCAGCCAGCGTAACGGCACCTTCACCGCCTTGACCGAATACATTGGCGATTGCGCAGGGCACACCACGAGCTTTGCAAAAGTCATAAACAATGGCCATCTCCTCCGCACTGTCATTGAGGAATTGATTGATCGCTACGATGACTGGCCGCTCGAACTGAGCTGCGCTGTCGAGATGCGCCGCCAGATTCTCTAATCCACGTGATATGGCTGCTGGATCCGGTTGCGTCAACGCGTCTAACGCCACTCCACCATGCATTTTCAGTGCTCGAAGAGTGGCCACGATGACAATTGCCTCTGGTTGCAGGCCTGATTGACGACACTTGATGTGCATGAATTTTTCACCACCAAGATCAAAGGCAAAACCTGCCTCTGTCACGGCGTAGTCGGCATGAGCCAGCGCCATGCGCGTCGCCACCACCGAGTTACAACCGTGGGCGATGTTGGCAAACGGCCCGCCATGAAGGAAAGCAGGCACGCCTTCCACCGATTGCACCAGATTCGGCTGCATAGCATCACGCAGCAGGGCCATGAGAGCGCCAGTGACCTTGGCTTCCTTCGCCAGTACAGGCTCTCCCTCAGGCGTAAAGCCAGTGACGATACGATCCAGGCGGGCACGCAAATCAGCCAGCGATTCTGAGAGGCAAAGAATGGCCATGACCTCCGACGCTGCCGTGATGTCAAAGCCAGAAGCGCGTTCAGTAGATTTCCCGACACTGGTTTTGAGACTGCGCAGGGCGCGGTCATTCACATCCAGCACACGTTTCCAAAGCAGACCGCTTGGAGTAAGTCGTGATTGTTGGTTGAAAAGCTGGTTATCCAGCACGGAGCTGAGCAGATTATGTGCACTGGTGATGGCATGAAAGTCACCTGTGAAATGCAGATTGATAGACTCCGCAGGCTGTACGGTGCTCTTTCCACCGCCTGTGGCACCACCTTTGCGACCGAACACTGGTCCCATCGAAGGCTGGCGCAGCGCCAGAGCCACACTCTGCCCGATCTTTTTTAAACCCTGCGCAAGGCCGATGGAGACGGTTGTTTTTCCTTCACCGGCTGGTGTCGGCGTAATGGCGGAGACTAGAATCAACTTTCCATTCTGCGGGCGATCTTGAACGGCTTTAAGGGAAACCTTAGCCTTGTCCCGACCATACAGAGATAGGTGATCATTGGAGATGCTGAGAGATTGCGCTAGAGATGCGATGTCTTGAACCATGAGTAGAAAAGTTTGTCCATCAATCATGTCTAGATAGGTCAGGATTGAAAGAAAGATTTCTCATCTCTGGAGGTCTGAGTCGCACTATTTAATCTTGTGTGAAGGTGGGGATTGAGGCAGGTTTAACCATAACTATGAAATGTTATTTATTGGGCATATTATTGGCAGTTCCTGCCCTAGCACAAATTCAAGAAGCTACGATTCCGTTACCGCCGAATCCGCCAGCGCCTCTTCACCGTGAGCTGAAGGTCAGAGCAGCCAGTCTGGCCAAATCAGATTTTCAGATTCAAACGACTGCATATTCCATCGGTCAGCCGACAGATGAAGAGCAGCTGTATTTAGAGTTCATCAATCGCGCACGAGCTAATCCAGAGGCTGAAGGTCTGCTCATGGCTGCTTCGACAGATCCTGGCGTGGTAGCGGCCTACACTCAATACGGTGTCAATTTGACCCTCATGAAAAGTGAGTTTGCTGCGCTAAGCGTGCGCCCGCCTCTGGCGATGAATCCGCTGCTTACAAATGCAGCGCGACTGCACACGCAATACCAATTTGATCAAGCCTTACAGACGCATGACAGCAGCGACGGATCTGACGTAGGGGATCGCGCTACTGCTGCGGGCTACAATTGGTCAACCGTAAGTGAAAACGTTTTTAGTTATGCTCATAACACCTTTCATGGTCACGTAGGCTTTGAGGTGGATTGGGGTCCAGGACCAGATGGAATGCAAAACCCCCGAGGACATCGCTTGAATATTCACGAAGACTACCGTGAAGTTGGGATTGGCGTCATTCTCGGTAACAAGACGGTTGGTACGCGGACTGTTGGTCCACACCTCGTGACGCAGAATCTCGGCACTGATATGAATGACACTCCCTTTGTCACGGGCGTGGCTTACTATGATTTGAATGCCAACCATTTTTATGATTTAGGAGAAGGCATTGGCGGATTAACCGTCAATGTGGATGGAGCCAGTTTTCACGCAGTCACCTCAGCTTCGGGTGGCTATGCCGTGCCGGTGCCGATCACAAATGCCTCACGCGCAGTAACTTTCACAGGCCTGGCCGCCAATGGCGCTGACACTGCGGTCATCTCAGGTGGGGCGAATGTGAAAGTGGACTTTAAGCCCACCTTCGTGCCAGCATCACTCACTGGCAGTGATGCCATCCAAACCAATGTTGCCTCCAATTACACCTTCAATACAATTTTAGGCGCGACTGGTTATAAAGGGCGCTCGATGCTTGACGTAAATGCAGGGGCTGATGGAGCCGATAACTTAAATCGCATGACCATCGATCAGACAGGGAGTTACACTGCCACGTCCACTTCGATCAAGTTCACAGGCGCAGGCAGCTACCGTCTGGCCAATCCCGTTTCTGGAACACAGACATTAACTTATCAAAATAGCTTTTATGTGAAAGCAGGTGCCAGCTTGTCCTTCCGCAGTCGTCTTGGAATTGCGACAACCGCCCAGGTGGCGCGAGTGGAAGTTTCTAGAAACAATGGCCTTTCATGGGAGCAAATTTATGCTCAAGCTGGGGTCTCTAAACCTGGGGTTACATTACCTGGGGAGACTGGCTTCCAAGCGCGCACGGCTTCACTTGCCGCCTATGCGGGGGCGACCATCAGGCTTCGCTTCAACTTTTCGTTTAGTAGTGGCACTTTTTTCAAGGAGACGACAGATGGCTTTGGTTGGTACATTGATGACATCACTTTTGGAAATTTGATTGATACCAGTTCAGCCACGACTTCGACCCTACCTGCAGGCACTGCGTTTGTGTTCACTCCGCCCTCTGCTGGTAGTTATCTTTTAGCTGTATCTCCGATCATCTCATCAAGAGACTTGGGCTTTGGTCCCGTAAAAGCAGTCTCAGTTACCGATGGTCCTCCTAGCCTCGCTGAGATTGAAGTCGAACAGCCGGCCGCTTCAGGATTGATCGATGGCGCGTCCACAATTGATTTTGGCACGAAGTATCCAGCACAGTCGGAGATTCGCACCTTCACCATCAAAAATACTGGTACAGAGGATTTAAGCGGACTCTCACTCAGTATTGTTGGCGTTCATGCCAGTGAATATGTTTCAGATAGTCTTGGGTCCCTCAGCCTTGCTCCAGCCGCTAGCACGACTTTCACCGTCACCTTCACGCCAACCGCGACTGGCGTGCGGGGGGCTACCCTGAGAATCGCCAGCAATGATGCGAATGAAAATCCGTTCGACATTGCCCTCACGGGTCGCAGCAGCAATGCGCCGACGATTATGGTGCCGCCTGTAGCCCTGATTAGAAATGAAACTGCTCAAGCCTCATTAACAGTTAGCTCTTCTCATCCGACGCTGACACCCATTTACACGTGGAAAAAGAACAACGTCATCATCAAGGGTGCTGTTTCATCTACACTTAACTTCAGTTCTGTGAAGTTAACGGACGGCGGTAACTACAGTGTCGTTGTGAGTGCCGGAGGAGAATCCATCGAAACCCCGCCTGTGGTCTTGGCGGTGGTCCGGCCGGTGACGCAAAATTTCGTGCAACTCGCTGGCACCACGATCAGGCCCGCCGTGACCGTCTCAGGTGCAGCGACGCTGACTTGGAAAAAGACTTCAGGGGCACAGCCCATCATTGAGACCCTAACGACTCCTACGCCATTGACCCTCGTCCTTGCGAATCTCAATGCGAGTAGCAGCTCAGCTGTTTATACCTGTGAAGCGAGTGTGCCTAATGTTGGAATGCTTCTCGCAGGGACATTCGATGTCAAAGTCTTCAACGCCAAGCCTCAGATTACGGCATCTCAAGGCATGCCAGATGGAATCGTCAGCAGTAGTTATACGCATCAGATCAAGTGTGGCGTAGGAACGGAAATGACGGCCAGCAGTTACTCGATGACGCCCACGATTCCTGGTCTGAAACTCAACGCCACGACAGGTCTGATTACTGGCAAACCTACCCTTGCCAAGCCCTACATGGTTACCTTGACGGCACGAAACAGTCTTGGTTTCACAATCACGACAGATGAGATCTTTATTGCTCCCATACCTCAGAAGGTTGAAGGCGTTTATACCGGAGTCGTCGCGCGAAATGTCGCACTCAATGGCAATCTCGGTGGGCGCGTGGATCTGACCATCGCCAATACGGGTGTTGTAAGTGGCTCAATCAATTTAGGAGCCCAGCGATATGCTCTGACTGGGGCCATGGATATCAGTCAGGCCGTTCCACCTGCTGCGCCTGAAGCCACCGTCACCATCAAGCGCATAGGCACACTTTTACCGCTTACTTTGAGGTTCTCTTTGGATACTGCCACGGATCGCCTCACCACCGCCAGCGTCACCGACGGCACAAATACAGCGCAGATCCAAGGTTGGCGTTCAATTTGGAAAGCAACTGGAATCCAGCAGAATCCGGCCACTGATGTACCCAAACTATTCACCTTTGCTCTTAAACCACCTGCTCTTCCCGCCCTAATGCCACGTGGAGATGGCTATGGTTCATTCGCACTCGCAAAAGATGGCAAGATTTCAGCTGCTGGAAAAACTGGTGATGGAGAATCCTACACCTCTGCCACTTTTGTAGGGCCGCAGGGACAAGTCCTGATTTTTGGAACCTTACTTTCCAAAGGATCATTGGTCGGTCGGATCAACATAGATATGGCCACTGACATCATCAGCGGCACCAATACGGTATCATGGATACGTCCGTCTAATGCCACCTCCCGCACCTATCCTCTAGGCTATGGCCTTGTGGACACTGTGGAAATCAGCGCCGTCGGCTCTAAATTCATCGCACCAGTCGCGCCAGCTCTGATCCTAGGCATGGCATTAGGTGATAAAGCCCAGCTCAGCTTTGCTGATGGTGGACTCAGCTCAGCAGCCATCAATCCCAATGTTACGGCGTTTGATATTCTTGCCAAGAACGTCGCCAAGTTACCGATCGCGCTTTCCGCAGAGAATCCTGGGAGTGTGAAACTGACCGGCCTCAGTGCTACCACCGGCCTTTTTACAGGCACCTTTGTTTTAGAAGACCCCGAGCTGCGCACCACCCCAGCCTTTGCTGGGAAAAAGCTCAAACGTACTGGTAACTTTGCTGGCATTCTTACCCAGGACGGTGGTTCTTCAATCGGAGCTGGCCACTTCTTGCTTCCAGTGCTCCCACGCGACACTAACCCTGCCACCACACCAACCAATAGTCAGATCCTCTCTGGCTCTGTCCTAATGCAGAAAAAGCCGTGAGGGTGCTAAGACGCCAATCACTTGGTTTTTTTAAACCTAGTGATTTGGATTCAAGACCAAGCCATTTATGCTTCTAGCTCTTGCTGGGTAGATCCACGAGCATCTGAGCATTGCTAGGGTAGCGCTCAAAGAGCTGGAGGACGCGCTGGATAGCGTCAATGGGCTTATGACCAGCTAGACCACGACGGAGCATGTGGATTTTATCCAGCTGGAAAGGCTGAAGCAGCAGCTCTTCACGGCGGGTGCCGGATTTGAAGATGTTCACGGCAGGATAATAGAATTGCTCGGCGATCTTGCGATCGAGAACGAGCTCCATGTTGCCTGTGCCTTTGAATTCCTGGAAAATGACGTCATCCATGCGGCTGCCAGTTTCGATGAGTGCGGTGGCGAGGATGGTGAGGCTGCCTGCGGTGCGGGTATTGCGCGCGGCGGCAAAGAGTCGACGTGGGATCTCCATGGCACCGACGCCCATTCCTCCGCTACCGGTAGCACCGCCTGATTTGGCATTGTTAAAGGCACGGGCCAGACGAGTGATGGAGTCCATGAGGATGAAGACATGATCACCACATTCAACAAGGCGCTTGGCGCGCTCGATGGCAAAGGTGGCGATGCGGGTGTGGCTCTTCACGTCTTGATCGTTTGAGCTGGCGTAGATCTCAGCCTTGGGTAGGATGCGTTTGAACTCAGTGACTTCTTCTGGGCGCTCATCGACGAGCAGAATCATGAGGTGCATGCCAGGATGATTTTCCACGACAGCTTCGGCGATGTGCTGGAGCAGGGTCGTCTTGCCTGCACGTGGCGGGGCGACGATGAGTCCGCGTTGACCGCGACCAACGGGTGTGAACATGTCGATCACTCGTGTGGTGAAGCGATCTTTACGCGTCTCAAACTGAATCTTTTTGTTAGGATTGACGGCCTTTAGTTCTTCGAAAAGGGGCATGTCACGCATGGACTCTGGCACGCGGCCATTGACCTCTGCAACACTGGTGATCTGCGGGCCTCGTGGGCCTTTTTGAGAGATGCCTTTGACGTACATGCCTTCACGCAGGCCGTATTGACGGACGAAGTCGCCAGAGATGAAGGCGTCATTTGGATGCTGGGCATACATGCGCTCACGCTGGCGAAGGAAGCCGTAACCTTTGGGAGTCATTTCGAGCACGCCATCAGCGGGCTCTGGTGGTCCAAGCGTTACTTCTGCCGGACGTGAAAAGTCGTCATCATTTGACGCTCTGCCTTCGCCACCTTGAGCGGATGGCGGTTTGCCTTCGAGCCCTAATCGACGCGCGATCTTTTCCTGTTTGAAACGTTCCCGGCGTTCTTTCCAGCGCTCAAACTTGGTCTTGCGTCGTTCTTGCGGCTGACCTTCGGGGCTGTTGTTCTGATCGCTGGGTGCTGTGGGTTGTTGAGCTTCAGTGGGGGCGGTTGCCGTCGGGGGTGATTCGACAGCTGGGGCGGTTTCGACCGGGATCGGATCGAGCTGAGTGACGCTTTCGACCTGCGGTTCTGACTCGGCGATAGGGGTCGGAGCATGAGCCTCGACCACGGCCTCTTGCATGGCCACGAGCATCTCCGCCGCTTTTTTCTGAAGGGCTGATTTACGTGTGCTTGGCTTCACAGCTACTACGACAGGTGCCTCAATCACTGGAGCAGGCGCTTCGGCAGTAGGCGTTGCTATTGGCGTGGCTTTTGCAACGGACGCTTTTTTAGCAGTAGCTTTCTTGGCGGGTGCCTTTTTAGCGGCAGATTTTTTGGCAGGTGCTTTTTTAGCGGGCACCTCGACTACAGGAGCTGCAACAGCAGCTTTTTTAGCAGCGGGTGCCTTCTTGGCTGCCACAGCTTTTTTGGTGGGGGACGCTTTCTTAGCAGGTGCTTTTTTCGCAGCGGCCTTTTTGGCGGGC
Source organism: Verrucomicrobiaceae bacterium (assembly GCA_027489965.1). GTDB lineage: Bacteria > Verrucomicrobiota > Verrucomicrobiia > Verrucomicrobiales > Verrucomicrobiaceae > Prosthecobacter. Next base: position 54,538 of record JAIXZA010000008.1, read on the forward strand.
TTTAGGTCTAACGGGAGTTCGTCGCTCATGAGGATTCGTTTCAAAAGGGGTCAGGAAAGAGCATCGGCGATTTCATCGGCGATCTCGAAGTTGGCGTGTACGTTTTGGGTGTCGTCGTAGTCGTCGAGGACGTCGTAGAGTTTGATCACGGCTTTCGCGGTATCAACGTCGGTAAGCAGCGTAGTGCTATTCGGGCGATAGATAAATTTTTGGGAGTTGGTCTGAATGGCCTTCTCGCGCAGGGCCGCGACGACTTGAAAGAGCTGGTCTGTGGCTGTGTAGATGCTCCATTCATCTCCCGAATCGAGGACATCATCACCGCCTGTCTCCAGGGCCAATTCTGTGGCTGCATCTTCGCTGAGATTGCCTTTGGCAAAGCGAATCTCTCCACAACGGGTGAACTGATAGGCCACGCTGCCGGGGTCGGCAAAATTGCCACCATTTTTGTCGAAAAGCACCCTTAGATCATTGGCAGCTCGGTTGCGATTATCGGTGACGATCTCAACCATGAAGGCGATGCGACCTGGACCGTAGCCTTCGTAGGTGATTTCTTCGATGACGGATCCGCCCAGTTCACCAGCGCCTTTTTTGATGGCGCGGTCGATGTTATCATTGGGCATGTTTGCGGCGCGGGCTTCCAGTATAGCTGAGCGCAGGCGGGCATTGAGGTCAGGATTCGAGCCGCCATTCTTCGCGGCGATGGTGATCTCCTTGGAGAACTTACCGAAGACGTTCCCGCGCTTGGCGTCGATGACGGCCTTGCTGCGTTTGATCTTGGACCATTTGTTATGTCCTGCCATGATTTCGCTGACTGAAAGAGTTGTTGGGTAGGCCAGTAGCACACCGCTTGATTGGCGGCGTCTTCTGACTGGGAGGAATGGGATGTCGGATGGGGGAAGCGGCCTTGCCGCGGTCTCCGCTCATGCCAAGCCAAGGCTTGTCGCAGGATTGGGTTTCGGGAGCAAGAATTGCCTTTTGAAACCACAGCTCTAGTCACCAGAGCGGACACCAATGTTCACCTGATTGAGAGAACCAGGAACAGCAGTAGTGTGTGGGCTGGAGCCCGAGCTTGCAAGGTGTTTTTTTCCGAACGAGAAGCTCGGGCTAAACGGGTTACTCAGGCTGTCTTTGAGGCGTAATTTAAAATGCCTGCCAGCTTTGAGCGCATGTCTTTACGCTCGATGATGAGATCGACGAGGCCGTGCTGCATCATGAACTCGGCTGTTTGGAAACCTGGAGGCAGGTCGGCATGGGTCGTTTCTTTCACGACGCGTGGACCGGCAAAGCCGATCATGCACTTTGGCTCAGCGATGATGATGTCACCGAGGGTCGCAAAGCTGGCCGTGACACCACCAGTCGTGGGGTGAGTTAGTACGGAAATGTAGGGCAGGGAAGCCTGGGAGTGGCGCGCCAGGGCACCGCTGGTCTTCGCCATCTGCATGAGGCTGAGGATACCCTCATGCATGCGGGCTCCGCCTGAGGCAGAGAAAACAATGACAGGTTTGCGCTCAGCGGTTGCGGCCTCAATGGCGCGGGTGATTTTTTCACCGACGACGCTGCCCATAGAGGCTCCGAGGAAGCGGAAGTCCATGATGGCGAGCAGAACAGGGATGCCTTCGATACTGGCGCGGCCAGTCACGACGGCTTCTTTGAGACCTGTTTTAGCTTGATAGGCCTTCACTTTATCAACGTAGCCTTTGAAGCCGAGAGCATCGACCGAGTCGATTTGCAGGTCCATTTCCTCAAAAGTGCCTTCATCGACAAGGCTGGCGATGCGCTCTCCCGAGCTGATGGTGAAGTGGTAGCCGCAGCTAGTGCAGACTCGCAGATTTTTCACCAGGGCCTGCTCAAAAAGGCTTTCAGCGCAGGAAGGGCACTTTGTCCAGAGTCCTTCTGGCATGTCTTTCTTCTTCTCGCCTAAATCATCGACAGAACGCTTTTTGAAAAATCCCATGGTATGTATAAAGAGTGAATATCCCTCACGATAGACTGTCTTTTGTCTCCTCGGTTGGCAAGCCGCAGGAGTGCTGAGGAGCCTCCCCAACGTACATCGGACAGTCTGGTCGTTGCCGGACGTGAGGGTGAGACTAGCCTCTTGCTGCGGTGATGACCACCACTTTTTCAGCCTCGGCCTCTCGTTTTAATACTTTGGCGCACTCGTGGGCCGTGGCTCCGGTGGTTAGGACGTCGTCCACGAGCAGGATTTTCTTGCCTTTGAGGACTGGCTGAGTGCTCCAGGGAAATGAACGCCGCAGGGCAAAAACGCCCCTTAAATTTTCCAGCCGTTGCTTGCGGTGCAGTCTTGCCTGAGTGGAAGTTTGCCGAGTCCGGCGTAAAACGGAGGCTGTGGGGATGCCTGTGGTCTCATGAAGCATTCGGCAGAGTTCCCAGCTTTGATTGAATCCGCGTTTCATTTGCCGGAAGTAGTGCATTGGCACGGGTACTAAAAGCCACTCAGAGAGATCGGTCTGCTCTAGGCGCGGGTCATTTAATCCAGCTTCTAAGGCCGCAGCCAAGACAGCCCGCAGGGAGATGTCTTTTCCATATTTGAACTGGTGGATGAGCTCGCGCATGGGGCCGTGTGCCTTGTAGCCTGAGACAGCAAAATCAAAGGCCAGACGGCGGCCATCGCAGTTCGAGCACAAAAAAGCGCGTGTCATGGGGCCGGAAAAGGGCTCGCCACAGCGGTCACAGTAGGGAGCCTGAATCGGGTCTAGATGATCCATGCATGGCTGACAAAGCCAGGCTTTCAGTCCTTTTCGCGGAGCCGACTGGCTCAGAGGTAGCTCACAACTGCGGCAGGATCTGGGAAAGACCAAATCTAGCACGTTCTGCCAGCCGAGTGACAGACGCTGTTGGGTGATTCCTTGATCTACGGGGCCAGGGTAGGACATGCTGGAGGCTACCTTGCCGCAGTTAAAACTAAAATGAAGTTTGAATTTGGGGAAAACCCAGAAACACCTACGCTAAGACCCTCGGATATGACTTTTCACCTCCTCACGCTGTTTTTGATCCATCTCATCATTGCGTGCACGGGTTGGACCATTGCTGCTGAGCCCAAATCTGGCATGTGGGTTTATGAGACAGAGACGATCGTTAGCTCCCAGAAGGAACAGGCGCAGCTTTTTGCCTTTTGCCAGGAGCGCCAAATCACCGACCTCTTTTGGCAGGTGCATTTTGAAAAGTTGCGGACCGGGAGCACCAGACTGAAAGCAGGACCCCTTGATGCGTTGTTCTTGAAGGCCGCGCATAGTCAGAAAATACGCCTGCACGCATTGATGGGAGATCCATCCCATACGCTCTCAGCCAAACATGATCGCGTGCAGGCCTGTGTGGATGCCCTTATCAGTTACAATGAAGAAAACACGCCTGAGGCACGCTTTGACGGCCTGCATCTGGATATTGAGCCACATGGATTAGCCGAGTGGAAGAAAGCCGATCTTTCCGCGAAGTGTTGCTTGATTGCCCAGTTCGTGGAGGTTCATGCCAAAGTGGCCAAGCGCCTGGATGCAGCTGCAACGGGGCTGGTCTTTGGCACGGACATTGTTTTCTGGCTGGATAAACTCAATGCTGAAGGAACGCCAATGTATCCAGTTCTCCACGGCGGCGTAACTCAAGATCCAGTGAAGCATTTGTTCGGTATCGTCGATCATGTCGCGATCATGAGTTATCGCGGTACGGTGGAGGGGAGAAATGGCAGCATCGCACTCGTTGAGCGGACAATTGACCATGCCGACGTGACCTCAGCGGAAGTCTTTGTCGGCGTGAAGATGGCCAAGATCGGCCCCGCGATGGAGTCTTATTTTGGGCGCACCGAGGCAGAGATGCAGGCAGATTTGCAACGCGTGGAGTCGGTCTATCGCCCTCATTCAAGTTATGCAGGGATCGCCTATTTTATGTATGAGGCCTTTAAAGTCATGCCTCGAGGGGCTCACGCACGCTCATCTCGGAGGATTGACACTGACTCATGACTGCGACTGAATTCACTTCTGCTTAGATATGAGATCTGCCTTTATCGAAAAACTGCTCAAACGCATGGACCGCCTGGAGCCTGGCGAGGTTCAGGGCTTTGTGCTGGAGTTGATCAAAGAGAAGGGGTTCTTCGAAAAGACCTTTCAGGCGCTGCAAGAGGGCGTCATTCTTTTGGATGCTGAGGCGACCGTTACTTATGTAAACAGTGCGGCTTGTGTGCTCTTCGGATTTCAGCAAGAGCAGGTGATCGGCCAAAAGCTCACCCAAGGCATGAGAGGATTGGATTGGAATGAGCTGCTCATTCCTGGCACGGTGATCAGTCGCGACATGGAGGTGTTTTATCCAGAGAATCGCTATCTAAACTTTTACATCACGAGCATCGACGATGATCAGCCGCTGGGTTTTGTGATGCTGATTCGTGATGTCACCGAGACGCGTAAACGAACAGAAGAGCAGATCGAAAGTGAGCGTTTGAATGCCTTCACTCTTCTCGCTGCAGGCGTGGCACATGAGCTAGGCAACCCGCTGAACTCACTGACCATTCATCTGCAACTCCTGGAGCGTCGTTTGAAAAAAATGGGCAAGTCAGGCGAGCCGATGCGTGAGCATCTGGATGTGGCCACCGGCGAGATTAAACGCATGGACGGCATCATTAGCCAGTTTTTGGCGGCCATCCGACCGACGAAGCCCCAGCTGCAACGCACCCAGATTAGCGATCTGCTCAAAGAGAGCCTGCGTTTCTTGAAACCCGATTTGGAGCAGTCGAAGGTGAAGGTGAAACTGGATCTGCGCAACGATCTGCCAGCCATGCCGCTGGATGCAGATCAGATGAAGCAGGCCATTTACAATTTGATCCGTAACGCCAGTCAAGCGATGCCCAAAGGCGGCACTCTGACAATTACTGGGACGTACAACGACTTTGAAGTGAGATTGAGCTTTGAAGATACAGGGAAGGGTATTTCAGCGGAACAAATGGGCCGTCTGTTTCAGCCCTTTTCAACGACGCGTGCCGGTGGAAATGGACTAGGCCTGCTCATCGTCCGCCGCATCATTCGTGAGCATGGCGGTGAGATTGACATTGAGAGTCGCGCAGGCCAGGGTACCCGAGTCAGTCTCTGGTTGCCGTTGGTCGAGCGCAAGGTGCGCCTTTTACAAGCAGGAACAGAAGACTTGGCAGTGATGGACAAAACGACTAATCTAAACGGATGACCGACCTCGCCACTGTTCTCATCGTTGATGATGAAAAGCACACTCGGGATGGGTTACGCCTGTCTCTTGAGGATGACTTTGATTGCTACGTGGCAGGCAATGCGGCGGAGGCGATGGAGCATCTGAAAAATGATCAGATCGATGTGATGCTCACCGATCTTCGTTTGGGTGAGGATGATGGCATGAAGCTGCTAGAGCAGGCACTCGCTCTGCCCAAGCCACCTGTCTGCATCATGATGACGGCTTATGGCAGTGTGGATACGGCCGTGGAGGCGATGCGCCGAGGTGCCTATCATTTTGTCACCAAGCCACTGAATCTGGATGAAGTGGAACTGCTGGTGAAGCGAGCTCTGCGCAGCCGACATTTGGAACATGAAAACAAGGCTCTGAAACAGCAGGTCGAGCAAAAATTTTCTATTGAAGGCATTCTTGGCAAAGCTGATGCGTTAAAGCCGATTCTAGAAACTATCCAACAGGTGGCACCCACACGCGCCACCGTTTTGATTGAGGGAGAGAGTGGCACGGGGAAAGAACTTGTTGCTCGGGCTGTGCACAATCTCAGTGGTCGTCCCAAGGCCAAAATAGTGACGGTGCACTGCGCTGCTTTGTCAGCTCAGATTTTAGAGAGTGAGCTTTTTGGTCACGAAAAGGGCTCGTTTACGGGCGCTCAAGAGCGTCGGCTCGGGCGCTTTGAGTTGGCAGATGGAGGCACTCTTTTTCTCGATGAAATCGGTGAGATTGACGCGGCAACGCAGGTAAAACTTCTCCGTGCCCTGGGAGAACAAACCATTGAACGTGTTGGCGGTAGCAAGCCCATCAAGGTGGATGTGCGTGTTGTTGCAGCAACAAACAAGGATCTCGCCAAGATGGTAGAAGAGGGCAAGTTCCGCGAGGATCTTTACTGGCGGCTGCGCGTGGTGACCATTCACATGCCGCCTCTGCGGACTCGAAAAGGGGATATTCCTGTATTGGCCGATCATTTCCTCAAGGAGTTATCTTCTGCAAACGGTAAGGCCTTCAAAGCTCTGGGTGAAGACGCGCTGCCTCAACTCATGAATTATGATTGGCCTGGCAATGTGCGCGAGCTGCGTGCAGCCATCGAACATGGCGTGGTGATGAGCAATAGTGGCCGCATCATGGCCAAGCATTTGCCAGCTTATTTGTCGCAGCCTGGCGGACTCGGCTGGCGGGTGCCTGCGACTCTGGGGGGTAAAGGTGCGCAGAGTGATGAAGCGACCAGCAAAGCACCACTCGATATTCATGAGGCAGAGAAGCATCTCATCCTGGAAGCTCTGGAACGCAGCGGCAACAATCGCAGTGAAGCTGCTGAGCTTCTCAACATGAGTCGCCGCAGTTTGCAAAGAAAACTCAAGGAAATGGGCATGGTCAGAAAGCACCGGCCTAGAGCGAAAGCGCCGAAATAATGGCTTGAGTCAATCCACGAACATCCATCCGATATGTCTGCACTCTATCTACCAGTTCCACTGCCATCTTTTCTTGTGACGCCACTGGCTGAAACGCACGCGATTGAGCAGGAGCCATCTGCAACTGTTCGTGGCATGGTCGTGCCCGGAGGTTTTGCGGTTTCGGAGAGCCTCTTATCGAGCTTGCCTAACCTAGAGGTTATTAGTGTCTTTGGCGTCGGGTATGATGGTGTTCCTATTGCTCTCTGTCAGCAACGTGGAATCCGTGTGACCAATACGCCGGATGTTCTTACCGAGGATGTAGCGGACATTGCCACGGCGCTCGTGCTCATGACAAGTCGTCGTCTAGCTGAGGCAGAGAAGTTTATCCGCGCTGGTTCATGGACTTCTGGAGCTTTTCCATTAGCCCACGCGTTGCGTGGAAAAACGGCGGGTATTGTCGGACTGGGTCGTATTGGGAAAGCGATTGCGCATCGCCTCATCGCTCACGGCTTGAAGATCGCATACTTTGGCAGGCAACCGCAGGCTGTTGCCTATGACTATTGTGACTTACTTTGTGGGCTTGCCCAAAAGGCCGATTTTTTAATCGTTGCCTGTCCCGGTGGCAGCAGTACAAAACATCTCATCAACGCTGAAGTCCTGAGCGCGCTTGGATCAGACGGCATCTTGATCAACATTGCCCGTGGTTCGGTGGTGGATGAAGCAGCTCTGATCGCAGCATTAAAGATTGGGGTGATTCGTGGTGCAGGCTTGGATGTTTTTGAGAATGAGCCACATGTTCCCACTGAACTGATCGATTCAGAAAAGGTGGTGATATTGCCGCATGTTGGAAGCGCCACTCATGAGACACGTCAGGCGATGGCACAGTTGGTGCGGGATAACTTAGCGGCCCATTTTGCCAATCAGCCCTTGGTGACTCCCGTCTGTTGACCAACAAACCTCAGTCCATTCTATGTTGATGCCCCCGTTCGCCGCTGTGCTTTTGGCTGGAGGTCGATCCCAGCGTATGGGGCAGGATAAAGCCTTTTTAAAATGGGAAGGCGAATGTCTCTGGCAGCTTCAGTTAGATAAACTTTCAGCCTTGAATCCGAGTCGCCTAATCTTTTCGTGCCGCGAAGAACAACGAGTGCAGTTTGTCTCGATTGATTCTAGGATCGAATGGTTTTTTGATCCACAAAAGTTTCAGTTAGGGCCACTGGGGATTATCCACCGTGTGTTGAGAGTCGTTCAGATGCCTTTGATTGTCTTGGCGGTGGACATGCCGCGTATGACAGCTGATTTTATGCGTCAAGAAATCTTGGCAGCGCAGATTTTGGATCGAGGTCTCTTTTATTCGTCAGCTTCAGGATTGGAGCCGCTGGCTGCGCTCTATGTTCCGTCAATGTTGCCGATCATGGAAGAAGCCCTGAAGGCTGATCAACTGAGCCTGCAAAAGCTTTTGTTGCAAGCTCATGACCGTGACTTGGTTGATATTCGAATGGCGGCAGATCATCAAAAGCCATTCTTCTCGAACTGCAATACTCCCTCTGAATGGGAGCATGAAAAAGGCAGGTCGGAGAGACCTGCCTGATTCGGTTGAAGCTTGAAAGACTATTCCAGCGCAGCTGCCTTCTTTTTCTTTTTGGCACCAGCATTCCGAAGAGCCTTTGGAATCGGATCTTCCTTTTTCTGAAGCGCACGACGCAGCTTTCGTAGCGCGATGTTTTGCAACTGACGAATACGCTCACGGGTAACGCCAAACTCCTGGCCCACTTCTTCTAGAGTGCGTGGTTTTTGACCAGCAAGACCGAAGCGGGCATCAATGATCTTACGCTCACGCTCATCTAGGACGGTCAACAAGCCATCAAGCTGGCTGTGCATGTTCTTGTGGCTGAGTAGATCGAAAGGCGTTTGCGCATTTTCGTCACCAACGATTTCACCGAACTCGGTGCTGTCGTCGTCACTGATCGGCGCATCCAGTGAGGCTGGCCGCATGGAAGCCACCTTGAGCTGACTGAGTTTCGCACGATCGATACCGATTTCTTCAGAGAGTTCATCGTCGGTTGGTTCACGTCCGAGTTCTTCAGACATGGCCATGGCCACGCGGCGCATCTTACTGATCTTATCCACCATGTGGACAGGTAGCCTGATGGTCTTTGACTGGTTGGCTAGAGCGCGCTTGATGGACTGTTTGATCCACCAGGCTGCATAAGTTGAAAGCTTGCCACCTTTGTTTGGATCAAAGCGTTCTACGGCCTTCATCAGGCCGATGTTGCCTTCTGAAATCAAATCCAGAAGAGGCAATCCGTAGTTCGCGTAATCTTGGGCGATCTTTACCACCAAGCGAAGATTCGCGCGGATCATGTGTGAGCGCGCTTCTGGATCGCCGCGCTTGATGCGCTCAGCGAGATCCACTTCCTGATCGGGAGTCAGCAAATCCGTTTTGCCGATTTCCCGCAGGTAGATTTTAATACCTCCGTCGAGTTCCATATTAGACATTACAAATGATATACGATGCAGTTATGCTTTTCTTAAATTCCCCGTCAAAAAAGTGGGGGATTGGTAGTATAGCATAAAACGACTGCTTTTCGCTCTATTTTTTTGAAGCAGCTATTCTGCCAATCTTTAAACACAAGTTGTCTGACAATTTCACGGTTAAATTGAGCAGACGATGACACCTCCTTAAAACTAAAGTTTGAAGACTTCGTCAATAAGTTTTCACATTTTGTCATTTTTATGAAAATTTAGATTTTCCAGGATTTGGTTTTATAATGATTTATTTCTAGCTGAAAGAGATTTGAAGCCATGTGAATTCACTTGTTGCCAGATCTTCCCGAGGTGCTATTCCTTTATTATTGAGGAGGGACAACCAATCTTAAACTTCAAAGAGGAAGAGTGATCAACCTTTATGAAATTTAAAGTTATTGTGCTAATTCTAAAAAATATCTTGCCAGGGTAAGATATTGCGTGTTATTATAATTTTAACTGCGGGTATAGCTTAGTGGTAAAGTTCCAGCCTTCCAAGCTGGCCATGTGGGTTCGATTCCCACTACCCGCTCCAGTTAAAGTTCAATAGCTCGCAATAAATCAACTTCTGCTGTCATGAAACTCTCAATCACATTCCGCTTTGGCATTTGCCTTGCAGGTCTCGCTGCTTTCGCCTCTGCTTCAAAGGTTAATGCTCAATCAGGAGCCTGTGATGACATTTCGCGCGACGTTGCTTCTGCGGTGCAGAAAGATCCAAGCAAAGTCCTGATGATTGTGGAAGATGCTTTGGTTATTAATGAGGCCTGTTCTTGTGAAATTATCAAAGCCGCCATCACTGCATCGCAAGCTGATGCTGCATTGGTCAATCAAATTGTCCAAACGGCTATCTCAGTGGCCCCGAAAATGTCGGGCGTAATCATGGATTGTGCGACATCGGTTTCTCCTGGGGCGGTTACGGCTAGTTCACAGCAAATGACAGCAGTGACTCCTTCCGGTAAGGATGTGAAGAATCCATTGCCGGTGATTGCTCCGCCAGCGGAAGAGCCTGATTTCGCTATGCCGCCACACATCATTCCTGTTTTCCTGCCAGCATCACCAGGAGGCTTCCTGCCTCGTAAGCGCACGAATGAATCCATTTCGCCGGTTCAGAACCACCCCTATTACCCGTGATTTAGGGTTGGTGTTTCTAATCGTCAATGCATCCATCTTCCATATTTATGAATTTCCGCCTTACTTCATTGATCGCTGCTTGTGTCTTAGTTTCTGTGCTTCAAGCGAGTGCACAGGGATTGGTAGGCATTCAAAACTATTCAGCTGATTTTTCGCAAGATCAGCCTTGGACTTGGAGCATTACGGGTCGTGGCGGCTATGATAACCTTAATTATTCGGAACCGGGTTTTGATAGTTTTGAGTCCACTTATGTTCAAGGCGGTGTCGGCGCGACCTTTACTGAAGCTGATCAGACTACGCCATGGAGTACAGCTCTCGACTTGGGTGCTATTCAATATTTAGACGACACAGCTGGCTACGATCAAACGTTCTACAACGCACGAGTGTCCTTTAATATTTCGCATCAGATGTCACAGCGTCTGAAGTTCAGTGATAATTTTTATACCACCTATGGGGCGCAGCCAAACATTGCCATGGGCGGAACGACCAATCTGTTCAATGGCCAATATCTTTATGGGTTCAACAATTTCAATGTGAGCTACGCATGGTCTCAGCGCTTCTCTACCACGACGTCATATACCGTGGATGGGATTCGTTATGATGATGAAATCATCTCGGCATCTGAAGATCGTCTCTCGCACCTTGTTGCTCAACAGTTCTCTTATGCGGTATCCAAAAGAACCAGCTTAAATGTTGAATATCGCTACCGCACAACACGGTTCCAAAATTCTAATGGCAGAGATTTTAGTTCACAGTTTGCGTTGGCAGGTGTGGATCACGCATGGAGTGAGCGCTTTTCAGGTTCATTCCGTGCAGGTGCTGAATTCTTTAAATCTGATAGGGTCAGTAACACAGCACCTTATGCCGAAGTGGCTATGAACTATGCTGTTGCTCGTCAAACGCAAGCCCGCTGGTTTGGCTCTGTGGCATTTGATGGAGCAGAACTTCAAAACTATGATAGTCGTCGTTCTCTGCGTACCGGAGTGGATGTGAGCCATCGGATCACCAAGAAGTTCGGTGTGAACGCAGGTGCTCAATACTCCTACAGCACTTTCGATGGTAGTGGTCCTGTGATTGACGTCGTCGAGCACTCTTTGATGCTTTCTGCCGGAGTTAACTACCAGATTCTTGAGAACCTAGCAGTCGATGCATCCTACAATTATTCCATTCTTATGTCTGATGATGCGGTGCGTGAATTTCAGCGCAACAACGTTTCGTTGGGCCTGACGGCGTCATTTTAAAATACCGACTGCCAACCAGCGGATTGCCTTGGCAACCGCTGGTTTGCTGTAAGAGCTAAAATCCTTAACATATATAGATATTTAAACACCGCTATGAACGATTCCGGCACAGACATTCAGCGTCAGGCTCTGGACTCCTGGCAGGTGATAAGAAACCGTTTTGGCCTCATTTTTTTGGCTTTTTTGTTGGTTTTCGCCACGGCAGCTATCATTACCTATATCATGCCGCGCAAATATCGTGGCCGAGTGGAAATGAAGATTGAGCGTATGACCAACAAGGTCAACGTCTTCAATAACCGTGGTGATGAATCCACGGCTCCAAGCGACGTGGTGATCAAAAATGAATTTGAGGCCATTACCAAGCCTGAAACCCTGTATCCAGTGGTTGAAAAACTGGATCTTCAAAAACGTTGGACACTCCCGAACCGACAGGCTGCGCTGGGCAAGCTCAAGGGTAATTTGGATACGCAATCAAGTGTACGCTCAGATTTTGTTGTCATTGAGTATTATGACCAGGATCCGAACACAGCCGTCGAGATCGCCAATGCCGTTGCGGCAAGTTACATGACCCAAAGAACTGAGGTGGAATCCAGTCAAAAGCGCTTAGCTTTGGAGACGATCGGCCAACAAATCATGGAGCAAGAGCAGCTGCGCGATCAAGCTAGGCTGAAAATGCAGGAAGCCAAAAAGAAGGCCGGCATTGTTGGTGATTGGATGTCTTCAGGAAGCAACTCACTTACACCTGGAGCAGTGGTGCAAACAAGTGAGGAATCCATGGTGGTATCCCGTGAACAAGCGCTTCTGCAGGCTGACCTAGAATTACAGACTTTGAGCGCGGAAATGGAAGGCTTAAGCAAGCTCAATGGCGATGAAATGATGGCACGTGCATCGGGTTTAAAATTGGATAACGCGAATGTCATGGGAATGATGGCGAAATACCAAGAAGCTCAAGTGATGCGTGAAGGAATGACTCAGCAGGGCATGGGCAATAAGCATCCTCAGGTTCTGGCGCTGGACAGTCAGGTGATTAAATATAAAGAACTCATTTTAGGTGAAGTGCAGTCTCATGTGGCTGGTCTGCAAAATCGGCTCGAGGCCGCAAAAAAGAGGAAGGAGTCTCTCCAAGCCTATACAGATGGAGCTAAGAAAGACCTGATCGATCAAGGGGCCACTTACAACGATTACAAAATTGCTAAAGACGACGTGACTTACATTGAGGCGCTCTTGGTGAAGTTTAAGGAAACCTATTCAGAAACCAAAGCAGGCCTGGCCCTGGTGAAATCACCAGCCACTATTTATGCCAAAGCCGAGCCTGAGAGTCGGCCTGCAAAGCCCAATGTGGCGATCAATTTAGCCCTCGGAGGCATCCTCGGACTCATGTTTGGTCTTGGGTTGGCTTTTATCCTGGAATACATGGATACGACCGTGAAAAGCCTTGATGATGTGGAGCGCTTTTTGGGTGTGCCAGTGCTTGCTGTGATTCCCAAAGATGTCGGCGTTCTACACCGCACCAGTGGTTTTAATCCAGATGCAGAAGCCTACCGCATTCTCAGAACTAACATCGAGTTTAATCGTGGCAATCCAGATGCCAACTGCATTACCGTCACCAGTGGCGGAGCTGGTGAAGGTAAATCCACCACACTTTGCAATCTAGCCACAGTCTGTGCCCAGGGCGGCTACAGTGTGCTTCTAATTGATGCCGATCTTCGCCGCCCAAGCATGCATACGCTTTTTGAGGTGAGCAATGCAACCGGTCTGACCAATTATCTTACTAGTGATGTGAGGCTGGAGGAGGTCGTCGTGCGGACACCGGTGGAAAATCTCTATTTTATGCCAAGCGGAATGTTGCCAGCCGATAGTGCGGGCATTTTGAACTCACAACGTATGAGTGAGCTGATCGCTGACGTGAAGAGTCGCTTTGATTTAGTCTTGATTGATTCACCGCCGATTCTCGGTGTCAGTGATGCGTCCGTTCTTTCCAACGTGGCAGACATGACCATGCTTGTGGTCCAGCATCGGAAACTGCCACGGCACATGTTATTGCGAGTGAAACAAACGGTCGAAAACGTGGGCGGAAAAGTTCTCGGTGTTGTGCTCAACAATGTAGATATCCGCAGTGATTCCCAATACGCTTACTATACCAGTTACTACACGTACTATTCACCCAACAATCAGCCTGCTGCTTCTGGTGCTAAACCAGAAAAACGTAGGAAGCGTCAAGCTGCTCCAGCCATTGCTGCGACACCCACAAAGCCTTCGAACATACCTCCAGGTGATCTGTTTTAAAATCCTTACTCACCATCTTCGAATCATGAAAAAAGCACTCATTCTCGTTCAGCTTCTTTTGGTTAGCCTGAGCTCAGCCCTCGCGCAAAGTGGCGAGCTGCCCTTGCGTAAAGGAGACCGAATTACCATCAGCATTGGTGCCATTCCAGATAACGAAGTGGCACAGATTCGTGGTATCTACACGATCTCAGACAATGGCACCGTGAACCTTCTTCACATTGGCGAGGTCAAAGCCCAGGGCATCAAGCCGTCGAGCCTCCAGAAAGTGATTGAGCAGACTTACGTAGCTCGTGAAATCTACACTCGGCCCAATGTGCTCGTTTCTATCGACGGTGGCGGCGGCGAAGGCGGGCCGACACGCAATGTCACGATTACGGGCGTCAATAAGCCAGGAGCCATTCCCTTCAAACAAAACATGTCGCTCACTCAAGCCATCATGACCGCAGGTGGTCCGACGCCCTTTGGTAACATGAAAAAGGTCAAGCTCATCCGTGCTGGAAGAACGCCGACGATTCACAACCTCGCCTCTAATGCTGGTAATCCTCAAGTGGATGTACAGGTTGAGCCAGATGACCAAATCATTGTCCCAGAGTAAAATCGACAGTTAAAAGAATGTGATCTGCGCCAGGACTTTAAACTGCCATGTCTCAGGGAAATGATTAAACTCCTCCAAGTCAGAGAAGATTAAAGCGACGGGTAGTATTTAAGCGGTATTCTCGATGGGATGCTTTAAAAGCTCGGTTTTCAACAAACTAGAAGTGTTTGTAATGTGGGCAGGATCTTGGTGAAATCCTTTCGCGGCAGCACAGAATAAAAAGACTGGCCCAAGAACCCTGGAATTTTCAAATGAAAAGTAGGAGCAAAAAGGAATCGTTCAAATAGAATGGCAATGGAGGTATTTTGCTTTGGTATTTTTAAATATAAGGGTGTCCTGAATAGGTTGGGTAACTGCTCCACATTCTAATTCTCTAAACCAAAGCAATTCTTTGCTATTTATGCGCATTTCGGTTTCCTGGCTTCCCATGCAATCCACGTAGAAAAATTGACTTTGGCTGTCACTAATCGACGGGTCTAAATCGCTTATCTTTTATTCGGTGGGCACACACTATGGGTTTGGCAAAGTTTGAAGACGCTTTATTGGGGAATGCGGCAGAAAAATGTATTGCCTATGTAAATGCTTGCAACAAAACGAGCGGACTGCTAAAAATGAAAAAAATAAAAGGTAATTAATGAACAAAGCACGGTTCATTGACCCCTAAAGATTCAAAGCCATGAAAAAGCACATCACCTCGAAGTTAATCATCCAGTCCCTTGCGATAGGCGTCTGTAGCCTGATCTTATGGTCTTGGTATCAAGGTCGTGGACCGGATCAAGCAGCAAAAACTCCAGCCAAAACAGAACCCTCGGCAAAGCCTAAATATGAGATTTCGTCTGTCGAAGTTTCTTCCCAAGTCATCCAACCAAAGATCAGGCATGTGGTCATCCAACCTGCAGGAGCAGTTAAGGTGCCAAAGGTGACGGCAGCCGCTCCCGATGCGGTAAAAAACTTCAGAAATTGGGCTGAGAGTTACTTTGCTGCCGAACCGGCCGATCGTGCTAAATTGGTCAACAAAGGGATGGAGCTGGCTGATTTGCATCGCGTAGCCATCAAACAGACGATTCCAACCAATCCACAGTTAGCCCTGGAGTTGGCAGTGCCTATGGTGGTCCGCCAAGATCTGCCTGATGAAATTGAACAGCGCCTGGAAACCCGAGTGAATGACCGCGGCAATATGATGGTGCTGGGCGTGGTTCCTGAGGAAAGCGCTCAGAGTTCAAACAAAGAAGCTTCCGTGCGCCATTTGTTTGAACCTGAATCTGCGGGTGCTGGGAATTTTTACAATGCCTACCTTTACGGCTCGCGCACCAAGATGAGGAGCCGTAAATCCACACGTGTGAGTGGTGTTGCTGTGGGGGGGGAATTGGCAGTTTTGGATTCACCTGTGCGCGTCTTGGAGGCCGGAGAACGTCCGAATCCAGATAAACCTAGTGTGGAGGTCTGTCCTATTTCTGGAAAGACCACACCAATCGAGAAGTCGGCCAATGGTCAACCTGCCCCTGTGACTGCGAAAGCGGCCGTTGTGGAGGATAATCGTAAAGTTTACTTCTTGTGTGCAAGTGGTCACATTGGCCTTTTCGGTGATCAATTGACTCAGGACGAATCAGATGGCCATTGGGGTAAAAAAGTCTTGGCTGAAGGCGGAACTGGAGGCGGGGCGACGCCATTTAACGTGCCTACAGGCTCGACAACGGGTACCAAGAAATTGCTGTACCTTCGCGTCGCGTTCCCAGATGTCATGCGTGATCCGCAGACTGAAGCCAGTTGCTATGAAAACCTCAGAAAAGCCACTGAGTACTACATGACAAACAGTTATGGTCAGTTTTACCTGACACCTACCGTAGCCCCGCTGATTGTGCTCCCTTACCCTCAGATTTGGTACAACTCCTCTACTAGTGTTATAGGCAATCAACCCAATGGAGAATTCGTCTTGCGCGATCACGCTTTGACGATAGCCGCCAGAATGGGATACGATGCTAATAGTTTTGACTTTGATGTGGTTGAGTATGTGGGTGGGCCTGGATCATTTGGGGGATTGGGTTACGTGGGTGGCAGAGGAACTTGGCTTAAAACTTCTTCAGTCGCCGTCTTGACCCATGAGTTAGGCCATAATTTGGGACTATGGCACGCCAATTACTGGGTGACTAACCAGCCAACGCTGACAGGTCCCGGATTAAACCAAGAGTACGGTAATAAGTTCGACGTGATGGGTTCTACCGGCGGAGCCGTCATGGGGCCAATGGTATCCGTTCATAAGTCCATATTAGGATGGCTCAGCCCTGGGGCCGTTCACCAAGTCAAGGCCAATGGTACATACAGGATTTATCAGGGTGATCAGGATCGGGCAGATGCGGATAAGCGCTATGCGTTGGCTGTGAAAATGGACTCTGAAAGAGATTATTGGTTCGAATTCAGACAGACTCATCTGACGATACCAAGTTTCATGAATGGTCTTATGGTCAACTGGAGTGCTTGGGGCACTGGCTTTAGAAATAACCAAGCCTTTGGTAGTAATGGAGGCGCTCATTTGCTTGACATGACTCCCGGCTCGCGGCCTGGAAATGCTGCAGCAGGCGCAGATAGTCGTGATGATGCTGGACTGGTTGTCGGGCAGACCTACTCAGACAAAGACAATGATCTGCACATCACCCCGATATTCAAAAGTGATACAGTTAAAGATAAAACCGCCATCCCGTACATGGACGTTGTGGTAAACCGTGGTCCCTTCCCTGGAAATCAAAAACCTAGCCTTACCATTGAGGCTAACACGCGCGCGATCAGAGTAGAAGAGAGCATCACATTCACTGCCTTTGGGACGGATGCCCAGCGCGATGCTTTAGCGTATTCATGGGATTTTGGAGATAAAACCTTTTCGACGGATAACTCGAGAATTCAGACAAAGCGGTGGGCACAACCAGGCAGATATTCGGTGTTGTGTGTGGTCAGTGACATGAAAGGTCTGCGGACCATCAAATCTTTATTGGTGGAAGTTCAGGGTCTGGACCAACAAGGCAATGAGATAGTGTTTGAACCCATAGTCTCGGGCACGATCCGAGATGGGACACCTAACAATCTGGCCGTAGAAGGCGTTTACGTTTCCAATGACCCTCTGGAAAATATTTACCCGGCTAGCAATACATCCCAGGATGGCCCAGCTGAATTCCGTTCTACCTATACAGATGCTGATGGAAACTACACACTGACTAACCTCGCACCAGGTTTCACAATAACGGTTGCAGCAGCCAGTTATCCAAAGGTTTACATCCCTCAAGGGGTGGCGACTTATGAACCAATTCTAGGTACGGATAAAGTCGGGCTCAATTGGCGAGAGTCTGCGGACATCGTCCCGAATGTCAATGTGGTGGTGACGACAGCTACTGCAACTGAAGGAGGTGCATCAGGCACCATTACGCTGACTAGAAGTAGCAGTTCAGGGATTCTCACAGTGCCAGTCATGCTGAGGAGCCAGGGAACGGCAACTAGAGACCCAGATATAGTCCCTGGTCTAGACCCAAATTTAGATTCAGATTACCGATTGAGTTGGAGGGTTCCTCCATCAACCGTTGAATTACCCATTGACCTAGTTTATAATGGGAATAATCGAGATGAGCTGAGGGGCTGCGAGGGGGTGAGTTTTAGGGATGGTCAGGCGATCATTGTCATGACCATCACACCAGTGAATGACACCCATGCAGAAGGTACTGAATATGCTGTTGTTGATATTCCTGATGCATCCTATGCCTACGCAACGGACACAGCTCCAAGGACGGTGCCGTATCATGTAAGTGGCCAGAGAAGTGCTGTCGTTGCCATCCTTGATAACGATACAACACTGCCGCAGGTCAAGTTGTCCGTTGATGATCCAAGCATCGGCGAAAATGGGGATAGAGGCATAGTTCGTGTGACGAGAGATGGCAGTGTGACCAATCCGCTCACGGTCAATTTAGACTATCCATTGAAGGCCCCATTGGATGGCACTGACATAGCTACAAACGGTTCAGATTTTTCTGCACCATTGACGATTGAGATTCCAGTTGGCCAAACCGAGGCTACCTTTAGCATCTCGGCAATTAACGATCCGTATGCGGAAGGGACAGAGCGTTTTAGCGTCTCATTGAAGACGAGTGCCTCTTATGTGAAAAATAGCCTGTCAAATCAGTCAACCTTTTTTGTTTTGGACAACGATCAGCCGAACGTTCAAGTCACAGCGCCAGTACCTAACTGTACAGAAGCCAGCCCAACGCCTGCTAGATTTGTGGTTACACGATCAGCCGTGGATATAGGTGAAGATTTATTGGTGAAGTTTTCACTGGGTGGCAGCGCTCTTTCAGGGAGTGATTACAGGCGTATCGAAGGTGTGGCAGTTATTCCAGCGAATGAGCTTTCTGCAGACATCCTGATTGTGCCAATTGCCGATTCCATAGACGAACTTGATCAAACCGTCGTTCTCCGTCTTGCAACTGATCCTGAATACGCCGTTGGTTTGTCCAATGAGGCTGTGATCACCATCAAAGATACCAATATTAGTCAATTTACCCTGGTGCCTTTGAGTGATCCATTTTTAGAATTGGATGAGACAAGAACGTTGTTTAGAATCGAGCGCCCAGCTGCTGGGCCGACGGGCTCAAGTATAAAAGTAAGATATCAAATTTCTTCAGCGAAAAGTACTGCTACAGTTAACTCGGACTATAACTCGCCGTATGGGACCGATCCAGCTGGAGAAATTGAATTTTTGGAAAAGGATTTATCCAAAACCATTGCAATTACCATTAAAAACGATGGTGTGGCTGAACCCACAGAAAAACTTGTGGTACAACTGCTTCCTAGCGCGGCTCAAAACTACAGTTTGGGGTTTGAAACTGAAGCCACAGTTCTCATTTTGGATAGAGATTCACCCGGTGTTACGGTGTCTTTTGTTGATCGAATTGACTCCCGTCTACCTTCTACATTTAGCCCTGCTCGATCTCTGAACAATATCTCCGAGAATCCAGCCAGAAGAATCCAATTCCAATTCTGGAGGCCCGGATCTGGTGATGCTATCGCTAACCCAATGGAAGTGTTTTACTCTTTGTCGGGTAAAGCTGAGCTAGGCACTGATTATACTTTGGCTCCTGCGCAGACTTTGGGGGTAGTAACTATTCAGCCAACCCAAAATAGAGCCACTTTGGAACTCGACATCATTAATGACAGTATTCCAAGGGGGAGTCGGGACTTGGTAGTTTCAATCGAACCAGACATAGATAATTCCTATGGCATTAGGTGGGGCAAATCCTCTATTGTTATTGATGATAATGAAGGCTATCCAGGTTCAAATCCAGTGGTGTTTTTTTCGACTGCAACCAGCACGGTGAATGAAAAAACTGCAGGAAAAGCCACGGAACAGAATGTGACCGTGTCCATTAGCTCCTTGCCCACCACTGGAGAGGTGACCGTGCAATATAGACTGATCGGTGGATCCGCAACCGGGCGTGGTGTGGACTACAGTCTTAAAATTCCAGCCACAGATCTAGATCCGTTAATGCCAACAACTGGCTTCTTAAGGTTCAGTACAACAGGAGCAACGTCGAAGACTTTCGCTATTGTTACCAATCCAGATACCACTCCGGAGGGCGATGAGACAATTGAGTTTGAATTGGTGAATGCAGTCGGTGCTAATATCGGAACAACACGCACCCATACCGTTACTCTACGAGATGATGCGGTCCCAGAGGTATTCACGGACCCGATCACGGGCCCTGCGCACACAAGTGCAACCTTGACTGGGAAGTACATTGCAAGCAACCTCATCACAACTTCCTATTTTGAGTGGGGCACCTCACCAGCCTCCTTACCTAACCGCACCATTGATCAAAACCCTGCGGGCAATGGTACGAATTTTGTCACCATGACTCAATTTTTAGGGAATCTCAAATACCCTGGTACGTACTACTATCGTGCTGTAGCCACCAATGCTATGGGAGTCTCTAAAGGGATCGTACGGATGATCCGGACGCAGGCTCCACCAACCGTGGTGACGACCTTGGATGCTGGACACACCGCCAACTCGATCACCCTCGCGGGTACCATCAACCCGAATCGAGGCAGCCTCAGATACTATTTTAGAACTGGAGATAGCCCAACGAATCTATCAGTGCCACCGCCTCCGGAAGAATGGTTCAGCCTGCCAAACGGCACCAAACCTGTAGTGGTGACGCAAACCATCACAGGATTACCTGAGGGAACGATTCTTTATTACCAGCTAGAGGCCGTCAGTGATTCTGGTCTGGGTGGAACGCGCGTCGGAGGAGTCCAGGTATCAACCGCAGTACCCTATTTGACCACTGGTAATCTGATCGTCAATGCCTCAGCTAACCATAATACGGCTGGCACAAATGCCTGGAAGAATTTAGGCACCTCCTTGGGTGATTTTGTAGCGGCAGCCCCAACTTTTGTTTCCCCAAACGTTCACGGCACCGGTTTACCAGGGGTCTTCTTTGATGGCAAGACCATGGCTTATGAGCTTACTGGCGCTAGTCCGAGCGATTTGACTGGGATCATTGGTTCTCAAAACCGGACGATCGAAGTGTGGGCTTATAACCCAGGCTATGGATCCCCTGACACCCTAGTGAATATGGGAAAAGAGGGTGTGGACACCCAAGTGGCCATTAGCCATAGCAATTTAACCCAACCAGATGGCGCAGTCAGGCACGGAACCGTGGCGAAGAGCAACGCTGCTTACGCCGCTAAGACACTGCCACCCTTAGCCCGCTGGAATCATTATGCCTATGTCTATGAAGGAGCCAAGAAGCCGGCAACCCTTTATATCAACGGTGTTAAAGCAGTTACAGTGCCTGGTTTAACTCTGGCCACCTCATCAGAGGCTATCACCCTGGGTGCATCAAGAAATGCTTCTTCTGTTCTGGGTAAGTTTATGCAGGGATACATTAACTCCATGCGTATCCATGATGGCGTTCTCAAGCCTGCTGATGTCCTCTTCAACTTCAGGGTCGGACCCGTTCAAAATGCACCTGCCGTGCCAGTCCCCGTGACCACAGGTGTCAGCGGATTGACCCCGACATCCGTGACGCTTAATGGAACGGTTGCCTCTATTGGCATGCCTGCCACGGCCTGGATTGAATGGGGAACATCCGATTCTTATGACAACGCCAGTGCTCCGATCCCTGTGCCAAATTCGCCTGTGCCGACGGTGGTTACATTGAATGTCCCTAATTTAGTGCCTGGAGTCGAATATCACTATCGTGTGGTTTCTCGGAATGCTCTTGGATTCCCCCGTGACGAGGATATGAAGGATGTGACTTTTGTGCCGCAGGTTCTGCCAAGTGCAGGTAAACTCTGGGTCGATCTACGTGCCCAGGACTTTACGGGTGGACCTAGCTGGATGAACCGCGGGGCCTTGGGTGCGTTTGACAAGGTTGGTACGCCTTCTGTTTCAGCCGATGTGGCTGGCACTGGCTATCCCGGGGTTCAGTTTGATGGCACCAGCAGTGCTTTTGAAAGTGCAGCGAAGGCGGATATTGACTTTAGCTATGGTGACGATCAGACGCTGGAAGTATGGGCGTTTAATCAGGCGATCGGCACCAATGAAACCTTGGTTAACCAAGGTAGAGATATCACTCCATTCAGCAGATTGAGGTTAACTTACAGCGGCGCAGATGATGGTACTTCGTGGGCTCCTCCTCCCGCTGTAGGAGCTTGGACACACTTCGCCGTCGTTGTATCTGCTGGAACACGAACCCTTTACATCAATGGTGTGCCGTCTGGATCGGTGACACCGCCTGCGGGCGTGAATCAATGGGATGACAAGGTGCTCCTGGGGGCTAATCGTACGGAAGCTGGGCTGCGTGATTTCACTGGGGCTTTCAGCGGATTCATTAACACCGTTAGAATTCACGGTGGTGCCATGCTGCCTGCGCAGATTAAGGCTAGTTTTGACGCCGGCCCATCCACCGAGACGGCCTCGTTTGGACTCGCTCCAGTGGTCGTCACTTCCGCCCCACCGGCGATGATTAGCGATGTCCATGCGACTTTGGGTGGGACCGTTCAGGCAGGTGGATTACCCACGAATTACTGGATTGAATGGGGTACTTCCAATACGTTTGGAAATCAAACACCCCCGACACTGCTGTCGAACTCATACTCACTGAATACCGTTTCAGTGCCTACCGTTTCAGTGCCGGTTGGCGGATTGCCTGCTGCAACACTCATTCACTATCGATTAGTGGCAGAGAATAGCCAGGGCAGGACGCCAGGTGGGACTTTGACCTTCACGACGTTAGGATCAGCTCTAGCAGGCGTGCCAAAAGCACAAACCAATCCTGCGACGCTCATTGTATTGGGCAAAGCTACCTTGAATGGATTGGCAAGTTCAGGCACGGCACCTGCTACTGCTTGGTTCGAATATGGTACTACAGTTCAGATGAGCCTGAGAAGTCCCAAAGTGGCTATTCCTGCTAATACTCCCCCTAGAGCCATGACTTTCGTGGCAGCTGCTTTGCCACCTCACACGGCATATACGTTTAGATTGGTGGTTGAAAGTGCCAATGGTTCGGTGGTTGGTGCCACCCAAGCCTTCACTTCATTCAACAGCCTACCGGTGGTGGCTGCGGTTGCCATGAAAGTGGTCGAGAATGTGCCCACGCTCATTCCATTCAAAGGTTCAGATGCCGATAAGGAACCCATCAGCTACATCATATCGACAGGACCGACGAATGGTACGATAACAGGCACAAGTCCTAACTTCTTCTACACTGCTAGGAATGCCAGCCTCTCTGGAACGGACTCTTTCCAATACACGGCATCAGATGGCGCAGCCACTTCCGCAGCAGCGGCTGTAACGGTGGCGATTACCCCAGTGAATGATGCGCCTGTCGCCACGAGCGCCACGCTTACAAGTCCTACGCTAAGCGGAACCCTTGTCGGCACTGACGAGGAAGGGGATATCATCACGGCCTTCCTTCTCTCGAAGCAGCCTGATTCCGGCAGTATCGCTCTTAACGCTAACACTGGAGTCTTCAGCTACACACCGAATGTGGGTTTTTACGGAACGGACACCTTCGAGTTCCGCGTCGTCGCCGGTGGGCAGACCAGCGCTCCTGGAGTCATAACGCTGAATGTCACGGCGGCTACACCCACAGCGTTGGCGACGAATGTCTTCACCCCCAAGAATGTTGACGTGGATGGACAAGCTTTGGCTTCGAGATTCAATTCGACGGCTGGTTTCACAAAAGTCACGGATCCGAATCCATTGCATGGAACGATCAGCGCTTTCGATGTGGACACTGGTTCATTCACCTTTGTGCCAGCGACAGATTATGTAGGCCTTGCCACATTTACCTTCACGGTCACGGAAGGCATGACGGTATCTGATCCCGCCACGGTCACCATCGTGGTGGGTGGTCCAGAAGCTAACTCAGACGAGTTCAGTGGTGTGGAAGATGATGTCGTTGCGGACGCGTTGCCTACGACCACGGATCCAAGTCCAGGAACGTTGAGCTTTAGCGTGGTCGCGACAGCAAATGCCAAGCATGGAGTGGTGAAGATCAATGATAATGGCACCTTCACCTACAATCCCAAGGCTGGTTTCGTGGGTGTAGATCGTTTCCAATTTCAAGCTACGAATGATACTACAAACTTAGTGTCCAATCCTGGCACAGTGACGATCACCATCACCAAGCGTCCACCGAACTGGGTTTGGTCCCAGGGGCCAAACATCGCCAAGCAGTCAGGTATTTATGGCACACTCAATACCGCAAATTCTGCAAACATGCCAGGTGCCCGTGGTGATTTTGTTTCTTGGGCTGAACCTAATGGCACATTGTGGATCTTTGGTGGTCAAGGCTTTGCCGAAGGTAAAGTTGCCGGTCTTTTGAATGACTTGTGGAAGCGCGATGCCACGACTGGTCTGTGGACCTGGGTTTCAGGAAGCAATGGCTTGAATGCCAAGGCTAACTATGGCGCACAGGGGTTGAGTGAAGATAGCAATCAACCTGGGGCGCGAAGTGGAGCCGTTTCTTGGCTGGATCAGGATGGTACGCTCTGGATGTTCGGAGGCAACGGTTTTGATGAGACAAGTGCTAAAGCAGGTGCGCTCAATGACCTCTGGTCCTTTGATCCAAATTTACGCGAGTGGACATGGTGGAAGGGGGCTTCCACCGTAAATGTAAACGGTACCTATGGAGTCAAAGGAGCTTCCTCAAGCACAAGTACACCTGGTGCAAGGCAGGGTGCCACAGCCTGGGTGGATGGCGAAAATACGCTCTGGTTGTTTGGTGGTCTAGGCCAACCTGGAATAGGCACAGCGTCGGGTCCGCTTAACGATTTGTGGAAGTATATTCCGGCTGAGAATACATGGACATGGGTCAGTGGAGAAAGCGGTTTGAATGCCGTGGGAGTTTATGGTGAACAGGGAGGCATTTCCAGTGTCGCTAATCCTGGAGCTCGTAGTTTTGCCTCTGGTTGGGTTGACCATGACGGCTTGCTTTACCTTTATGGGGGCAATGGCCTAGGCGCAGCACCAAGGACAGTCGGACTTCTCAATGATCTTTGGGTTTATTACCCAGAATCCAATCGTTGGTCATGGATCAAGGGTTCTCCATCACTCGGCGCGCCTACTGTTTCTGGATTGCTGGGTGTGACGAATCCTTCAAATGTACCTAGTGGCAGAGCTGGCTCAATGACATGGATTACTGGTAATCAGGAAGTTTGGATGTTTGGTGGACAAACTAGGTCCGGCCTGGTCAATGACTTGTGGCGCTTTGATTTAACCAGCAAATCATGGACTCTACTGAAGAGCCCGACTACCGCAGGAGTTTATGGGTCGCTTCTTGTTGGGGCACCTTCAAACACACCTGGGTCACGTCGTGGTTCGGCAGCCTTCACCGATAGCTCCGGTGACCTCTGGCTCCTCGGTGGCGCAAATGCCGCAAATGCCTTCAATGACCTATGGTTGTTAGATGTGCTGGATACTGTTTCCGTGCAAACTCTTGCTGCCACGAGTGTTACAAACACGTCGGCTGATATTAACGCTGAAATCACTGTCAGAAAAGCAGGTGCAAGTTTTGGCTTCAGCTATTGGCCGTTAGGCAGGCTTGCGGATTTGATCGAGATCAGCGGTGGTAGTTCCGATCAGGAAGGCCTTGTTTCGATAACGGAAAGCATCTCTGCACTTCAGTCAGGAACCAAATATGCATTCCGAGCTTTTGCCGTGGAGAATGGCATCAGGACATACGGCAAAATTATGGTCTTTGAAACAACAGGTAGTCCACCTGCCATCAGCGTTGGGTTCGGCTTGGTTAATGGCTTGGCTAGTGACACGACAAATGAAGAAGATGGCTCTTATTTCGTGGCGGTTGAGCTTTCAGCTCCATCCTCGGAGTTGGTGACAGTGCCAGTCATTCCTACACTACCCGGTCCCCTTACCATCTCGGGAGTAGCTGAGGTCAATGATGATTACGGCACTTTACCTTCCGTTATCAGCTTCCCGCCTGGCCAAACAACTTTTTGGATACGGGTTCCCTTGGTGAATGATTCATTGAGCGAGTCGGATGAGCTGCTGACACTTACTTTAGGTGTACCATCAGGATCGACTGCATTAGGGGCGCAATCAACGTTCGATTTGACGATTCAAGATGATGATATTCTGCCTCGTATTGATTCCCTGAACCAGCCTGAGTCAAAATTCGTGCGTTTAGGTCAGGAAGTGGAATTAAAAGTCACAAGCGCAGGTGATCCACTCAAGCTGAAGTATCAATGGAAGAACAACAATAAGAACATTCCAAATGCTACAGCCTCCACCTATAAGTTCATAGCCACCCTAGCGTCGGCAGCAAGGTACACCTGCTTTGTCTCAAACGATGCTGGATCTACGACATCGACCATTGCCGAAATCTTCGTGCTTGATTCAAAACCGCAGCTTCGAGTGGTTGAAAAGGGTGATGTGGTCATGAGTGTTGTTGCGGCAGCACCGCTAGGAGCTAAGATCAGTTATAGATGGCGTTACAGTGACGCTCCGGAGACAAGTTTGATTGCTGAAGGACCGTCGATTATTGGCACACAGAGTCCAGCGATGACGATCAAAAATGTTCAGCCTACTGATAGCAGAGGTTATATTTGCCGAGTCTTTAAAGCTGGACAATCATCTTTGTCTTTGAATGCATTCCTTCAGGAGTTGTCTGTTCCTGACGCTCCGCCAACTATCCCAGGGGTGTCTCCTTTCAGTCTACCCACAGGCGTTGTCGGAGTTCCTTACAGTTACCAAGTCGTTGTGGGGTCTAATTTGCGCACCTTGCCAACCAAATATGCGGCATCTAATCTACCCAAAGGTTTGACGATCAATGCAAAGACTGGGCTCATTAGCGGCAGGCCGACCGTTGTGGCGGCCCCTCAAAACGTCAGTATTACAGCATCGAATGTTTACAACACCGTTGATACTTTAGGTAAACCTTCTGCCGTCACCAACTCTGTGACCAGAACGGGTATACGGATAACGATCCTTGGCTTGCCCACAGGAGTGCAGGGGACCTATGTTGGACTCATTGATCGTGCTCCTGCTACGATGAATATGGGCGGTCGAGTGGATTTGGCGATCACGCCAGCAGGCGCTTATACACTCAAACTGAATCTCAGTGGGCTGAGTGCCAGCGCTAGTGGCTCTGTGGTTCCAATCATTGTCGGCAACACCGTGCCATACGTCGAAGGAACGGCGGAGTTTAAACGTAAGGCTGGGCAGTCCAACTTGAGGTTAAAGTTCACCGTGACATCAGCTGGCGAAATGACCGCTGATCTGACGGATCTGCAAACGGTGCCGTTAACTGCCTCATGCACAGGTGTGCGCTTGGGCTATTCGGCGGCCGATAACCCTCCAAATCCCGGTGACTACACGATGCTCTTCGATCTTCGTGATCCTCAAGTGGGTGTCTTGAGAATACCTCAGGGCAATGGTTTTGCGACCATGGCTCTGGCTAAGGATGGCAAGATTACGGGAGTTGGCCGCACGGCTGACGGAAATGCCTTTACTCTGGCGACGATTCTGGGGGCTGATGGTAAAATGCCGGTCTTTGCGTCCTTTACGCCGATCTTGGGCACCTTGCACGGGGTTCCATCCCTTGTTCCAGACATTGCACCGAATAGCTACATTAATGGAACGGTGACTTGGAATAAAGCCGCAGCTCCCTCACCTGTGAGGTCCCTATTGTATCATGAAGGCTTCTCTCCGATCACCATGGATGTCCTGGGTGGTAGATACCTGCCTGTTGAAAATGGCGCAGTCGTCCGTGGATTAGTGAATAATGCCAACAAAGCCATTAATGCACGCCTAGAATTCTCCGAAGGCGGGTTGTTGACGAGCGAGTTAGATATGTCTGTTCTCTCGATTACCAATCCAGCGCCGCCGGTCAAGACTACGCAATTGATTGTCCTTCCTTCGAATAACCCAAATAATTTGACTTTTGTGCTTCCTGCTAAGCCGGCTGGATCCTTCAATGGTAAAGTCGATATTCTGAATTCAAGGAAAGAACTGGTTCGCAACCTGACTTACCAAGGGGTCATGGCAAGAGTTAAGGACCCTAACACCTCCGTCATAGAATGGAAAGCTGCAGGTTTCGTTCTGGTGCCTCAGCTTCCACAGCCTGGTCAGACCATCAAGACTTCCACCGTTCTCAGCGGTCAGGTTGTTCTTGAGCCGAATCCTTGATCGATTCGCTGAAACTGCGGTTTTGATTAAACCACTCGTTTGTATCGCGCAGATACGGCGAGTGGTTTTTTCTTTTGGGGACAGCGGCTAGATAAGAATCACGCAAAACAAGGAGAGAATAAAAAAGAACGACTTTTTGATTTCCAGCCTTGCAAAAAGCGGATCGAATTCTATTCTGGAGCCTGCTTGTGAAAAATTTCACAAGCCCTGAAACTGACACATTATGGGTAACTTCTTTCCGCGCTGGACCAATTGGCTGCCTTTGAAGCTAGCCGTTGCGGCTGGGTTCATCGTTTTCGGCGCCAGCTTGGCGGTGCCGTATTATTTCACGCCTAAATACACACGGGTTGGCTACGAGCCAACTCAGCCTGTGCCATTCTCTCACAAAGTGCATGCCGGTCAGCTCGGTCTCGACTGCCGCTACTGCCACTCCTTTGTCGAGAGTTCTAGCCACGCCAACGTGCCGACCAATCAAACCTGCTTCAATTGCCATGGACCAGGCAAAGGCAATATCAAATCGGCCAGTCCAAAACTTGAGAAGGTGATCAAGGCCAATGAGACCGGTAAACCGATTGAGTGGGTCAAGGTCCACAAAGCGCCTGACTATGTCTATTTTAACCACAGCGCGCATTTAAACCGTGGTATCTCCTGCCAAAATTGCCATGGCCAAATCAACGAGATGGAAGTGGTGAGGCACGCTGAACCACAATCCATGGGTTGGTGCCTTGATTGCCATCGTAATCCAGAAAAGAACCTGCGCCCGTTGGATCAGGTAACCAATCTGAATTACAAGCCGGAACAGCTCGACCGCAGTGCTTTCTACCAAGGTCTGCTGGGTAAAGGGGTGAAAGCTGATGAGATCGCAAGTGTCATCGGTGAAGGCAAAACCGCGAAGGGTCTTGAAGATCTCCTATCACTCGCTGACACAACATATGGCAAGAAAGTGACCCAACTTGAAGTGGGCACACAGCTCAAGAAACACTGGCAGGTGCAGCCGCCTGACTCCTGCACAGCCTGCCATCGCTAAAACCTGAGCCCTTTTTTATCTGACATGAAACGCATTTGGCAGCACCCTGAGGAAACCCAATCCGGCAAACGCTACTGGCGCAGCGCTGATGAATTGGAGAATCGCTCAGAATTTCTCAACAAACTCGGCGTGGAGTTTCCTGCCGGTGATACCCTGAACGAGGAGGAGCGTGAAAGCTCGCGCCGTGATTTCTTGAAGCTCATGGGTGCCTCAACGGCAATGATGGGTCTCGCTGCCTGCCGTCGTCCTTTGACGAATATTCTTCCGTACACACAGCACGTAGAGTGGATCATTCCTGGCAAACCGCTGCTCTACGCAACGGCGATGCCAACGACAACAGGCGCTGTGCCAATGGTGGTGACGACACATGAAGGTCGGCCAACTCATTTGGCAGGTAACCCGCTGCATCCTCTTGCAGGTGGTTTGGACAGTTTTGCCCAGGCCTCGGTGCTTAACCTGTATGATCCTGAGCGCTCTCAGCATCCTCTCGTCGGCGGCAAAAAATCCACCTGGGTAGACGTCAATAAAGCACTTGAAGTGATTTCAGCTGATGCCAAGAAGGACGCAGGTGCATCACTAGCTGTTGTCGTCGGCAACACATCGTCACCGACACTGCACCGCCTTCTCGGCGAAGTGAAGACGGCTTATCCGCAGGCTAAGCTCTTTGGCTACGAGGCGATTGGTAATGAAGGCCAGCAAAGCGCCAACAAAGAAGTCTTGGGAGCTGGTGTGAAGACGTTTGTGCGCTTAAGCAAAGCTTTGAGAATTCTCAGCCTGGATTGTGATTTTCTTGGTCTTGACCCCGTCGCAGGAGAGGCAATCAAACACTTCACTAATCAACGTGGGATCGATACCCCAGGTGGTGAAATGAACCGCCTTTACTCCCTGGAAAATCGTTACACGGTTACTGGCGGTATGGCAGATCATCGCAAGCCGCTTGCCGCAAGCCTGATTGCATCCGCAGTCGCTGTGGTCGCTGACTTGTTGGACATTAAAGAAGCCAAAGCTTTGGCTTCTGCCGCGCCTGCCAGCTTGAAGGAATGGTTGGCTCCTGCGGTTCGCGATCTTGTTGATCATAAAGGTAAGTCAGTCGTCCTTGCTGGCTCGCGCTATGGTGCCGAGGTTCACGCCTTGGTTGCTGCGATCAATAATGCTCTGGGTGCTTACGGCACGACCGTGGAACTTCTTCAGGATGGCGCTGAAGCTGCTCTAGGTTCTTCCGCTGAGTTAGAGGCAGCCCTTTCATCTGGATCGGTCAAGACGCTTGTTTCTCTGACGGGTTCAAGTCTGCTTTATGATGCTCCGGCCAGTGTTGCGGCAGCCATCAAGAGTAAAGGCATCAAGGTCGTGCATCTTGGAATGCTCCCAAACACGACCGCAAAGGCGGCTATGCTGCACATTCCTGCCGCTAACTATCTAGAATCTTGGGGTGACGTGCGTGCGGCTGATGGCTGCTACTCCGTCGTTCAACCAATGATTCAGCCGCTATACAATGGAGCCAGCGAAAATGAAGTGCTTCTGGCTCTACTGGGCCGCAAGAAATTGGGACCTGCTGAAGCTGTCAAGGCAGATGCCGCTGCACCTGCACCGGAAGATCCTGCTTACCAAGCTGTGCGTGACACATTTGCTGTAGTCGCTGGCGGTTTGGATGAAGTGAAGTGGAACTTCACCGTTCGCGACGGTTTCCTGAAAGGCTCCAGCTATCTCAAAGCAACTGGAGTCATCAATGTGGCCGCTGTGGCCGCGATTGTTGGCAAAGCCAAAGCTGCTGCTCCTTTAACGGATAGCTCATTGGAAGTCGTGCTGACACCCGATGCAGGGGTATTTGACGGTCGCTTTACTAACAATGCTTGGCTTCAGGAAGCTCCTGATCCAATCACCAAACTCACTTGGGACAATGCCGCATGGATCGGCAGCGTGACTTTCCGCCGTCTTGGCTTGAAGATCGGTCAACTTGTCAAAGTGAAGGTCAACAATGCTGAGCTCATTCTGCCAGCCATTGAGGCTCCTGGTCATGTTTCAAATTCCATCACCATTCCTCTTGGCTATGGTCAACCTGGCCTCGGCTTTGTCGGATCAGGTGACGATAATAAAGGTCGCGGTTTTGATGCCTACAAGCTGCGCAAAAGCGCCACAGAGTTTGTGCTTTCCGGCGCAACGATTGAAGTGCTCTCTGGTACTTACCAATTAGCGATCACTCAGGATCAAAACACCATGGAAGGCCGTGCGCTTTACCGTGAAGCGACTCTTGAGACTTTTGCCAAGACTCCAGACTTCGTCGTGAAAACAGGGATGGACAGTCACATCCCGGACAACATCTCCCTATACAAAGGACAGGTCGGCAAATACGACGAAAAAACAAACCCAGCAGGCTTCAACTACGAGAAGCTTCATCAATGGGGTATGTCCATCGACCTCAGCAAGTGCATGGGTTGCACCGCCTGTGTCATCGCATGCCAAAGCGAGAATAACATTCCGATTGTCGGTAAAGATCAGGTTGTCAAAGGCCGCTTGATGCAATGGATTCGCATGGATCGCTACTTCGCCACCAATGAGTGGGGTGAAGGTAAAGCCAAATCGGATGACGTGGACATCAGTGCCACCGCCGAACAGCTCGAAAATGCGGAAATGGTACAGCAGCCAGTTGCTTGCCAGCAATGTGAGTCGGCCCCTTGTGAGACCGTCTGCCCTGTGAATGCCACCGTTCACACGAATGAAGGTCTCAATGCCATGGCCTACAATCGTTGTATCGGGACCCGCTATTGCGCCAACAACTGCCCTTACACTGCACGTCGCTTCAACTGGTTCGACTACAACAAGCGTCCGCTTGATGAGCTATATCTTGGGCCTCTTTCCACCCCTGAGAAAACAGGTGTCCGCGAATCCCTCAGACTTCAAAAGAATCCGAACGTCACCGTCCGTATGCGTGGTGTCATTGAGAAGTGCACTTATTGCGTGCAGCGTCTCGAGGCTGGAAAGATCCTTCAGAAGCAGAAGCAGCGCGATTCCAAAGATTTCCGTGCCCCAACGGACAGTATCAAAACTGCTTGTCAGCAGGCATGCCCAGCTGAGGCCATTGTGTTTGGGGACATCGCAGACCCAAACAGCAGCGTGGTCAAGGCCAAGGCTTCTCCTCGCAACTACGAACTCCTCAAATACATCGGCACACGCCCCCGCACGAGCTATCTAGCTCGTTTGCGCAACCCTAATTCTGCTATGCCTGGCGCTGAGAAGATCGCTGCCTGGAGTGCTCACCAAATCTAAGCCGGACTCATGGAAGCCACGACCATCGCTCCTCATTCAGACACTCACACCGGTGCTCCACGCATCTTGGATCGTGAACCTCTTGTCCTGAACAATCGTTCCTATTCATGGATCACGAACCGCGTTTGCGGCATCGTTGAAAACAAGCAACCGCTCCTTTGGTGGATACTCATGGTGCCGTCTGTCATTTTGACAGGTGTCATGGTGTTCTGTTTTGCTTACCTGATCAGCACCGGCGTCGGTGTATGGGGTCAAAAGCAGCCGGTTGCTTGGGCCTGGGATATCACGAACTTCGTGTTCTGGATCGGTATTGGTCACGCGGGCACTTTGATTTCGGCCATCTTGTTCCTGACACGTCAAAAATGGCGTACTTCTGTGAACCGCGCCGCTGAGGCCATGACAATTTTTGCCGTGATGTGCGCCGGACTCTTTCCTGCCTTTCACGTCGGTCGTGTCTGGATGGTTTGGTTCTTGGCTCCAATCCCAAATGCCAACGCTATTTGGCAAAACTTTAAGTCGCCACTTCTCTGGGACGTATTCGCGGTTTCCACTTATTTCTCGGTTTCTGCAGTCTTCTGGTTCCTCGGTCTAGTTCCTGACCTCGCGACTCTGCGTGATCGCTGCAAGCCAGGCCTGCGCAAAACAATGTATGGCATCTTCTCTCTTGGCTGGCGCGGTGCCAACCGTCACTGGAGCCACTACGAGACGGCTTATATGCTCTTGGCAGCTCTTTCTACCCCTCTCGTTCTTTCGGTGCACTCGGTGGTTTCTTTCGACTTTGCCACCTCGGTTGTTCCTGGCTGGCATACGACCATCTTCCCTCCTTACTTTGTGGCTGGCGCTATCTTTGGTGGCTTCGCCATGGTGCTTACGCTCATGATTCCCGTCAGTAAGATCTATGGTCTCGGTGATTTGATCACGCCTAAGCACATCGACAACATGGCTAAGATCATCCTGTTGACAGGAACGATCGTTGGTTACGCCTACTGTATGGAGTTCTTCATGGCCTATTACAGCGCCAATAAATACGAACTTCAAACCTTCCAATTGCGTGGTCTTTATGGTCCGTCGGTATGGGCTTATTACTTCATGTTTGGTTTCAATGTCTTTGCTCCACAGTTGTT
This sequence comes from Verrucomicrobiaceae bacterium, assembly GCA_027489965.1. Lineage (GTDB taxonomy): Bacteria > Verrucomicrobiota > Verrucomicrobiia > Verrucomicrobiales > Verrucomicrobiaceae > Prosthecobacter. The sequence continues at coordinate 88,009 of JAIXZA010000008.1, forward strand.
CTGGTACCGTCCTTTCCGTCACAATCTCTGGGTCGTCATGTTTGTCTGCATGTGCGTCAATGCAGGCATGTGGTTCGAGCGTTATGTGATTATCGGCACCACATTGGAACGTCTCTTGGTGCCAGGTTCATGGCGCACCTATGAGGCTACTTGGGTGGATAAAGTGACCTTCCTTGGTACCTTTGGATTCTTCATGATGTTGTTCCTTTTATTCCTGCGCTTCCTTCCGGTCATTGCGATTGGTGAAGTGAAAGGTGTCTTGCCACAATCAAATCCTCATCATGACGATCATGGTAAAGACGGTATTCAGGAGGAAGATCTCATGAATTACTCAGATCGTCATGTCCCCAAGGTCCTCGCTTAACTCTTTATCCACGCTATTTTTGTGAGCACTACCCTCAAACGCGTTCATGGTTTCCTTGCTGAATTTGACAGCGTGGCTGACCTCTATCATGCAGCTGAACATGTCCGTGATGCGGGCTACCAACGCTGGGATGTTCATTCACCCTTCGCCATTCACGGCATGGACCACGCCATGGGTGTAAAGCGTTCTAAGCTGCCCTACCTGGTTTTCTGTGGTGGCATTACCGGGACCACGATTGCCTTCACCCTTCAGACAATCACTCAGACCAATTTCTGGTCCAGCATTGGCCTTGGCTTCTTGCAGACGCTGGCAGAAACCTACCCTACTGTGGTGCAGGCAAAGCCAACGGACATCTGGACACTGCCAGCCTTTTTCCCGGTGATGTTTGAGTTGACGATTCTCTTCTCGGCTTTCACGACTCTCTTTGGCTTGTTGGCCTTGATGGGATTGCCACGTCTGAATCATCCTCTTTTTGCCTCCAAGACTTTCCCAAAATTCTCGGATGACGGTTTCTTCGTTTGCATTGAAGCTCGCGATCCTAAATTCTCTCAAGAAGGCACCAAGTCCTTCCTAGAGAAGATCGGTGGTAAAAACGTTGAGCTCGTCGAAGACGAGATTTAGCCCCAGAATTCCGGTATATTTGAAAACGCCCGCAGGTCACTGTGGGCGTTTTTGTTTCAATCGACTGTTGTGGAAGTTCTAGTCTTGGGTGCCTTCCAATACAGCTAGCCTTTTTTCGAGTGCTTTGATGCGTGCTAGCATGTCTGGGATCTTAGTTTGGGCGGCAGCCAGGCGTTGCCCTTCCATTGCGGGTTTGGCAGGAAAGCCAAGATAGGCCCCAGGCTCAGTGATGCTCTTGGTAACTCCCGCTCTGGCTAAAAGGGTGACTTTGCTGGCGATTTCCAGATGGCCACCCACACCGACCTGCCCTGCAATGGTCACATAATCTCCAAATCGACTGCTGCCGGCCAGGGCTACAAGAGCAACGATAATGCAATGCTTGCCAAGAACGACGTTATGTCCGATCTGGACCAGATTGTCGATCTTGCAGCCTTCACCAATCCAGGTGCGGCCAAAGCGGGCGCGATCAACGGTCGTGCAGGACCCGATTTCAACATCGTCGTCGATCTGCACAATGCCTACCTGTTCAATCTTGAGATGGCGCCCCTTTGAGAACTCATAGCCAAACCCATCCGTCCCGATGGCGCTGCTACTATGAATAATGACGCGGCTTCCAAGTTGGCAGCGGTCTTTGATGGTGACGTTGGTGTGGAGCACACAGTCGCTGCCTATAACGGCTGAGTGTCCGACGAAAGCTCCGGCGTGGATGATAGTTCCATCTCCGATCGTCACATAATCTTCGATCACGACGTTGGGCCCGATGGATACTTTTTCTGACGCAAAAACAGCCGACGTAGAGACCACCGCAGAAGGATGTACGCCTGGGATGAAGGTGCGCGGTATCGGCCGGAAGTGCTGAATAACACTCGAAAAAGCCAGTGTTGGATTAGCGACACGAATGAGGGCCACGTTTTCTAGCGGCTCGTTAAACTCTGGACCGACAAGGACTGCGGTCGCTTTGGTGGTTCTCAGGGCTGCTAGGTATCTAGGATTGCCCAGAAAGGTGACTTCTCCAGGGGCAGCTTCACTGATGGAGTTCATGCCCGTAATGATTCCTTCAGGATCTCCCTGAAGCAGTTCGCCGCCGAGTAGTCCGGTAAGGCGTGCGTGGCTAATGGTGGCGCTCATGATGGCTGAAAACGAAGAGGCACGCCGAATGGTATCGGCGTGCCTCAAAAATCACAAAAGGGAATTAAGGTTTCTTTTCTTCTTTAGTCGCGGTAGCCGGGGCTGCTGCGGCGGCCGCTGGAGCGCTTTTATTGAGCTCAACAATGATGAGGTCAGTGACATCCACGGCGTCTTTGTAGTAAATAAGCACTGGCACGGTGGAAAGGCTCATGCCAGATTTGTCGAAGATGAAATCATAACCGTCTGCTTTGGCTTTTTCTTTAACCACGACGAGGATCTCGTCATAGATACCTTTGCGGATGCTCATGTCTTCTTGTTTGAGCTGGTTATTACGGCGATTTTGGGCTTCACCAATTTCCTGCTCCAAAGACCGGAGTTCTTTGCCTTTTTCTTCAAATTCCATGCCTTTCTTGGCACGGGCGTCTTGGGTCATGATTGGATCGCTGGCTTCTTTTTTGAGCTTCTGCATGTCCGTCATGAGGTTTTTGTAAACGGACCAGCGGTCGTTCATTTCCTTCTGAGCTTTGTCCAGATTGACTTTGAATTTCTCAGCAGCTTCCTTGGTTTTGTGGAAGTCTGAGAATGCTTTGGACATGTCCACGACACCGAACTTGAGGTCGGCGGCGCTGGCCGAGACAGCCATGATGGAGAGGAGAGTGAGGGCTATTTTACGGATCATAGGGGAAGATTGAGAGTAGGGTTGAAGGGAAACTGTTCGATTGTAGCAATTAGAATTTGTAGCCCATGTTGAATTGGAAGCGCGGGCTGTTTCCGACAAATTTGTCCTTCACAAGTGGGAAGCCAAGATCAAGTCGGATCGGCCCGACTGGAAGGAACATACGGACACCGACGCCTACGTTGGAGTAGATTTCACCGTCACCGATGATGGGGCCACCGTTCTGAACAGTATTTCCGTTACGAACGGAAGTTTGGTTATCTGCAGTCGCATCAGTGGAAATCATGCCGACATCCCAGAAGATGGCACCGCGCACTTTTTCAAAAACGGGGAAGGTGTATTCGACACTGCCAAAGAGAGACATGTTGCCACCAATGGCTTCTCCTGTTGAGTCTTTTGGACCCACATCACGGAAATCGTAACCACGTAGATTATTGGCACCACCCAAGAAGAGACGTTCAAAGATGGGAACGCCTCCATTGTTGAAGCCATTGCTGCTAATGCCATTGTCGGTGCTGCCTTGAACCCAGCGGGCCATACCCTCAAAACTCAGGATCGTATCTCCAGGAAGATGGAAGAACTGCTGACCACCGATGTTGCCGCCGTAAACATTGACGTCGCCGCCAAGTCCTGAAAGCAGAGCACCAATTTCAAACTTGTGACCTTTACGAGTGATAAAGATGCTGTCGCGGGTGTCATGAACATAGGTCAGATCAAGTTTGCTTTGGATGTATTTGCCATCTTCATTCCGGAGAATCATCGTAGAGTCATCCGTACTGGCTTCATCGACATCTAAAGCTATCTGTTGAAGAGTGTAGGTGGCCTCAAAATAAGCATTCTGTCCGATTGGCTTACGCAGACCAACCGAAGCACCAATGTTGATTTGTTGGAAACGATTGGAAAGGAAGTTCAGGTTTTGGTAGAACAAATGGGTGGTAAGAGCGAGTTTTTGACCCAGGAACCAAGGCTCTGTCCAGTTCATGTCGAAAGTGGAAGTGCGTGTCCCGTAACGGAGGTTCATGTTAAAGCGCTGACCAGCTCCGCGGAAGTCGCCCCAGTCTGAGATGTCGAAGTTTGTCTGAGTGACAGTGACGAAACCGACGAGGCTATCAATGGAGCTGAAGCCAGCACCAAAGTTCACTGAGCCCGTTGGTTTTTCAGTGACGTTCACCTCGACGTCTTTAAAGCCAATGACTTCTGTCGGGACAGGGCGAATGGTAAGCGGGTTTGCATCAGTTTTACCTTCGAAGTAATTTAAATTGTCGAGAGTTGTCTGGGCAGTTTCAAGCTTCACCGTGTTAAGTTCGTCCCCTGGTGTGAAAGGCAATTCACGGCGAATCACTTCATCTTGAGTCTTGATGTTTCCGCTGATGTTCACTTTGCGGATATAGGATTTGCTACCTTCTGTGACGACGAAGGCGACATGGAGCTTACCAGGTCCGGCATCACTGAGTTGGGTGTCGATCCTAGCATCTGCATAGCCACGTGAGCCATAATAGTCTTGAATCATTTTTTCATCACCGCGAATGTCAGAACCAGAGTAGGCAAAGCCTGACTCTGTGCGGATGGCCGGGGTGAGTTCCTCTTTGGTAAAGACCGTGATGCCTTGTAGATCAACGGAGGCGACGTCAAATTTACCGCCTTCATAGACTTCAAAGATCAGCGCGATCTTTTTGTCGCTGACGGGCTCGCGGCGGTAGCTGACTTTCACGTATACATAGCCTTCGTCTTGGAAGGCCTGTTCGATGGTCTTTACGTCTTCTTGAAGGATTTGATTGTCAAGTTTCCCAGCTTTTCCAAAGAGTCGATAGAAGGTCTTTTCTTTGGTCTTAAGCTTGGATTTAAGCTTGCGCGCACTGATGGCATTATTGCCTTCAAAACGAATGTCATCAATGATGCCACGGCCGCCTTCATCAATTTTGAAGAGGACACTGGTGAAGCCTTCCTTGGCGGAAGGGGTGACATCATAGGTGACGGCGACATCTGAGAAGCCTTTTTTCTCATACACTTCACGGATCTTTTGCTGGGCTGTGGTGAGCTTTGCGTCATCGACTGGGTCACCCACTTTGACTTCGATTTCTTTACGGAGTTTATCGTTATCAAAGGCTGCATTGCCAAGGAAACTGATTTCACCGATGCCGCCGCGACCTGAGATGGTGACCACAACACGAATGCCATTTCCGATACTGATCGGCTGAATATCGACGTTTTCCACTGCTCCGGTCGCATAGAGGGTGCGGATATCTTTTTCGACTGCTTCTTCAGAATAAGGCTCGCCGACACGCGTGGACATTTGGGCGCGAATCCGGTTTGGATCCATGGTTGCGGTGCCCTTAAAATTGACATCTACCTGACTGACAATCTTGCGACCAGCAGCTGGAGCATTCAGCGAAAGCTGAGCGTGGGAACTGAGAATCGGCATCGTCAGGAGAGCGATGGTGAGCACAATTTGTTTCGGGAGAGAGACTCTGGTCATAGAGATTTGGGAATGTAGTCTTGGACAATCGGTGGACTGCGGACGTAGGCGGTCAGTAATGCTTGTCTAGAGAGTGGGCGTCAAGGCTTAAAACCGTCTTTTGGACTCGGATATCTGGGAAGCAAAAAGCCCGCCAAGGGGACTGTCCTTTGTTGGCGGGCTTGATTTCTTTATCTGAAATTCAGTTTCTGCGGAAGAGTTCGCGGAAAAAACCTTTGGTTTCGGTACGCGCTTTATCGGTCCAGTTCCAGGCTTTGCGGGCCGTGCGCTTCACAGTCTTTGCGGCGCGTTCACCCTCGCTATCTCCTGAAGAAGGGGCCGTGGCAAAGCGGGGGGTCCAGTCCTGGAAAACTAGGGCACCTGTCACTGCCGAAACAACGCAAAAGCCAACTTCATGACCGGTCTCGTCTTTCAAGGCTAGGCCCCACTCAGGTGAGCCTGTGTCTTCATTGGAAGCCAATTGATAATCAACCGTCGCAAAGGTGGTCTGGGCTAGAGCGGCAGCCTTGGCTGCCACAACTCGGGCATCAGCACTGCGTTCACGGACTTGGGAAAAGTCGAGCTTTCTGGTTGGAGCCGGGGAGAGGACTTTCGTGCCTGCGCCAGAGGGGGTTGCCTTCCACATGGCGTCTTCCATTTTCACAGAGATGCGCAAAATCTCTTCAGGTCGGAAAGCATCTCGAGAAAAGGCCACCCACTCGGAAGGCTCACCTGTCGTGCCGGTTCCCTTGAGCAATAATATGCCACCTGCAACAGCCTCGCCAAAGCTTTGGGCAACTGAACGTGGGATTTCTGGGTTTGCGCGCAGATGGAGGCTGGCGGTCGAGATTAGTAGTAGGGTCAGGAGGCGGGTCTTCATGGATAAACCAGAATAGGATCAGGCCGTGGCGAATCAAGACTGCATTTTCAATAGCCCCATTTGGATTATTCCGCCATTTTTAGTCAGCACCCCAACATAATGCATAAATAGCCGTATAGATGCAATGAACAGGCTTGCAGGTGCATGTCCAGTTTGATTGAATTTACCATTCAAGTCAAACGCCGCGTCTGCGAACAAAACGAAAACCCTTCAGGAAACCCCATTCACCGTGAAATTTAAGTGCCCTACTTGTGAAATGCAGTTGAAGCTCGAGCCTGAGATGGCTGGGAAAATTGTCCGCTGTCCAGGCTGTAATGGTAAGATCTCCGTGCCAATGGATTTGGAACCTGACCTGCCTCCGCCTAGCGGCCTCCCAGCGTCAGATGCCTGGGGCAGAGATGGCGACATCGCAGCCATAGACCAGCCGCTTCAACCAACCTTTGCGTCGTCATCAGAACCTGCGCAAAGTGCATCCCGAGGTGGTTGGGAGGAGAAGGACCCTACGAATCCGAATCCATTGCTGAGTTTTGGCATAGGCTTCGTGATCTTCCTCGTGGTGATTGGTTTCCTGTTTCCCTTCAAGGCTGGACCCGAAGTAGCGGCCGCAAACTTCACTGCCATGCAGTGGATCGCGTCCCTCTTCTTCAAGCACATGCTGGTGAGCTTTACGAACACGCTCTTCTTTACTTGGGCGATTGCGATCCTCTACCTGAAGTATCAAAAACTCCGCCACCAACGCAAGGCTTTGCTGCTTGACGTATTGCCGTGGGAGATGGGCGCGGAGATCAATGCGGATAATGTGGGCTCGTTTATCGACAATCTCTACAAGCTACCACGCAGCCTGCGTGATAGCATGATGGTGAATCGCATTCGGAAGTCACTGGAGCTTTTTGAGGTGAAGCAAAACGTCGGCGATGTAACAAACATGCTTTCAAGTCAGTCGGACATCGACAGCATGAGGATCGGCGGCAGTTACGCTTTGCTGAAAGCTTTCCTTTGGGCCATTCCCATTCTTGGATTCATCGGCACCGTTATCGGTCTCTCTCATGCCATTAGTGGCATGAATTTTGCCGGCATGGCCGACTTGAAGGAAATCACAGCTACACTTGGTAATGTGACTGGTGGTCTGGGCACCGCCTTTGATGCCACCTTGCTGGGCCTTGTCTTCGCACTGGCACTTAACTTCCCTCTGAATGGGATGATGAAGTCCGAGGATGACTGCTTGAATGACATCGACTCCTTTTGCAATGAGGTCCTCCTGCCTCGTCTCAACGATGGCGGCAGCCTCGCTGGTGGTGATACGAACGGCATCATGGAAGTATTGGTCAAAGCGGTCGCAAACTCTCAAAAAGAGTTTTTGGTGGATCTCAATGCCCTCTCTGCCAAAATCAAAGAGCAGGCAGAGAATCTGGATAAGCGAGCGGCTTCCCATCAAGAGCGTGTGGATGCAGAGTTTGCTCGGGCCGTGAATCGCATGCGGGAGGATTTTACACAATCCGTAGCAGATGCCATCAAACAGAGCAGCGAGTACAATCGGGCTCTAGCCAGTGGCATTCAGAGCTTGAATAACGTGCTCAAAGAGCTCGGCACTCAGCAGATTCTCATTCATCAGGTGAAGAAAAAAGGCTGGTTTAGTCGCGATTAGTGCGCCTTTTCAAACACCTCCATTCACCCACGCTGATCACTCATGGCTAAGAGACGTCACGGCGCTAAGGACGAGATTCTTCTTGTTCCATTTCTGGATATCCTATGTTCACTTATCGGGGTGCTTGTGCTCATCATCGTTGTGCTTTGCGTTTCTCAGACTCAGCAGACAGAGGGGCGCACCCCTGAAGAAGTCCAGATGGCTCAAGAGCATAAGCGCATGAAACAGGAGCTTATTGATCGCGAAAAAATGGATGCGGTGCTCAAAGAAAAACTTGCTGAACTCAACAAGATTCAGGAAGAGATGACAGACAAAGAGCAGCGTTACATTCGATTCCGAAAATTGCTGGATTCCTCGAAGGAGCTGAAGGAGCAGAACCAACAGATCGCCACCAAACTGCAAAAGGAACTCGATGATCTGCTGACTGAAATCGATGGATTAAAGAAACAGCAGGATGATAGTAAAAAGACCATAGCTGAGCTCGCCGAGGAGATCAAAAAACGTCAGATTCCAGCGGATAAAAAAGCACCGCCAGTCATCGTTCAGCCATCGGGTTCAGGCATGCCTGAGACGACCAAGGTTTACTTTGTCGAATGCGCCACAGGTGCTCTAAAAATCCTCGGAGCTTGGGGGAAGGAAGACTATAGACTCAGCGCTACCGCTGAAGTGGTCGTCGCGGACGCTGCGTACAATTATTTTCTCAACGAAGTGGCTAAGGACAAGAACGCCATGATCCTCTATTTGATTCGGGATGACGGTCAAGGTGCCTTTAACAATGGAGCTGGTCGTGCTGAGAGCGACTACAACGTGCGTGTCGGCAAGTTGCCCATCCCTGGTCGAGGGGCTTTAGACCTCGCACTTTTTGAAAAGTATCGTGGCAAAATTCCCCCGCCACCTGCCTCTGCGCCCCCCGCCAAACCAGCCGCCTAACTCACGTCACTACATCTCATGGCCAAGCGCAAACCACATGAAGAGCAAGAGCTACCCTTCGTAGCTCTGATGGATACCATGACAAATGTCGTTGGGGTGCTAATCATCGTGCTCGTTATGGTGGGCATCAGCATCGCCAGTGCTGTGAAAAAGATTCTCTCTGATCTCCCGCCAGTCACCGAACAAGAGTATCAAAAAATGGTGCAAGTGGTGAAGGAGCTGCCTCCACCTCCAGCTGATCCAAAGCAGATCGAAGAGGACAAAAAGATTGCCGAACAAAAACTCAAAAAGGCGATTGAAGATCTGAAGACCATTGATACGACCAGCCTTGAATCTCAGATGAAATTCATGGATCTGGAAAGTTTTCACAAGAAACTGGCGGAAGCCAAAAAGCTCCGTGAAACCCAAAAAGTTGAAGTCGATAAACTCATCACTGAAGTAGAGCGCTTGAAAGCGTTGCTGGATCAAACGCCTATTTATAAGCCCGAACCACCGACTTACATCCGACTGCCGAATCCACGGCCTTTTCCAGAAAAGCCGAATGAAACGCGCGTCCTCGTTGCCAAACAAGGGGTCCTTTATCTCAATGAAAAGACTTTCATTCAACCTATTATCGAAGGGCTTGATAAGGTGAAGAGTCAGTTTGAATACAAAGATGTGAAGATTGATCCCTTTGCTAAAATGCTTGCCGAGATTCTAGGCAGTCCGCAGGCTGCTCAGCAGGCATGGCCTGAGATTGCCGCATTGGTTAATACCTTCCAGATGGATCAGGTGGCCCTGGCTTATAAAGTTCTGGTGACCGCAAAAGTTCCTGCCTCCAAGCAAGTTCTCGCCGCCATGGGGGACCTTTCCATTGTGACTCGCAGCACCTTGCCCGTCGTTGCTGAAGCCATTGTCGCAGCTATACAGGGAAACCTTTCCAAGTGGTCAGCGTTGGATCCATCGACTGATCCTGCCACGCCGATCATTAAAGCCACTTCCTCGGCATCAAAGGTGACCTTTGCCTGGGGAGCTAAGGTGGTGGAAGTGAAGTCCACACCACGTGACATTCTGGATTATTTCATCAAGGATCTTGCTCAGATGCCTAACATCAAGGATCGCAGTCAGGCAAAAGTCATTTATGATGCCTTTAAGCTTCAAGCCATTCTCGAGCGTGCAGCCGTCAGCCCCATGATGAGTGGCAGCTCTTATACTTTTAAACCCAGTATCAAACCTGGTATTCCATTGGTCCAACTAGCGCTCACACCCAAGGCCGGCGGTGGTGAGACGCTGGAACAAATGCGCAGTGAAGGTTCTAATTATCAACGCTTGATGCGCGCTGCAAAAGGCGACGAAAATGGAGTCGCCGTGTTTCAGGTCATGGCAGATGCTTTTCAGACTTATCACGAAGCGCGCCAAATTGCCGATCAGATCGGCGTTGCGGCCACATGGGAGTTTTTGCCCAAGCTGGACCTCGTTGTCAATGTCACCGGTTATGAGATTCAGCGTTTTACCATACCCACTGCAGCCAAGCAGGCAGCAGGCAATGCTGTGCGGATTGCTGTGCCAAAACGTAAGCTAGATTGAAGTGATTTTCATTCTGAAATCTATTGAATTTATAAATTGGCGAATGTAGCATCGGATCCCTGTGATTCCGTGTCCCTCCATTTCAGTTCCATCATTCCGAAGCGCTTTATTTTCTGATCTTCACAAGATGCGTGTGCCGCGTCAATGTCGGGCCGCCTTCACGATTCTCGAGGCGTTAGTCGTCATCGCTGTCATAGGCATCGTAGCGTCACTCGCGATTGTGTTCATGAATCGTTTCCATGAAGAGGTGCTTTTAGAAGTCCGCAATCAAAGAAATGCTCAGGAGATCGCTGCCCTGGCGATGGGAGCCATGGCAGTTGGTGCCGAGGTCATCGCTGAAAATGATAGCGAAACGACTATTCTGAATTTGATCGAAGGACGGAATGGGAAACAGGGGCCATTCAAAGGCAAAGTATTTCGATTGAGCTACCTCACATCCGAGGAAATCCAGGGTGCCATGAACTACCTGAACTGGCAGGGTGGAATGATCTGCTACATCAAGGATTAAGGCAGAGCTAATCGCGTCTGCCTGTTGCAATTTCTAACATTCCGTGGACTCTACGCGCCCATGTCCACCCCCGACGACACGCGCGAAGTTATTTTGGAAGCCCGAGCACTCACCCGTGAGTTCGACGGTGTGAAAGCGCTCGACAAATTTTCCTTTCAACTTCGCCGTGGTGAAGTGCTAGGTCTTCTTGGTGCCAATGGTGCTGGCAAGACGACCGCTATGAACTGTCTGCTTGGGCTGACTCTCGCCACTAGCGGTGAGATCCTAGCTTTTGGTAAGGAGCTGCACAAACACCGTATCGAAATCCTCCAACGGGCCAATTTTTCCTCAGCCTACACCGCGCTACCGGGGAACCTGCTCGTCGGCCAAAATCTCAGCGTCTTTGCCCGGATCTATGGCGTGCGCGATCGGAAAAAGAAGATCGCCGAGCTCATGGAACTTCTGGAAATCAGCCACCTATCCGACCGCGTCACTGGGCAACTTTCCGCCGGTGAATCCACGCGAGTAAATCTCGTCAAAGCCTTCCTCAATGATCCTGAGTTGCTGATGCTCGATGAGCCGACGGCCAGTCTCGATCCTGACATCGCCGATAAAGTCCGCAAAGTCGTGCGCAAAGTCCAGCGGGAGCGGAACATCGGTATCCTGTACACCTCTCATAACATGAAGGACATTGAGGAAGTTTGCGACCGCGTCATCTTCCTGCACAAAGGTAAAATTGTCTGTGAAGGTACGCCGACGGATATCGTGGCCCGCACCAGCAGCGCCACCCTGGAAGACGTCTTCATCAAAATCGCCCGCGATGGCGAAATCATCGACGAACCCGCGAAAGACAAAGCTCTATGAATTTCAATACCGTCGGCGCCCTTATCTTGCGCTATCTCTTCCTTTACACACGGTCGCCGATGCGTCTCGTTGAACTGGTCTTCTGGCCGGTGGTTGATCTCGTGGTTTGGGGAAACGTCACCGTTTTCATCCAGAAGAACACCAACCCTGACTTCGGTAACTTCGTGCTCTTCTTTCTCGGTGGCATGATCCTGTGGGACATCATGTTCCGCGCTCAACAAGGCGTGGCCATTTCCTTTTTGGAAGATGTGTGGACGCGTAACCTGCTGAACATCTTTGTCGCCCCAGTACGCACCATTGAGTACGTTAGCGCCACCTTCATCGTTGGAACGCTGCGGATTGTCATTACAGCCATTGTGCTCAGTCTCATCTCGTGGTTTGGTTACGCGTTTAATGTCTTCACGCTGAGCTGGTGGCTGATTCCCTTCTTTGCCAATCTCATGCTTTTTGGCTGGGCTCTCGGCATGGTCTCGACCGCACTTATTCTGCGCTGGGGGCAGGCTGCTGAATCCCTTGCCTGGGCCATCCCGTTCTTCTTCCAGCCAGCCGTGGCTGTCTTTTATCCTGTGGAAAACATGCCCGCTTGGTCACAACCCATCGCCTGGTGCTTTCCGCCGACCTACATCTTTGAGGGCATGAGAGCCGTGATGAAAAGCGGTAGCATGGACTGGAGCTACCTTTGGACCTCTCTCGGACTCAATGTCATCTACCTTGCTCTCGCCGGCTGGCTGTACGTCTGGATTCTGAACCTGACTCGTAAACGTGGATTGTTGACGAAGTTTGCCACGCAGTAGCGCTCATGGTTGGGTCTTGTCAGATGGTCTCAGAGCTGTGGATCAGACTCAGGGCGTCTTGAACTTCTAGAAGATCGGTGCGGACGGATAAGCAGCTCGCTTCAGGTGCATCAAAGTCGTCTTGCGTGCCTGTCATGCCCGTCATTTGCCGGGCAGCAGCTTTGGCATACAGACCTTTGACATCGCGTGCGATGCACACCTCCAGGGGACAGTCGATGTGGATGAGCCGCACCTGTTCTCCGAGAATCTGCCGCACTTGTTGACGGTGGTGCTCCTTCGGTGTTACAAAAGCGCAGATGACTGTGTTGCCTTGAGCCGCCAGCAGCTTGGCAAGCTGTGCGGCGCGGCGGAGGTTTTCGCTGCGGTCTTTGTCGCTAAAGTCGAGATCAGCACAGAGGCCCGAGCGCAATTCATCGCCATCCAGCAGGATGACGGGTTTGCCTGTGGCCTGAAGATGATCCCGCAAAGCCTTCGCCAGGGTTGTTTTGCCGGATGAAGGCAGACCAAACAGCCAGAAAACGGGTTTCATGTGCTGCGCTGCCGATGGAGCTGGGGTTTGACGACATTCGGCATGCCTTGCCTCTGTGGAACGCGGTCATCACCCAGGAAGTCGGCAATGCGGTTGGCACCGATCTCTGGGGCACGAACGAGGGCAGGGTAATCGACTTCGAGCAAACTGACGCGCGGGTGTTGGCGCAGCAGGGTCAGGATTTCCAGCGCGTGCTTTTGCTGCGCGGTTTCAAGGTGCTCGCGTTCGGTCTTTGGGTTCGTGCCCTTGTGTTCCAGCATTTTCCACTGGCTGGCCACCACTTCCTGCATGGGCCGGGTCATGAAGAGGATCTTGTACTTGTGCTTCGGCGGCAGGCTGGGCAGTAAAGCACTGATGACCTTGGTGGCTTTGCCTCGGGCTTGTTCAATGAGCAGTGGGCGTTTGGGCAGGTTCTTGATCTCTTCCCATTCCCAGTAGCCTTCGGGATTGTCGATGTCAGCTTCGCGTTTGCCATCGTGCATCAGTTCCATGCCACCGGCGCGGAGCATTTGCATCATGAGGCTGGTGCCGCTGCGGGGCAGGCCACTGACGAGCACGAACTCCTGATCCGCTGGCATGTCGCTCTTCATGGCGGCGGCTTGCTCGCGCTTTTCCTCGAGCCGGCGGTGGCCTTCGGCGGCAAGGGCGGGAACGCGGGCAGCGCTCTCTCGGCGAACGCGTTCGGTGCGCTCACGTTCAGCTTGGCGCTGTTCGCTGCGCCGCAGTTTCAATTTCAAAAGAGCCCCGTCGCTGGCTTCGCTGTTGCCCATTTGGCGCAAGGCATGCGCGAGGTAGCGCCAGGCGGGATAAAAGTGGGGGGCAAGTTGTGTGGCGAGGTTCAGAGCCTGCGCGGCGGCGGCCCATTGCTTGAGCGTGACCAAGGCGACTCCGAGGAGGAAATGGCCGCGTGGATTGCCGTATTGGAACCCCGTGGCAGCCAGCGCGTAATCGACGGCCTCTTCCGGCTGATCGAGATGCAGTGCCGAACGAGCCAGGCCAATGTTCGCCAGCGCATTCTGTGGATCGACCTCCAGCGTGGTGCGGCAGGACTGCTGGCAGTCTTCCCAGCGGTGTAGTTTCAGCAGCGCCTCGATGCGCAGGCTGAGGAATTGCAAATCACGCGGACGCTGCTCCGCGAGGATGGCCAGGTGTTCCAGGGCTTTCGCTGGTTGCTTGCGCTCGATAGCAATGTTCGCCTGGATCATGTGCGCGCCGGTTTTTTCGCCAAAGCCTTGTAAAATCGTGGTGACGATCTGCTCTGCTTCATTGAGCAAACCGAGGCGCAGGTAGCAACGGGCCAGCACTTGGGCGTAATCCAGACGCTCGGGGTAGCGATGAAAAATATCCTCCAGCATCGGCAGCGCCTGCTCGTGCCGGCCAGTGTCCATGCAGGCGCGAGCCATGTTCCATGAGTTTTCGCGGTTGGTCTCCTCAGCGGCCTCGCCGGGATCGTCGGAAATCTCGTTGATGTACCCTAGATCGACGAACTGCTGCAGCAGCGCTTTGTTGTCGTCGTCGGTGAGTGAAGTGGTTTGGGCAGGACGCGGTTTGCTCTTACTTTCCCAGGTCGGGATCGTCTTTATGTCCGGAGCGATTTCAAAAGCCTCACGCAGCACGCGGCCTTCCATGTCCTGACCGACGGGCAGATCAAAGTAGGTCAGGATGGTCGGCGTCACGTCCAGCAGACGCGCGCCGTAGATCAGTGCGTCCTCTTTAAAGCCTGGGCCCGCTGCAGCAAAGATGCCCTGGGGGCGATGCCAAATGGTGATGCCTGCCGGCACCCGTGGCGTGAAAGTGGGGCGCAGGTGATCGCTGTGGAAGCCGTGATCGCTCACCAGCAGGATGGCAGTGTCCGGACCCGCGAGCTGCATCAGGCGTGCCAGCAGCAGATCGTGGAAGCGGTAAGCGCTGTTCACCACGTCTTTGTAGAGGGCAAAGTCAGCCTCCGGCGCACCGGGCATCTGCGGGGGATGAAAGGGCATGAACTCGTGGCAGATCTCGTCGATGGCCCGGTAATAGATTGCTGTGAAATCCCAGTCAGGGCGGTTCTCCAGCAGCCAGCAGGCGGCGGAGTGTACGCTGCTAGCTTCTGCCAATCGCTGCGCAAGATGCCAGAGTCGTTGATCCTTGGACTGGTCAATGCTGGCTGCTTCCGGCACGAACAAACGCAGCACTTCATCGGGATCGATGTCCCAGGGGCTCACGCGGCGTTCGTTGAGATGCTCGGCCAGGTCTTCCGGCCAATAGGTGCCCGGCGCAGGCTTCGGCCAGTCTTCCGGCGCGTCTTCTTCGCGATGTTTAAAACTGTTGAACAAGTTTGAGACCAGGCAGCCCTGCGCAGGTTGTTCCCCCTGCGTCGCAAACCAGCTGACGACGTGCGATTTCAGCCCACGTTCTCCCAGCATCTCCCAAACCGTCTTGCAGCGCCGGGTGGCGGCGGAAACCGGCACCACCTGCCCGGCGGTATTCACCTCGGTGAAGCCTGGCACGCCGTGATGGTAGGCATGTTTGCCCGTGGCGATGCTGGTCCACAGCATGGGTGAAAGTTGCGGGTCCAGCGTGGTTAGATTGCCAGAGGTGCCTTGTTCGAGCAGACGTTGCAGTGCGGGCATCTGCCCGGCATCGACAAGGGGCTGGATGATCTTCCAGTCGGCGCTGTCCCAACCGACGAGAAGGAGTTTGGGTTTGGAGTGAGGAGCCGAAGACATGGAAGAAGGGTTGAGCTCATACATCAAAAGTGCGGGCATGTCTGCCCGCACTGGAGTGATTTTTGAGCGATGTGGCCGTGAGGAAGGTTTTTAGGCGGCCTGCTTGCGGCGGCGGCGCAGGGCGGCAGCGCCCAGACCGGCCAAGGCCAGCAGCGCCCGGCTTGGCTCAGGCACGGCACCGATGTCACCAACGGTGATGGTGTTGCCTGCCACGGACTCAACGTAAGCAGAATTAAAGGTCAGGGCTTTCGCTGTCGCATTCCAGCTTACATTGGCCCAGCCAAAGTTGTTGGTCGAGGTCCTGAAGCCGATGTTTTTGTTCGTTTGGCTGGCAAGAGTGAAGCTAATATAAGAGCTGTAAAAAAGGGCAGGTCCACGAGTGCCACCAGCGCCAGAGCCGAGGATTGTACCGTTGGCAAAAAATTTGGCGGTTCCATATGTTGGGCCACCTCCTAAATCTGCATTATGGTAAGTACCTTGAAGGACTATGTTTGATGGGTTTCCCATCCCCATCAAATTACCCAAACCTGGAGTTAACAGGACGTTGTTATAACCAAAGGATTGGTTCAACCCTGAAACAGGGAAGGTGACGGCGGTGACGGCGGCCTCGGTCTGCGGAGCGCTGACGAGGAAGGTGCTGCCGACCGCGCCCGTCAGGTAAACTGCCAAGGGCATGGGATGGCGAGAAAAAGAAAGTGGGGATTCGGTTTTCATGGGATTCGCTGGATCAGTTTTTTTGAGAGGTGCAGCCGCAGAGTGCTGCTTGGCAGAAGAACCAGGTTGGTTCGCTTTCAAGGGACAAAAGGCAACGCATTGACAATCATCTAATAATCACTCCCAGGACCAAGCGCAAATTACAATATGCACTTAATTGGGTTAACTCTGATCCGCTTAGGATCATCATGCAGGGAAAGAAGGCGCACCTTCAGCCGCTCAGCATCGATGCGGCCCTGATGTTTGGATTCCATACCGCCGGAGGCCCCGCAAATGGCCGAGGCGCAGGCAAAGCTGGCGCTGCACGTCGATAGCCGCGCCAATCAGGGCTCCGGCGTGTTGAATGTCTGCACTGACATTCATGACGGTAGGAATTTTAAACCACCGAGGCACCCTGGACACCGAGTTTTCAGAGCAGGCGCTTTTTTCCGACCTCGATGGTTTAGCTGCTGGGGCCGCTCGCACAAAAAAGGTGCGGGCGTGACGGCCCGCACCTTGGAAGATTCAAGTTTGAATGAGCCGTCAGCCAACTTAGGCCGCCTGCTTGCGGCGGCGGCGCAGAGCGACGGCTCCGAAACCTGCCAGCGCCAGCAGCGCCCGGCTTGGCTCAGGCACGGCACCGATGTCACCAACGGTGATGGTGATGGATGTGTTTGCAACGGACTCGACGTAGGCGGAGTTGATTGTCAACGCCTTGGCCGATGCATCCCAATTCACATTTGCCCAGCCAAAGTTACCGGTGCTCGTCACGAAACCAATGTTCTTGTTAAGTTGATTGGAACTAAGACTAATTTCGGGGATGCCGTGTTCTAGCCAGGTATTCCCCGAGATTTTTGAAGCAAAGGTACCGGCACCGAGGACAGTTCCGTTGTTGAAGAAGTAAGGCAAGCCGATGGGCGGATTGGCTGGTGAGAAAATTCCGTCATTATAGAACGAGCCGCCGCCGTAATGGAGACGCCCTCCTAGCAAGATGGCGTCCGGGTATACGCCGACACGAAGCACCCCGAACCCGCCCACTGAAAAATCTCCGCTGGCATCGGAATGATCAAGAACTGAGCCGAAGCCGAAGGTGATGGCCGTCACAGCCGCTTCTGCCTGCGATGCTGCAAGAAGAGTGGCGCTGCCTACCGCACCAGCGAGGTAACTGGTGATTTGAGATGTTCCGAAGGACCCTTTGCGGGTCTGGCATGGGGAGGATGCTTTCAGGATCATTTTGAAAAAGAGGATGAGTTGTTCAGTGCTCAGGAATAAATTGAGTTGAATGGTTTTAAGCAAGAACCGCTCCGCAGTCGAATAAAAAATAAGAAATTTTCTAAAGAATACGCCTCTATTTTATTTTTTAAATGTGGTTAATATTTCGTAACTTTGTGGGGTATTTAAATTCTGACAGGTGCCGCACCGCGCTCATCGGGCCTGCATCGGCCAGCGGTACCTGTCGATTTTTTTGCCGATACAGGATTGCAAAGGCTCGGGGTGGAGAGGAATGTAGGGCTAGGCTTAGATGTGTCCCAGTCAAGACGCGCAAGAATAGAACCAGCTTATCGAGATGACCCAGACACCAGAAACACCTGAAATGCCCGAGGCACGCCCTTCCGGACGCAGGAGAAAATGGCGTCGTAACAAGTTCCAGCTCATGGTGCTCACCTATGTGACGCCTTTCATCGTCGCAGTCGTTGTTGGGGGTTTAGGCTACTTTTTACTCCGGAGTCCCCAGGAAAAGGTGGGGCCGCTATCCAGCGGTGAGGTGAGTTCTAAAGTGCCAAACCCAGAACTTGCCGCCGCTACGTCAGCCTCTGTGTCAAGCTTTCTGTTAGGCGCAACGGCTAAGCCTAAAGCAACTACCAAGGAGCCCGCCGTTGAGGCAGCGATGACTCTCACGCCCCTTGAAGTGGCCAAGATGGAGATGGCAGCACTCAGTAAAGCCAGTGGGCCATTGTATGACGTTCGTAGCATAAACACAGCCATTCAATTCGAGACGCTGCCGCTGGAAACGGCTATCGTTTCGGAAGCTGGGTCCATCCTGACGGAGTATCTGCAAACGAAAGATTACCGTGAGCGACTGGCATTTGTTTATGACCCAGAAAAAAGCGAACCGTTGATGAAGCAGTATTATGAAAAGCTCGCGGAGAGAGATCCTGAATGTGGCCAAATACTGGGCGCTGGCTATATCACTACAGGCAGCTCGAAGGTGCTCTACCTGATTCTCGAATGTGCGACACGCCCTGACTCTGGGATGCGGGCCAATTTTCACTTCTCGAAAACAGGCAAGCCCATGCTGGACTGGGAATCCTGGGCAGCGTGGTGTGAAATGAGTTGGGCGGATCTGAAAAAAGAACGCCCCCAACGCTCGGTGGTCATGCGTGCTGTCGCCAGTGAGAGCAGCTACTACAACTACGAGTTCAGCGAAGGCTGGCGATGGTTGGCCGTGAAACTGCGCAGTGCTGATGGTCTGCAGAACGTCACGGGTTATGTGAGCCGTGACAGCGTTGCGGGAATCGCCATGGCCAGCCTGATCGGCGTGGCTTTGTCGCACAATCTGTCGCCTGAAACCCCATTGCCGCAGTTGCGTGGTATAGGAGCTAAATCTCTGGTTACGGTGCGTCTGGCCTACCCACCGAACGCCCAGTCTGATCACTGCGTGAAAATCTCTGAATTGTTGGCTGATCGCTGGTTGTTGTTTCCAGGAGAAGAAAAGTAGGGGAGGCTGAGCATCAGTCAGCTGTTATCCAGATCACGCGTAGACCGAGTTTATCAGCGATTTCTCGTCCTCTCTCTGGCCCTAAAATTATGAGGGCTGTGGCATAGCCGTCGGCAAGGGCACTGCTGGGGTGGATGACCGATACGGACGTCAGTGAATGCGTGATGGGACGTCCACTGCTTGGATCGATGAGGTGGCTGTAGGATTGGCCGTCTTTCGCGAAGCGGTGGCGGTAGTTCCCACTGGTGGCGATGCAGAGATTACTCAGCGGGATCGTTTGCAGGGTATCGCCCGGCGTAGCTTCGGGCGATTGGATGCCGACACGCCAAGATGTGTCTCCGGGCGCATGGCCGATGGCGGCGACTTCTCCACCGACTTCAAGGAGGAAGTTGGATAGACCTTGTTGTTTGAGTAGCGCGGTCAGTTCGTCCGTGACGAAGCCTTCAGTGACGCTGGCGACGTTGATGCGCAGATCGGGGATGTGTTTCTTTAAGGCGGGTGGATCGAGTCGCGTTTGCAGATGCTGCCAGCCACAGCGGGTTTTGGCTTCGTCGATTTGTATCTCGCTCGGAATCGCTTTGGCTGGGCCAGCAGCGCCAAAGCCCCAGAGATCAATGAGCGGAGCAAGGGTGATGTCGATCGAGTCGTCAGTTTTTGAAGCGATTTCACGGGCGATCTCGACGATTTGGATCAGCTCACGCGGAACGGGCTGCCAGTCAGTGCTGCGGGAGTCGTTGAAATGGAAGACGGCGCTGTCTTGCTTCCAATGAGAAAGTACGGCTTCTCGCTGATCGAGATGGCTCTGAATGAGCTGGCGCGTGCTGTCCGTGGCCTGCACCGAGCATAGGCTCCAAGTGGTGCCCATGGTTCTTCCACTGATTTTGATTTCCTTTGGGCGATGACAAGCCGTGAGCATCACGAGCGACGTGATGATCGGCAGACAATAACAGGAGATAGGCATGGAAATGGGTTTAACCTATGATCCATGCCCCGGCCGGTGCGGCTACACAGCGACGCAATGCACTTTGCTGATACCTTGGATCTTCTCCAGCTCACTGATGACTTCGGCGCCTGGGGTGGAGTCGAGGGTGAGTAGCGTGAGGGCTTTGCCTGAACCTTTGTCGCGACTGAGGCTCATGTCGGCGATGTTGACATTGTTCTTACCCAGCGTGGTGCTGTAGGCGGCGATCATGCCTGGGCGGTCAATGTTTTCGATGAAGAGCAGGGTGCCTTCAGGACGGGCTTCGATGCGATGGGCGTTGATCTTGACGATGCGAGGCTCAGAACCAAAGAAGGTGCCGGCAATACTGGCGGTCTCGGTGCCGTTGCTGGCCTGGACCTCGATAAGGTCGGCATATTCGCTGGCCTCAGGCACTCGGCTTTCGGTAAAGCGCAGACCTAGGTTTTCAGCAACGCCATTGGCATTGATGTAGTTCACCTGTTCAGCACCGACGGCACGCTCGAGGAAGCCTTTGAGCACGGCGCGGGAGATGAGTGTGGTGTCGCCACTGCCGACTTTGCCGCTGTAGTTGATGCTGACGACGTTTGACCGCGCTGGAGCAAACTGAGAAACGAGGCGGCCGAGCAACTCTCCGAACTTGAGGAAGGGTCCGATCTCTGAGAGCACCTTCGGATCGACGTTCGGCATGTTCACGGCGTTGACGACGGTGCCTTGCAATAGGTGAGCCTTGATGACTTCAGCGATTTCAATGCCGACGTTTTCCTGGGCTTCTTCAGTGCTGGCACCAAGGTGCGGGGTGAAGACGGTATTCGGAGCGCTGAGCAGCGGGTAGTCAGCAGGGGGTGGCTCGACTTCGAAGACGTCCAGAGCAGCTCCGGCGATGGTGCCAGCGGTGAGGGCTTCGGCCAAAGCTACGTCGTCGATCAGACCGCCACGAGCGCAGTTGATAATGCGGCAGCTTTTCTTCAAAGAAGCCAGGCGCTTGGCATTGATCATGTGCTTTGTCTCAGGCGTCAGCGGCATGTGCATGGTGATGTAGTCGGCCTGCACAATGGCAGCGTCGAGATCTTCACAGAGGGTCACACCGAGGCTTTCAGCGCGGTTTTTGGACAAATAGGGATCGTAGGCGACGACGCTCATGCCAAAAGCCATAGCGCGCTTCGCAAACTCGGCACCAATGCGGCCCATGCCCAGAACGACGAGGGTTTTGCCATAGACTTCGGTGCCCTGGAAACTTTTGCGGTCCCATTTACCGCTGACGATGGTGGCGTGGGCTTGGGGTGTTTTGCGGGAGAGAGCCATCATCAATGTGAAGGCCTGCTCGGCGGTGGAGATGGTGTTGCCTCCGGGCGTGTTCATCACCACGACTCCGCGCTTGCTGGCGACTGGGACGTCGATGTTATCGACGCCGACGCCGGCACGACCGACCACTTTCAGATTTGGCGCGGTTTCCATGACCTTGGCGGTCACTTTGGCTCCGCTGCGGACGATGATGGCGTGAGCTGTCCGAGATGCCTCGATCATCGCGTCCTCGGCTTTGAGGTTCATGTCTACGACCACATTGAAGGATGGCTCCGCTTTGAGGAGATCGATACCTTTGCTCGAGATTGGGTCGTTATTACCGGCGATGAGAATATTAAACTGGGCCATAGGGGCGCTCAGGCTAGGACATTGCAGGAAATTCGCAACCGTTTGGTGAATGGACAAGCGCCTCAGAATACGCCAAACTGCCAATCCGAACCATTAATCACTCATTTTATGCCCCTCACCCAACAAATCGCCGAAGACCTGAAAACCGCCATGAAGGCCAAAGACACCGTGGCCCTGAACGTGGTGCGTGCCCTAAAATCAGCTCTCAAATACGGCGCGATTGAAAAATTCGGAGCCGAAGGTGAGCTGGAGGATGCTGATGCCATCCTCGTCATCCGCAAGGAGATCAAAAAGCGCCAGGATTCCGTGACTAGCTACGAAAGCGCCGCTCGCCAAGATTTGGCGGATGTGGAGAAAGCAGAAATCGCTGTATTGGAGAAGTATCTACCAGCAGCCATGAGCGCCGAAGATCTGGTGAAATTGGTTGAGTCTGTGCTCGCAGAGCTAGGAGCCACCAGCAAAAAAGAGATGGGCAGCGTGATGAAAGTCCTGCAAGAACGTTCTGAAGGCCGCGCTGATAACCGTGCCCTGTCCAGCGAGGTGGCCAAGCGACTTCAGTAATTATCCATGACCTCTGCCATCATCGTCGCCGCAGGGACTAGCCGTCGGATGGGGTTCAATAAACTCCTGGCGCTGCTTGGTGGCGTCCCCGTACTGCGCAGGACTCTGGGCGAGTTTCAGGCTTGTCCAGACGTGGGGGAAATGATTGTTGTGGGCGGGGAAGAGGTGCGGGAGCAGGTGGCGCACTGGCAGCAGGCTGGCGGACTCTCAAAATTAGTCGCCGTGATTCCCGGTGGCGCAGAGCGGCATCTCTCCGTCTGGGCCGGGATGCAGGCCTGTTCGCCGGAATCGGACATCATCGCTGTCCATGATGGGGCGCGGCCTTTGATCACGCCGGAGCAGATTTCCAAAAGCATCGCCGCCGCGCGCGGGCAAAAAGCGGTGGCCTGCGCACGGCCCATGACCGAGACGATCAAGCGTGTGGATGCCGAGGGCTGCATCACAGAATCACTGGATCGCACTGGCGTGTGGGTCATGGAGACGCCGCAGGTTTTTTCAAAAGCGCTTCTGACTCAGGCGTACGAGGCCGTCATTCGTGATGGTGCGCTGGTGACGGATGAGGTGTCTGCCGTCCAGCACATTGGAGTGAGTGTTTTTGTGGTCGAAAACACGGCCCCAAATCCCAAAATCACGTTTCCTGCGGATCTGGCCCTGGCTGAGCGATTCTTATCTTAGCTGGATCGGTGTACCCGTTTCTGCATGGATGTTGTACAGATCAGCTTATTCATAAAATGAATGGTATCTTGGCCTTGGCGGCATCTTGTCGCATCCCGTTCTGAAACGGCGATGCGAATGATAAGCCTAGATTCGGGAGTGGAAGATCGTTGAGTTGCGCTAGGGCTTGACGCATCCAATCCAATTTTGCTTATGGGATTTGGGGCTAACGCCGATTTCTCACGTTAGGGATGTAGGTGGTGTTACCACGGTCTGACTGTACCGTTTCGCGCAGGTCCTGCTTCTCAGATTCTGACAGTTCGTTCACGCCGGTCAGCCACACTTCGGCGCTGGCAGGATTGGCGGCCAGCCAGCGCAGGGCGATGTTTTTGAGCGTGACGGAACGCACTCCCTTGTCCGGGATTGTATCTGCCCACTTCAGCGCATCCTGCGGGTCGGTGCGCGCGAGGACGCTGGCAAATCCGGCGACGGCGAGATCACGATCGGATGAGTCGGGCTGAAGGTTCAGCCATTCTGCCGCCGCCTTGAGATCAGACTGAGCCCACGTTGCTCCTAGCTCCTGAACTGAACGGTCACGATCTGAGGAGTCCGGCAAGTTGTTGAGCAGCGACATCGCCTGATTGTACTGTCCCTTCTGGATGTGGGAGTCCGCCAGCGTGCGGGTCATCTGCTGCTTGCCCTTGCCATCGGGGAGCTTCTCCACGAGAGCAATCTTCTCCTGCTGCGTAAGGCCTTGTGTGTTGTAGGCAAAGTTAAATTCGATCTCCGCCATCAGCTTTTCATCGTTTGAGCTTCCCAGAAATGTCATCGCCGCATTGGGGTCTTTGCGCAGCCAATTGGACCAGACACTCTGCATGGCGGAGGAGCGGGCACTTTGATCTTGAATCGTCTTTGCCTGGGTCATTGCCGCCAAGGGATCTTTGTTTGACCAGCCTCTGAGCGCGTCCGCGATTGCACTCTGGCGCAGAGAGGGATTGCTGATGCTCTGCGCCCAGCCTAACGCAGCGGCTGGTTCGCGTGCCGCCCAGTTGTTCATCAAACTTGAAACAGCACTGGAACGCGCTTGCGGGTCTGTCAACGTGAGTGCCAGCTTAGCTGTGCCGAGCGGATCTTTTTCCCAACTCTGGGTGATGGCATTCGTCAATGACCAATGTTGAGCGGGAAGATCGGGATGTTTGTTCCAGTAGGCAATGGCTCCGGCTGGATCGTTCTTGCCCCACTCTTGGAAGAGTGCCTGAAACACATTCGTGCGCCTATCATCCATGCCGAGACTCAGGGCAAGACTGATCGCTGCCTCGGGCTGCGTCTTCGCCATCTCGGCGGCTATATCACCGAGGAGGTGCCCCAAGTAGACCGAGCCGTTTTCCTGCGGATCAGCAAGCGCGGCCTTCCATGCGGCGGACGGATTCGTCTTTGCCCAGGCGCGGTAAAGATTCCATCTCAGCGAGGTGCGATTCGCCGACTTCGGCAGCGCAGCCAGCACGGTGAGTGCAGACTGAATGTTCGCTTCGGACATGTTCTGGACATCCTTCTGTGCCGTCTCGAAATGGTAGTTCTCCAGCAGCGACTTCATGCGCGCACGGAGATCGGTCTTGTCAGGCTCCGAGTTTTCATCGGCACTCACTGCCTTGGCCCCAGCAGTCACGGATGCGATTGCAGAAGCGCTCTTGCTTTTCAAATTCAAAACAGAGGATGCCGCCTCTTCAGCTTGCTGGTGAGAACGCAATTGATAGCCAAAGAGGCTTCCAATCAGAAGGCAAATCACCGCCATTACCAAGTTCTTGATCATGATGAGGGTGAGTGTGGCCAGATTCATCCGCGAACGTCAAGCGTGCGGTTTGTATCCACGGCGGATTTATGCACGGGGTGATTTGTGCACGGGGTGATTTGTGCACGGGGTGATTTGTGCACGGGGTGATTTGTGCATTTTAAATGTTGGGAAAACACGGGGATAACCTCAGAATCACATTTCCAGCGGCCCGGACACTCGCGGAGAGATTTCTTCTGTCGTCACGATCAGAGATCACATTTGCCTTGCATCCTTGGGTGTTCACGTTCCCCATCTCGACATGGCATTGATCATCAACGGCGAAGAAGTAGACGACGAAGTAATCGAAGGCGAATTCCGCAATGTGAAGGGGCACTATGAGCGCACGCTCCAGGTGTCTTGCTGCGAGCGCGATCCAGAGTTTCGGCGGTATGCAAAAGACAACATTATCTCGCGTATTCTGCTTTCACAGGCAGCAGTGGCGCGCTTCCCGACAGTGGATGAGGATGACGTGACTTCTCGTTTGAACAAGTTGATCGAGCAGGCCGGCGGCGAGGATCAATTCTACATGAACATTGGCATGCCTCAGAAAAATGAGGCGCTGATTCGAGAAAATGTGGCTGGGGGAGTGCGCTTGGACAATATGCTGGGCCTTGCCTACGGACCAGAGCTGAATCCGTCCGATGAGGAGTTGCGCGCCTTTTATGAGGCCAATCTACAGTTTTACATGACGGAGGAGATGATCCAGGCGGCTCATATCACCAAGAGTCTGCAAGGGGCAACGAGTCGTCAGGAGGTTTACGACGCCATGCGCGGCATCCTTGATCAACTCCGCCAGGGCGCAGATTTTATGAAGCTTGCGGAGGAGCATCGGGCGGATGACCAACAGCTCATTGACCTGGGTTGGTTTAAGCGAGGCGAGTTCATGGAGGAGTTCGAGACGATTGCCTTTTCCATGGCTGAGCAGGAGATCAGCCCTGTCTTTACTACCCAGTTAGGCTATCACATCTGCAAGGTTACAGGCCGCAAGGCACCCGAGGCGATGCCTTTTGAAATGGTAAAAGAGGCCGTCCGTG
Organism: Verrucomicrobiaceae bacterium; assembly: GCA_027489965.1. Classification (GTDB taxonomy): domain Bacteria; phylum Verrucomicrobiota; class Verrucomicrobiia; order Verrucomicrobiales; family Verrucomicrobiaceae; genus Prosthecobacter. The sequence continues at coordinate 113,759 of JAIXZA010000008.1, forward strand.
TGAGGATGCAGGAGGAGAATAAGGATAAAAAGTTCAATGAACTCGTTGCTGAACTGATCGCCGCTGCCAAAATCGAAGACACGGAGCCACCGGATGAGGGCGAAAATGGCGGGAATGGTCATTGATTTCTAGGTGGGTGATTTGTTACAAGTCTTGAGGTCATGCTGGCCTGATATCCGCTCCATTTGGAAATCCCAATGCCTATGAAACTCGCTCTATTGCCATGTTACTTGATCGGACTAGCAGGGTTGCTCCTGAGTTCCTGTCAGTTGCCGCCAGATGCCAGGTACTATTCTTCTGGGACTGTGCCTGGAGTTACCATTCGGCGTGCCGAGTCTGTTGGAGGAGGTAGTTTATTTTCGGGCGCGCAGGAACTGAACGTGCCGTACCGATCAGGTGCCATCAATGATGTGGCGCGGATGTTGGCGGGGCTGCCTGGTTCCAGTGCACCGGCTTTTCATCAGCAGCAAATGCAGGCGCTTTGGCAGCGGCATGAGTATTCTCGCGGACAAAAGGTGCGGGCCTGGGCGGCAACAGAGATTGCGGATCTACGGAGTCAGAGCAGCTTGTTTTATCCCTTTAGCGGACCAGACTATCTCTTTGCTCATGAGCTTTTCCCACAGGCAGACACCTACATTCTTTGCGGTCTAGAGCCGGCAGAACCACTGCCGGACCTGCGCGCTCTCACGGCAGGAGACATGGCTGCTGGCTTGGATAGTCTGCGCACGGCGTTGAGTACGATTATGTCGGCAGGTTACTTCATCACCACCGACATGCGGCGGGATCTTCAGGCCACGCGATTCCGCGGTGTGTTACCAGTCTTACTGACTTTTCTGGCCCGCACGGGAGCCACTGTGGAGAGTGTGGACGTGGTGCAGATCGACGGCACTGGTACGCCTGTGCTGACCACTGCCATGGGCGGGTCGGCCCCTGGTCTCATGATCCGATTTCGCAGTGGCATGGGTGGCTTAAAGAAGCTGTTCTATTTCCGCCAAGATCTGTCCAATGGCAGCACACGATTAGGCGGTGCCTTTTTGACCTTTGTGGCAAAACAAGGTTACCCATCGGCACTCGTGAAAAGTGCCTCCTATCTGATGCATGATGAAGCTTTTTCCAATGTGCGTCAGTTCTTGACTCAGCGGACGCGTGGCCTCATTCAGGACCCCTCTGGCGTTCCTTATCGCAGTCTTGTCGATGCCGGTTTATCGTTGCATCTTTATGGGAACTATCAGGGTACCTTGGGTATCTTTTCCCAGCAACAGCCTGATCTGATGCAGGCCTATCAAAGTGGCAGGCACCCTGTGTTGAACGTTCATTTTGGTTTTGGCTACCTCTACGGTGCAGAGACAACCTGCATCATGGTGGCGCGGCGTCCTTAAGGGGTTGTGAAAATAATCTCAAATTCATCTCGCATGTAAGTTGGTTTTCCTTCAGCATGAGGCTGGTCTTTAACCCATTGATACCCCATGAATACACCCCCACCTATCAGCACAGAGAAAAAAGGAATGTCTTGCCTAGCCATGGGTGGGATCGGTTGTTTGGTCTTAATCGTTGTCCTCTTTCTCGGCGGCGGAGCACTTGTGGCCAAATTCTTGCCAGGCTGGAAGGCCAACATGGAAGAGTTCACCAAAGAGTCTGCCTCCAATCCTGACAAAGCTACAGCTAAGCTTGGTATCAAGATGATGCCCACCGCTCAGATCGTCCGTGAAGACGATGCTGCCAAATCAATCACCTTTAAAGTCGGCGCTGACGGTGAAGAGCTGACCATGCACTATGAAGGACTAAGCTCAGGCAAGGGCAAGCCAAAGGTCACCAACAGCAAGGGTGAAGAAGTGGATGCTTCTCATCAACCAGTTGCAGCTCCAGAAGCTGCTGCACCAGCACCTGAAGCTCCTGCGGTTCCTGTCGCGCCAGCACCACCAGCCGCGCCTGCTCCTGCTGCCACACAGAACTAAAACCGATCATGGCTGGGCTTACCCATCCTAACCTTATCATGTTATCCGGCGCCGGACTCTCCGCAGAGTCCGGCGTCGCTACATTCCGAGCAGCCGAGGGTCTCTGGGAAGGGCACCGCATCGAGGATGTGGCCACGCCCGAGGCCTTCCGAAGAGATCCGGCGTTGGTGCAGCAGTTTTACAATCTGCGACGTGCTCAGCTGAAAAGTGTGCAGCCGAATGCCGCTCATCATGCTTTGGTTGAGTTGGAGAAGAACTGGCCGGGCTCGTTTTGGCACATCACGCAGAATGTCGATGATCTCAATGAACGTGCTGGGGCCAAGAAACTCCTGCACATGCATGGCGAGCTGAAAAAAGTCCGCTGCACTTGGTGCAAGTCCGTTCTCGCATGGTCAGACGATTTACAAACGGACACGGATTGTCCTGAGTGCGATCATCGCGGTACTCTGCGCCCCGACATTGTCTGGTTTGGTGAGATGCCCTACTACATTGACGAAATCATGCGCGCATTGGAAACCGTGGACATCTTTCTTTGCATTGGCACCTCTGGCGTGGTGTATCCAGCAGCTGGTTTTGTCCGATTGGCAGCAGAAAAAGGCTGCGCCCGGCTGATCGAAGTCAATCTCCAACCCACAGGCATCAGCGGTCAATTTACCGAGCAACGACAAGGCCTTGCGGGCATCGAAGTGCCCAAACTGGTGGCGGAATTGCTTCAGCCATACAACGCCTGATTATTCTAGCAATCCGCGAGCAATGATGCGGTCCACGGGATTGAAGTCGTCGGTGAAAAGCGGGCCGTTTTGGGGGGCTTGATTGCTGGCAACGTGGCTGCGCAGCACTCGGCTCTGCCAAGTGGTGGCGGCAAAGAAACGGTCGGTGAGCCAAGGCTTCCAGTCTTGGAGTGAGGCCAGGATGATGACGTTTTGAGTCGCCAATCGTGGCCCCTGAACGGCAAAGATTTCGACATGAGGAAAGACGCTGCGCAGCGTGGTGAGGATGCCGCCGAGTAGCTCGGCTTTTTCGCCCTGCACGGCGGTGATGGCGTTCATGACAAAGACGCCATCTGGCGTGAGGTGATCAGACACGAGCTGAAAGAACTCCTTGGTCACCAGATGAGAGGGGATAGAGCGAATGCCTGCATAGGCGTCACCAAAGACCAGGTCCCAGCGCTGATCTTTTTGGCTACGCAAAAAATGCCGAGCATCTCCAGCGTGAGCTTGCACTTTCGGGTGCTCGTTGAGCTTGAAGAATTTTTTTCCAACTTCGATCACTTGAGGGTCGATCTCGGCGACATCCACGCGGGCTTCTGGGAACTCGCGAGACAGGGCTTCAGGCATGCCAAAGGCGCCTGCGCCGATGAAGAGGGCGCTGTTGATTTTGGCATCGTCCCGCAGCAGAGGCAGGCGCCAGTATTGCTGGTAGTCCATGACCAATTCTCCGTTGTCAGGATTCATGGCTCCTTCGGCGGTGGAGTCGAGCTTCAATAGGCGTTGGCGATACGGACTGACGCCGTTTTCAGAGACCTCAATGCGATGATAAAAGGACTCTTGGGAAAAGATCACTTCTTTACCTGGCGTCGGCTCCGCCTGTGATCCGAGTACTGACGCAGCCAGTCCTACAGCCGTCAAAACGATGGTGTTTTTCGTGTTGCTCTTGGCTAGGAGAAAGGCGAGCACGGCCAGAATCAGAAGTAGGATACCGCAACCAATGAAGATGCTGCGCACACCGAAATGAGAGAGCAGGACAAAGCCTGATAAGAAGGTGCCAACAAAGCTGCCGAGTGATCCGAGCATACTCACGGTGCCTGCTGCTGCGCCGACATGGGTATTTTGAAAGGTGAGGCTGTAAAAGCGCACGGCGGCTGGAGAAACGGCCCCTAGCAGAGCACCGGGGATGGCAAAAAGAAATAAGGATACCATGACCGATCCGCCGATGAGCCCACTATGGGTGAAGCTTTCCCCAAAGCCAAGATGCATGGGCGGAATCAGAAAGGTGAGCACTGCTGCTCCTGCCAGTAACCAACCAAGCAGGCTGATGCTGTTGTATTTGTCGGATAAACGACCGCCCATAAAGCCGCCAACGCTGAAGGCGACGAGGATGACTCCAATCAGCGCGGTCCAGGTATAGACGCTATTACCGAACAAAGGCGCTAGCAGGCGGAAGGCGCAGATCTCGATCACCATCATGGCACCTCCCGCCAGAAAACAAGCCGCGCCTAAATAAAGACGCATGAGGATGGTGCTGGCGGAGGAGGCAGGCTTAGACATGGCGGAGGGAAAAAGGAGGGGACTGAGCTTTTCGACTCAGTCATTGTAAAACACCAGACTGGCGATGCGCCAGCCGTCGGTTGTTTTTAGCAGGGTGAAGTAATCTGTGCCAGTGACGTTTTCATGTCCTTTGGTCAACTTCCAGCGCACTTCAGCCTGGGCCACGCGGGTATCACCACTGATTTTCATGCTTGTGGGCACCTCGGTCATGGGCTCGGGTGAGCGCTCATGGCCGATCTTTTGACCATGCAGAAAGTCGGTGACTCCCTGACCACTGCATTGGCCGCCTTTTTCGACAAAGCTTATCCGTGCCGTTGGATGAAAACAGGTACCGTAGCCGTCCATGTCCTTGGCTGACCAGGTGGAGAAATAGCGATTTAAAAAGATCTCGATTTCACTCTGATCAGGGTGCGCTGCTTTTGAGCATGAACTGAGGCAAAAGATCGCGATTAGGATCAGGCAGACGAAGTGCCACCATCCGTGAAATATCGATTCGCTAGGTTGTTTCGTCATTCCGCTTGGGGCACTATTCTTCTTCCAGCTTTTCTTCAGGTACAGCCATGAGTTCCAGCAGCCGATTCAGATCTTCAATACCGTAGTAGTCGATCTCGATGTGACCTTTCTTGTCGCCGTGCTTGACGCTGACATTGGTGGAAAGATGCTGCATGAGTCGCTGCTCCACAGACTCGACGGCACGGTTTAGTTCCGAGTGGTCGATCTCGGGCTTAGACTTCGGTGGATTCAGGATGTCCTGAGTCAGCTTTTCAGTAGCTCTGACCGTCAGTCCCTTTTTGATGATCTCGTCGGCAGCCTTGTTTTGTGCCTCAGCGGATTTCAGCATCAGCAGCACTTTGGCGTGGCCTGTTGTCAGTTTGCCGCGCGAGACCATTTCTTGGACACCAATGGAAAGATCGAGCAGGCGGATCGCATTGGCCACGGTTGCACGGTTTTTACCCACGCGTTTGGCGATGTCTTCCTGCTTCATGCTGAATTCCCGTGCTAGGCGCTCATAGGCACGCGCTTCTTCCATGGGATTGAGATCTTCGCGCTGGATGTTTTCAATCAGCGCCATTTCTAGCACGTCTTTATCGGCAGCTTGCCGGATGATGACCGGCACTTCTTTAAGCCCAAGCTCACGTGAGGCACGGAATCGGCGTTCACCAGCGATGAGTTCCATTTTTCCATTCACCTGACGAACGATGAGCGGCTGAATGATGCCATGCTCTCGGATCGACTCCATGAGTTCTGCCAAGTGCTCAGGTTCGAACTCCTTTCGTGGCTGCAGCGGGCTAGGGACGATTTGGTCCAGCGTCACACGATTCACCACATCACCAGGCGCAGGCTGAGCCAGCGCTGGTAAGCGCACGGACGGTGTCCCGACCTGTGGGGTCGAGATGAGTGCGCCGAGTCCTTTTCCGAGAGCGGATTTTGCCATAAGAGGTAAAGACTAGAGAGACGGGGCATGATGGCAAATCGGTTTTGTCTGACTCCGCTGGCTCTGAGAGGTACCTGCTCTTCAAAGACACAAAGCTAACTGGCTCAAACAGCTCAAGCCGAGAGGTGGAACCTACCTTTAAATGGACGCTCTCAAATCTGATAATCTATTATTGATAAAATTATCATAATTTCTACAATTTAAGTTTACAACATTCTTACTTCGCATAAAGTCCTCTCAACACCAAGAACGCCATGAAAAACTTCACCACAACATCCACTAGCCGCCGCACCTCAGGCTTCAGCCTGTTTGAAATGATGACTTTCGTCTGCATTCTCGGCATCATGATCTCTTTGGCCATGCCACTCTTCG
>JAIXZA010000019.1 GCA_027489965.1 Verrucomicrobiaceae bacterium
CACGCAGCGCTACGTCTATCGGAACAACCGGCAGCATGGAGGTCGCGGGCACGGTTTGAAATTCAAAGGCTACGGCGCGCTCATCGAACACAACACGTTCGAGAACATCGCAGGCATCGGCATCTATCTCGGCTGCCCCGAAGGCCCTCAGACGATAGCTCGTTCGGCGGACATGGTGACCGTGCGGCGAAACACCCTCACCCTCTGCGGCTGGCACAGCATCGAAGCCGGACAAACGGTCGCCCGCTCCGAGCGCCTTCGCATCGAAGACAACGTGATCCGCGATTCCAAAGACGCCGGCATCGTCCTCGTGAACGTTCACGGCGCATTGGTGCGCGGAAACACCTTCGAATCCATCACCGGTTTTTTTGAGCCGAGCAAAACCTACTCATCATTGCTTCAGAAAGAGTGCTCGGAAGTGAAGGTTGCCGGCGAGGTGCTGAAGGATGCGCGTTTGAAGAGTAACGGTGAGAAGTGATTTGGCAGAGCTACTCGGTTCGTGAGTGTGGCATCCGCAGCGTGTTTGCTGGCCTTGTGAACTTTTTTGGCAAATGAAGCTGTGAGACGGGAGGTATGATGTGAAGTCACCATGTCGCCACCGCCCGAACATCCTCCCCACGACCAGTTCCTCCGCCTCTACGCGGAGCATGAGGTGGCGTTGCACACGTTTGTGCGGTCGATGCTGCCCACGCGGGAAGAGGCATCGGAGGTGATGCAGGAGGTCATTGTCATCCTATGGCAGAAGTTCAGCAGCGTGGAGGATTTTCGGCCCTGGGCTTTCGGGGTGGCTCGGATCGCGGCGTTGAGGCATCTGGAGCGCCGAAAACGTGACCGGCATGTGTTTGATGACGACTTGGTGAACCGCCTGGCGGACCTGGCGCTGGTGCAGGAGCCGCTGCATCTCTCGGAGCGCGAGGCGCTGGACGGCTGCCTGCATAAACTGCCCGCCGCACAGCGCGAGCTGGTGCTCACCGCTTACACCAAAGGCACGCGCATGGATAATCTCGCCACGCAGCGCGGACAGACGCCGATGGCCCTTTATAAACTGCTCCACCGCATCCGGCAGGCCTTGCTGGACTGCGTGCAGCGCACACTCGCACAGGAGGAACACCCATGAACTCACACTGGCACGATCTCATTCAGCGGCACATGGCCGGACTCACCACCGAAGATGAAGCCGCGGGGCTTCAAGAGCTGCTCAAACAAGACGACAACGCGGCACGCTTGTATCTACGCTACACGAATCTTGATCTGGCTCTGGAATCCAAGGCTACGTCGATGGACGCGACACGCGAACTGCTGACGGCACCAATCATGAGCCGCTCTCCTCGCTGGACCTCCTGGCGTCCGCTCACGGCGGCGGCGGCGGGGATTGTGTTTGGCATGTTCTGCACGTCGGTGGTGTTTGGATTCGTGGGACAACGCTCTGTGGAGAAGAAAACTCCGCTGGCCGTGGCGCAACCGAGTTTCGAGAATGCGCAGATGCCTTTGGGGAAGGGTTTTCCTCCTGCGGCATTGCTTTGGACCGGCGATGCGGCGAAAGTGGTGCCTGCGGAGAATGGCGTGACGCCGAAGGAGGGGCATCACATGCTCAGGCTGGAGACCACCGCGTATGGAAAACCCGTGCTGTTTCCGCGGCTGTATCAGATCATCGCTCTCCCTCCCTCCGGCAGCGAACGGAGCGAGATCGAGGTCAGCGCTTCCTTCGCCAGCGCAGATCCTGGCAGCTCACCTCATTACACAGTCCGGGCTTATGCAGTCAATGAAGCCCCCGAGCGACTGGGGCCCGATTGGTTTGCTCGGCATTGGTTTGTTCAGCAGGACGAAGCCATCGCGTCGGCTGAAACCGGCTTCGAGAACCCACCGGGCAGCACCAACTGGCAATCCATCGGCTTGCGAATGCAGGTTCCCGGCAAAGCTCGTTGCCTTGTTGTCTTCTTCGGTGTCAAAAACCAACCCAAATCGCAGGCCAAGAAACCCCACTACCTGGATGCTGTGAAGGTGTCCTTTGTCGAATCACCCTCCATCCCTTGATCTGATCTCATGCGCCACTTCATCCATTCCATTCTGTTCATCGCTGCTCTGGCTCCGCTTCAGGCGGCGGACACCTTTTTCGTCGAAAACGGCCAACCGCTCGCAGAGATCGTCATCGCTGAAAAACCGGCGCGGATGACCAAACTGGCCGCCAAAGAGCTGCAAAGCACGCTCTTGAAAATGACGGGCGCGACACTGCCCATCGCGAGCGAACGCACGGCGGGCAAAACGGCGATCTTTGTCGGCATGAGCCGCTTCACGGAGGAGCTGGGACTTTCGACGAAGGAGCTGAAGCACGGCGCCTTTCGCATGGCATCGGGCAAAGACTGGCTGGCGCTGCTGGGTGCGGACAAGGACTTCGTGCCCATCGAGCCTTGGGGACGGAAGCGGGACAAGAACGAAGCCGCTCGCGTGAATGCCGAGTGGGACAAGATCACTGGCGACACGTTTTGGAACACCGCGAGCGAGCTGTATCAGCTCTACCATCCCGAACTCGACGTGTGGATGATGGATGATGCGGGCACCTTCAACGCGGTGAACGAGTTCCTGCGTGGTGTTGGCTGTCGTTGGTTCGCGCCGGGGGAAATCGGTGAGGTGGTGCCCACGATGGCAACCATCGCGCTGCCGCAGGTGGAACGCACGGTCACGCCGGACTTTGGGCTGCGGCGCTTCGTTTACTACACGCAGCACACCGGCATCGGCGACCGAGCGCTGTGGAATCTGCGGCTCGGCGTGAACTTCGGCGCGGAGATCGTGGGCTTTCCGCAGATGTGCCATGGCATGAAGTTCGTCATCAAGCGCGAGGAGATGAAGCAGGCACATCCCGAGATGTATCTCACCATCAACGGCAAGCGTGACACCACGCACAAAAGTGATGGCGTGCCGAATCTGCTCTCGCCGATGCTTTTCGAGAAACAGGTGAAGCATATCCGCGCCATGTTCGACCATTTCCATGAGCCCATGCACAACATCGACCTTGTGGACGGCTACGGCGGCCTCGAAGGCGACGAGCCCTCATGGAAGGCGCAGCTCACGCCGCAGCGCGGATGGAGCGGCACCATGTCGGATCATGTGTTCGGCTATTTGAACCGCGTGGCGCTGGAGGTGCAGCGCAGCCATCCCGACCGGCTCGTGAGCGCCCTGGCCTACAGCGCCTACACGCAACCGCCGCTGAAGATCGAAAAGATGAGCCCCAACCTCGTCCTCATCGACGTGCGGCACCGGCAGGAGTTTTGGGAAGAATCGAAATGGAACGAGCGGCGGCAATGGCGGGCCGATTGGCTCAAAAAACTGTCGCCGGGTAACTACATCAGCTGGGACTTCAGCACGAATGCACGCCCGGAGCAGGCTGGACGCCCGGTTTACTACACGAAGCAGGTCAGCCGCGATCTGCGTGAACTCAAAGGCATCAGCCTCGGCGAGCAGGTGGAAATCTACGCGCATCCCGCGGGCCAGGAGCAGTCCTTCGGCTACCACGACCTCGCCATCGAGCACTTCAATCTCTACGTCACCGCGCGGCTCTACTGGGATGCGAATCAGGACGTGAATGCGATGCTCACGGACTATTGCACCAGCTACTACGGCCCCGCTGCGGAGGCGATGAAGGCCTTCATCACTCACGCCGAGGCGAACTGGATGCACATGAGCACCGATGCGGCCAAAATCGGCGAGTCGTTCGATCTGCTCGCCAAAGCCAGAGCCGCCGCCGATTCTGCGAGCCTTCCAGGTCGACGCATTCAGCAGATCGCCGACACCATGAAGCCACTGGAAGCTCTGCGCGTGCAGCTCAGTCGCAAGCGCGAGACCGATCTCGACTACCGCGCACTCGAAACCGTCAACACCGGAGCCAAACCGCTCGGCAGCAAACCGCTCGATGGCCAGGTGGACAAAGCGTATTGGGGCACGGCACGCATCGCGCCGCTCATCAAGCTGCGTCCGCAGGACCCGCAGCCGAAGTGCAACAGCAGCTTCCAGATCCAACGCGAGGGCAGCACCCTGCACATCGGCATCGTCTGCCTGGAGCCGGACATGAACGGCCTGCAAAGCAGCACGACAAAGAACGACGATCCCAAGCTCCTGGAAGGCGATCACATCACCCTGCTCATCGAGACACCCTCGCGCAGCTACTACGAGATCTCCATCAACCCCGCCGGAGCCGTTTATGACCTCGACCACGCCCCCGGCGGCAAAGGCGCGGCCTGGACCAGCGGTGCCCAGCTCGCTGTGCATCGCGGCGCGGACCGCTGGAGCATCGAGATGCGACTCCCCATCGTCGGCGCAGAGGCCTTCACCCTCGATCCCACCAAAGGCATCGACGGGGCGCAGCCGAAAGACCTCTTTCCCTGGCACTTCAACCTCGGCCGCAGCCGTGTCCGCGATGGCAAGGCCGAGCGCACCGCCTTCTCTCCCACCGGCACGAATGACTTCCACGTCACCAAGAAGTTCGCGAAACTGTGGGGGAAGTGAGGGGCTAAAGCGGTGAAATGAGAAGAGCAGAGAAAGAAAAAAACAGGCTTTCCGTCCGTAGGATGTAGCAACTCGCCGCCACCGGTTGTGGGGTATCGTTTTGGCTTTAATCGTTCACAGGGGCTGCAGTTTGCGCAGGCGGATAAGCTGGCGGAGAGGTGTCTTGGCGAAGGCTTGACCGTGATTTGATGAAGTGCTTGCCTGATTGTGGATAGCTTGCGTTGCCTGTTTTCGCATGGCAACGCAAGCTACAGTGTTCTCCTATTTCATGCCAGCTCACCTACTTTTCCCTTCTGATATTTGTTTTCGGATGCCTTTTTCCAGTTTGCTAATGATGCTTATTTTAGGGGCTTCATTGCAAAGCCGTAGCTCCTTGGCCGACTCTCCAACCGAGTGGATTGTGGGCTTCGATAAGCAGTGGTCAACGGCAGTCGGTCTGCTCAACCCATCGCCTGAGGTGCTCAAGATTATTGAGGACACGAAGGGCGGTTTGTTTGCTGATCCTGATGTGGCCGATGTGTGGCAGGAGCGTGTTCTAAGCTTCATGAACGATGGCCTTATGAGCGGGCGTGGTGCGAAGGTGTTCCTCGCGCCTGGGATTGGTTTACCAGCCAATCAAATGAGCGCGGAACAGTTCGGGCAGGTCACTGAGATGCTCGCTGAACTTAAAGGCTTGCAGGGCGAGAGGATCCTTGCCTTCATCGCAGACGATGATGATCAGTGGGAACTCTGGACCACCGAGTGTATCTACGCGAATAATTATGGCGGCGGCATGGCGCGTGTGGAGAAGACCAGCTACGGTTGGAACTATCCTTACCTGATGTTCGATGGTGAGCGGAAGCATTTGGAAGTTCTGCGCTTCTGGGATCTCGCATTGAGCAACGATACCGCTGAAGATGTGAAGGGACCAAAGGGAACCGAGATCTTCATCAATCCCGTGAAACTCTTCCTCGAACGCAGCATCGAACCGAAGGCGACGACGACGATCTTCGTTACTCAAGCGAAGCGTTCGGATGAGATCCTCTTCATTCAAAACGAGTGTCGTCGTTTCCTTACCGCACGTATAGCGAAGGCTTTGCAGAAGGACAAGGCCATACTCACCAACCACTCTGGCTTCCGCTCTGCCAAATGGGGAGGCAGCTTCGATGAGACGTCGAGATCGCTCACTCCCTTCCTGCTGCACGATCACTCCGAGTCCTTCATCAGCAGCCGGCTCACGCCGGACATCGCCATGTTTTATGGCAAGCATTTGGTCAGCACTGAAGCCGTGGCGAAAACGATCAAAGCCGATCTTTGGCCCGCCATACTGAAGCTTCAAGTGCAACAGATCACCGAGAACAATGCCGAGCGAATCGGTATCTCCATTGCGACTCGGCCCTTTACGGGGCGGTTCGACATGCTGGATGAGTTTATCTCGACTACCGGCATTCCCGTAGCGCCCGACTTCGACTACTGGAGCTATGCTACGCCCATCGCACGCTACACCGCATGGTTTATCGACAATCAGTTCTACGCCATGGTCATCGAGCCCTCGACAGATACGGCAAAACACACCGATGCTGTCTTGGCCGACCTCACCAACCGCTATGGCGAGTTTATTGATCGCCCCGGTAAGTTTGGCAAAAGTCATTTCATCCATGAGGACGCTGACGGCGGCACGCTTGTGATGTATGAACCCAGCGGCGGCACGCGAGAGTTGAAGCGCATCTACCACTACTCGCTCAAGCTGCGTCCGTTGGTGAACGCGAAGCTCGCTGCTGTCAACGCTGAGGCCGACAAGAAAGCTGCTGACGAGAAAGCAGCGACAGCCAAGAAGGCAGCGCAGTTTTAGACGCATGATCCGAGCCAAGCTGTTCATCCCGAGTAAGCAGTCACAGGAATGTACCTTGGTTTTGCCAGTTAAGGACTCGAGAAGGGTGCGTTTCGCATGGCGTCGGGGGATCAAGATGATCCAGGCAATTTGAATGAGTTCCTGCGCACGATGCCGTCAGCGGCAGCCGCTTGCTCGGCCTCGAAGCGACGAAAGAGATCACGCTGGATGGCAACAAGCTGCCAGATGCTCCTGTGCTTATGAAGCCTCGGGGCAAGAAGTGATTGCGGAGGTGTGTGGTCCAAAGTGGCTTAGGCTTTAGCCGAATCATCAAGGCCATCAGCGGCTTTAGCCGCAGCCACTCTATCCATGAAATCTGAAAGTGACGTTTTTAATCTTCATGGCGCAACCCCGCAAGATTGACAAGTCTGCGTGGTGGCCTCAATGAATCAACATCCATGTTGACACATATGTAGCCTTAAATGTAAACTGCATTTATGCCAGCTACCGTTCGCATTTCAGATTCAGGTCGCAGCCTTCTCGCTCAACTCGCTCGCGACGCCGACACCAGCATGACCGTCGTGCTGGATGCAGCGTTGGAAACCTATCGCCGCCACCGCTTTCTTGCCCAGGCCGCAGCTGCTTACGAAACCCTCGCCTCGGACCCAGCGGCAGCCAGTGATTACCGAAGGGAAATCAATGACCTCAATGGCAGCAGCGCCGACGGCCTCCAACCCTACGCGCCCTGATCCATGCCCGCCGGACCCGCTGCCGCGCGAGGCGACATTTGGCTCGCTGATCTGAATCCCGTTCGCGGTCATGAGCAGGCTGGGTGTCGCCCCGTCCTTGTCGTTTCCGTTGATCCCTTCAATCAGAGCCGTGCCGACCTCGTGGTGATCATCCCGATTACCTCTACGCTGAGAAACATACCTTTCCATGTCGTCGTCCAGCCACCCGAAGGCGGCCTCACCAATGCCTCCGCGCTTCTTTGCGAAGCAGTCCGCTCCATCAGCAAAGACCGCCTCATCACCCGCTGGGGCAACGTGTTACCGACGACGATGGCGACGGTCGAAGATCGGCTGCGGGTGTTGATGGGGTTGTGACCCTGATCACCGAGCGAACGTCTGCCCTGCAAACTCAGCCCGCCATGCGCGAGGATTTCATGAAGGAAATGCGCCGTTTTCTGCCTGCAGTGACTGTCCGCGATACGATCGAGAAGGAGGCGTATTGGAGTTACTTGGCCGATCTGGTGGAGGAACTCGGTAGGAAGGCGATAGCGGCTTTGAGGTAGATGCTTTTGTTCACCGTGATTGCACGCCTTTGTGTCATCGTCTGGTTTAGAGTCACTGTGCGCTGTGCGGTCTTTTCAAAGCAGCGTCGTTGAAATCAAAGCCCTTCACCGCTTCGGCGGCGATTGAGGCGATCCGGTGATGAAGCCGCGAGACGGAGGAGCGCGTGTCCTTGCCATCGGGGACGTAGCGATTGCACAGGAAGATGACGAAGGTCCTCGAGAACGGATCAATCCATAGCATCTGGCCGGTCCAGCCAGTGTGGCCATAACTGCCGATGGGAAACAGCGCCCCACGCGCGAGCGAGTAGTCATGTGGCGGCGTGTGGTAGGGTGTGTTGATGTCCCAGCCGAGGGCACGCCTCACCGCCAGGTTCTTCGCATGGGGTGAGCGGAGTGCCTCAGAACTTTGCACGCAGGTCATGAGTTGAATCGTTTCTGGCTTGAGAACACGCACGCCATCCAGCTCGCCACCATTCAGCATCATGCGGGCGAAGAGCGCCAGGTCGGCCGTGGTGGTGAAAAGCGATGCATGACCGCTCACGCCACCCATCTCGCGGGCCACCGTATCATCCACGAGTCCAAGTTGAGGTGCGCTTGTTGGTGCGACTCGTTTTAAGGTCTCGCCAGAGGGACGAAACTGCGTGTCATGCATTCTCAATGGCTTGAAGAATTCGGTGGTGCAAAACGCATCAAACGCCCGACCGCTCACCTTCTCAATCACCATGGCCAGCACCATGCTGCCCAGACTGCTGTAGGAAAACGTGCTGCCGGGCTCAAAGAGCGGCTTTTCTCGGCAGGCCTGTGCATAGGCCTCTTCTGGCGTGCGGCTGAATGGGGCTTTCGTGCCATTCAGATTTACCTGCAACCCGGAGCTATGCAGCAGCAGATGCTTGATCGTGATCTTCTCACGTCCCTCGCCGGTGAATTCCGGTAGATGCCTCGACACCGGATCATCGAGCTGGATCAAACCACGCTCCAGACAGAGCATCGCCGCACTCGCTGTAGCGACGGCTTTGGTCACTGACGCTACGTCAAAGATCGTGTCCTCTGTCATCGGCTCCATCGTTGGCTTGATCGCGCGATGGCCGAAGGCCTTGTGATGAGACACTCCATTGCGCTCGACCCACACCGCCGCGCCCACGATCATGCTATCGCTCACCGCCTGCGTGACCGCAGCGTCCAGCTCGGCGAGTTTAGCGGCATGGAATACCTCTTGGGACGTCGATTCGCTTGCCACCAAAGGTGCCTGTTTGTGATTCTGCAACGCATCTTCGGCTCTCGCGTTGAGGAGCAGCGTCATCAGGACGATCAAAAGGAGGAACTTCATCATGTTGAGATTACTTCGAGTCGGCTATGAGGCTCGCTGGCCGAAGTATGGTTGACCCACGACTGGAAACACAAGCTAGAAAACTCGTGCGACGTCGTTTCAGCGCGATCATGCGTTGTCTTGTCATTCTCTTCGCCCTTTGCTCTTCGCTCTCCGCGCTTTCCAAGCCCAACGTCTTGCTCATCATGGCGGATGATTTGAGGGACTTTGGCGGAGCCTTTACGAAGGAGGTCGTGAAGACGCCGAACCTCGATCGGTTGCGGGCTCGCGGCACGACGTTTGAGCGGGCGTATGTGCAGTATCCGGTGTGCAATCCGAGCCGCAGCAGCCTGATGGCTGGGCTGCGAGCCGAGCAAACGGGCATCGTAGGCAATGACATTCCATTGCGGCAAAAGTTGCCGGATATCGTGACGCTGCCGCAGCTCTGCAAAGACGCCGGTTGGCAGTCGCATGCGTTTGGAAAGCTCTTCCATCTCGGCGGTGGCAAGAACGTGGAAGCCAAGCAGCTGTGGATGGACGCGGGCCGCTCCTGGCACACGGCGCAGGCTTTTGAAGCGACGAAAGCAGGCCGCAAAATGCTCGAAGGCCGCGACGTGACCGGTGGGGCGCTCAAATGGTGCCAGTGGGGCGCGGCGGATGGCACGGATGATGATCAGCCCGATGGTCAGATCGCCGCCGCCACAGTGGCGATGATTGAAAAGCTCGGCGACACGCCGTGGTTCATCGGCTGCGGGTTTATGAAGCCGCATGATCCCTTCATTGCGCCGAAGAAATACTTCGATCTGTATCCCGCGAACTCTCTGAAGCCCTGGAGCGATCCCGCTGACATGATGGCTGTGCGGAAGGACAGCGTTGGCTTTGGCGACTACGGCACCGCCTTTGGCAAATTCACCGAGCAGGAGTGGCGGGAGCTGTTTCGCGCTTACTGCGCTGGCACGAGCTTCATGGATGCGCAGCTCGGCCGCGTGCTCGATGCGCTCGACAAGCATCAGCTTTGGGAAAAGACCGTCGTCGTCTTTGTCGGCGATCATGGCTACCACACGGGCGAGCGGCAGTGGTGGAACAAGAACACGCTGTTTGAGCGCAGTTGCCGTGCGCCGCTCATCATCGCGGCTCCTGGCATGAAAGGCGGCCAGACGACGCGTTCGCTCGTCGAGTTCGTCGATGTGTATCCGACGGTCGCGGACTTCTGTGGGCTGAAAATGCTTCACGCAGCCGCCGGAGCCAGTTTGCGCCCCGTTTTTATCGATCCCACCGCCAGCATCAAAGACGCCGCTTTCACGCTCGTCACGCGTGGCGACAAACGTTACGGCCAAAGCATTCGCACCGTCCGCTGGCGCTTCACCCGTTGGAGCGATGGTCCAACCGAACTCTATGATCACGAATCCGATCCCGAGGAACTCCACGATGTTTCGGCGCAACATGCCGATGTCGTCGCGGGACTCACGGCCCAGATTTTGAAGCTGCCACCATTCGTCGCGAAGCCATGAAACGCCTCATACTCCTGCTTGCGGCGTTCAGCATGGTTGAGTCGTCCTTCTCGGCTCCGCCCAACATTCTCATCATCCTCGTCGATGACATGGGCTATGGCGATCCGCGTTGCTTCAATCCCGAATCGAAGATCGCGACGCCCCACATCGACAAGCTGGCGGCAGATGGGATGCGTTTCACCGACGCTCATGCGGGAGCTTCCATCTGCGTGCCGAGCCGGTATAGCTTGCTGAGCGGGCGGATGCCGTATCGCAATTGGAACGCGGCTTCGGCGAAGCTGACGAAAAAGGGCGCTTTGAGCGCCTTGGAGAAGCAGCACTTTTCGCAGCCGCAGCCGCAGCCGCAGCCGCAGCTTCAGCAGGAGCCGGGCAAGGCGGAAGAACTCTTCACCGCCCTGAAAGCGGACCTCGCACGCGGGCGAAGTCGCTAATTTCATAACCTATCGCGTTCATATCATTCATGAGGCATCTCACACCCTTCATCGTCCTGCTGCTAGTTTCGCTTTCAGCAATTCACGCTGCCGATCCAATACCTGCAACGATCCACGAAACCTTTGGAGCTGACTTCAATGCCAAGCATTTCATCACGCCAATCCCCAACAAGAACACAGTGGTGCGTGATGGCGTGTTGTGGACGCGCGGCTCCAGCGGCGGGAAGTATCCGCCAATGGTTTACGTGGGTGTGGAAGGCAAGGACCTCACCATCTCCTTCCGATACCGACATCTCGGCGATGGCGGCATGTTGTGGTTCTTCGTGGATGGTGATGATGGCTTTGGAGGCGAGGATCACATGTTGCGTGTTAAGTTGCTACGCGAGGGCGTGCAATTGGAGGTGGATGCGCATTCTAAAGACGTGAATCATCCGTTACGTCAGAACAATCGTCCGGCCGACAAATTCAGCGGTGTTTACCGACTGAATGAGCATTTTCCGCTGGAGAAAGTGGACCTCTCTCGCAATGAATGGCGCGAGGTGAAGCTCGTCTTCCAAGGCGAGCAAGTCAGCCTTAGCATTGATGGCAAACTCTGGAGCAAGACGCTGAGACGGGCAAACTTCAACGCAGGCAAGCGCAAGCTTCTGTGGATGCAGAACGGCGGGGAGAAAGGTGTCGAGATCGATGACGTTCACGTGATCGCTACGACACCCCAACCCTGATGAAACGCCTCTCCACCCTCCTCACTCTGCTGCTTTCGATCCTCGGCACACAGACGTCATCCCAAGCAGCGGACGAACCTTTGTCGGTCTTCCTTTGCGTGGGTGGCAGCAACATGAGCGGTGGGCGCTCGAGGTTGGAGGCACTGCCCCAGGATCTGAAGGCTGAGCAAACCAACGCGCTGTTCTTTGATGGGACGCAGTGGCTGCCCGTGTCGCCAGAGAAAGTGAACAAGCGGGGCTTCGGCTCTGAGGTGTCCTTCGCCGCGAGCATGAGCCAGAAGCTCGGGCGCACCATCGGCATCATCAAGCATTCGTCGCATGGCACAAGCCTCGATACCGTGTGGTCGCCCGCGACGCCGGATTCGCTCTATTGGGAGTTCATTCGCAAAGTGGAGGCCGCCCGCAAGGCGCGGCCGATCCAGATCATCGGCCTGATCATGGTGCAAGGCTCGGGCGACTCGAAGGACCCAAAGAAAGCCGAGGCGTATGCCGCGAATCTTCAGGCTTGGATTCAGGCGGCGCGAAAAGACCTGCAAACACCAAATCTGCTCTTCGTGTGCAGTCGCCTGCGTGCCGGGCAGCCGAAGGAGAAGTTCCCCTTCGCCCATCTGGTGCGTCAGGCCCAGGAAAACGGCTCGGAGTTCGTGGATTGCGATGCGCTCGAAGTTGGCGACGACGAGGTTCACTTCACCGCGCATGGCCAAGTCGAGCTGGGAAGGCTTTTTGCGGACAAATTGCATGGCATGATGATTAAAGGTGATGGTAAGCTTTGATTGATTCGTTTGCCAAACGTCGACTCGAATCGCTGTCGAGCCTCGCGTGGGCCTGTGCGGCAATTTCGTTGTCCAAATCGGGCTTTGGGGCACCTATTCAATCAACCTCATGAAGTCCCTCTTTCTCGCTCTCCTCGCCTGTTTCACGTTTTCGGTCTCCGCAGCGCCGATTGAAGCTGATCTCTGCATCTACGGCGGCACCAGCGCAGGGGTGATCGCGGCTGTGCAGGGGACGAAGATGGGGAAGAAGGTGGTGCTGGTGGAGGCGGGGCAGCATCTCGGTGGCATGAGCGTGGAGGGACTGGGCGGCACGGACATCGACAATCAGCCGTTTCGAAACAGCCCGGCGGTCGGTGGGCTGGCGCTGGAGTTTTATCGTCGCGTAAATGCGCAGTATGGTCGGACGGAAGCTTTTGAGGCGATGCTGGCGGCCAAGGGCAAGAACACGTCGCTGTGGCGATTTGAGCCGCACGTGGCGGAGGCGGTTTGGCAGGCCTGGGTCTCGGAAGCGGGCGTCTCCGTGCTGCGCGGGCATCGTTTGAAGGAAACGAACGGTGTAACGAAGGATGGCACACACATCACCACGCTGCATTTTGAAAACGACATCGAGGTGCGGGCCAAAATATTCATTGATGCGACCTATGAGGGCGATCTGTTGGCTTTCGCAGGCCTGAGCTTTGCCGTGGGGCGCGAGGGCAATGCGAAGTATGGTGAAACCAACAACGGCATCCGCACCGACACCACGCACAAGCAGCACGACAAGCCCATCGACCCGTATGTGACGCCCGGTGATGTGAAGAGCGGCCTGATCTTTGGTGTGCAGGATTCACCACTCGGCGAGCACGGCGCGGTGGACGAGAGCATCCAGGGCTACTGCTTCCGCCTCTGCCTCACGAAGGATACAAAGAACCGCCTGCCCATCGAAAAGCCCGCGAACTACAATGTCACGCACTACGAGATGCAGCGACGCTACCTCGCCGCGGGCGGCGTTATCAGCCCGCCCCATGCCGCCGTGCCGAATGGCAAGACCGATCCCGGCACCTGGCACTCACTGGCCTCGAATTTCACCGGCTGGAATCATCGCTACCCCATCGCCAGCTACGCCGAGCGCGAAACGATGCTGCGTGAGAGCCGCGATTACATCCACGGCCTGTATTGGTTCATGGCGCATGACGACGCCGTGCCCGCAAAGCAGCGCGAGGCTTGGGCCGCGTGGGGCCTGTGCAAGGACGAGTTCACCGACAACGGCGGCTGGCCGCGTGCCTTTTATGTCCGCAACGGCCGCCGCATGGTCGGCGACTTCGTTTTGTCCGAGGCGCAGCTCCGCCAAGCGAACCCCGAGCCCGTGAACGACAGCGTCGGCATGATCTGGTGGCCACCGGACTTTCACAGCGCCCGCTGCCTCGTGAAAGACGGTCGCGTGTGGAATGAAGGTGCGGTCTTCAATGTCTCCAAAGAGCCCGACTGGGTTCCCTGCGGTATCCCCTATCGCTGCCTCGTGCCCAAAGCCGCCGAATGCACCAACCTCCTCAGCCCCACCTGTCCGTCATCGAGCTACCTGGCCTACGGCGCGTATCGCATCGAGTTCACCTTCATGGTCGCCGCACAGTCAGCGGCCATAGCAGCGGTGATGGCGATGGAAGCAGACACGCAGGTGCAAAGCGTGAGCTATGTGAAACTCCGCGAACGCTTGCTGGCGGAACAGCAAGTCCTTGCTGTTCCCATGTCACCATGAGACGATGCTAATCTCCATCCTTTAATCATGAACCGTCGAACCTTCCTTCAAGCCTCCGTCGCCGCGAGCGCAGTCTTTCCTCATGTGTCGTTTGCGCGCGATGCAGCATCGGCAGCAGAGCAAGCTCATGCTGAGATCTGGCGTCGCTTCATCGATAAGTATGGCATCATGATTGACTTCGCTGATATGGACGGGAAGGTGTCGCTGCCGACGCCGGAGGAGCTGCGCGAAGGCAAGCCGAATGCGTTGGGCTGGTGGGCACCGATTGAAAATGGGGCGATGTTTAACGGACTTTACATGGATGCGGCGATTTTGCGCTGGAAGCGCACGAAGTCGGCTGAAGATGCCGCGAAGGCCCGCAAACTCATGGAAGGATTGCTTTTGCTAAACTCCATCAGCGAGGTGAAGGGTTTCATCGGACGCGGCGTGACCACGGATGGAAAGTCGCATTACCCGATGGGCTCGAATGATCAGTCGTCGCCGTGGTTTCTTGGGCTGTGGCGCTACTGGGAGTCGGGGCTCGCCACTGAAGAGGAGAAGCAGCGCATCACCAAGCATCTTGTCACCACGGCGGAGGTGATCGTGGCCATGAAGTGGGCAATGCCTGCCGAGCAACCCTTTGGTCGGCGTGGTGCCTTCAGCGGCTTTGGCTTCGACAGCGCACCGCGGATGTTGTTCGTCTGCAAGCTGCTGCATGCCGTCACAAGCGATGCGAAATGGGACAAACTCTACCGCGAAGCTCTAGTAGAGCGCGGCGGTAAAGAGAACCGCACGCGGCTGGAGGTCTGCGAGCACGGCATGGTCTTTGAGTATGCCAAATATCACACCTGGACCTCCTGTACCTGCGTCAGCGCCGTGCGGGCGCTGTGGGAGATGGAAAAGGATGAAACCATCCGCGCCGCATATGCCAAAGGGCTGCAAGCCAGCGCAGATCTAGCCTTCAAAAGCCTGCCGATGGCGCAGCAGTTCGACAACGCGGATAAGAGCTATTTTGAAATGGACTGGCGTGTGATGAACAAAGACTGGAAGCCCCAGCAGACGGAGCAGGAGGCGCAGGACTTGGCGCATGTGCAGCTCAAGAACTTTATGAAGATAGCTCCGCGCCGTGGCAAGGAGACCGCTTTTGTACGCGAGCCCACAGCCGCTGCTTGGGTCGTCACGTTGGCTCCTGACGAAGATATTTTGAAACAACGCCGCGCCGATGTAGAAAAGGTGATCGCTCATTACGACTACACGAAATTATATTACTCCCAGTTCTTCTGGGTGGATGCCGCTTGGGAGCGTTTGCTCTAGCATCGGCAGGTTCTCTACTTGAGAGAATCGTTAACAGAGAGCTAAGCTTTCGTTTTGGCGTTGATCTCATTGGGAAGAGGTTGTTCCAGAATACGAACTGGCTCTTATGAAAGCGTCGTTGCGACGCGTTTCATACACTCTTTGTCGTGGTGGATTCAAGTTTCAGGCTCAAGGTTTCATGACGTAAAAGCCAACGATTTGTGACCATCATGCCCTTCACATTTTGAGGGAGTAGAAATTGAGTCGTAGTGCCTTGATTCAGAGTGCTTAGAGCTTGGAACATGAATCCTGAAACTTGGATTTAAGATGAATGCCGGGTCCATCACGCTCACCTTTCGCGAAGTCACTTTTGTGCCGAAGTTTGATGATCTCTTCATTAGTTACGAGCCTGATTCAGTCGCATGAGAGCTTTGTCCACTCTTCTAGCTGGCTTTCTGTGTCGGAGCAGGCGGACATCAGAATTCTTGCTCGCGTAATTCTGGAAGCCGTGCATTTGATTTCGTTATGGAATGCGATTCTCAAGAACGGCTGGAAGTGCCACACTGGACAGTTCAACTGCCTTGGTTGGTGGCGTTTCTCATGTTTGTAGTGACGGGTGTTTTGAAATTTGACCAGGGTTATTCTCAGCGATTCTATGATCGCGATGCGTCGGAGGATCTGACTTTGATTGATCTCAATACGGCAACGAAGGCGGAGCTGGAAACTTTGCCTGACATTGGTCCTGTTTTGGCGCAGCGTATGATCTCGGCACGGCCCTTTGGTGACTTGGAAGATTTAAAGCGAGTCCCTGGGATTGGCCCGATATTGCTGCAGCGGCTATTGCCCAAAATCAGGGTGAAAACGGAACGTTAATAATTGAGGTTCCATTCTTCGTGATCGACACCTTTGGTGAATGATGCTTCGATAGGTTCACATGCGTTTCTTAACTGGGCTTCTATTTTCTTGTCTGACTTGGGCTTTCTCGCTTTCGGCTGAAACGGCTACGAGCAAGGTGAAGCTAGGCGTCCGCAGCCCGATTGCTTTTACAGAAACTACGCCCATGGCAGGGGCGGCACAGCTCAAGATGCGGCTGCGTTCGGTGGAGACGCCTGCGGCCTTGAATCTGGCCAATGAGACATTTGAGGTCATTGTCCCTAGGAGTTACAAAAAAGAGGTGCCGCACGGCCTGTTTATTTGGATTAGCCCGAATGATAAAGCAGCTTTGCCGGCGGATTGGGAAAAAGTGTTGGCGGATGAAAAGCTCATTTTCATCGGTGCTCTCAAGTCAGGCAATAATCGTGAAACGATCGCAAGGATGCAGTTGGCGATCACGGCCAATGATCAGATGCGCAACCTGTACAGCATTGATCCAGCGCGAGTTTACATCAGCGGGCATTCGGGCGGGTCTCGTGTGGCGTCGATGTTAGCGGTAGCGTATGCCGATATGTTTACTGGGGCTGTTTGTTTTATGGGTGCCAATTTCTTTTTTCCCACGCAGGGGAAAGATGGCACGACCTATGAGGCCCGCTACATCCCGCATCCTGAGATTGCGACACAGGCACAAAATGAATCGCGAATCGTCCTGGTGACGGGAGATAAGGATTTTAATCTTGATAATACAAAGGCGGTGTATGAACAGGGCTTCATGGCCAATGAGTTCAAACATGTGACGCTCTTTGATATCCCAGGTCAGGGCCATGGAGCCCCCGGCAAAGACTGGCTGGAAAAGGCGCTCAAGTTTTTGGATGATAAGGACTAAGCACTAGCGCAGCCATGTGTCTAGATGCTCGGCGATGAAGTCGTCATCGTTAAGGTGCGGGTAGGCTTTGTAAACACGGTCGATTTCGCCAAGTTGGCCTGGGCTAAGCGTTTCTTTTTCATCAAGGCACCAGATGCCTTTGATTAAGCCCTGGCGGCGTAGGACTTCATGCAATCCGGCAATGCAGCCATGAAAGCCATTGGCGGCATCAAAGAACGCGGCATTGCAATCCGTGACTTCGACACCAAGGCGTAGCAAATCGGGAGTGGCTTTGGCGCGGCGGCAGCGCTGGTGAAGCTCAACGGCGCGTTTTGTCCAGACGGACCAGTGGCCTAGCAGACCACCAAGGATCCGTTTTTCTTTGCCCGCAAACGGGAAGGGAGTGAGAAAATCGGCAACGATATTGTCGTCATTGCCAGTGTAGAGAGCGATGTCATCCCTGCCAGAGTCGATGACCGCGCGCACGACATCTTGCGTCTGATAGCGGTTAAACGGAGCAATCTTAATCGCTACGACATTCGCAATGTCGGCAAATCGACGCCAAAAACCATAGGATAAAACGCGGCCTCCAACACTTGGTTGAAGATAAAAGCCGATGATCGGAATGATCTCGGCAATGCTACGACAGTGGGAGATCAGGGTGTCTTCACTCGCCTCCTTGAGTGCAGCTAGGCTAAGCAGTGCTGCATGATAGTCGAGTTCACAAAGAAGATTGGCTTCCTTCATGGCTTGCTTCAGCTGTCCGCAAACGCCAGCGATGCGAACCAGTGGTGTCGTGGATCGCGACATTTCCTCAGCGGCAAGCTCTAATACGGGTCTGAATAATCCAATTTTCTGATCTCGAATGGCAAATTGTGTGGTGTGAACTCCGACTGCGAGCCCACCAATTCCCGAAGCGATGTAATATCGGGTGAGCGCACGTTGTCCGCGTTCATCAAGCTGACGAGCTGAAGTCAAAGCGAGGGGATGTGCCGGAATGGCAAGTCCTTCTAAGAGTAGTTCACGTAGATCAGTATTTACCATCACGAACTTCAAAATGGGTGGGTTTACCAAGGACTGAGCCGCCTAGCCTGTGCCAGTGCGCTGTTGCAGTGATCATTTCATCCAAAGAAACACTGGGTGGTCCAAAGAGTTCATAGGAACGAGAAGCGTCCCATAGCCAAGCTGTGCTGCTTTCTTGACCCACGAAGATTGGCTCGCGGTTTAGCAGATCGGCGAATCGCTGCGCAAGCCAACGAATCGAAACGCGTTCAATGCCTGTGATGTTGAGCGCCATGGGTGGGCAGGCGGTGTATGGAAGACATTGAATCGCTCGAGCATTGGCATCTCCCTGCCAAATGACATTCGCAGCACCCATGGTGACATCGATGGGCAATCCATGAGCCACTTTTGAGGCTACATCACATAGGACACCGTAGCGCAGATCGATCGCATAGCAGAGCCTAAACAGTAGAGTCCGAATACCATGTTGATTGGCAAAATGGCCGAAGACTCGTTCTCGGCCAACACAGGAATTAGCGTACTCACCCAGTGGTGTCAGTGGCGCATCTTCATTGGCACCAGGGCCGTCGGCAGGGACGAGTGGATAAACGCAGCCGGTTGAAAATACGACGATGCGTGACCGAGTGAAACGTTCAGCAACAAAGGCGGGGACAACTGTGTTCATGGCCCAAGTCAGCTCGGGGCTTTCATGGGTGCCAAATTTTTGACCTGCCATGAAAATGACATTGGCTGCACTCGGTAGCGCGTGAACTGCAGCTCGATCCATGAGATCGCAGCAGATAGTCACGATTCCATGGGCCTGTAGTTCTTGCACCGTAGAGGTGGAGGAAAAACGTGACACTGCGGTGACGCGCCGCTGTGAATGCCCGATCTGGTCCAGGCCACGGCGCAACATACGCGCAAGAGTGGGTCCCATTTTACCACCTGCTCCAAGCACGATGAAATCGCCATCAATGGCCTGTAGCGTTTCGAGCACTCCAGCGGTCGGCTGGCTGAGCTGGGCGTCGAGTTCTGTGACCGTTTCAATTGTCTTCATGTCATCCCTTTGCAGTGGGGAAAAGTTTCAGGCTTTCTCTTTAATGTGTGCCCAGCAGTGGACATGCGGCTCACCACGGAAATACCAGACCATGTTTGGTCCCTCAATCTGCCAGACATCCCAGATGCCATCTTTGCCAATGTCTTGATTCTTGTAGTAGGCTAAGTGCAGATGATCAAAGCCGCCGGCCTCAATGTATTTTAAGGACTCTGTCGCATCTTCCTCACGGAAAGGTGCCAGCAGGTCTTTGAGCACCGCGCGAACGAGCCCCTTCTGATCGTTGCTTAGTTCGGTCATGGGTATGCCATCCAGACCACGGGTCTTGCCTGTAAGTTTGACGGTATCATTACCTTCTTCATCTCGGCTGGCATCACATAAAGCTAAAGCCCTCTGTCTGCCGTCCAATGCTTGGAAGACTTCGTTCGCGCGTTTGGCCTGGAACCAGTAGGCGTTGCCCTCATGATCAGGCTTCTCGTTGAATCCCTTGGCTGCATGACCATAAAAGATGGGGCCTCCAAAGGCCGTGCCTGCCTCGCTATCGCCATCGCAACGGCGGGTGCAGTGCCGTCCTGTGAAGACAAATTCAGATCTTCCGCTGCCCGGAGTTCCAAACAAAGCAATGGATGCGCTTGGGAAGCCCCCATCACTTTGATTGTCTTGATCAAACTGGCGCCAGACTTCCTTTCTGTAAGGCTCGCTATGCAAGTGGTCGAAGATCTGTCGCGCAAGGTCTTGCTGATCTGGCTTTAAGACCTCACGGATTCGTTTTGGAGAAATATGCCAATTGTTATCCACTTTCTGGCGAAGGGCATGATCCCATCCATGACAGATCGCGGCACGCTGGGCTTCGTCGAGGCTGCCGTAAAGTTGCTGAACCAGCGTTTCCGAAGTAGGCATAGCTTTTGCCGATTCTGCGGCAGCGCTGGCCCCCATCCAACCTGCAACCATGGTTTGAGCGCTGTGTTTGAGAAATTGCCGACGATTCGTGGAAGTTGTGGAAAGTGGGTTCATGAAGACCTTCTACCAAAAAGACCATCTGTAGGGAAGCCCTCTTTTTCATGTATGCAGGTTGTGGGCGCTGAGATTGATTGGTTGAGATCGTGCTAAGTATGGATATGAGGCCTCTGTCACTGCTAAAACATACTAAATTCACATGGAAGACCAAACCGTCGAAGCATCTACCGAAGAGTCTGAAGAAAAACTCGGACAAGAGGTCACACGCTCGATGAACAAGGAGAGTCGGAAGGTCATTGGATTGGTGATTGGTGTGGCGGTGTTCATGACAATTGCCCATTTCACTCCTTTGCGGGCTTGGATCACCAATGTGCAGGTTTGGAAGGC
The DNA here is from genome assembly GCA_027489965.1 of Verrucomicrobiaceae bacterium. Lineage (GTDB taxonomy): Bacteria > Verrucomicrobiota > Verrucomicrobiia > Verrucomicrobiales > Verrucomicrobiaceae > Prosthecobacter. The sequence continues at coordinate 20,490 of JAIXZA010000019.1, forward strand.
TTACATACGCGATTTAGGGTGGATGGCTCATGGGATGTTTCTTATTTCATGTGCCGCAGTCGTCATGATCGGCATCCCGCGTCTCCCTCTTTGCGCCGCTGCAGGACTGATCTTTGGGTTCACTGAAGGATTGCTGCTTTCATTAGCTGGATCGACTTTAGGTTCTTATGGGGCCTTTCTCATCACTCGCAAAGGTGCTCGGCGTTCTGTGCAGGCGCGCTTAGATCAGTGGCCTTGGCTGCTTGGTCTGATGAATCAACCCTCGCTAGCAAAGGTGTTTTGGGTGAGGCAACTCATGGTTCCAGGAATTGTGCTAAACATCATGTTAGGAGTCACTTCGATCAGTCATCGACTCTTTCTTCTGGGAACCCTCTTGGGCTACCTCCCTCTAAACATCACCTTCAGCCTAGTTGGTAGCGGTCTAGGGAAGGGAAGCTTTGCTCAGACACTCGTTCAACTGCTCGCAGCCATGGGACTGATTAACATCGTTGGATGGCTGGTGTGGCGCATGAGGAATAAACGCAGTTAGTCTGTTCGTGACAGCAACGAACGTTAGACTGGAATAACCAGCTTTACGGTTGCAAAAGTGAGACTCAAAATTCTCCGCAATGTCTCAGAATATAAAAAACAAAACCATGAATCATGGTGAATGCCTGGGGGCTGAAATCTCGGAAATAAGAGCTCTGGAGCGCGAAGCCGAAAAAACTTCACAAAAAAGACAGAAAGGACTTGCGGAAGAAAAGGACTCTGATAAGCTCAACATCCGCCACCGAAAAGGAGCGGCTGAGAAACGGCAAACGAAACGCTACGGTGTTCCG
>JAIXZA010000063.1 GCA_027489965.1 Verrucomicrobiaceae bacterium
ACTCGCTCCCGACCACCGGCGACGCGCACGGCCGCGCCTTCCGCGACGTCGAGATGGAGGCCAAGGTCCTCAAGCTCGCGCAGCAGAGCGGCGTGGGCGCGCAGTTCGGCGGCAAGTACTTCGCCCTCGACGTCCGCGTCATCCGCCTGCCCCGCCACGGCGCGAGCTGCCCCGTGGGCCTCGGCGTGTCGTGCAGCGCCGATCGCAACATCAAGGCCAAGATCACGAAGGACGGCGTCTTCCTCGAGCAGATGGAGACCAACCCCGGCCGCTTCATCCCGGCCGAGCTGCGCACCTTCAAGGACGACAGCGCCGTGCGCATCGACCTCAACCGCCCGATGGCGGAAATCCGCGCCGAGCTTTCGAAGTACCCGGTCACGACCCGCGTGCTGCTCAGCGGCCCGATGATCGTCGCCCGCGACATCGCCCACGCGAAGCTCAAGGAGATGCTCGATGCCGGCAAGCCGCTGCCGGATTACTTTAAGAACCACCCCGTCTATTACGCCGGCCCCGCCAAAACGCCCGCCGGCATGCCCAGCGGCAGCTTCGGCCCCACCACCGCCGGTCGCATGGACAGCTACGTCGATCTCTTCCAAAGCCACGGCGGCAGCATGATCATGATCGCCAAAGGCAATCGCGGCCAGCAAGTCACCGACGCCTGCAAAAAACACGGCGGCTTCTACCTCGGTAGCATCGGCGGCCCCGCCGCCATTTTGGCCAAAGAAAACATCAAGAAGGTCGAAGTCGTCGAGTTCCCCGAACTCGGCATGGAAGCCATCTGGAAGATCGAGGTGGAAGACTTCCCGGCGTTCATCCTCATTGATGACAAAGGCAACGACTTCTTCCAAACTGTCGGGCCTGGGTGCTCGGTGAAGCATTGAGGCTTAGTAGTCGTAAGCGGACAAGACAGAATCCAATTTCTCTTTTTTGAAGACAATGTGGAAAGTGGAGGGCGTCTTCCAATGTTGTCTGGCCTCGCGCGAGAGCTAGGACTTAATGTAATACCAAGCATCTAGCTTCGATTTACTATGGGGTGGTCCCCGTAATTCCAGTGCCGCGCGTCGGGGCATCTCTTTTGTTATCTGTGACCGAAGTTGTTTTTCTGATAATCCAATTGCGGTTGGTCTTGTTGCGACGCCCCATGAAGCAAGTCCAATCTGGGCTGCGATCGCGAGTAACGCCATGATGGCAACGACTCGGAAAACAGGTTTCATAGTGGCCAAACTCATTAGCAGAGCTCACGGGTTTCCTGCAACGCACGTCCAGTGGAAATACCCGTTTGATCGCTTCATGGCGCACGTTTGAATGCCGTCTATGTTCACACCTATCCGCGTCACCATCTGGAACGAATTTGTTCATGAGCGTCAGAACCCTGCCGTTGCTGCCATTTATCCCAAGGGTATCCATGGGGCGTTGGCGGAGGCTTTGGGTGTAAATGCGGATTTTATCATCCGCACGGCGACGTTGGATGGACCTGAACAGGGCGTGTCTCAGGCGATCCTCGATGAAACCGACGTGCTGCTTTGGTGGGGTCATGCGGCGCATGATCAGGTGCTGGATGAAACGGTGACGCGAGTGCAGCAGCGGGTGCTGGCGGGCATGGGGCTGATCGTCTTGCACTCCGGCCATTTTTCAAAGGTCTTCAAGCGCCTCATGGGGACGAGTTGTGCGCTTTGCTGGCGTGAGGCAGGCGAGCCGGAGCGGGTTTGGCTGGTGAATCCGGGCCATCCCATCGCCGCTGGTATCGGCAGCTGCATTGAGATTGAGCAATCGGAAATGTATGGTGAGCCGTTTGGCATCCCGACCCCGGACGAGCTGATCTTTGTGTCCTGGTTCCAGGGCGGGGAGGTCTTCCGTAGCGGGGCGACGTGGACTCGCGGTAGTGGTCGCATCTTCTACTTCAGCCCAGGGCATGAAGTTTATCCGATTTACCATCACCCCGAAGTGCAGCGGGTGATCGCTAATGGCATCCGTTGGGCGCAGCCGCAATCACAAGTGACGGTGAAACCGCGACATGTGCCAGTGGAGCAGGCTCGGGAGATGATTCATGTGCGCGGCGGGACCGTGCATTGATTGAAATCGGAGTGCTAGCGGTTCTGATACGCTGCGTTGCCGTTCTGCTTGAAGTATTCATCCCTCATGCGCTTGAGTTCGGCGATACGTGCGGCGGTCGAAGTGGCATCATTGGCTTTTTGCTGCTGCTGACTGCGGACGAAGTGGTTATTGGCACCTAGACTGCGCCAGGGTCCCTGGGGCACTTCGCTGACGTCCACAAACCGCCAGTCACATTTGCCGCTGCTGGACATGCCTAGGTAGTCACGCACGGCTGGAGAGATGTCTAAACCGGCACCTTTGTTATTCGTGTTTTTGGGGCGTGCATTGCCAAAGACATATTCATGATCATCTGTAACAAAGGGGCCGCAGTCTTCCCACTGGGCATAGCAGACGCGGTTGCCGTATCGGATGGCTAACCAAGTGCCATGGACAACGCTTTTACCGCCACGAACATACTTTTCTTTGAACCAAGGGATGACCTTTGAGGCCTCTGACTTGTGCGAGTTGTAGTCGAGGCAGTCGTTGTAGGGTAGGGCGATGTAGAAAGGATTGAGCCCGGGTGTGAATCCGCGTGGGCAGTAATTCGGGCCACGTTTGTTTGGATCTGGATCATCATAGCCGCCAAAGTTCTTTTCCCACTCGGTATCCCAGGAGCTCATGTTATTTGGCGTGGGATTATTTTCGGTGGGTTGTTCACCAACCCAAAACACAGTGGCGACGATGTCTGTCTTCCAAGGATATTTGGCGTATCCAAGTCTTGGCATCGTGGGTGAGTTGACACGTGGGATGACTAGTCCTGAGCTACCCTTACTGCTGGCGGCTGTTCCGGTGGCACTGACTTTAGGCAAGGATTGTGCCATACCCAATCCTGCCATTGCTAGGGAGAATCCAAGCAAGAGCATTTTCATGGAACTGGTTCGGGGGTGAATCATGCCAACGGGGGAGGGATATCTAATCTACCAGTCTTCAGTGGTACCTGGCAATTCTAAATTGCAAGGGGTGAACTGTTCGTCTGAACGTCTGTTGCCAGTCGCTCGTTCGGGTCCATTAGGAAACGAATATCCGAGATAATGTTCAAAAAAGGACGGACTTTAGTGCTGCTAGAGCCTTCTGTAGATCATCCAATGTATTGTAGCCATGCATGGCCAAGCGGATTCTACCAGCGCTATGCATGACGTGGATCTCAGCTTTTTCCAGGGCAGCGTGAATTTCTTCACTGCGGTCATGTTTGAAGGAAAGGATGCCCGTTGGACGATTGTGATGGAGGGGACACATCGGCTGTAAATCTAGCGCAGTCAGACCCTCATACATGGCTTTGACCAGAGGATCAGCCTGAGCTGAGATTGCCGCCACACCAATGCCGTCCACATAGCGAAGTGCGGCATTCAGTGCGTAAAGTGCGGCGAAGTTGGGCATACCGACGGAGAAACTCAGCGCACCAGCCTTTGTCAGCGCGCGCTCGAAGCGGTCGGCATCAAAGGCATTGCTCAGATGATACCATCCACCTGCATGGGTCGTTAGCCGTTCCGCATTCCGTTTTGGGATGCCAATGACGCAGCCGCCGTGCACGCCGAGTGTCCATTTGTGTGTGCTGCTAATGAGGATGTCTGCACCTTCGCAGTTCAAGACCACCCGACCGAAAGCCTGCGTGATGTCCACCGAGATGAGTGCCTTTGGCGCGTGTTGTCTCACAGCATCATGGATCGGCTGCAAGTCGATCCGGTGGCCATTGTAGAAGCTGATGAGAGACAGTTGTACGAGCTTGGTTTTTTCATTCAGCAGCGGGATGAGGTCGGCCACGTTCAGCTCGCCGGAAACGGATCTCCAAAGCCGTGAAATGGGCGGATGAATGGCACGCATCCATGGGGTGACTCCAGCTGGAAAGTCAAGATCTGTGACCACAACTTCATCTTCTCGTCCGAGATTTAAGGCTGAAGCAAGCAGGTTGTAGGCCTCCGAACTGCATGAGCAAAACGACACTTCCTCCGTGGTGAGCCCCAGCATCTTTGCGCTGATTTCACGGCAATTTTCCACAGCAGCGAAGTGCCCCTCACGTCCGCGCATTCCTCGTGCTTTGTCCGTCCAGTAACTCTCCAGCGCCTGCTGCACTGCGAGTGGTGGGATGCTTTCAGCCGCTGTGTTCAGGTAGGTGATGCCTGAGAGAGAGGGGAAGTCGCGGAGTCGTGTGGAGTCAGAGAGCATAATGAATCTACTTCTTTCCAAAGAAATCCGCTAGCTTCTTTAAATCTGTGGCTTCAGCGGGTTTCATTGCGCTGTCGATGATCTGCTGCTGGAGGGTGCAGAGTTCCTTCACGCCTTTGCGGCCGTGGAGGAGCATGGCATCGAGCTGGGGCTGGGTGAAGGTGGCCTCTTCGCCGCTGCCTTGGATCTCGACAAAGTCGCCATCCTCAGTCAGGACGATATTGCAATCGACATCTGCTTTGGCGTCTTCTTCATAACAGAGGTCGAGCAGGGCTTCGTCCTTCCATAGGCCGACGCTGATGGCACCAACTTTCTTTTTTAGCGGTTGTTGCGTGATCTTGCCTTTTTCCAAGAGGCGATTGAAGGCGATGGCTGCGGCCACACAGGCACCAGTGATGGAGGCCGTGCGGGTGCCGCCATCGGCTTGCAGGACATCGCAGTCGATGTTCAGAGTGCGAGAACCGAGTTTCTTAAGATCGACGACAGCGCGCAGGCTGCGGCCGATGAGGCGCTGGATCTCGATGCTGCGGCCATCGGGCCTGCCGCGATTGCTGTCACGCTCCTTACGGTCCAGGGTAGAGTAAGGAAGCATGGAGTACTCAGCTGTCAGCCAGCCTCCCTGCACGCCTTGGGCTTTCATCCAGCGCGGCACTTCTTCTTGAATGGTGGCAGCACAAATCACACGCGTATTGCCAAAGGCGATCAGCACAGAGGCGGTGGCATGGGGGGCGACGTCGAGAACGAACTCGACCGGACGAAGTTGGTCGGCACTACGGCCATCAATACGGGGCATCTATCCGATGTGGCAAGGCTTCCGCGCAGGTCAAGGGAAGCTCACACTTTCACCATATCCTTGACCACTTCGAACCAGAGGTAAAAGCAACCGCGCCAGGAGTAACGGAACTCGCCCTCCCCGGCCATCTCGATAAGTCCGACATTGATGTTGTAATGGATCTGCTCGTTCATGTCTTGCTCGATAAAGCTCGGCAGTTGCTCGGCTTCGAGCGCACTCAGGTCGGTTATTTCTAAGCCCTGACTTTCCAGAAACTCGGCGTGCTCGGCCATGAGATCCTCCATGCTGTCTGCATAGGTGTAGCGGTTCATGCGATGGCTCGGGGAGAACTGCATCGTCGGAGGAAAAGGATAATTGGTCGTCGTATAGATGATGCCACGATCCGTGCGTGAGGTCAGGCTGACATAGCTAAAGGCAAATTCTTCCTGCTGCGCCAGGGCGATCGCGGCCTGCATACGCAACTCTGCATGGTAAAACAGCCGCATGAAGTGCTGGGTCTCACTCCACTTCCAGCCGGTGTCGTCTGTTTTCTCAAAGCCTTCGTTTTCGATCTCGCTGCTCAGTTCCTCCAGATCAGGGAAAAGATCGCGCGAGGGTGGGAACCGGTGTTTGACCTCGCTCTGCATCGGGAAGCGCAGTTTCCGCACGCGGCCCACGATCTCGACCCACGGCAGCATGAACCATAGGGCGATGCTGCCAGCGCCGGCTGCATGACTGCCCGTGAGGAAGTAACCGCCGAGGTAAGAGGCACCCAGAAGTGATAGCCAGCCTAGTTTGTGAACATAGCGGTTCTCAAAAGTGCGGCACGCCACTGCAAAGACGACGGCGGCGGCCAGAAAGAGAAACTGCTGTAAGATCATGAATTAGGTATATAAAACTCTACACCTGCCCTTGTGGCAAGTCTGCTTATTAGTAACGTGAGGTTCTTTGCAGTCTCCAGGGTGTACCGCAGTACATGCATCGGAAGCCGGCGGTGAAAAGGATGGAGATCACGGCTGATGCACGATAACTGAGTGGCCAGAGGCGAAAAGCATGCGCATGTTTATGGCAGCGCTTTTCATGCATGACCGTTCCATGGCAGAGCGGACAGGTCAGGGTTTTGGATAAAACGAAGACGGCAACTCGGCAAATCGTGAATGTGCCTAGGCCGCCTAGCGCTATCCAGCCCCAGCTGGGTTCCTTGGTCAGCGCCAGTCCCACAGCGCCAATCAAAAAGGCCAGTGAGCCAAGGAGGGCAAAGGTAAGTAAGAGTACTACTTGCAACAACCTTCCAGGGCGGTGGTAACCCCGAGCACTGCGGGTTCGCGGTACTTGTAGGGGCTTGGGTTCAGAGGCTTGGAAGCCGGGTTGCTTCATAATTCTATGGGTGAAGCTTGAACAATCAGGTTTCAACCAGAGAAATGCATTGCCACTCACCCCCGTGCTAGCGCATTCGTAGAGACCTGCATGACGACTGCCCTGACTCCTCTCCGTGACTTCCCAGATTATCTGTCCCCCATGGTCGTCAAAGAGCTGCGTCAGGGACTGCGCACGCGTGCCTTCGGCAGCACCATGCTCCTGATGCATGTGATGTTGATCCTCATCACGCTCATGAGTGGTTCGGCCGAGAATAGTGATGATACCCGCTGGATGCTGGACGGTCTGGCGACCCTGGTGCTGTGCTTTGTCATGCCGTTTCGTGTGACGAATGCACTGACAGAGGAGATGAAGATGAACACTCTGGACATGCTCATGCTGACCAGGCTCACCTGCAGCCGCATTGTGTTTGGTAAATGGGCCAGCGTGGCTTTGCAGTCACTGCTCATCGCTTTTAGTCTCATGCCCTATGTCGTAGCACGCTATGTCTTTGGTGGCATGGATCTCATGATGGAGCTGAACATGCTGGGTCTGAAATGGCTGACTGGCATTATTTTCGCTGCCTTGCTAGTGATGCTTTCCACGATCAAGCAATCTTGGCTCAGGATGATCATCATCATCGTGCCGGTCCTGTTTGGGGGCATCGGATTACTTGGCATGATGTTTGGTTCCACGGGCGGATCAACCATGGCCAGCTTATTCGGTCTGGCTGATTGGTGGATCGTTTTATCGGTCGTTCTATTGGCCTCGCTTTGGTGCATCTATGCCTGTTTGAGTTTTGCCGCCACCCGTATTTCTGATCCTTCGGCACCTTTGGCCTGGCAAAAGCGGACTGTGCATGTACTGACGCTCCTACTGCTGCTTGGCATCTCGTTGGTCACGCATGATTCCGTCTGGATCACTGCAGCTTTGGTTGTCATGGCCTTTCTGACCTTGGATGTCATGACCGAGAAGCTTAATGATGTGCCTTCAGTGTATGTGCCTTTCTACAAGCGCGGTTTGTTAGGTCGTCTGCTTTTGCTCTTCTCCCCAGGCTGGGCCAGCGGCTTTTTACTCACCTTGATCATGGCTGTGCTAATTGGGCTGTGTTTTTACCTCCGCGCCGGTTTTTCGGTTTTGCAGAACTATTATCTGACTTGCTGCACCCTCTGGATGGTGACCGCTTTCATTCAGATTTTTCCATCGAGTCGGCGTGCTGACGATTTACTGCCGATCTTTCTGGGGACCTTTGCATTGATGTATTTGGCGATCTGCATGTTCAGTGGGATCGGCGTGCTTATGGCCAAGTCGATGGATACCCAGCCAGCGTTTCTAGCGCTACTGCCGCCATCGGCCATGTTTGGCGCAGCCCAGATTTCTGCGGGTCCTGAGAGGGAAGCATTCATGCGCACCGCCATGCTTTGTGCCACCGCCTGGCCGGTCATCATGGCGCTCATCTCACTTCATGCCTGGAGGAAACTGCGGCCTATGCGTGATGAAGCAATCCGTATGTCTGCATGAAGACGCCCAATCCATTGCTCCATCACCGCCGCGCTTTGCCGGTCTCTTTTGATGCTACCTCACCCATCGATGCCCAGCACACCTGAACATCTTCAAGCCATCCAGCTGCGGGCACGGGAGTGGGCACGGGTTTTGAAATTGCCGTTTCGGCAGCAGCGCTGGCGCGGTCATGCAGGTGAGTTCACGGGCACGTGTGTGGGTAGCAGTCTCGACTTTCAGGATCATCGTGTGTATCTGCCCGGAGATGATCCCAGGCAGATCAACTGGCAGGCTTATGCCCGCACCGGCACTTACACGATGAAGCAGTATCGCGAAGAAGTCCGCCCGCTCGTGGACCTGATCCTCGATGCCTCAGAATCCATGTTTGCCTATCCTGCCAAAGAGCAGCGCACACAGGAACTCCTGGCCTTTGCCATAGAGGCCGCGCTGCAAACAGGAGCCTCCGTGCGTTGCTATGCCGTGCGTGGTGAGGTGCATCTAGCGCTGGAAACAGAGGCCGTTGTCGCAGGCCGCTGGTCGGAGGAAGTGTTGCCCATGAAAGCCAGTGCCGAGGCTCCAGCACTAGCCCGCATTCCGCTCCGTGCGGGTGCCATGCGTGTCTTCATCAGCGACCTGCTTTTTCCTGCGGAACCCGAGTCCCTGCTGGCCCCGTTAGGCTCACGTCATGGTCGCGGCATTGTCTTTGCGCCCCATGCCTTGCAAGAGTCTGCACCAGCCTGGAATGGCAATTACGACTTCATCGATGCAGAGACCCAGCAGCAGCATGAGCACCGAGTGGAGTCAGACATTTTACAGAGCTACCTGCGTGCTTATTCTCGCCATTTTGATCTTTGGAAAAAGGCCTCGGCTAAACATGGCATCGCGCTTGCCAGAGTGAGTGCCGAAGACGACTTCATCTCTGCTCTGCGCTCCGAAGGTTTGGGCAGCAATGCTGTCGAGGCGACCTAAGCCGCCAAATCCAATCGGTGAATGCGCTGATAAGTTACGATCTCAAATGAGAATGCATGATCATCATCCCTGGCCTGAGACCTTCGTGAAACAGGCTCCCAATCCTGCTTGGAGATGTTCGGAAAGGCTAGACCGCTGCCCAGAATCTCGTGAACCTCAGTGATGATCAGGCGATGTGCATGACGCATCGCTGCCTGATAAATTTCAGCCCCACCACAGCAGACGAGCTCCCGTTGGCGTTCTGCCAAGCGCAAAGCTTCAGGTACAGATGACACGGCCTTTCCCTTTGGCACGATAAGCTTTGGATCATACGTCAGCACCAGTGGATGGTGTCCCGGCTGAAACCACCCCAGCATTTCTTCATAAGTCCGCCGACCCAACAGCAGCCACTTATCCCGAGTATATTGGCGGAAGTGCACCCGATCGGCAGGCAGATCCCAAGGTACACCACGGCCTCTAGAAATGTAGCCATCCGCAGAGACCGCTGCGATGAGGGTGAGTGTGGCGCTCATGATCAATAGACTATCTCGTGAGTTCGAACTTGTCTTGGTAAATTCTAACGCATCCTGTCGCCACTTGCCATCCGCTCACTTTGCGCGGATGGGAGAGATGTGACTACAGAAACTAAACCCGCGAAGCCTAAGAGCCGTTTCCGTCGTTGGCTGATGAGGTTGTTTGTCATCTGCTTGTTGCTGATCATTGGCCTGGTGGTGTTTCATCGCCCCTTAATCTTGGCGCTGGTCCGCTGGGCTGGGCCTCAGGGCGCTGCCACTCAGGGCCTGCCCCTGACCTGGAAGGTGAATGGTTCACTCTGGGAGGATCTAGAAATCACCGATCTTCAAACAGGCGGTGGTTCAGCTCATTGGTTGCCCAAGGCCACGCTCGGAAAACTAGCCCTCAGTTACGATCCCCGCGCGGGCTTGGAGCACATCCTCAAAGGCATCACGATTCATGATCTCGAAACTGAGGTGGATCTGCGGCATCTTCCTGTCTCTGATGCTAAAGTGAAAGTGGAGGTCAAAACCAACGCCTCAGGCAAGGTGCCACCGCTTATCTGGCCACGGTTTATTGACCTCAAAAACCTCAATGCCAACGTGACATTGGCCGACGGCAAAAAGATCCTGCTTCAAGGGCTCACTCTGCAAGTGGGTGAAGGAATGCCCGGTGTCTTTGAGTGCCGTGCCTTGCACGTCCAGCCCGATGGATTGATGCTGGATCATCTCGCGGCAAAAGTGGAATGGCAGTCGCGACTTCTGGTCATCAAAGGCTTTTCATTGCCAAAGGACGTCGTCTTAGACGAGTTGAGAGTGGATTTAAAAGACTTCGAGAATGGAACCTTCGTGACACGCATCCTCGCGCATCTAGGGGCGGCCAAAGTCGCGGTCGATGCTACTGTCGCTAATGCCTTTGGATCCAAGTTGAACGTCAAAGCTGACACCCAAATGAGCGATCTCCGCTCAGCCGAGTTGCAGACGCTCGGTCTGCCCAAGGACATTCTTTTTGATAAGGGCACCCTGAACCTTCACGTCGAAGGCGATCCACTCACGCCGCCACTAATGAAGCTGCAGACGCAGTTTTCGCTCGCAAATATTCGTGCAGCAGGGGCAAAGATCGACCAGGTGGAGTTGAAGGCTGACATCGCCGACGCAGTGGCCAAAGTCACCGCGCTACGCGTCCTCAGCGGCAGTAATTTCATCGAGGCCACAGCGCAGGCTCAGCTTCCGCAGAAGATCGAAGAATGGCAGAAAACGACCTGGAGCGCGGTGATGAAAGCCAGCCTTCGCGACTTGACTCACTTGCTGGACAATCCACCGCCTGCTGGTGGCGCGATCACCTTGGAAGCTAGAGCCCAAGGAGTGGGAGCCACTCCCAGCGAAGTCGCTGGCGCGCTGACGGGTGAGGCACTCAGCTTTCAAGAGTATCGCCTGCCGAAGTTGGCCACAGAGTTTTCGCTCAATGGTAAAGAGGCCCGCTTTGAGATCCCAGGATTAGAGCTTGGTGTCGGCAACCAACTTTCCGTCAAGGCGACTCTGCTGATGGATGAAGCCATGCCCGTGAAAGCGGAGTGGAAGCTGGGCATCAGTGAGCCAGCAGAGCTTTTTAAAACCACCGGCCTGAAAGCGCCTGCAAAACCCATGTCCGGCATCATCGACCTCGCTGGAAAGGCCGATTTCAAGGTGAAAGATCTCAGCGCAGGCAACTACGAAGGCCTGCTCGCCGATCTCACTTTGCAGGTGCAAAAAGGCCGTTTCGGCGAAAGCCAGCTACCTAGCATCGCTTTAGAAGCTCATGCTCAAAAGGGTAAAGCGCAGGTGAAGCCATGCTCCATCCGCTTTGATGATGAAAATCATCTGGAACTCGCAGCCGATGTCGCCATGAAGCCGCCCTACGCATTTACCACTCAGGGTGGCATCACCATGCCCACGTTGATGAAGTTAAATGCGCTCCTGGCCAGCTTGAGCGCACCTGAGATGAAGTCAGGCAGTCTTTTCAGCAGCCTGAATGCCACGGGTCAGATCCAGCCCTGGCGCTGTGAGGGGAAAGCCACCCTCACCGCAACCAAGGTCCACCCAGCCTCACTGCCAGAACCTGCTGATTTAACCTTAGACGCGACTTTTGCTGGGACTCGTGCTGATTTGAAATCCATCGAAGCCAAGCTCGGCCTCTGGAAGCTCGCGCTGCAAGGGGTGGTGGATGACAAGTCGGCCAATCTTTCCCAACTGCAAGTGTGGCAAAAAGACACGCTGCTCATGGAAGGCCACGCCAGTGCGCCCTTTGATGTCATGCAGACGTCTAAGGCGGATAGCACCCCGGTCGATGTTGTCATCAAAGCCAAGGACCTCCGCCTGAATGAAGTGCTGGCTGCGGCGGGTATCAAAGACATCCCACCTGGAATTCTCAATGCCGACATCGCCATCAAAGGTCGTTTGGAAACGCTGGATGGCGTGGTGAAAGTCAATCTGCGTGACGTGAAAGCGCCGAAGGCTCCGAAAGCCTTTACGCCTGCCAATTTGGATCTCGATCTCACCCTGCGCGGTGATCAGATGAAATCCCTGATCAAGCTGACGCAGCCGCCCTTGCAGCCACTGACGGTCGATGCCGCCCTGCCTTTCGATGTCGATGCCGTGGTGAAAACGCCTGCCTTACTCAATGACACAGCTTTAAAAATAGCCGTGCGCATGGCGGAGAGTGATCTGGGTTTTCTGCGCGAATACGCACCAGACATGATCCAAAGACTGCCTGCCAAACTCAAGCTCAACGCCGACGTGACTGGCACTGTGTCCAAGCCGCTCATTCAGGCAGCCGTCGATGTCGATGCCAAAGAAGTCTCCTGGGCCAAAGCGGACATGCCTTCCATCCGCGATGTGCGCGTGCGGTTGCGGGTGAATGATCGCAAGCTCACCATCGAAGACCTTTCGCTCCTCATGGCGGGCGGACGCGTGAAGCTCGGTGGCAGTGTCGATGCCGCGGATCCAAAGAACCCTGCTTTGAATTTGAAGGTGGAGGCTCGTGAAGCTCTTGTCTTCCGTGATCCCACGACCTCTCTCCGTGCCAATGCGGACATCACCTGCATCGGCACCCTCGCCGCTGCACGCGTGGCTGGTTTGGTTGAGGCGGTGCGTGGTCGCGTCTTTAAAGAGATCGATCTCATGCCTGTGCTGAAGCTGCCTGCTGATGTGCCTCCCGTGCCAGAAAACACCCAGCGCAGTGAGGCCAAATTAACGCTGCCGCCTGTGCTGAAGGATTGGACCTTTGACCTGCGGGTCAAGACCCGTGATCCCTTACTCATCGCGGGAAATTTGGCCAATGGAGCCATCTCCGCAGACGTTCTGCTCAGCGGCACTGGCGCAGCTCCGCAGTTGACTGGTGGGGCCAACATTGATCGCCTGCTTTTGAAATTGCCCTTCAGCCTTGTCAAAATTACCAAGGGCGTCGTCACGTTGAAACCGCAGACGCCCTTTGATCCATCTCTGGACATCCGCGGAGAGTCCCGCATCGGAAATAACGACATCACTCTTTATGTTTATGGGCGCTCCACCAATCCGAAGACCCGTTTCGTTAGCTCTCCTCCCATGAGCGAGCCTGACATTGTCACTCTCATCGCCACCGGAACGACGTTAAATGGGAGTGCCAGTGACCTAGCCTCAGAAGCCGCCAGCCGTGCCGCGCTGCTGTTCATCAGCGAGCTGTATCGGAAAACGTTTAACAAAAAGAAAGTCGTCCGCGAAGAACCGCCTCGCCTGCACATGAGTGTCAATCCCTCTGGCGGAGACCGCAGCAGCGATGCCGTGCAGGCGATGTATGACCTCAGCGAAAAATGGCGCATCACCGGCCGCTTCACCCAAGCCGGTCGTATGAAAGCCCTGCTTGGCTACATGCTCCGCTTTGGTCAGGCAGCCAAGGCTGTGGACGAGAAGAAGTAACTCTTGCTTGCATTGACGGCACATCAACTCGCATGATGGCTGCCTATGTCGCTGACTCGTCTGGTTGTCTTTTTGTCGCTTTCTTTGCCTGCCTTGGCGGAAAGCGCTCGTCCCAATATCCTTTGGCTGATTGCGGAGGACTTTGGGCCGCATTTGGGTTGCTACGGGACAAAGGAAGTGACGACTCCGGTGCTGGATGCCATGGCTGGAAAGGGCATGCGCTACACGCGCTATTACACAACAGCGCCGGTCTGCTCGGCTAGCCGCTCCGCTTTTAATACGGGGATGTATCAGACCCGAATCGGGGCACAAAATCATCGCAGTCATCGGGATGATGGCTACACGCTGCCAGCTGGGGTGAATTTGATCAGTGAGCGCATGAAACAGGCCGGTTATTTCACCGCCAATGTGCGGCAAATGCCTGCAGAAGCAGGCTTTAAAGGGGCAGGGAAGACCGACTGGAACTTTCAGGCGACGGGGAAGCCTTTTGAATCGGATCGCTGGGAGGATTTGAAAGCGCATCAACCGTTTTATGCGCAGCTCAACTTCCAGGAGACGCACCGGACTTTCCACGCGCCTGTTCACGCTGATCCTGCCAAGGTGGAGGTGCCGCCATATTATCCAGATCATGAGATCACGCGAAAGGATTGGGCGGCTTATCTGGATGCGGCGACTGAGCTGGACCGAAAAATCGGTAAAGTTCTGGATCTGCTGAAGCGTGATGGACTGCTGGAAAACACGGTCGTCTGTTTTGTCGGTGACAACGGGGCTGCGCATGTGCGTGCCAAGCAGTTTTGCTATGAAGAAGGTCTGAATGTGCCCTTCATCCTGCAATGGCCTGCGGGTCTGCCTGCGCCGAAAGGCTTCATGCCAGGGACGGTGAGTGATCGCTTGCTCATGTCGATCGACCTGACGGCGACCTCTTTGAGCCTTGCAGGCATCCCCAAGCCCAGCGGGATGGATGGCCAGGTCTTTCTCGGAGTCGGTGATGAAGCTGCCCGCGAATACACCTTTGGAGCTCGTGATCGCTGTGATGAGACGGTCTTCCGTCTGCGCACCGTCCGCGATGCTCGCTATCGCTACATTCGTAACTTCACCCCCGATCAGCCGCTGCTAAAGGCCAATCAATACAAGGAAAAACAGTACCCCGTGTGGAATCTGATCAAGGAACTCGCAGCCCAGGAGAAGCTGACGCCCGTGCAAGCAGTTCTGGCGGCACCGACCATGCCGGAAGAGGAGCTCTATGACATGCAGGCGGATCCTCATCAGATCCAGAATTTAACAAAATCGGCCCAACCTGCCCACCAAGAAGCCCTGAATCGTCTGCGCCAGGTGCTGACGACCTGGATCGAAGAAACCAATGACCAAGGCCGTGTCCCAGAATCGGCGGAAATAGTCAAAAACGAAGGCTACACTCAACCTAGGGCCCCAAAACCGGCCGGAAAGAAGCGCCATAAGGAGTAAATTGGCCGTCAACATTTGAAGGCTAGCCTTGCCAAATCCCGAAGACCGCCTAGCCTGCGCACCCCTCTGGACTGGCGGTCTGCCCTGGACACCACCAAAGGGATTGCTTTAACCCCCTGCCTTTCGCATGAACATTAACGTCGAACACCAGCCAAATTGCCGCGCCGTCGCCCATATTCGGGTGCCGGGAGAAGAAGTCACCAAGCAGCGTAATAGCATCATCAGCTACTATGCAGGTCAGGTACGCCTGCCTGGCTTCCGTCCTGGCAAAGCCCCAGCAGCAGCGGTGATCAAGCGTTATGGACCTGAGATCGAGTCCGAACTCGAAAAACAGCTCATCAACGACGGTCTGCGCACAGCGATCCGCAACGAAGGTCTGGAAGTGCTGAACATTTTGGGCATCAATGACAAAATTGTTCATGAAGCTGACAAAAGCTTTAGCTTTAGCGCGGAGATCAGCCTGGCCCCGAAGATTGAGCTGCCAGAATACAAAGGCATCCCTGTTAAACTGGCACGAATCGAAGTGACCGACGCAGACATTGATCACGATCTCCTGCACCTGCGTGAGCGCTACGCCAGCTTTCAGGACGTGGATCGTGGTGCGCTTTTGGGAGACGCCGTGGTCCTCAGCTTTGTCGGCAGTCTGGACGGTCAGCCCCTGGCTGAAGCCCTTCCTGAGGCCCCTGATCATCTGAAAGAGATGAAGGAAAACTGGTTCCTGCTCGATGCTGAGGAAGATTTCCTGCCTGGTTATTATGCAGGTCTTGTTGGCGTTAAAAAAGACGAAGAGCGTGCTTTGACCATCTCCTTGCCTGAAGACTACAGCTTTGAAGCGCTGCGTGGCAAAACCATCACTCTCGCCGTCAGTGCCAAGGGTGTGAAGGAAAAAGCTCTGCCAGTTCTGGATGCGGAATTCATCGCTAAGATCGGTGGTCCTGAAATGACCGAAGAGACTCTTCGTAGTGAAATGAAGGAAGTGATCCGTCGCCGTCGCGAACAGGCTCGTGAAGCAGCCAAGGGCAATCAAGTGATCGGTCATCTCTTTGAAAAGATCGACTTCGATCTGCCCCAGGAAATGGTCAATCGCGAAGCGCAACGCCGCACCAACGACATCGCCCAGCGCGCTATGCAGCAGGGCATCTCACAGGACGAATTGGTGAAGCAGCAGGAAGAAATCCTCAGCAACGCCACCCAGCAGGCTCGTCAGAGCGTGAAAGTGACTTTCATCCTTGAGCAGATCGCTAAAACCGAAGGGCTGAGCATTACAGATCAGCAGCTTACCTATGCTTTGGCAAACATGGCTGCCCGCCAGAAGAAGCCAGTGAAGAAATTCATGGCAGAAGCTCAGAAGAATGGACTTATCGAGCGTATGCGCGACGATCTGCTTCTGGAAAGCGCCATGCAGTTCCTCAAAGATAGCGCCGTGGTCGAAGAGACCGAGCCGGAATCTGAGCATTGTGACACGCACTCACCGAAGGAAGCGTAATTCCATTTGATTGAAAAGGGGCCTGCAACAGGCCCCTTTTTTTTGGCCATTTCACCCTTACGATGAATCCTCCCAACTAAGTTGCGGTACAGCTACGCGCTGTTTCGCATACCATGGATGATAGGAGGCTGTTCGTGATTCGAGTTTCTCATGACAGGATTAACAGGAAAACAGGATTAACAGGAATGGGTTCTGACCTGTAAATCATGTCTTTCTGTTTTCCTGTAAAATGGAGTATCCAGTTGCTTTGTTGTCTCCGAGTCATGTGGCCAAAGTGACTCTTCGTTCCACATCCCAACACATTGGATTGTCTGCTGGAAACAGGAATGGCTGACCGTTATTGGCTGCGTAGAGTTTGGTGCAGTCTAACGATCTTCCATTCCTATTCTTAAACTTACAGGTCGTCGTCGGTATCGCCTTCACCGGCTTTTTTGCCGCGAAGTTTGGCTTCGATGAACGCATCGAGATCACCGTCCATGACACCTGAGATGTCGCTGGTCTTTTCACCTGTGCGTAGATCTTTGACCATCTGATAAGGCTGGAAGACGTAACTGCGGATCTGACTGCCCCAGCCAATGTCGGTCTTCTCACCATATTGGCGGGCCACTTCAGCGGTGCGTTTGTCTTCTTCGATCTGGTAGAGTTTGGCCTTCAACATGGCCATGGCTTTGGCGCGGTTCTTTGGCTGACTGCGCTCGACCTGACAGGCCACGATGACGCCAGAAGGGACATGAGTGATGCGGACAGCCGTTTCCACCTTGTTCACGTTCTGACCACCTTTGCCGCCGGCGCGGTAGGTATCGACTTTCAGATCGTCGTCGCGGATTTCGATGTTGATGTCCTCTTCGTTGTCCGGTGTGACATCGATGGAGGCAAAAGACGTGTGGCGTTTCTTAGCCGCATCAAAGGGAGAAATGCGCACCAGTCGATGCACGCCACGTTCACCTTTGAGGAAGCCAAAGGCGTTTTCGCCGCTGATTTCAAGGGTGGCAGAGCGTGTGCCCACATCATCACCCTCTTGATGGTCAATGATTTGAACTTTGCAGCCGTGGCGCTCACACCAGCGGACATACATACGCATGAGCATGTCTGCCCAGTCGCAGGCCTCTGTGCCTCCAGCACCTGAGTGGATGATGAGGAAGGCGCTGCCACGGTCAAACGGACCTGCAAGCAGAAGATCGAGTTCATAAGCAGCAATGGCTTTGTCCAGATTAGTGAACTCGGTCTGCACCTCCTTGATGCTCTGAACATCACCTTGTTCTTTGGCCAGTTCAATCAACACGGGGAAATCCTCCACGCGTGATTCGAGATCACCCAGCGGAGAAATCTGGCGTTTGATGACATTGGCACGCTCGATGACTTTTTTGGCCGCGTTCTGGCTGTCCCAGAAGCCGGTGGCCGTCATTTTATGTTCGAGGGCCGACAACTCTTCAGTGAGTTTCGGTAAGTCAAAGATACCTCCGGAGTTCGATCAGGCGGCCTTTAAGGCTTGCCACGTCGAACGCCTGGAGGTCGGTCAGGACAGACTTGCTATTTGTTTCCATGAGGCGCGCGCATTAAAACAGGGAGCCACCAGATGCAAGGAGATGTTCGTTTTCAGGCCCCTGGATTGATGAACATGTAGCCCGCACTTCTGACGGTCCGAATGTAGCGTGGTTCATGAGCATCATCTCCGAGTTTTTTGCGAAGCGCGGCAATGTGGACATCAATGCTGCGGTCAAAGACTTCATACTGACGGTCACGCAGAGACTCGATGAGCGCCTCGCGGGACTTAATGCGACCACGGGATTTCATCAGCGAGGTGAGGATATCAAACTCTACCGGGGTCAGCACTAGGGGCACTTCTTTTTGAGTGGCGACGCGGGCATCCAGATTCAAGCGCACGGTGCCTACAACGATTTCCTTGATAGGCACCTCAGCAGGAACGGTCTGGGCCAGGGTGGACCGACGAGTGACGGCACGGACTCGGGCGAGCAGTTCCCGAGTCGAGAAGGTTTTTGGCAAATAATCGTCTGCCCCGATTTCCAGTCCGACAATGCGGTCCGCTTCCTCTCCACGAGCCGTGAGCATGAGGATCGGCACCGCAGATTTGGCGCGGATACGTTTCAGCACTTCAAAGCCGTCACAACCGGGCAGCATTACGTCTAGAATGATGGCATGCCATGAAGCAGAAAGAGCGCGCTCGGCCCCTTCTGGGCCGGTGTGCACAAGTTCCACGAAGTAACCCAGAGGCGTGAGGTAATCCCGAATCAGGCCGGCGAGCTTTCGATCATCGTCAATGATGAGGATGTGGGTGAGGCCGTCTTGAAGGGAGGATGAGTCGGAGGACATAAACGAGAGGGTTACTCTTGAGAGGCAGAAGCAGCAGCGTTTTTGCCAGGAGGCTGAAAGAGGATATCGATTCCTTCTTTGCGAAAGCCTTTTTTGACGTCGTCGGCCAATTGAGCATAACTGCGCTCACGCATGAGATGCTTGAGTGTGGCAGCTTTGAGTTCGTCCTTCGTTTTAGCCATTTTGACGGCTTGATAAAAAGCGATGATGTTAGCTCCGTCGCCCTCACCATCCATGTGATAGAAAAAATAGGTGAGCATGCCCGCGGAGCCGTAATTCTGAGTGGCTTGGCCCGTGACCAGGGCATTAGCCCAGCGTGCGCCATCCAGGCCCATGAGTTCTTCCAGGTCCAGCATCTTGAATTCTTTGCCACTGCCTTGCCAGCCGTTCATGCGCTCCGCATATTTTTTGAGCCGCCGCTCGATACCGATGAAGTTGAATTTACCACTGCCATCATACTCAGGGATCTCTGCGTATTCAGCAGCGCCTTCGATCATCCAGGTGGATAACAGACCTAGCCAGCGATTCATCATTTGATGAGTGATCTCATGAATGAGGGTGGCGTTATCATCATCATTGCCGCCTTCCAAAATGACGCGGCTACCAGCCATTTTGACCCCAAGGCTGCTGAGAGGAACCATGAGCGCTTTTTTCCCGGACATGTAAATGCCGCCCGATCCTTCGACTCCACCAGCGGCCATGTAGTCTGATTTGCCGGTGAAAAGTCGGGCTAGATAACTGGTGCGCAGCTTTTCAGGCTCGGGCTTCAGATCTAGGGGTAATAGGCAGTTCAGTAACCAGGTGGCCTCAAATAGACGGCCAAACTCACGAACGACATTGGCCCCGAGTTTCGAGTCACACTGAAATTCATAGTGTGGCGATTTATAGATATACTCCTTGGTTTCAGGAGATTCTTTGACCACCACAATCTCCGGTTTGGACTCCAGAGCCACCATGCGCGGCCAGGTCTTGGAAGCAGCAGGCAGAGCACTGGAATTAGGAGCGTCAGCTGAAACTGATTTAGAGGCCTGAGCCTGAGCGTATTGTTGATCCTCTGCCGAAAAGCGGTTGAGGGGCACTTTGAAAAGAGAGCCGTTGGCCATCTTGATCTCTACTTGATCTCCCTGAAGGCTCACAAAAGAGGCCTGGATAGCCTTTCCATCATTGCTCTTCCAGTTTCGTATGGGGGCGCTGGTTTGCGCTGAAACGATGACTGAGATCGGTAGAGTTAAGCCAAGCGCTAAAAAGAATGAATTCATGACGGATTCTATTTAGCAGGCATGAGGCTCAGCTGTCGATTTAGTTTTCTGGTCTATTGAACCTTCTGAATCGGCGGCGGAAACAAAAACCGTGCACTACTGAACAAGTCAAGAAGAGCGATAGCGGTCTGTGGATGCTTCCTTGGCGCATCCATGGAAGTCTTTGCTGTCACCATCTTTATGAGCCTCGCGTTTGCGGTGCTGTTTGCTGTGCTTTTTTTCGCCGAACGCAGTCAAACCCAGCGCAGGTCACTGGAGCAAATTTCACTGCTACCGCTGGAGGGCGATGCCCCACGCCAATCTAACCTGAGTCACAACAAATAAGTTCCCTGTCACGCATGACCACATCAGCCGCTGCCAAACAAACCATTGAGTTTAACGACAAAGTCGTCCGCCAGTTCATGTGGGCCTCCATCATCTGGGGCCTTGTAGGCATGCTTGTGGGTGTTTTAATCGCTGCGCAGTTAAATTTCCATGAGTTGAATCTGACCTCTTGGCTGTCTTTTGGACGCTTACGTCCCTTGCACACCAATGCGGTCATCTTTGCCTTCGTCGGTAACATGATGTTTGCAGGGATCTATTACTCCACCCAACGGTTGTGTAAGGTTCGGATGGGATCAGATCTATTATCCAACATTCATTTCTGGGGCTGGCAGATGATCATCGTCAGCGCTGCGATCACTCTTCCGCTGGGCTTTACTCGAGGGCAGGAGTATGCAGAACTCATCTGGCCGATCGACATCGCCGTGGCCTTGATCTGGGTGGTGTTTGCGGTGAATTTCTTTTGGACCTTGGCTAAGCGCAATGAACCATCGCTCTATGTCGCGCTGTGGTTTTACATCGCCACGATCATCACGGTGGCCATGCTTTACATCGTTAACCATCTGTCAATTCCGACAAGCTGGACGCATAGTTACACGATCTTTTCCGGCGTGCAGAATGCACTCGTTCAGTGGTGGTATGGGCACAATGCCGTCGCCTTCTTTCTGACGACGCCCATCCTCGGCATCATGTATTACTTTCTGCCGAAAGCGGTGGAGCGCCCCGTGTATTCCTACCGTCTTTCCATCGTGCA
This sequence comes from Verrucomicrobiaceae bacterium, assembly GCA_027489965.1. Taxonomy (GTDB): domain Bacteria; phylum Verrucomicrobiota; class Verrucomicrobiia; order Verrucomicrobiales; family Verrucomicrobiaceae; genus Prosthecobacter. Next base: position 20,894 of record JAIXZA010000063.1, read on the forward strand.
TTTCTGGTCCTTGGTCTTCATTTACATCTGGGCTGGACCTCATCATTTGCTGAATACTTCTCTGCCAAAGTGGCTGCAAATGCTCGGCATGTTCTTTAGTCTCATGCTTTGGGCTCCAAGCTGGGGTGGCATGTTAAACGGGCTGCTCACGCTGCGTGGTGCCTGGGATAAGCTGCGCACAGACCCTGTGGTCAAGTTCTTCGTGGCTGCGGTGACGTTTTACGGCATGTGCACCTTTGAAGGGCCGCTACTTTCCATCCGGGCGGTGAATGCGCTGTCTCATTATTCAGACTGGACCATTGGTCATGTGCATAGTGGTGCGCTTGGTTGGAATGGCATGATGGCAGCTGGGCTCTTCTATTGGCTGACTCCGCGACTCTACGGCACCAAACTTTACTCGGTGCCCATGGCAAACTTCCACTTCTGGATCTCCGTTTTTGGCATTCTGCTGTATGTCGCTGCCATGTGGGTCTCTGGTATCATGCAGGGGCTGATGCTGAATTCGACCAATGCCGCTGGCACCGCGCTGACTTACCCAAACTTCCTGGAGACGCTGACCGCCATCCGCCCGATGATGGGCTTCCGCGTCATTGGTGGTGCACTCTACTTGGTAGGCATGGGCCTGATGCTTGTGAATCTATGGCTTACCGCGCGCAGCGGAAAAGCCGTGAATGAGACACGCGAAGTCACCGTGATTCAGCGTAACTCAGTGGATACGATGGGACTGAAAACAACGTTCTTGGCAGATCCCGTCACCTATTTCTTTGGTGGCTTGTTTCTTCTCATGGGCTGGATCTTCTTGCCCAAAGGAGCTGACATCACAGCTCTGATCTGCTCACTCATTTTTGGCGGGATTGCGGTGAAGAAATTTGCTGGCTCACATGCGTCCTGGTCGCAGTGGTATGATCGTTTGTTAGAAAACTGGCTGCCTTTCACGCTGCTGACTTTTGTGGCCGTAGCTCTTGGTGGATTGATTCAAATCGTGCCAACGGTCATGGTGAACCGGGCTAAGAATATGGAAGACCGTATTCAGCAGGTTTACACGCCGCTTGAGCTTACTGGACGTGATATCTATGTCAGTGAAGGCTGCTACAATTGCCACAGTCAGATGATCCGGACCATGCTGCCTGACGTGCTGCGTTATGGCGACTACAGCCGCATGGGAGAAAGCATCTACGATCATCCATTCCAGTGGGGCTCCAAGCGCACTGGCCCAGATCTAGCGCGTGAAGGCGGCAAGTACCCACACAGCTGGCATTTCAATCACATGAAGGATCCACGCAGCACTTCGATTGGCTCAAACATGCCTTCTTACCCGCATCTTTTCACGCAGAAGTTTGATCAAAAGACCCTGCCGAAAAAGATCGCCACTATGGTCACTTTAGGGGTGCCTTATCCAGCGATGACGGATGTCGAAATCAAAGAGGACGCCATCAAGCAGGGCATCGAAATCGTCAATCGACTGAAGGAAGACAATCTGAGCGCCTCACCTGACACGAAGATCGTGGCCATCATCGCCTACCTACAGAAGCTCGGCAAATACGACACGCCAGAGGTCGAAGACAAACTGAAAACAACGCCAGGCATTCCCACTCTCATCCCTGGACCAGGCAATCCAGATAAAAACCGTCCAGGCGGAACTGAATAACCTCAAACACACACGATCATGTTCAAACAAGTCATCTACGAAAATTGGCTGGAATGGGTGCCCTATCTGGCTTTTGCCGTCACGGCTGCCGTCTTCTTTACCTTTGTGATTCGTGCCATTGCCCTGAATAAAGATCGTGCCGCTGAGATGGCACGCATTCCTTTGGATGATTAACCCACCTAGCCTGCGTATCTCCTATGAGCCAAAACTCACCTGACACAGAGCCTGTACTCCGACCTCATGAATATGATGGCATTCAGGAGTATGATCAAAAATTACCTAACTGGTGGTTGTTTAGCTGGTACATCATGATGGTCGCCTTTGTCGTCTGTTGGGTGGTCTATTATCAGGTCGGTATCGGCATGTCTGATGAAAAAGAGATCGCCACAGCCATGGCCAAAATCGCCGACTACCAGAAGAAGGAACTGGAACAAATCAGCGATGACAAATTATGGGCCATGTCAAAGGACGCCAAAATAGTCGCAGCGGGTTCTGCCACTTATCAGACCACCTGCGTCGCCTGTCATGCACCTGACATGACAGCCATGCTGGCAGGCGCAAAGCTCCCAGGGTTGCCTCTCAGCGATCAGGAGTGGAAACATGGGAACAATCCAACGCAGTTACTGACCATCATCCGCAAAGGTGCTCCAGACGTCACCAAAGGTATGCCGCCTTGGGAGCCGCAACTAGGTCTGCAACGAGTTGTTGAAGTGTTGGCTTATGTGCTGAGCAAACATTCACAGGGTGAGCCCTTCACCCTGGCAGTTGATTCTCCTCTGAAAAAAGCAGGTGTTCAATGAAGCTCCCAACGCTCGACACTCTTTCAACCATCCATACCGATGGTTCGCGGAGTTTTGTGCATCCGGCGGATGTTAAAGGCAGGCTGACGAGCTTGAAGAAGTTAGTCGCCTTCATCCTGCTCGTCGTCTACGCGGCACTTCCCTGGATACCCGTGAACGGTTATCCTGCGGTCTTCCTGGATGTTCAAGAGCGGCGATTTCATTTCATGGGGCTCACCTTGGCCATGCAGGATCTTTGGGTGGGCTTTTTTCTGATCACTGGTTTGGCCTTTTCACTCTTTTATGTGACAGCCCTGTTCGGGCGACTCTGGTGTGGATGGACTTGCCCTTACACCGTGTTTCTTGAGCATGTTTATCGGCGTATTGAGCGCCTGATTGATGGCGATGCAACTGCTCGGCGCAGATTGGAAGATGCACCGTGGACGAAATCAAAAGTCGCACGGCGTGTTCTCAAGCACGGTGTCTTTCTTTTTGTTTCAGCGGTGATCGCCCATATCTTCCTGAGCTATTTTGTCCCGCTTGGAAAACTATATGAGATGATGAAGGGGCCGCCTTCAGAGCATCTCATGGCTTTTGGCGTGATGGCCTTCATGACAGGTGCGCTCTACTTTGGCTTTAGCTGGTTCCGAGAACAGTTCTGCATCATTCTCTGTCCCTATGGCAGGCTTCAATCTGCTCTCACAGATGATCACAGTGTCATTGTCGGCTATGATCAAAAACGTGGTGAGCCGCGTGGCAAAGTCGGTTCGACTACGGGTTCGTGCATCGATTGCCGCCGTTGTGTGCAGGTGTGCCCGACAGGCATCGACATCCGCCAGGGCATGCAATTGGAGTGCATCGGCTGTGCTGCCTGTGTGGACGCCTGTGACGACATCATGATCAAGCTAAAGCGCCCAACAGGATTGGTCCGCTATGACTCATACGTTGGCCTGCATGGTGGCAAAACGAAAATCATCCGACCCCGTATCGTTCTCTACACTCTTTTGTTGATCCTAGGCGCTGGAGCTTTTCTGTTATCTGTGAGCCGCCTCTCATCCATGAATGCCAGTGCCGTGCGCATGATCGGAGCTCCATTCTATGTGGCTGACGGCACTTTGAGGAATCAGTTCCTGATTCGTGTGATCAACAAACATAACAGTCCATCTACCTACAGACTGGAGATTGTCGGAGGCATGCCACCACAGCTAAACGTGGCCGGCTTTGTAGAAAGGTTGCAATTACCTGCACTCGGCGAAGAGCAAAAGACGCTGGTGCTTTCCATGCCAGAATCCGCATTTACTGAGCCCTTTAAACTCCAAGTCAAAGTGACCGACGAAGTTCACGGAGACACGGTCACCACACGTGTCATGGAGTTTTTAGGCCCAGACTCAAAACTCAAATCAAAGGCACCCCTCAATGCGAAAGATTTTATTCAATAACCCATGGCTGCTGCCCATTTCAGCTTTCCTTGCCTTTATTGGCATCTGGGTGGCCTTCATCTTTTTTGCAGTGAAGCATAAGCCTGTCGAAATCAAGCGGGTGACCATGTCACAACATCCATGACGCAGATCGACACCAGTGCAGCAGCCTTCCTAGCTGGTCTGATGACAAGTGTCCACTGTGTCGGCATGTGCGGCCCGTTATCATGCTCATGGGCTGTATCGTCCAAGTCTGGCGCTAGTGGGTTCATGCGTGACACTAGCCTCTACCATACTGGGCGTCTGCTTTCTTATGGCATCGTTGGCGCTATCGCAGGAATGATCGGCATCATGCCGCTGAAATGGTTTCAGCATGGGGCCGGCATGGTTCTTCCCTGGCTACTGGTGGCTCTTTTTTTGATGGTTGGTTTGGGGCTTGATCAGTGGTTGCCTAAACCTCGTTTTCTGAGCCAGGGATTACGACGTATCCAGACGAAAGCGTTTCAAATGAAAACACCCTGGCGCGCGGCACTTTTAGGTTTTGCGACACCGCTCCTTCCCTGTGGTCCACTCTATCTCATGTTTGCCTTAGCGATGGCCAATGGTAGCGCCTTTAAGGGAGCTGAGTTTGCCATGGCCTTTGGCCTTGGAACGCTGCCATTGCTATGGTTGGTCCAAAGTCAGATTCATTGGTTAGGTGGCCGCCTTCAGCCTGCTAGCCTGAGGAAGATGCAGCGAGGATTGGCTGTCGTTGCAGCACTGATCATGGCTTACCGACTGCGCGACACACTTGATTTTGGCAGTGAGTCGATTCCGAATTGCTGCCACGCTGGGCTGTAGCAAATCCTGCTCAGAATATGCCAAATCCAGCGCGGCACACCGTGCTTGCAGAGTCTAGTCTCTGAGGAACCCCATCCATTCCCATGAAAACCTACACCCACGTTGTGATTGCGATCGATTTTACACCTTCGTGTCGCAACGCTTTACGGCACGCTTTGCGGCTAGCTTCCCAATGGGGAGCCTCGGTTACGGCAGTGCACGTCATGGACGAATTTCTTGTGCATGAGCTAAAGCGGGCACTCTCTGCTGATCAGGCCACCATTCGTGCAGAATGGTTGACACGTCTAAGCCGATTTGTGGAAGAAACCGATGCTGGATCAGGTCATGTGAAAATGGAGGTGCGCATCGGTTCAGCTGATGCAGAACTGATGGAAGTCTGTGTCGTGGCCAGAGCCGATCTACTGATCATGGGTGCGCGTGGCTCCCGGGAGGAACCTCATCGTGTCGGCGTGATCGCGGCTAAATGCGTGCGTAAAGCTCCCATGGATGTGTTGCTGGTGCGCGAAGACGCACATGGCCCCTTTAAGCATTTGGTCACCTGCGTGGACTTTTCAGACAACTCTAAAAAAGCCGTACAGATCGCTCTGAACATTGCCGAGTTGGAAAAAGCCTCTTTAGACTGCATCCATGTTTACCAGTCAGCCATCGCTATGTCTTTGGACTATGGTGGTCTTGCAGCACCCATGCCGATTTCAGCGGATGCTCATGCCGTTGAGGTTCGGGAATCTGAATTGATGGACTTTGTGCGGCCTCTTCAAAGCAGTTCTCCCACCGTTTCCGTCAAAACCAGCGTGATCGAAAGGGTCAACATCCGCGAAGCCGTCCTGGATCATGTTAAGGAAACTCAGGCCGATCTAGTTGTGATTGGCACACGTGGGAAGAGTGGCCTGCGTGAACTGCTCATGGGCACGACAGCTGAAAGAATCGTTGCTTATGCACCTTGTTCCGTTTTTGCCATTAAACCAGATTTAACAGCTTCGGTTTCCAAGTAGCGGCTAATCATGTCCAAAATCGCAACATTACTCAGAGACCAAACACACAGCAGTGATCAAGACCCGCGCAGGAGTCCAGGCGATGGTCTTGACAGGAACTCACAAGGCAGGAAACGTGCACGCTCACCGAAAATGAGCAGTAGTTCCGATCACGACCTTTTAAACAGCCTTGTAGAGCACACTGGCATGTTAGTCATGGGAATTGATCTCTCCGGCGCCATCCGCTGGATGAGCCGTGGGCTGGAAGTCATGTGTGGTTATGCTCAAGAAGAAGTGCTGGGGCGTGACTGGGTTCATCTGCTCATCCCAGCCGAACATCAAGCCGCCACCAAGATTGTCTGTCGTGGCAGCAAAGGCGGAGATCGTACTCAAAGCCATGTCAAACCCATCATTTGCCGTGACGGAACAGTCCGTCAGATCGAGTGGTATCATTCAGATATTCGGGACAGTGATGGTAACTACACTGGCATCTTATGCGTCGGTCGTGACATCACTGAGCTTCAACTCACACGAGATGCCTTGATCGCCTCGGAGCGCCGCAGCAGCACGGTCCTGGAAACGGCCGTCAATGCGATCATCACCATGAACGATGATCGCATCATTGAAACAGTGAATCAGTCAGCTTCCCGAATCTTTGGTTATGCAAAAGAGGAGATGATCGGCCAAAACATCAAGATGCTGATGCCTGGCCCTTACAAGAATCAACACGATGGCTACGTACGTAACTACTTGAAGACAGGCGTCAAAAAAATCATCGGCATCGGTCGTGAAGTGGTGGGCCAGCGAAAGGACGGCACCATCTTCCCCATCGACCTATCTGTGGGGGAAGCCCATCTGCCGGACGGCCGCCGCGTATTCACAGGCATCATTCGTGACTTAACGGACCGCAAGCAACTGGAGGAAAAAATTCTGCATATCAGTGAAGAAGAACAGCACCGCATTGGCCAGGACATTCATGATGATCTTTGTCAGCAATTGGCCGCCATCGGCTGCCTAGCAAAGGTGGCCCACCAGCAACTCGCGAAAGCAAGTCGCCCGGAGGCAGGGAGCTTAGAGGAAATCGTGCAATTAGTGACTCAGGCAAACGGCAGAGCACGAGAAATGTCACGGGGGCTCATGCCTGTTGTTCTTGATAGTGCAGGCTTGATGGCTGCACTGCGTGAACTGGCTCAGGGAACTGAGCGCATCTTCCGTGTGAGTTGTCCCTTCCGTTGCGAGCGCCCCGTGCAGGTCATGGATAATAAGATTGCTACCCAGCTTTTCCGCATTGCTCAGGAAGCTGTGGCCAATGCGATCAAGCACAGCCATGCAGACCGGATCGAGATCAGTCTGAATCTGGAAAATGAACAGCTGACACTCGCCATTCGTGACAATGGAATCGGCATCCCAGACAATATCAGCGGACGCCGCACGGGTATGGGTTTGTTAACGATGAGTCATCGTGCCCGCATGGTCGGCGGCAGTTTGGCCGCTACCGCTGATGAGCATGGCGGCACCCTCGTGCATTGCAGCGTGCCTCTCCCTCTTTCAAATCCTCCCCTTTTGTGAACATCACCCGCATCCTACTCATCGATGATCACCCGATCATGCGTCATGGACTAGCGCAGCTTTTGGGCGCTGAGGACGGTTTAACCATCTGTGGTGAAGCCGGTAGTGCACGCGAGGGCATGACTGCTGCTGATAGACTCAAGCCTGACCTCGTCATCCTCGACCTTACGCTGCCAGACAAACATGGGCTTGAGCTGCTCAAGGATCTGCAAGTGCAACATCCTGGGCTGCGCTGTCTCGTTCTATCCATGCATGATGAGGATCTCTATGCCGAGCGTGCCTTGCGAGCTGGAGCCCGCGGTTACATCATGAAAGAAGCGGCAGCAGATCATCTGGTAACAGCGGTGCGCAAAATTCTCTCGGGGGGGCTTTATCTCAGCGAGAATTTAGCCTCGAAAATGATCGAACAACTCAGTGGCGTGCGCGGCAAAACAGGTGCCACAGGTGTGGAAAATCTGACCGATCGTGAGCTAGAGGTGCTGGCCCTTATCGGAGAAGGCGTGGCGACAAAGAACATCGCCGAGCGTCTCAGCATCAGCGCCCGTACTGTCGAGGCTCACCGAGCCCACATCAAAGAAAAGCTCAATATCTGTGATGGAGCCGCACTCGTGAAGTATGCCGTTCAGTGGGTGGAAGGTAAGTCCAACTAGACGACACTAGACTTTAGCTTGAAGTCTTTTTTTTTTTTTTTTTTGGTTCTTTGAGTCGCTGATAGAGCGGGGCTAGCAGGTGTTTGACAATGAGATCAACGAGGGCACCGATCAGGACGCCGAGGACTGCGGCGATTCCGGCGCTTGTCAGCCAGGTCAGGAATCCGGCCAGAGTCGGCATCAAGGAGGCGACGAATTCTGCGGCGTGATGGATCGTTTCTTCAGGGCCATGAACGCCCATTTCATGCAGACCATGAGTCAGGATGCCACCGCCGACCCAGAGCATGGCGATCATGCCGACAAAACTCAGAAGTTTTAGGAAGAAGGGCATGCCGAGCACGATCCCGCGACCCAGACTGCGGACGATCCCGCTGCCTGAACGGGCCAAGTAAACGCCGAAGTCATCCGCTTTGACAATGATTGCCACGACACCATAAACCAGGAAGGTCATGCCGATACCCACCACGCCCAAGACGAGGGCTTGCATCCACATGGGAGAGGTGGACACGGAGGCCAGAGTGATAGCCATGATTTCAGCCGAAAGGATGAAGTCCGTGCGGACGGCGCTGGCGATCCGTTCGTCCTCCAGTTCCTGGGCTGTTTGCTTGGCTGCCGGTGCCGCTTCTTCGTCGTGAGCGTGGCTGCCAGGATGAATCAGGTCCATGACTTTATGGTAGCCTTCCATGCAGAGAAAGGCACCGCCTGCCATGAGCAGAGGCGTGATCACCCAGGGTGCCAGCCAACTGAGCAGCATGGCACCTGGGAGGAGCAGAAGGAGCTTATTTTTCAGCGAGCCTGTAGCGATCTTACGAATGATGGGTAGCTCACGATCCGCGGTCAGACCCACTACATAGCGTGGTGTCACCGCCGCATCGTCGATCACGATGCCCGCTGCCTTGCTACCTGCTTTCGCCGCTTGGGCACCTGCATCATCCAAAGATGCCGCCGCGATTTTGGTTAAGGCAGCCAAGTCGTCGAAGAGTGCAATAAGTCCCGTAATCATGCTAACTCTTCTTTCGCTGAAGTGATCGCTTCATTGGCCAGGCTGAGTTCTTCTGGTGGGCAGGGAAGAGGAGAGAAAAGGGGAATTTGATGGATTGTTCTCATCGTGTGCATTGTCCCCCTACCAGATGACGCTTCTAACCTAGCGTGCAAAGCTTTTCTCTTGGCGTATCAAGAATGACGCCTAGTGCAATTGGAAAACAAAACGGCCCCAGAGGAATGCTCTGAGGCCGTTTAGAATTAAAAAGAACTTCAATTAACGACGGCGGCGGAAGAAAACTCCGACCAAGCCGAATCCAAGAAGGATCATGCGGGATGGCTCGGGGACGGCTGCGAAACTGAGGTTCGCCGGCTTCAGTGGATCAGCAGTTGGACCGCCGAATACACCAGTGCCTGCGCCGGGAGCAGCGGCGAAAGAAGTGCCAGTTCCGTTTGCTGGAATCACAAATAAAGCGTTGCTCATCATGCCATAATTGGTCCCATCTGCAGGAGCAGATTCAAACCAAATAAGGTTGAAGGGATTACCTTGGCCAATTCCCGAAGCACCGCCAAATGGAACAGGATTTAGTGTCGTGATTCCACCAGCTCCACCCGGGTCTCCCCCTGTAGCGCCGACTGCGGCAGTGCTAAGGCCGGAATACACGTAATAATCATCAGTTGTAACACCACCGACTTTAAGAAAGCCTGAAACGGTGTTATCAAAAACGTCATAAGCTCCACCATTAAAGCCTGCGTTAACGGTGCTGACTACGATACCCCAACGCATGCCATTGGTGGCTACTCCGGCAGAGTTAGCGAAACCGCTGGCACGGCCGACGCTGATTTGACTGAATTGGAGTGTCACATCAGCGAAGGCACATGATGTGGCAAGGGCGAATAAAGCGAGAAGAATTGAGCGAATCATTGAACAATATAATAAATGGTTTTTAAAACATTCGAAGTTTCAAGTTGGATCGATTTTTATGGAGCCAAATAGGATTGAAGATCGGTCCAAACAACGTTTGATGCACCGACGGTTGCAGCCTTTCTGAAGATATATCCGTTACCTGGAAGCAATTGGAAAGTTGGGACGGCTAACTCAGTGCCGGAGTCCAGCCATTGGGTACCATCATAAACTAGAATCGAAGCTGGTGCCTTGTTCTTGCCTGAGGCTGCATTGTTAAATGCGAGTAGCTGGTCGCCTTCCACAGCAGGAAGACCCACACTACTGAGAAGCTCTGGCACAGGACTTGAGAAACCAATGCGAACGTCTTGTTCGGTGGCTCCTGCTTGTGTCCCGAATACGAAGCGATGCTTGCTCATAGGTACCGAGCCAACCATCGAAAGCGTGAGTGATGAAGCTCCATTGTTGCGAACAAGTATTGCAGAACCGAAGTTCAGAGCATCATGGTTAACAGCAGTCTCCAGCAACTGGTCTATCCAACCGCCGCTAATGGTGTCGTAAACATACAGCATAGATGGAGCCGCATAGGTGCCAGCAGCAGGGAGGCCGTTGGATCCAACGAAAGTGTAGAGTTCAGTACCATCGGTAATCGTGGAGAAAAGCGACGCAGGCGTCCAATATGGAAGTACGTCAATCTGATCACCCGATGCCCCCGAAACGACGCCCGTCAGGTTGTCGCCAGTTGGAAGCTGAATAGTGAGTGTGTTTGTAGTGTTAGCAGTAATCTTAGCGGTTAAACCCTCGCGGACACCCGAAGCGATTTGCACGGCATAGGTTTTGATTTGGCCAGGAAGACTCTGAACGAACTGATTTGCGGTCCACCCCGGAGTGCCTGTGACAGTGATCACATTGCCGGCGATAGAACTGATCACTCCTTTAAACTCGGACGATCTGTTTAATGGAACTGCGAGCACGGCATCCGAGTTAGCAGGAACTGTAACTGAAACAAACCCAACGGGATCAGTTTCAACAGCATGAGAGGCCGTCAGGGAGAAGGCAAGGGCTGCGATGGAGCAGAGGATTTTTGGAGCTTTCATGGATTTAAAAATAGAGAGTGGACACTGAGTATTAACCCCGAATATCGATCATCGTTACCGAAAATCGGTGACAATGTCGATATTTAACTAAAAAATGCAAAAAGTTTTTGGTGGCCTTTGGGCTAACGATGAAGGGCTGACGATGAAGGGCGAAGGGCGAAGGGCGAAGGGCGAAGGGCGAAGGGCGAAGGGCGAAGGGCGAAGGGCGAAGGGCGAAGGGCGAAG
>JAIXZA010000169.1 GCA_027489965.1 Verrucomicrobiaceae bacterium
AATTGCGGAACAAAGACCTTGCGATGCCTCCTCTGATAACCGAAACAAACATCACCTCAAGCTGTGAACGCTATAACTTAATTTCACGCAATCCTGGCCGAAGAACGGGGTCCACCTCACAACGACGAAAACCGGCGACCCAGTTGAGTGCTAAGCTTCTTTTCTCAGTCTGATACCTGCACGAGATGCACGTCGAATTCCTTGACGATTTGCTGAACTGTTTTGATGCCCTTTAGGGCTTCCAAGGTCACGCAAGTTTTGAACTAGGCATCGTGTTTTTTACGTTTGGCTTTCATTAGGTTTGGGGGTTTTGGGGGCTCCTCAAGGCCGTAACCACTACAATCACATAACTTCACTACTGGCCCGAATTTCTGAGTCCACCTCTCACAGCATCTCCATGTGCTTGATGAAGGCACCACCAAAAATGATAAAATCATCGACTAGAGCCATTAGAAATTTCTCCAAATTTTTTGGAATGCACCTGGTTGGGTTTCGCCAGAATCTGAATCACATCTTTAATGTCATTTTACCACAGCTAACTACGGTCAGAGTAAAACTGGAGGCGTCGGGAGAGTTCGTCAAAAAGTGATCAGAAAGAGCCTACTGCGGCAGATTAGCGTAATGGCTAGCAAACACAATCTGCACTCGATAAAAACAGCCACAGGAAAGCGCCTGTTGACAATGGGCATGATACTCTTGTAAAAATCATAGATAATGAACAAAGATTTACTCGAAAAAGCGACGTCTATCCTTCGTGAGATGCTCGGTAAGCCTGACTTGGTAAGCATAGAAGCTATGACAGCCTCAGGTATCGAAGGTTGGGACTCGTTAGCGCACAACCTGGACCCGACTTCTCTTGTTTAATGGAGCCACAAGAGTTTTATGAGATGGTCGCAGCCGTCCGCATATACGAACAAGCGCTCGGCAAAGTGAGCTACGAACCTTCGCCTAAGGATCTCAAAATACGTGCCTTCCGCCGCTCACTCTTCATCGCCGAAGATCTTTATGCTGGTGAAACCTTAACAGAAAAAATTCCGCTGTCTACATCCAGCCAATGGAGTTTATTCAAGTCATCTACAGGACCTCATCGGCAAAAAAGCTGCCCCCGATTTAAATTCGGCACCCAATTGCAGTGGGAACATGTCGCTCAGGACTAAATCATACACATCTCGACTCATACCAACGCCAGAAGCACTCTGCATCATTCCCACACGCGATGAATCCAAGCATGTGCCGCATAAGTAGATCCGCTGATTTCAGGGTCGTCAAATCACAACCAACGAATGATAAAGTGCAACAATAGTAAACCTCTAACCCAAGAACAGCATCGTGGGATTCTGTTGAGTTTCTGCCTATCATCAGTTCTCCTTATCGCTAGCTGCGCTCTCGCTTGGAACACGCTTACGCTCCAGTTGGTTCTGCGTTTACCCTTCGCTCTTCTGACTCTCTTCGGTTTGTTTACCTCTTTAGTCGCACTGACGAGGAGTATGGGTGCTGCGGGTATCGTGCTCGTTGGTATGCTGGTTTACTCCCCTCAAATCCCCTTCGCCGGCTGGATCTTTGGTGGGCTATCCATGCCTGGTTTGTGGATTATGGCAAGAGGGGCCGTGGAGGTGGCACGTGCCATGCCACTTTTCAAGACTATTCCCACAATAACGGTTATCGTGCTAGGCACACTTTTCTACTCTGATTTTCAATCTGGACCCCAGTTGGCTGCGGGCAAATACGCTTTGGATACTTTTTTTCATGCTTCAATCACTGCCATGTATCGTGACCATGGAGTGATTTCCGTGGGACTAGATGGGTTAGTGCCACTGCAGTATCATACCCTTTCCCACAAAATCTTCGCTGGAGTCTCCGCCATTTCTGGATTGGCCGCGCTGGACATCTACTATTATTTGTATAGCGTCATTTTGCCTCCCTTGTTGATTGTTAGCCTTGCAACTCTCACTGGACGCATTGCACCTGCATCAAACCTGGCCATTTCTTCTACAGCTATCTCCTTGGCCCTTCTGATTATTCGAAAACTTAGTTTTTGTCGTCATGCGGCGTTGGGTGATGGATGTTTTTTTTCGGAATCATTTTGCTTATCACTGATTCTTTTAACAGCCTCGGTCATCGCATGGCTAGACTATTTTGAGAGTGGGAAAATCCAACTGCTAGTCATTTCTTGCGTCCTTATGGTTCTCACAGGACTGGCCAAAGGCAGCGTTGGTGTGGTTGGCTTCGGCATCTACGGCCTGGGGGGCCTCATTAAGGCGAAGTGGTCATTGCGTTACTGGCTCGCTATTGGCGTGGCGGGCTTTACTATGCTACTGCTTGTTGTTAAATCGGCAAGCTCGACTGGAGCCGCACAAATGCAGTTCTTACCGCTAGATTTCGTGGTGAATTACGTCAAAGGCCCTGAATATTTTCCGCTCAAAGTGATTTTCTATCTGGTCTTCCACTATCTGCCAGTGTGGGTAGCTTTGGTCCTTGGTTTTTACCGTGATGGGCACAAATACTTATTATCAAGCGAGTCTCTTATCCTCCTTGGTTTGCTGCTACCTGGGATGGCCATAGGAATGTCCTTCGCTGTGCAAGCTGGTGCAGGCTCATATTTTTCAACCATTGCCTCAATTATTGCCCTGGCATTCATCGCCCAACATCTAGGGCCCTACTTGGCAACCGGAAGCTGGAAAACAGCATTGATGCTCTTCGTGATCGCCGGACTTTATTCAAAGAGCCGCATGATTGAGAAATCATTTCTGCCAGAGTCTCAGGGCAAAATGCAAAAAAACTCTGAATTGGCTGATATTGTCTCTCAACTACGGCTTTGGCGCGAAGAACTACCCAAGGATTGCTGTGTGCAAATTTCAAATTTAGATCGCCTTAGCAAAATTGTCGGTTGGCATGCAGGATGGCTAGTCACTGCCGTCGTTGAACGCCCAATGCGTGGAGGTGTTCCAGCTCGAGACACAGTCCCTGATTCCAAGCATTCGGCCTATGGTCTTGCCGATTACAATAATACCGTCTCCCAAGAGGCCGCAGGGTGCAGGCAGCTTGTTCACTTGAGCTTTGCTGAATAAATGAGTTGTCCTTGAGGACACGCAAGCATCAGTTTTGCCTCCTCACACCATCATTCGACGGAATGAACTGTAGAATCAGCCCTACTAAGCCATGAGCCACAGAAATGAGTAGGACAAGCCAGGAAAATGCCACCCCAGCTGAGGCCGTCCCTGCTGCGAACATCAAAGCAGAAAGATGCTCACGCAAACCTATCCCCCCAATAGACACTGGAAGTAACATCGCTAAATTCAGTGCACAGGTATAAATGGCGATCATCCACCAAGTTTCCTGAAGGAACACTGCCTTCATGGCAAACCAATAAAAAGTGATGTTGCAGGCATGGATGACAACACTCATCCCTACCGCAACAAACCAAGTGCGATAAGGAAGAACTAGAGACTCCTGAACAATCTTTGACATTGAAAACACAGATTTGGAGAACAAACGGCTTACTTGTAACCAATGCACCCCTGCTTTTAGCAACCCAGGAAAGGCGATCAATCCAACAAGAGAACAGACAATAGAAACCAAAATCCAAGCAGGAGCACGATCACGTAGAGGTTCCACAAACCAACAAGAGACCTCTCCAAAGAGGATCAGCACGGCAAGGCCTGAAAGACGATCAACCATAATGGAAACTGGCACCACAGCACTTCCTGCTCCATGTTTGGAAGTCGTCATGATTACCCCCTTGGCTAAGTCCGCAGACAAAGCTCCTGGTAAAATTAAAGCGTAGATTTGTGAAATCCATGTGTACCGGGCACAAACACTGAGCCCAAGAACCCTACCAGAAACAAAATGCCAGCGTACTGCGCATAACCAATGAACCAGACCTAGCACATGAGTGGCCAAAATGGCAAACCCCCAATTCATCTGGCTCAGGTGAGTCCAAGATTCGCTCCATGAGACCTTTCTCCCGATGAAGATCAAGAGAACCAAGGATGCCGCAGCCTTGATGAGTAATAACACGGTTCCCCTCGTATTCATGAGGAGGATCAGGCAAGCCTTGGAGATCGCGCTTCGATCGCCACATGTACGTAGGGTAAGTTGTTTAAACCAGTCACGACATCTTGTTGAACCCATTCAAAACTCTCAAGCAGCAAGCTACGATATTCTGATTCCTGACGTATGAACTCACCACGGTCTTGCGAGATGAAAAAGCGGCTGAGCTGGTTTTGATGGCGTAAATAGCATGGCTCTAGAGCCACAAACCTTGCACCCGACTTCATGTTTTTGACGGCCAACCGAATGACAGCTCTCACCTGGTCATCATTCAAATGGTGCAGCAACCCTACACAAAAAATAATATCACTCGGAGCAGGCGGTAGACTCAGAAGATCCTCTCCTGTTGTGGCTACAAAATGATGCATCGGATAACGCTGCTGTGCAGCCTCGATATAATCCTCGCTGATATCATACCCAAAATAAGACTGTACGGGAGGCATCAGATCCAATAGCGATCCAGTGCCACAACCCGCCTCAAATAACATATCGGTTGGCTTTGGGCGCAACAGTTCGTGGACAAACCACCTTCGAAGTCGGGCTGCACCGAATATGTATTGGCTTAAATTGTAAGCCCATGAAAATTTCAAAAGAGAGGTCAGGCGCATGAATGAGTTTCTATAATCTAGAAGCCAGCAGTGTCACGAATGATAAATGGTGGGCGTTGACGCGATTCGTCAAAGGTGCGCCAAAGGTATTCCGCCACAATGCCTAGCATGAGTAACTGTACACCTGAGAGAAAAAGAATAAGCGTGATGATTGAGGCCCAGCCCTGGATGGTCGTGAACCCCATTAGGGCACGCATGACTGTAAATGTACCATAACCAAAACCGAGAAAGGCAAAGCAAAGTCCAAGGTAGGTGACAAGGCGAATTGGGGTGAAAGAGAAGGCTACGAAACTATCGACAACGAGTTTTATCTTCTTTCCCAGAGTCCAGCGTGAGGCACCATGCTGACGCTGACGGCGTTCGTAATGGACGAATGAAGGTGGAAACCCAGACCATAGGACAAGCCCAAAGATAGATGTGTTTTTCTCCCGCATCTCCACAATGGTATCGATCACTTTGCGATCAATCATACAAATGTCTAGACCGCCTGCAGGAATCTGCGGCAAAGCATAACGGCGCATGAGTTGGTAATAAAGTTGAGCAAACAGCTTTTGCGAGAGTGGCTCTTCGCGTTTGATTCGCTGCCCCCAAACGACGGGTGATCCTTCCTTCCATTTTTGTAACATTTCCCGCAATACTGATGGAGGATCTTGCAAGTCAGCGGCGAGGTAAGATGCAACGTCACCAGTGCAATAGGTAAATGCAGCAAGCAGAGCAGCATGACTCCCAAAATTACGCGAAAGACGAACGACTTTGACTCGTGAGTCTTGATTTGCAAGGGCTACAAGAATACTGAAGGTGGAATCATACGATCCATCGTCAACGAAGACGAATTCGAGGACGACATCAGTCTCGAGCATGAATGCTTCATCGACAGCAGGCACCAGTTTCCTGATACTTTCTTCTTCATTAAGGACGGGAATGAGGAGGCTGAGTTTCATCATTTCGGACGAGCTGGATTTCCATATGCTATTGTATCAGCCGCTACATCTTTAACGACGACAGATCCAATACCGAGAAGGGATCTAGTGCCTATTCTGAGGCCATCGCGCACTGCAACGCGGGATCCAAGATAAGTATTGTCACCGATGGTGACGCCACCCGAAATGCAAACACCGCTGGCAAGAATTGAGAATGCTCCAACGATAGTGTCATGGGAAACAATGGTTTGCTGTAGGAAAGTACAATGAGAACCGACACGCGCACGAGCCCCGACGGACACATGAGCGAGCAAAACACAACCAGGATTAAGGATGGCATAACGCGAGACTACAGCCGTTGGATGAACCACTGTAGCCCAGCGATCAGGTGTAACATCTATTCGCTCGATGATACTTGGCTTTTGAAGGTAGCTGCGCGAGCTGCCAACACCGCACACAAAATGTGCCGTTGGAAACTTATTAGCATTTGAAAGAGGACCTAGGAATGGATGCCCACCGATCAGAGAGTGGGCCCCCAATGATGGATCGTCATCCAAGAAACCCATGACATGCATGTTTGCTGATGCCTCAATGGCTTCGGCAATGTCGAGGCAATTTCCATTGACCCCTATGATAATCACAGGCTTGGAAGTCGATTCCATGACAGTCATAGTTGAAAAGCTATTTGACTGAGTGGAGGGCATCGGAAACACGCAATATCTGAGCCTCGGTAAGTTCGGCAAAAATGGGTAGGGAGAGGCAACTTAAGCTGAGCCGCTCAGAATTCGGGAAATCACCTTTTTTGTGGCCTAGGTCTTTGCAGGCTTGTTGGAGATGGAGCGGCACGGGGTAGTGTAGCCCTGAGTCGATCTGCGCTTCTCCCAGTGCCGTACGGAGTTCATCCCGCTTATCACTTTCGATAACGTAGCAGTGCCAAACGGATTGTGAATCACTAAAACGTACGGGTAGTTTGACAGGCAGATCCGAAAGGAGTTCCTCGTAGCGGGAGGCAATGGAATTTCGAGCGAGATTCCAGCGGTCAAGGTGCTTGAGCTTTAAGCTGAGCATGGCGGCTTGAAGGGAGTCCATCCTGTAGTTGTAGCCAATTTCATCATGAAAGTAGCGTTCGCTCTGAGCGTGGTTTCGGAGTTGGCGTGCACGTTCAGCGTATTGCTTGTTATTCGTGACAAGGGCACCGCCTTCACCGAGTGCACCAAGGTTTTTCCCGGGATAAAAACTGAAACAGGC
Source organism: Verrucomicrobiaceae bacterium (assembly GCA_027489965.1). Lineage (GTDB taxonomy): Bacteria > Verrucomicrobiota > Verrucomicrobiia > Verrucomicrobiales > Verrucomicrobiaceae > Prosthecobacter. Next base: position 6,827 of record JAIXZA010000169.1, read on the forward strand.
CATAGTGCCGTGCTGGCCAGCCTTTAAGTTTTGATAAGTGGCTCCGTGAGCCTGCGCTGCGTCCTCAATCACGGGGATCCCGTGGCGCTGAGCAATCTCAAGGATGGGTGCCATTTCCGCCATTTGACCGTAAAGATGCACGGGAATGATTGCCTTGGTGTTGCGTGTAATAGCGGCCTCAAGCTGCTTCGGATCCATGGTGCGCCGATCTGGATCGATATCGACAAAAACAGTTTTAGCACCGGTATAATAAACAGCCCATGCGGTGGCGATGAAAGTCATCGGAACAGTGATAACTTCGTCACCAGGGCCGATGTCGAGACAACGAAGCGCCAGGTGTAAAGCGCTGGTGCCTGTATTGACGCTGACGCATTCTTTGACATCGCACCAGCTGGCAAACTCGTTTTCAAAGGTCTTCGCAGCTGGGCCTTGAGCATAGGCCGTTGACTCTCCTATTTGATCGAAAACAGTGAGAGCCTCATCGCGAATGACGTTCCATTGTGCACGGAGATCGAGAAGCGGAATGCGTTCGGATATAATAGGCGCAACGGTTTCTGTAGTGAGTGTCGTTGAGCTTGCGATCGTATTCATGAATTAGGATTGGATGGCTTTGTGAAGGGATGTGATGACTCGGTCCTGCTCGGCATCAGTCATCTGGGGGTAAAGAGGAAGGATAATGGTGTGGTCCTGTGCGTGCTCGGAGGCACTGAGGTTATGCCGCAACGGTAGATCTGCACAAGCCTCTTCGCGATGGGAGCACATCACCCCTCGACGCGTGGCAATGCCATCGTCTAACATGGTTTGCATGATGGATTGTTGGTTTTGCTCAGGCGAGACTTGGATGGCATAACTTTGCCAATTACTACGAGCCCAGGAAGGCTGATGAGGGAGCGTCACTCCTTGTAACTCCGAGCTATAGCGAGCCGCGATTTCACGGCGGCGCTCGAGGATGCTCGGGAGGCGCTTTAATTGCTCACGGCCCATGGCGGCTTGAACGTCGGTCATTCGGTAGTTGAATCCAGGAATCGGGTAGGACTCAAACATGACGGACTTCGCGTTGTGACGTGCTTTGTCACTGATGCTCATGCCATGCTGGCGGAGGAGGCGGAGTTTGGCATCCCATTCCGCATTAGCGGTGGTGATCATGCCTCCGTCTCCCGTGGTGATTACTTTCCGTGGGTGTAGTGAAAAGCAAGCTATGTCAGCATGCGGCGGTCCGATGGTTTCCCATTGTCCCTCGTTGAGAATTTCGCTACCGATCGCGCACGCAGCGTCTTCGATGAGGATGAGGTTGTGTCGGGTAGCAATTTTTTTGAGAGCGACGATGTCGCAAGGCATCCCGAGCTGATGGACGGCGAGAATGGCCTTAGTTTTTGGCGTGATGGCCTCAATGACACGTTGGGGCGAAATGTTAAAGGTTGCCGCATCAATATCGACCATGATCGGCACGGCACAGGCATTCCGAACGGCATTCACCGTTGCAATGTAGCTATGACTTACGGTGATGACTTCATCGCCAGATTGGACGCCTGCCACTAAAAGTGCGAGATGGAGGCCCGTCGTGCAATTGGAAACGGCACAAGCATAAGGTGCCCCCACATAAGCCGCCCACTCATGCTCAAAGGCCTCGACCTCGGGACCTTGAGTTACCCAACCAGAAAGTATGGCGCGCCGTGTCGCTGCGGCTTCCTCTTCTCCGAGCAAGGGTTTGGCAACGGGGATCTTAATCATGCAGAGACTTCCCAGTTTTTCACGATTTCTGTGCGCAACATCTCTTCAGGGCTGTTATCTTGGGATCGATACCAAGCGAGAAGCTGAGTTAGTCCATCCCGCAATGTAACGCGAGGCTCGAAGCCGACGAGACGCTGCGCTTTAGAGGTATCTGAGTAAAGCCGAAGAACATCTCCTGGGCGATCCGCCTCATGGACGATGCGAGCATCAGCGAGACCTGTTACGCAGCGGACCTCGTCGGCTAACTCGCGAATGGCAATCTCAAATCCACTGCCGATGTTGATTGTTTCACCAACAGTGTTTTCAGAAAGGCCAGCCTCTAAAATACCACGTGCGGTATCGCTGACGAATGTGAAGTCACGTGTCTGAGAGCCGTCACCAAAGATGACCATGGGCTTTCCTGCGAGTGTGCGCAGGAGGAATTTGGGGATCACCTCACCGCTGTCACCCTCATGATGGCTCCGCGGTCCGTAACTATTAAACGGACGAATGACGACGGTGGCATAGTCATAAGTGCGATGAAAAGCCCGTGTGTAGCATTCACCTGCCAGTTTGGCCGCGCCATAAACAGTCATCGGAAACGTAGGGTGCTCCTCGGGCTGAGGCACGCTTTGCGCAGTGCCATAAACCTCCGAACTGGAAACATAGACAAAACGAGGAACGTTAGCTTCTCGAGCAAGCCGCAACAGATTCAGCGTGGCAGTGGCATTGACCTCGTGGCTTTCCAAAGGTGAATGAATGGAGTGTCTCACGCCTAGGCAAGCGAGGTGGAAAACTCCATCGCAACCAGCGACGAGTGTATCCATAGCCTCGAGATCTCGAATATCTGTCACATGAAGCACACAGTTTGGCGAGAGGATTTCTGCCACGTTTTCGCGGTGTCCATTTGCGAGATTATCGACGATGCGAACAGAGGCATCTGCGGCCTTCAGCTGACGGCATAACTCAGATCCAATGAAGCCAGCACCACCAGTGACAAGATAGGTTTTTCCTTTGAGATTCATAGACGGGAGATGGTTACAGGCTCACCACGGCGGCGCATTGATTCAGTGGCAGCTTCGAGGATACGTACCACTCGGAGGCCGGACTGACCATCGGTCAAAGGCGTGCGATTGTTCACAATACAATCAATGAAATGAGCTGAGTTGCATTTTAGAGCCTCACCCGGTGCAATATGGGGTGCATGCATATCGCCCATGCGGTAATCAATTTTTTGGCGGATGGCGTTTTCTTCCCCAATATCGTGAAGATTGGCACCGCGATCGTAGATTTTAAGCTTTTCACTCGGCTCGAGATCATCGTAGACGACCATTTGTTTGTCTCCACCAATGATCGTGCGGCGGATCTTCACTGGTGAGAGCCAGTTGAGATGCAGATGGGCAATGAGGTTACTCTTGAAGAAACAAGTGAGGTAAGCGATATCTTCATGCTGGCCAGCGAGATGGGCATGCCCAGTTGCAGAAACGGAAACAGGTTCTTGGCCAAGTGCAAAGTCCATGATTGCCAAGTCGTGAACCGCAAGATCCCAGAGCACATTTACATCCGTCTGAAATAGCCCAAGGTTAATACGGACGCTGTCATAATAGAGAAGATTCCCAAGTTCACCGGCATCAATCAAGTCTTTGATTTTTTGTACTGCTGGGGTGTACGCAAATGTGTGGTCCACCATCAAAACAAGTTTCTTGCTCTCCGCCAAAAGCACGAGCTCTTCGGCGTGCGCGACATTTGAGGTTATAGGCTTCTCAACAAGCACATGCTTGCCAGCCTCTAAAGCAAGACGAGCCAATTTGTAGTGGCTGGACACCGGAGTGGCAATAGCCACAGCATCCACATCTGGGCGTTTTAACAAATCAAGGTAATCAGCCGTTAAAAAGACATCTTTGTATTGAAGAGAAAACTTGGCTAGCTTTGCTGTGTCAAGATCACAAATGGCAGACAGGCGAGCCCCGGGTGTATTGGAAAAATTACGAATCAGGTTTGGCCCCCAATACCCACAACCTACAACGGCAACGTTAATCATTAAAAAATAAAGAATTTAAATTTTTCCACCAAGGTGTTGTCTATAATCTAGGCTTGGTGAACATGTCTCAGGAAGCGGGCTGGAACACCAGCAACTACAGCGTCCGCTGCAACATCATGCGTTACAACGGCACCGGCCCCTATTATGGCACGCTGACCGATACAAACACCGCACAGAATAACTGCACCACTTCCTAAAGATGCTCCCTTTTGTATAGTTGTTGGCACGACCGTCCAATCGTCCGGAGTTTGTAATTTGCCTGTCGAAGTTGCTCTTGGTTCGAGATCGTTGATAAACATGACTCCATGCCCAATAAAAACTTCATCTTCAATAGTGACTCCCTCACAAATAAAAGTATGGGAGGAAATCTTGCAACGGCTGCCAATTTTAACACTTTTTTGAATCTCAACAAACGCCCCAATTTTGGTTTCCGATCCAATTTCGCAGCCATAAAGATTAACAAGATCGGGATGAAAAATTTTCACATCTTTCCCAAGATTAACATCTAAAGTAATTGGCATTAAAGATGCTAAACTTTCAATTTAAATGTGTCAATGGCGTATCGACCATTAAATACAAAAGCCAAGCTGCATTTATCCATGAAATCCATCTTGATTGTATTTTCAATTCACCCACCCATTCATAATGGATGAATTCAAACAAGCGGCAGGCATGCAATTTGTTTACTTTTTGAATTGAGTGCGAATTTCAGGATTATCAGTCAAAATGGAGTGAATTTCATTCATCATTGCCTGCGTGGAAATAAGAGCTGATGTCGCAGGCCGGACCTCGGAGAGACGATACGCACTAAGAACTCGGTGTTTGCATGTTGGCCAATGCCATTTCACTTCATAAACTGGCCCGAATAGAGTGATGGTGGGCACTTTAAAGGCCTGCGCTAAATGGGATGCCGAACCATCCACACACAATACCAAGCTTGCTCTACTGATGGCATAAAGGTATTGCTGGAGAGATGTTCTGCCAGCCAATGAAACAATTGGTCTTCGACTTAACTGGACTATCTCTTCGCAATGCTTTTTTTCTAACTCAGTCCCGCCTCCCGTCATAACCCATGGCATTTGGTCTTGATTGAAGCTTGTATTGATTATTTTTGCCCACGAATCCGACAACCAAAACTTGGAAGGCCAGGCTGCTGTTGGGTTGATAAGAATATATGGCTCATGGGGCAAGTCTGCATGCCGCCATTCTTCTGGAGGAAGGTTTAATTGAGAGCTCTCGAACTCGTCTGCATTTCCACCTAAAGCCCTCCAAAAATAGTGCCCCCAGTATTCTTCCAAAATGGGATCAACTTGAATTGTGCTAAAGATCAGGTGATACCACCAGCGAACGTGTTTTTTTTGGTTAGCCAGTAGATTTTTACGCTTGCTCTTGACGAACAAAGTACGTTTCACCGCGCGTGAGCTCCAACTGGTTGTCCAACTTTCATGAAAACATTCTTTCAAATCAGGCCCCCAAACGGAATGAGGCATAAGTTCCACAAGGGGCCTGAATGCTTCATTAACAAATAGTGCAGTCGGCAGCCCGCTCTTAGCTGATAATAAACGTGTAAGCGGCTCAAGAAGTGTCACATCACCAAGCTGTTTGTCACTAATTATAGCGCTACGATTCATTTTGAAAAATGGACTTTGACTGAATTATAGTCCGCAATTCGTGGCGTATTGTTGCACTGCTTGCAGGATTGTAAGTTGGGATTCTCCATAATAGGCATTTAAGAAATCCAACTGTCTATCAATTTGTTGTTCACGGTAAAGGGTGTCTTCAAGATTGCGTTTCACAAGTTCAGAAAGCCCCTCCACTGTCGATGAATATTGATAGACCCCCATCTTACCCATGGTGTTAAAAGCAAGCATTTTAGAATTTAACGGGGTTAAAGAAATTACAGGCACCCGTGACGCAAAGGCTTCAAAAACTGCGTATGATTCAATATTGATCATTAAACCAACATCTTTTTTTAGATAGTCTGAAAGTTTCTCTTCGGGCCTTAAGGCCATGATGTTTCGAGGCAATTCTAGATCTCGAAGCATGCACTCTTTTGTCCAATGCTGAAGATGATGAAATCCAGTATAATGCCATCTCATTTCTGGACGTTCTCTTAACGGATGCGGTTTGATTAAAAAATTGTAATCAGGCATGCGCTTAGCGATCTCAACAAAAATAGCGAATGCCCAAGCGCTTAAAATAGGCCGCGAAGAGGCAAGATTTCCGCAATAATAGGTATCTGCTAAAATGATGGTTTTCTTTGGTCTAACTACATTTTCATTTTGCGACACAAAACGACGATGTGATTTAACCAGAACCAATTTATTTTCACACATGCCGGCCTCTTTAGCTAACTCTAAGCGAGAAATGTCATCACATAAGCCCAGGTCTGGCTCGAAAGAAATTTGAGCATTAATAGCATCGTCCAATGTATAGGCAGCCACCTTGATATTTAACCTGCGCGCTGCGAGTGCCCACATAAGAGGGCTTCGTCCATGCATTGCCCCAACGAGGACTAGCTTAGGAGGCAGTGACTTCAAATACTCCGTTGCCTGAATAAGCATGGTTGCAAAATGAGGGTAAACATTTGTGCAGTACCAGTCGCAAAGCTCTTTTAGAATCAAATGTTCTGATGAGCTTCCCGCTATTGGGTGAGTTTTAAGCCATTCAATCCACCATAGCTCTGACCAATGGATGTACTTTTGCTGAAGCAACTCCATTTTTTTCGTGTCTGGATTGTTCCACTTTGGTGCGGAGCGCCAAAATGAGTTTTCTGAGCTGGCTCCTAAAATGTTCTCCACAGCTGGATCTGCACACAAAAAGTATCCTTGTTCGTCAGCAATAGACAAAGGCTTGTTAATCCTTGGATTATGATTCCGAAGAGTTTTTTCATTACGCTTGATCTGCCAGCGCTGAAAACGACGCTTAATCTGCCAGAAGAAAGGGGGCCTGCTGCGATCTAAAGAAAGCACCTGAATTGGTAGATTATGAAAGTCCGCGATTTGTTGCCAAGCTTTGACGCTAACACCCGACCCAACACTCACGATAATTTTCTCTATCGATTCCTCTGCTAGAACTTGTCTAGCTTGATAGAGATTAACAAAGTGTGACACCAACATTTGTCTACCCGTAATCCCAAGACAGGCTTTGCGGAATTCATAACTAGTCTCAATTCCTTCGAATTTTACACTTTCATCCAAAAATTCCACCAGCAGTTCATCGACTTGCGATTGCATCGCAGTTGAAAAATCAGCATCCCAAAAAATAGGACCCGACAGCACTTTGGGTCCGAGTTTTTTAAGTCGTTTGGGTAAAATAGCATCAACTTCAATCACTACGGATGACGACCAATCTGATACCTCCTTCTCGACTCGCTGACGTGCTAGGCTACCGTAAATGATCAGTGTTTTTGCCATATTTATTATTTCCCAGACAAGGGATCAAAACGAGTAAATAAAGCATTTTTGTAGCGCCCGGCGGGGCGCTCCATTTTTAAGCTGAAGCCCAACTCAAGTAAGCTCCCACAAAAAGTCTCCCATGTTCCCTGAAAACCATGCCATTCGATGAGGAGTGCCCGTGCTTGCTTCAACTCCTCTCCCCAATCACGAATCAACTGCTCTTCGCCGCCTTCAATATCACATTTAATCAAGTCCAGCCCAGCGGGGAAGTTATCTGTCATCAGGGCCTGCAAATCCACGCAGTTCACTTCAATCTGCTGGGCGTGCTTGGTGCGATTGATCGCAGAAGACTCCGCTGAGGCAGTGGCCAGGAAAAAGGAAGCCGATTTCTGTCCTTTCATGCCTAGTAGACCATGTACGAACACTGCTGAGATCTTGGCATCGGAAGCTTCCAAAACAGACTTGGCCCGATTGACTGCTTTTTCATTAGCATCGATTAACACCATCTTTGGCAAAGGCTGCCCTCGCTCTTTCACTATAGATCGATTTAGCATTAAAATTGAAAAATAACCACTGTTGCATCCAAGATCCAATACAGTCTGGGGCAAAGGGAGGAGATCCAAGAAATCATCATACTCCTGCTGAATGAAAATTTCTTGAAAAGTCGCCATCTCATGTCGATCAGACACTGGCACCGTTATCCCAGAGCGTAGTTTAAACTGCATGTCAGACCATGTAAAAAAACGCCACATCAGTGACTTAGCGAGTCGACGGAAACTAAAGTTGATTTTCATGATTGTGATTTTGGCAGTGATTCATCATATCAAGATTCAGGAAACTTGAGGATGGCTTCCAATGAAATGGATCTGAAATAGCGCAACCGACTTTCCGAGCCATTATGGGTGGCGAGTGCGTAATTCATTTAGCTGGGAGAGACTTATTTGCAGAAAGAGCAATTGCAGAAGCTGCTCAGCATAGTGACGCTTACCAGCGCGGTAGAGCCTGAGTAACTCGGCGGAAGCAGTACTGACTATCTGACCTTGGCTTAATTCTTGGAGGTGTTTTGGCATAGGCTCGAGTCGCGAGGCCAAATCTAATTCCAACCAAGTATTTAGCGGAGGATTAAAACCTTTTTTCTTAGCTTCAAAAAGATGAAGCGACTCCAGTTTTGGCATTGCAGCTTTAAAAAGCTGTTTAGCTGGACGAGTGAAACGCTGGGCATCAGGCATCCTTGAGACTAGCGAGACCCATTCATGATCTAAAAGAGGCGCTCGTAGTTCCAACCCATGAGCCATGGTGCATAGATCGCCTTTTCGGAGAATGTATTCGGGCAAATAATTGAGGCGATCTATCTCTAAAAGCTCTTTGAGTGGATTAGCGCTGTTCAGTGTATCCATGCCGCGCCAGTGCACGGCTTGGTACTGTTTAAGCTTTGGCTGCAAGGCCGCTCGCTGAGAAGGGGTGAACCCAGAAAAGCGTAGGCTGTATGCCTGACGCCAGTCCAAGCGAGCTTCATCAAGTAGCTTACTGAGTTTGCTGCCGCTAATTTGCCCACTTTGTGGTCGACTTTGCGCTCCCGGAAGCCAGCGCCGCCAGGAGTTGCGTTGATGCTTCGCAAATCGTTTGTACCCGGCTAGCAGCTCATCACCGCCATCTCCGCCGAGAACTACTTTAACACGTTGAGTAGTGGCTTGT
>JAIXZA010000131.1 GCA_027489965.1 Verrucomicrobiaceae bacterium
GACTCGCTCTGCCAGACGACGGGATGCAGATCCTTGGCATTTTTTGGATCGCGACGGTCAGACCACATGATGAGCCGCTTGCCGCCATCGAAGGAGAGAATGCTCTTCGGGGCGACTTCACCGACAAGGCCGAGTTCCTTCATCGGCGACCATGTTTTGCCAAGGTCCGTGGAGAACGCGTTGCGCAGGTTTCCCGGGAAGTCACAGCCTCCGAAGATGAAGAGGCGCTCGACGCCCTGCGGATCGGTGAGGCGATGGAGCACAGGTGTGGTCTGTTTCACAAACTGCCAGTCCGGCGGCGTCGGCAAAAGCGAAGTCCAGGTGAGTCCGGCGTCATCGCTGCGGGCGAGCGGGCCGAGATGTCCGGCGTGATTCATGCACCACGCCGTGAACATCGTCTTTCCATCCGCCATCAGCACGGTGTCGCTATGACCTTGGTATTCTTTTTCCGTGCCACGGGCGATGATGACATGCCGTGCCGCATCAGCAGAGATGTCCACGGTCGGGATGGAAATGTCACGCAAGGTGCCCGGCGTAGGCCCGGCGAACGTGGGCACGTCTGCAGCATGGAGAAGCGTGCTGCATGAGATCGCGAGGAGGCAGGAAAGGGATCGGAGAAACATGATGGGATAGAACGGGGGTGGAGAAGGCATTTTGCTTCTTGAATGCTGGCATGGCGTGTTATGGTAACACCATGCCCGAATCCACTTCCGCAACTCTCAAAGACATCGCCCGCGCCACAGGCGTGTCGATCATGACGGTGTCGCGGGTGCTGCGCGGGGCACCGAAGGTGGCGGCGGAGAAGCGGGAACTCGTTTTGAAGGAAGCGAAGCGGCTCGATTACCAGCCGGACCCGCATCTGGCACGCATGATGCAGGTGGTGCGCGGGAAGAAGGAGAAGCGGCTGCGGGCTGTCATCGCCGTGATCCGCGAGCATGTGCCGCAGGATGGGTTGCTGGGGCCTTCCTATCAATATGTGCCCATTGAGGACATCCGACGCCGTGCGCACGGGCATGGTTATGCTGTGGAGGAGTTTTATCTGGGTAAAGATGGCATGACGCCGAAGAAGCTGCAAAAGATCCTGCACGCGCGCGGCATTGAAGGCGTGATCGTGTCGCCGCAGAGCATGACACTTCCGTGCAGCACGCTCGACTTTTCGTCCTTTGCGTCGGCGACTTTTGGGAATGCCATGAGCTCGCCTGCGCTGCACATGTGCGCGGGAAACATGACGCTGGGCATTCACATGGCGGCGGAGCAGCTCGCAGCACGTGGCTACGAACGCATCGGCGTAGCGGTGACGAAGTGGATCGTGAATCGCTCTCAGTTTGGCTACAGCGGCGGTCTGTTTCACTGGCAGCACGGCCTGCCGGAGACGGATCGCGTACCACTGCTGCTGTTTCCGAGCAACGACATCAGCCGTGGCTTCGACGCCTTTTCAAAATGGATGCACGAGCACCAGCCGGACGCTCTCATCACCTTTGACACGCATGTGCCCGGCTGGCTAAAGCGACTCGGATTGCGTTTCCCAGAAGACATCGGCTTCGTCGTGCACGACTGGACGCCGAAGATGACCGGCTTCGCGGGCATCTACCAGCAGCGTGACCACCTCGCCGCCGCCGCGGTCGATCTAGTCGTCACTCAGCTCACGCAAAACGAGCATGGAGTGCCTGAAGTCCCGCGCCAAATCATGATCCCGCCGAAATGGATCGAAGGACCGAGTGTCCGAGCGCGAGCAAGCCAATAGGAACGTTAACCCATTAAGCTTTAGCTGGGGTGAGTAACTTGGGATGCTGCCCATGATCTTGCCGTGCAAGAACCGTGCGAAGACTTGACACCCTATCAGCCGCCAGATCTCAGCTTGGGGCAACAGCGCCGCCGTCTCTTTGAGTTTAACCAAAAATATGTCTCAACAGTGATTCAAGTGTTTTCCAACGGCCATTTTGAGGTTCAAGGTTTGAACTCGGCCACAACTTTGGCGCTGGGGACATCCCAGGCGCGCAGCACGCCGTCTTGATCACCACTGAGCACTAGGTCTCCAGGGCGATTGGTGGCGAGGGATTGCAGGAAGGTGGTGGAGCCGGGGAGTTGCTTGACGTCGCCGCCGTCGCTGGTGATGAGGCGCAGTTTGCTGTCTCCGGCGCTGGTGGCGATTTGATCGGCGGCGCCCAGGTAGCGGATGCCGGTGACTTCTTTGTCCCAGCCTGCAACGCTCTTGCGGCGCTCACCCGTGGTCCAGTCCCACACTTTGACGACGTTGTCTGCGCCACTGCTGGCAAGCAGGCGGCCATCAGCCCGCCAACTGACACCGAGGACATGATGTGTGTGACCCTCAAAGATTTTGATGACTTTGTCGGTGCTTAAATCGGTGATGCGCACAGCTTTATCAGCTCCTCCAGAGGCCAGGAGTTTGCCATCGGGGGTGAAATCTAAGGCGAAGATGCTGTCGAGATGACGCTCGGCGTAGTTCTTGGTAAGCTTGCCCGAGTGAATGTCCCAAAGGGTGATGTCGCCACCGCGAGAGGGCTCGCCACTTCCGACGGCGAGTGTTTTGCCATCGGGTGAAAAGGCGAGGCTGTTCGCGCGGTCAGTGATCAGAGATTTGCCATCCCCCGTGCCGAGACTGCGCTCAAGGATCCAGGATAGATGGGTGCTGCCGACAGCGATCGGTTTTCCATTCACGGTGCTCCAGGCGAGTGATGGACCGACATCGAAAGTGGCGATTAGTTCGAGACCATTCGGTGAAAACTGCAGTGCCTTGGCCTTCTTCAGGGACGTCGCGAGGGCTTGGGTGGCGAGGTTGCGTTCTGCAGTGGTCTTCTCAGAGTCTTTCTTCAAGAGTTCAAGACGTGCTTTAGCCTCAAGAACGGTCTGTTTGGCTTTCCTCTCGTTCTCGGTGACGAGTTTGATTTCGTTGGCGGCGTCGGTAACGGCAGCTTCAGCCCGGGTCAGGGCTTCCTGGGCTAGCTTGAGGTCAGTCGCAGCTTTGATGACCTTGTCTTTAGCTTCCGTCTGTTTCTTTAATAGAGCTGGGTCAGGCTTGGTCGCTGATGCCTGCGTCTCGATGTCTTTGGCAGCTTTGTCGGCGGTGGTGAAAGCGTCTTGTTTGACCTTCAGATCCGGCTTTTTGGTTTCAACCGTCTTCTTGGCGACTGCGGCCAGCTCGTTGGCTTTTTTCAATCGGTTGCCCTGTTCGGTGGCGTCGGTCTCAGCTTTTTTGATAGCCTCCTTTTGATAGGTGAGCTCCAAGACTGCCCGAGAGGCGGCGAGCGCGCGTGGTGCCGCCAGTTGCTCGCTCATGAGGTCGGTCTTGATGTGAGCGATGAGTTTACCACCGGTGATTTCGGTAAGTTTGATGGAGTGATCCGGTTCCTGCTTGGCGCTCAGCTTAGGATGTGTGGGCAGGGGCACAGCCGTCGTTGTGCTTTGGCGTTTCCATAGTTTCACCTCGCGATAACTTCCTGTGGCGAGACGTGTGCCATCTGGACTGAAGGCGAGAGATTGCACCAGATCGCGATGAGCGACACCGGGTTGCTGAGACAGGCCGGACTTGAGAAGAGCTACATCGGTGAGTTTCGTGACGAGGCTTTGCGTGGGCAGATGATACACGCTGATTTGATTCGCACGGGCTGCGGCAACGAAGTCGCCCAGTGGTGTGACGGCTAGGGCGTAAATGGGTTGCACGCCGGGCGGCAATGGCTCCCAGGCGATGATCTTGTCCCGCTTGGGGGAGGGGCGCGCGCCTTGATCGATCCAATCCTTCAGTTTGGCCAACTGCGGCGAGCTCAGGTTCACCGCACCAACTTTGTTTCCCTTGGGCGGCATCACGCTGTCCCAGGTGTGCGCCGCAGCTTGATAAATGAGGCTGTCGAGACCTTTGCCCGGGATGATGCCTTTGTCGGTCTCACCGCCTTTTTCCATCAGCGCGGGAGTCTCCATATTCAGTCCGCCCTTGGTGGTGGTTTTGTTATGGCAGGCGATGCAGTTTTCTTTGAGAAAAGGATGGATGTCCTTGTCGTAATCGATGACGCCAGGGGCAGCCTGGGCTGACGCAACGAAACCTGAAATGAGGATGGCAAATCGAAAGGTGGATTTCATTTTTTGGCGACCTCCTGCACGCGAAGGCGCATGGGCTGTGAATAGACGATGAAGGTGGCTTCTTTGGGAGAGGCTTTGGCTGTGAGGTCTTTGACCAGCGTATCAGTAGCTTTTTTAGCGGCATCAGCGGTTTTGACGGCGACGGTAGCGGCTTGGATGAGTTCAGCTTTTTTCGGTGTCATGTCGGCATTGGCGCGGGCCAACTGCTCTTTGGCCTTGATCTGGGATTCGATGGCTTGTTTGGCAGCGATGTCCGCCAACGTGAGTTCTTCGACTCCGCGCCGCACTTTCATCTTAGCGGGGCCTTGAAGGATGAAGCCGTAGTCACCCGGAGCGAGCTTGAGGGCTTTCACATCCAGAGTGAGTTTTCCAGCCGTGGCTTTTGCAGCGATGTCCACCTCAGGGGCCTTGGTGACGTCTGCGATGAGGCCGAGCACTTTGAGTTTGAGCGCCTCAGTAAACTCTGCATGGCGGATGACTTTAAGGGGGATTTCAAGTTTGGAATCTGCGGCGACTTGGAGGATGTCTGGTTTCTCCGATTGGACATAGGCGGGCGCTGCGAGCGTGCTGACTCCGATGGCAGGAGGTCCACTGCTGCGGTAGAGCGGACTGTCTTTGACCATGTCAGGCACAGCGAAACTGACGAACAAACTCTTTGAAATACCGCTGAGAACGCTGGCACCTGCTGGAGCATCGGCCGTGGCTTGAAAGGCAATGTAGCCGTGCGATTGGCCCCTGCCAATGAATCCGCCGAGGCAGCTCACGCCTGTTGGCAGATGTTCAGCCTTCAGCTCGATAGGCTCGCTCAAAGCATGGCGATTCGGTGCAATGACTTCGAGCGCGGTGATGCCATTGCGCGGGATGTTTGAGCTACCAAGGGCGGCTGTCTTGGTTTTGGCTCCGGGCAACTGCGGATTGATGGCGATGAGAGTCGGGGGTTGCTGGGATTGTTTGAGGATGCGAAGCTCATAAGGATGGATGGTTCCAAAGGCATCGTTTAAGGTTAGGCGGAATGCGCCGTCGGCTTTGGCCTCATAGGCATAGGAGGGATCTCGATTGAGCACCGCCAAGCTTGGGGCAGGGCTGATGGCAGGCGCATCGGCAGCTTCAGCCTGTGGGGTGAGTGTGCCGTCAGGCTTGAGGTTTTCGATGACGAGATGCGCATCCGTTGGGTAACCGAGTTGATGCGAATGGACTTCAATGAAGAATCGCTCCCCTTTTTTAAATGGAAGGTCGAAGCTGTGAGTGGCAGAGAAAGGCGGAAAGGCATCTGCAATCGTCTGGCCGATCTGGATGGGGCGCACAGTGGCTGGTGCGCTGACAGGTGACGCAATTGGAGAACTGGTGCTGAGAGTGACGCGATAACTGAACTCGTCTCCGATGCGGAACATGAGCTCGTTTAGGCGGAGTCGGTAAGTGGCATCTGCCGCTGCGGTGAAGCTGAGCACGCCGTGACTTAGGCGTGCGACTTCGCGTCCTGTGGGCTCACTGATTGCGGCCATTAATTCGGTGCGCGTGTCAAAACGACGTTGATGAAACGTGGCGGTTATGGTCTGGCCTTTTTTGGCATCAAAGAGGAACCAATGGGGATTTGCCGATTTGAAGACGCCTTCAATGACGGAGTTGAGAGAGATCTTTTGAGCTTGGTCGGCCTTGGTGTTGCTGCCGGATGACTCGATCGTGTCGTGCATGCTAATTTCAAACGCTCGCGGATTCGAGACGCCATAACGACCGACAAAGCGGAGATCGTAGAGGCCAGGCTTCAGATCTGCTGGCAAGGCAAGACTCACAACGTTTGGCTGCGTGCTTTTGACGGGAATGGAGCGCTCGTTCAGCAAAATGGCGATGGGCGCATCGAGATCTGCACCACGAAGCGTCAGCTCGATCTGGGTGTTGGCTTTAGAGCCAAGAGGCGTCAGGCTGGTCAGCGTTGGCGTGGGAAACGTCGCCTGAGAAAAAGCGGCAGTCGCCAAGGCCATCACCACCAAGAAGGCGAACGGAAAACAAGGCATGGAACGAGAGATCATAAGCGGTGGGCTGGTCCTGCGTAACGGTTTGAATGGACGAACGAGAGCAGGGACGCTCAAGCTGACTGGGCGTTTTCGATCAATGATTGAAGAGAAACTCTTTCGTGTTCAGCAGCGCCCACAAGATGTCTTCATAAGCCTCTTTTTTGCCTTTCAAGGCTTCTTCGCCGGTCTTGCCGATCATCTTCTTGTCGAGATGACTGTGGGCTAACTTCACTTCGGCAGGACTCGGCTCGCGGCTGAGAGCGATGTGATAAAGGTCGGTGATTTTGTCGTCATCTGGGCGTGCATCTTGGGTCAACCTGTCAGCGCGGCCCTTGCCACGCGAGAGCTGAGTTTGAATGTCGGCTGCGTTCAGTAAGTGCAGGCTCTGCGCAAGGCTGGACTCTTGCGTGCGCTCACACTCACAGGCGCTGGAGGAATCGGGACGACCAAAGACGCTGAGGAAGTAGGTGCTTTGATTGTAGCTATTGTCCGGCAGAGCCACGGCGCGGGTTCCAGCGGCCTGACCGGCAAAAGTGCTTTCGACATCGAGCAGCGTGTTCACGGCGTCATAAAGAACCTCGGCATTGAGACGTTTCGGATAATAGCGGCTGAAGTTCTGGCGGTCTTTGGCATTGTGCGCATTGGGCACAGCGCTGAGCTGGTAAGTGGTGCTAGTGACCAGGGTGCGGATGAGTTTTTTCATGTCATAACCACTCTTGACGAAGTCCGTGGCGAGGGCATTGAGAAGCTCGGGGTTGACCGGCGGATTGGTCTCACGCATGTCGTCCTCGGGTTCGACAAGACCGCGATTGAAGAAGTGTTTCCAGTAACGATTCACCAGCGTGTGGGCGAAGAATGGATTGTCCTTCGCACTCATCCAGTCAGCCAGAACATGACGCGGGTCCTGCTCTGGCTTCAGCTTCAAAGCGCTGCCGCCTAGACTTGTCGGCATGACTGCTGCCTTCGTGCGGATATTCGTGGTCTGTGCGATGCCGCGTTTATGAAAGACGATCTCTTCACCCACGAAGCTGGAAGACTTGCGCGCAACGTTGCTGAAAAAGGCAGCAAAGCCGTAGTAGTCCTGCTGGCTCCACTTTTCAAAGGGATGATGATGGCACTGGGCACACTGCATGCGGGTGCCGAGAAAGAGCTGAGCCACGTCCTCCATCTGCTGCTTCATTTCTTTGACCTGTCGATACCAGGCCACGGGCGGATTCTGCTCTAGATCACCCGCTGCTGCGACGACTTGGTGCACGAACTGGTCATAAGGTTTGTTATCCGCCAGGCTATCGCGGATCCATGAATGAAAGAGGTAACTGCCACGCGCATACGTGGGCTGTGTGCGCTGGTTCCGCAGCAGGGCGCTCCATTTATTCGCAAAATATTCGGCGTATTCTGGGCTGTCGAGCAGGCGGTCGGTGAGGGCTGCCCGCTTGCGGATGTCTTTGGAAGCGATGAAGTCCTTCATCTCTTCGGCGGTGGGCAGACGGCCCGTGAGATCGAGAGTGACACGGCGGATGAAGGTGCCGTCATCGGAGATCGCAGAAGGTGGCATACCGATGGTCTTCAGTTTGGCAAAGACGAGGTCATCCACAAAGTTGCTGATGGGGGGAAGCTGATCAACCGGAGCCCCCAACGGCACCGTCGCCCGGAACGTGGAAACTTTACCCTGATAACGCACCATGACGGCAACATCGCCTGGCAGATCAAAGAGCTGCACTTGTCCGCCCTCAGAGGTCTCTGCCATGGCTTTCTCGTTCGCTTCATAAAGAGCGCGTTTGGTGACATCGCGCGTGCTGCCGTCTGTGTAATGGGCGGTGACCTTGAGCTGTTGCGCGCCTTTCAATGGCATGGTGAGCTTTGCGGGGTCCACACTGATGCGTGCCAGGGTTGGATCGCTGGCTTTGCCATAGGGCATGCCTTGCCGAATCCAGCGGACAAGGTCAGCGTAGTCTTCAGAAGTGGCCTCCAGCTTTTTGCCGCCACCGTGGGGCAGCTGCGCCGTGCCTTTGGTCAGGAGCAGGCTTTGTTCAGGCGAGGCTGGGAAGAGGCGGCGACCGCGAGCTTCCTTCACAATGTGTTCGTAATCTTCCTCCGCCTCGAAGCCAAGCAGCGAAAGCTTGAAGCCATTTTGGCCGCCCGATTTACCGTGGCAGCCGCCGGAATTGCAGCCGCTCTTGGTCAGGATGGGCACGATGTCATTGGTAAAATTCAGCGTGCGCGGGGCATCAGCTGCCAAAGCCGAAAAGGACGCAAGCGCGACGATAAGTGTAAGACTTTGCAGGTGCATGATGAAGAAAAATTACGTTCTGAGTCTGAGAATCTTGTCGGTGGAAGTCGAGCTTGCAGCATCCGCTTTAAACGAGCTCTGGCATTGGCAAATGGCCGTCCACCAGATACTGCGGCCTGCCGCTCAGGTCGTTGAGCACGGCCTTGGTGACATCGATCCCCATCTGCCGGTAGAGCGTGGCAAAGACTTCCCCAAAGGCCACGGGTCGGTCCGTGGGTTCGCCGGCATGTTTGTCCGTGGCGCCAATGACTTGTCCATGGCGCATGCCACCGCAGGCAAGCAACGCGGAGGCAACGCGCGGCCAGTGATCACGCCCACCTTTCGCATTGATCAAGGGCGTGCGGCCAAACTCACCCCACACAACGACGGAGACATCCTGGTCGAGCCCACGCTCATGAAGATCCGTGATGAGCGCTGTGAGACCTGCATCCAGCAATGGCAGATCTTCGCGGAGTTGGCCAAAGTTGTTGGAATGATAATCCCAGCGACTGAAGGCGAGCGTGACAACCCGTGCACCTGCCTCGACAAGTCTGCGGGCCATCAGAAAGTGGCTGGTGAGGCGCGGGCCGCCATCGTCACGATTGCGATTTTCGCCACGACCATAGCGCTCGACATTGCGTGCGTCTTCCCGACTTAAATCGAGTGCGTGAAGCAATTTCGGGCTGGTGAGCACATTGAGCGCCTGCTCATTGAAAACATCGATGCCACCCATCAGGCCCGTTGCATCGAGATCGCGGCGCAGACCGTCAAAACTGGCGAGCAGCGTTTTCCGATCTCCCAGTCGATCGAGCGTGATGCCATTGAGCTCCATATCCCCCGTGCCACTGCCGCGATTCGGCTGAAAAGGAGCATGGGCGACTCCGAGGTAGCCCGGCTCGCCCGTGCGTGCCCATGGCATGTGACCCATTTTCGGTGCGAGACCGACGAAGGCGGGCATCGCAGGATTGACGCTGCCTTGGAGCTTGGAGACGATGGACCCCATCGAAGGCCAGCCACCGGGAGGTTGACGTTTGGCGCTTCGGCCAGTGAGGCATTGAAAGGCATCGTGCCCGCTGTCGCAATCCGCCAAGGAGCGGATGAGGGTGCACTTGTCCATCATTTTGGCCAAGCGGGGCAAGTGCTCGCAGATCTGGATGCCGGCGACATTGGTCGAGATGGGTTTGAACTCGCCGCGGATCTCGCTGGGCGCATCCGGCTTCAGATCAAACATGTCCTGATGGGATGGGCCGCCAGGCAGGAAGACCATGATCACGGCCTTGTGCGACTTGCCCGATTTCTGGGCGGCTTCTGCGCGCAGCACATCGTTCAGGGAAATGCCGCCCATGGCGAGTCCCCCCACCTTGAGAAAGTTGCGACGTGAAACACCATCGCAAAAGCCACCGCTGGATTTGGAGTAAATGGAGAGCATGGTTGGGGTAAGTTAGTGAGTTGAAAAGTCGATGGGTTCAGAACGATGGCCTGTGCACCTCTAGGTCAGCCCGCCGATGGGTGAGCCCATGTAAAGAGTGTGCGGACGCCCCGTGAAGTCTTTCCAGATCGTCTCCCTGGGCAGACCGAGGGCTTCGTAAATGGTGGCGGCAAAGTTCTCGGGGGTTTGCGCATCGCTGATGGGGTAGCCCCCAATTTCGTCGGTCGCACCGATGACACGGCCGCCTTGAATACCGCCTCCAGCCAGCAGAATGCTTTGCGCGTGGCCCCAATGATCGCGGCCAGGCAAAGCGGTGGCGGTGATGCTTTTGATTTTTGGTGTGCGGCCAAACTCACCTGCCATCACGATCATTGTTTCCTCGAGCTGGCCACTGGCATCGAGATCCTCGATCAGAGCACTGACGGCCTGATCCATGGGCGGCAGCAGGAAGTTCTTGAGATTCGGCCAGGCGGCTTGATGCGTGTCCCAGGTTTCGTTGTTACCGAGGTTCACCTGCACGAGCCGGACCCCACTCTGCACAAGATTTTTTGCCATGAGCAGCGACCAGCCAAAGCTGTGGCGACCGTAGCGATCGAGGAGCTTGGGATCGACCTTCTCCAGGCTAAAGGCATCATGCACCTTGCGATTGCTTAGCAGGCCAATGGCGGCTTGACGTGTGCTATCGAAAGCTTCATCGCCAGCGAGCTTGGTGAGATCTTCATGTTGCTTTTCGATGGCATCTCGAAGCGAGACCCGATCCAGTACACGGTCTAGCGAAAGGCCCTGAGGCAGCGAGAGATGCGGGGCCTGAAAGCGGAGGGTGTCTTCCTTTTCAAAGCCGCGCTCATGATGAAACAGGTAGCCTGGATAAGCACCGTAATGCTTGGGATGATAGGGAGACATCTCCAGAAACCAGGGGTCATGCTGGGCCCCGAGGGTGCCGGCAAACTGACCTGCAAGCGTGCGCCCTTCCCGATGGACGAGCTTGTCCGGCATCACAATGGCCGGTGGCAGATTATCCTGCCGCTTTGGCAGCAAAGCCGTGGCCAAGGCGGCGATGCTGGGGTGATCGGACTTCTGAGGTTTTGCAGGACTGAATCCCAGCGGTGTCTCACTGCTGCCAGTGAGCATGATGTGATGTCCCAGCGAGTGATCACTGCTGCCGTGAGTGAGTGAGCGGACGAGGGACCACTTGTTTGAAATCCGTGCTAGGTTGGGCAAATGCTCGCAGATGTGCAGGCCGGGAGTGCGCGTGCGGATGGGTTTAAAATCGCCCCGATATTCCATGGGCGCATCCGGCTTCATGTCGAAGCTCTCCTGCTGCGCCAATCCGCCACTGAGGAAGATGTAAATCACCGATTTCGCCCGCGCGGGCTGCGTTGCCACAGTCATGGCCTGAAGAGCGCTGAGATGATTCATGCCCAGTCCGAGAAGCCCTACGGCACCAGCTTGAATCAGGTCACGACGGGAAACGGGGTGCTGTAGATTCCGATTCGTGAGCTTCATGGGTTTGGGCCTTGGGTCAGATCAATTCAGGCATCGGCTGCCAACCATCGACGACATACTGGGGGCGTCCCGTGAGGTCATTGAGCGTGGTTTTCACCGTATCGATTCCCATGTGACGATACAGCGTGGCAAAGACTTCCCCAAAATGCACAGGTCGGTCCGTCGGCTCGCCGCCCAGCTTATCCGTGGCTCCGATGACTTGCCCCGTCTTCAGTCCGCCACCTGCCAGCAGAGCACCACCGACTCTCGGCCAGTGATCGCGCCCACCGTCTTTGTTCACGATCGGTGTGCGGCCAAACTCACCCCAAGCGACGACGGCGACATCTTTATCCAGTCCGCGCTCATGCAGATCTTCCACCAGCGCGCTCATGCCCTGATCAAAGAGCGGCAGATGACGCAAGAGCTGCGGGTAGTTCCTATCGTGGAAATCCCAGCGCCCGAAGTTCAGCGTGACAACGCGGGCACCCGCCTCGACAAGTCGGCGGGCCAGGAGGAAGTGCTCCAAGTTCAGTGGCGCACCATCCCCGTAATTCTTGGGATCGCCTTTGCCGTAACGTTCGCGGGTTTTGACGCTTTCTTGACTCAGATCCAGGGCCGCCAGCAGCTTGTTCGATGTCAGCACATTGAGCGCCTGTTGATTGAAAGCATCCATGCTGCTCACCAGCCCGCTGGCGTCGATTTCACGGCGGAAGTGATCAAAGCCATCCAGCAGCGAGCGACGATCCTCCAGTCGATCCAGCGTGATGCCATTGAGCTTGAGATCTTCGATCCCCGCACCATTCGGGCGGAAAGCGGCATGCGTGTTTCCCGTGTAACCAGGGTGTCCGGGTGAGCCATAAGGCGGGTGCCCAGCTTTCGGTGTCAGTCCAACAAAAGCTGGCACTGCCGGATCAGCCTGGCCCTGAAGCTTGGAGATCACCGAACCAAACGAAGGTGGGTCCGAAAGGCGACCCGTGGGCGCGTTCCCACCGTTGGCTGGTGGCGGACGACCCGTGTAACAGATGAAGCTATCATGGGCTCCGTTTGGGCTGCCATACATGCTGCGGATCGGCACCAATTTGTCCATGATCTTGGCCAAACGCGGCGCGTGTTCAGAGATGTGGATGCCTGGAACCGCCGTTTTGATGGGCTTGTAGGGGCCACGAATCTCCAATGGCGCATCCATCTTCAAATCATACATGTCCTGATGGGGCGGCGCTCCGCACAGGTAGATCATGATCACCGACTTGAAACTGCGGCCTGCTTTGGCCTCTGCCTCGGCTTTCAGCAACTCCGGCAGGGACAAGCCACCCATTGCCAGCCCACCGATGCGCAAAAAGTCACGACGCGAAATGCCGTCGCACATTTTGCCATGAGTTTTGCCGGAAAGAGTAAGCATAAGCCAAATTTACGCCCCCTGTAGCCGTAACCTTTCATCCTGAATGAAATGCCGTGTCTGCGGCGGTTGTGGGGCGGGTGGCGTGCGCTGACCGAAGTCTGTGATTACCGATTCAGCGCCTTCAACAAGGCTCTCTGGCGTCGGCGTAGAAAATGATGGCGACTCTTTGGTCAGGCCGTTGCAGCCTGAACGCGGTCAGTTAATACTTTCATGATCCCAATGCCGCTAACACGGCTCTAAAGTTATTCAATCCCGCCTCGATGTTCTCCACGATCTCCTCGCCGAGGTCTTTCGGGTCGGGGAGATTGTCGAGGTCGGCGAGGCTTTTGTCTTTGAGCCAAAAGGTGTCGAGGCTCGTTTTATCGCGGGCCAGGATCTCGGCGTGGGTGAATTTGCGCCAGCGGCCTTCGGGGTTTGTCTCCGCGTGCCAGGTTTCTTGGCGCTTGTGACGGTCGGCGGGGTGGTAGCAGGTGATGAAGTCGGCGAGGTCTTCCGCCCGCATCGGCTTCCGCTTCAGGGTGTGGTGGATGTTGGTGCGATAGTCGTAATACCAGACATCCTTTGTCCACGCCGTCTTGGCCGCCGGTTTGTTGTCAAAGAAGAGCACGTTCGCCTTCACGCCGTTGGCGTAAAAGATGCCGGTGGGCAGGCGCAGGATGGTGTGGAGGTCGGTGTTCTCCAGCAGCTTCTTGCGGACGGTTTCACCCACACCGCCTTCAAAGAGCACGTTGTCAGGCAGCACCACCGCCGCTTGGCCGGTCGTCTTGAGCATCGTGCGGATGTGCTGGAGAAAGTTGAGCTGCTTGTTGCTGCTCGTGGCCCAGAAGTCCTGCCGGTTATAGACAAGGTCGTCCTTCTCCTCCTCGCCTTCATCATTGGTGAAGGTCATGCTGCTCTTCTTGCCAAAGGGCGGGTTCGCCAGCACGTAGTCGTAGCGCTTGCCGTTGTCGGCGACCAGCGCGTCCGTCGATGACACGCAACTCTCGCCGTCGATCTCGCCGATGTTGTGCAGCAGCAGGTTCATCAAACAGAGGCGCCGAGTGTTGGCGACGATCTCATGGCCGTAGAAGGTCTCCTTCTTCAGGAAAGTCTTCTGCGCCTTGTTCAGCGTCGGCAGCCTGGTCAGATAATCATAGGCCGCGAGGAAGAAACCGCCCGTGCCACAGGCGGGATCGGCGATGGTCTTTTCTGGTAGCGGACGCAGGCACTCGACCATTACTTGGATCAACGAACGCGGGGTGAAGTATTGCCCGGCACCGCTCTTGGTATCTTCGGCATTCTTTTCCAGCAGGCCTTCGTAGATGTCGCCCTTCACATCGGCTCCCATCGTCACCCACTCAGTTTGATCGACCATCTCCACCACGCGGGCCAGCTTGGCCGGGTCTTGGATCTTGTTTTGGCTCTTGGTAAAGACTTGCCCCAGGATGTTGGAATGGTTGGCCAGCACCCGCAGGGTGGTCACGTAGTGGACCTCCAGCTCTGCGCCTTTGAGCTTCTTCAGCGTGGGCCACGAGTATTCAGCAGGCACACCAATCGTCCGATTGTGCGGCGGACGGCTGTACTCGTCTGCCATTTTCAGAAAGATCAGGTAGGTCAGTTGTTCGAGGTAGTCGCCATAGCCCACGCCGTCGTCACGGAGCGTGGTGCAAAAGCCCCAGACTTTGGAAATGATGGAATCAGTGGACATGAAGGGAATAAAATCAGGGCTTAAGCACCCGCCGATACTTTTGCAGGCGGCTGTTCGGTTTGTCTGGCTGAGTGCGCTCGATCAGGCCTGCATCCAGCGCGGGTTTCAGGTAGTTCTGGCGGAAGGTGGCACGGTGGGCCAGCCCCAGCTTCTTCAGGCACTCGGTGGCGCTTAGGGTGCGGCTGCCTAGCACCTTTAGCAGAGCTTTGACTTGGTCGCTCACTGGGTCGGTGACTTGGACGGTTCCAGGCACCTGTTGCAGGGCCTCTAGCAGGGCGGAGAGGAGGAATTCGATAAAGACAGTGGACGCACCCGCCTTGTCCGCTGCCGCCAGGGCGGCGTAGTATTCCATCTGCCGCTCGCGGATCACACTCTCCACCGGCAGATAGGCCAGCAAAGGCTTCCAGCGGCTCAAAATGAGCGTCTGCCACAGCCGCCCCATGCGCCCGTTGCCATCGGCAAAGGGGTGGATGAATTCCAGCTCGTAGTGAAACACACAGCTCGCCACCAGTGGATGCACCTCCGTCTGCTTCAGCCAGCCCAGCAGATCCTTCATCAGGCCCGGCACCCGTGCCGCAGGCGGGGCCAGATGCACCACCTTGGAACCTTGGGCAATGCCCACGCTGCCTCGGCGGTAGCGCCCGGCATCGTCCACCAGGCCCTTCATCAGCAGCGCGTGCGCGGCCAGCAGATCCTTCGGGGCTGATGGCGTCCAGCCGTCCATCGCCTCATACGCGGCGAAGGCGTTGCGCACTTCCTGGATTTCTTGGGGAGGACCCAGCACCCGCTTCCCGGCGATCACCGCCGTCACTTGCTCCAGGGAGAGCGAGTTGTTCTCGATGGCCAGAGAAGCTTGAATGCTGCGCAGCCGGTTCCCTCGGCGCAGCGCAGGCGTCAGCGCCGCCTCTCGGGACAAGCCCTGCCGCCCGATCTCCTCACTGATCCGCACGACGAGATCCAGCACGCGGGGCGTGACAGTAAAGGGCGGTTCGTAGGTCGTGGGCATGATGAAAGGTTGGAAGGTCAGATCATGTCAGCTTGGCCGGGCGTTTGCCAGCCTGCTTTGCTTTGGGTCGGGCTGTCGCAGCCTCACGCTCCGCACGGATGCGGGCCAGCAGGGCGGCGGCGGGTTCGTCGGCGGGGTCTTGCGGCACCAGCTCTCCGGCAAAGGCTTTCTTCAAGATCGACTGCCGCAGCGCTTCCGCTTTCTGGAGATTCAGGTCGATGTCGGCTTCGAGGGCGTCCATGACGCTGGTCTGCTCGTCTAATTGCCGCACAATATCCTGCTGTTCGTCGAGGGAGCAGAGTGGAATTTCGACGGTGCCAATTTTGCTGTGGGTTAAACTTAAACCGCTTTCGCTAATTCCGGCCTTTCGTTGATCAATCGCACGCAAGACATCAGGCGAGTTGAGAGCCAGTTCAAGATACAAGGGGGTCACTCTATCTTCGATGCACCTGAAGCGATAAACTGTATCACAAACCATCAGCCGATGTCTCGTGCGGCGAACGTAACACGATACACCCGCTCTGGTTCTTGGCCCCTTCCGAGTCATGAGGAAATCCCCATCCTTGATCTCAATCGATGGTCTTCCTTCGAAAGGAGGCGGGAGAGGCTTGGCTTCCGTGTCGTCGTAGCGGCAATGTTGAATGGCTGTCGTTTTTATCACGGCCCATTCATCGGGTTTAGGTGCCCGATTAAGTTCGCATTTAGGACTCCAACCTTGGCTCAGGTCAGTGATCAAAGATGAGAGAGGAACTTTTTTGATGCCCTTGATCGCGGTGAGGTGGCCTTCGAAGGCGTGCTTGAGCAGCGCCTGCCGATACACAGCCAACTGCGCCCGGGCCTGCTTCAAATTCGCCACCCCGGCGTCCAACTCCGAAAACAACGCCTCAATCTTCCCCACGATCCGCCGCTGCTCGGCTGAGGGTGGCAAGGGAATGTCAGCCTGCGAAAAGTAAGTGGTAGGAACGCGGCGCTGCCCGACAGCCCCAGTCATGTTGTGCTCCGCATTCATGCGGAAACTCTTCGAAGAAACGAAGTAGTAGAGGTATTTGGGAACAATACCCGCTGGAGGCCGGAGTACATGAAACTCAGTTGAGCCGAAGCCCAATCCTCCATGAACTTCTGGCACCACCGCCATTTTACCGTTCTCCATGCACGGCGTGATCTTCGCGAACAGAACATCGTTCTCCTTGAAGCCTGTGTAGCCCTTCTCGACTTCTGAGAACCGACGCTTAGCCGACACATCTATTTTGCCGGACTCAGCTTCGACTGCTGGCATTGGCACAAAGCTGACTTCGAGGTCAGCGTCGATCTCTGACTTGTCCAAGCGTGGGTTCACTTGAGCAACTTCTTCGAGACTGGCAGCAATCCACCCATTCGGAAGCGCACTCATGCCACTAGAGCCTCGTTGAGTTCATCCATGATCGCATCCATGCGCTGGCCGAAGAGCTGATACATGGCCCCGAGGCCGCCCTGGGAGTCAAAGGGGGCGAGTTCGAGGTCGTCGCGGTCGAGGTGGAAGGAGGTGGTCATGTGGTCGCGAATCATATTGAGCCAGTGGACCTGCGCCTCGGTGAATTTGGGGCCGGGTTCGTTGTGCTTGGCCATGATCCAGTGCTGGAAGTTCTTCCGCACCACATCATCAAAGGCGGTCAGCTTCGTATCCACGCCGCAGGCACGGCGGATGAGTGAAACAAGGGCTGTGAGGTCATTGAGCGGCGTTTTGGCCTTCGTCTCATCCAGGTGCTGATAAGCCTGATACACCCGCAGCGGAGCCAGACGCGGCGCATCGGCCCGCAAGGCGGTCAGAACCTGCTCCAGCATGGCAAAGGTGACTTCACGGCGACGAAACGGCTCGGCGTAGAAGATGGTCAGCGCAGTGAACTCGTCCTGATGCGCCTGCATCCATGCGGCGAACTCCTGCGTGAGTGTCTCCGCCTTTTCCTGCGCATCCTGCGCCCAACCGGCGGTGATGAGCTTGTCCACGTGGTCGTGGTTGAGCTTCTGCTCCTTGTCCCGGCGGATGCTGTCGATCAGCTCGATAAGATCGCCCGTGAAGACATTGGCGGCGGCTTTGACAAGCTCAGCCTGCGCTTTGTCGCGGTTCGTGTCGCCAGGATTCGTGCCGGGCTCCTGACCAGCGAGTTCGAGGGCCTTGGCCTCCACGTTGTCGCCATCTATGGCGGCGATGAGGCTGCTGACGATGCTGCTGAGCGCCACGCCACCGGATTTCTCCGCGATGCGGGCGTGGTCGTGTTTATCGAGCTGCTTGTTCAGCCGCGCGAGGCGTCCGGCGAGGCTGCTGACGGTGTCCGTATCACTCGCGCCCATCATCACGCCCATGGCCAGATCTTTGAGCGGCACGCCAATCTTGGTGATGAGTGGCGTGCTGGCGGTCTTGAGCGACTTGGTGACGCCGATGGCATCGACGATGACGTAGTGCGTCTTCGCCGTAACGGCGGAAGGAGTCACCTTCCGCAGGTCATCCAGCTCCAGCGTGCGGGTGCCGCGGCCCTTCATTTGCTCGAAGTAGTTCCGGCTTTTCACGTCCCGCATGAAGAGCAGGCACTCCAGCGGCTTCACATCCGTGCCGGTGGCAATCATATCGACCGTGACGGCGATGCGCGGATTGAAAGCATTTCGAAATTCAGACAGAACGGACTTCGGGTCTTCCTCGGCCTTGTAAGTGATCTTTTTGCAGAAGGCATTCCCCTCACCGAACTCCTCGCGGATGATCTGGATGATGTCGTCGGCGTGGGAGTCGGTCTTGGCAAAGACGAGCGTCTTGGGCACTTCCTCGCGGCCAGGGAAGATCTCCGGCAGCTTGTCACGGAAGGTTTTCACGATGAGCCGGATTTGATCCGGCACGACAACCTTGTCATCGAGCTGCTTCGCCGTGTAGGCCTCGTCTTCATCCTGCTGCTCCCAGCGGCGCTTCCGCGTGACCCGCTCGCGATGCTCGACGGGCTGCTTGGCCACGAGGCGAGTGCCGGTGGTGGTGACCTCGGTCTCGATGACGTAGGTTTCATTGCCGACATTGACACCATCCGCCACGGCCTTTTCGTGGCTGTAATCACTGACGACGTTGTTTTTGAAGAAGCCGAAGGTGCGGTTGTCCGGCGTGGCGGTGAGGCCGATCAGGAAGGCATCAAAGTAGTCGAGCACCTGCTGCCAGAGGTTGTAGATGCTGCGGTGGCACTCGTCGATGATGATGAAGTCGAAGAACTCCGGCGGCACCTTGTCGCTATACACGACAGGCATGGGCCGCTTTGGCCGCGTGAGCTGCTCGGCAGGTGTGAGTTCCTCCAAAGCCTCGTCCAGCTCTTCACCTTTGAGGATCGAGTAAAGCCGCTGGATGGTGCAGATGACGACCTGCGCGTCATTTGGCACATGCGATGACTTGAGCCGCTGCACGGTGTAAAGCTGCGTGAAGAGGCGGTTGTCATCGCTGGGCGTGAAGGCCATGAACTCCTGCTCCGCCTGCTCGCCGAGGTTCTTGGTATCGACAAGGAAGAGGATGCGCTTGGCTTTGCCAAACTTCAGCAGTCGATAGACCTGCGTGATGGCCGTGAAGGTCTTCCCGGAGCCCGTGGCCATCTGGATGAGTGCACGGAGGCGGGCCTCGGCGAGGGAGACTTCATTGTTCGTGATGGCGACCTCCTGGCAGTCACGCAGGCGGAGTTCCGCAGCAGGGAGCTTGTTCGGATTCAGCGGCGGTATCTTCGTGAGCCGGGCGCGGAGGGAATCGCCATCCTCGATCCATCGCAGCAGTGTCTCAGGCCGGTGGAAGCTGAACAACTCCCGCGAGCGCGGCTTCGGGTCCGCCATGTCGGTGAAGCGGGTGATTTCGCCGGTGGATTCGTAGAGGAAGCGGAGGGGCTGGTGGTTCTTCACCCACTTCAATTTGGCCGTGGCATAGCCAGCGGTCTGGTCCTCCACCGTCGTGATGTTTTGCCCCATCTCCTCCTTCTTGGCCTCGATCACCCCGCAGGCCTGCTTTTCAATAAAAAGCACATAATCAGCAGGGCCGATGTCCGTCTGGAATTCGCGGACAGCAATTCCGGGTCCGGCGGCGAAGTCGATCTTCTTTTTGTCCTGCACCTTCCACCCCGAAGCCTCCAGCATCGCGTCGATGCGATCACGCGCGACTTGTTCGGGGTTTTGATTGGCGGGAGGCATCAGGAATAAGATTGATACAAAAGCGGTTCCAGCTAGGGAAGGCAAGGAGAGAGGTTAGGAAAGGGGCAAGGACGGAGATTGAAGGATGAATTGTGAAGGGTGAAGGATGAAGCCGGAGGATCGAAGATGAAGTGGCTGGTTTCTTGTTCTTTCTCAGTAAGCGGTCGCCCAGTCTCAAGAAAGGCCCAAAACCTGCCTGCATTCTCAAATCCGAGATGGGAGTGCCCAAATCCGAGCTCGGATTTGGACGTACCAAGATAGGTGTGCCCACATTCCCTGCGGGTTTGTGGATGTAACAAGATGGGTGTGGGCGCATTCCCTGCCGTTTTGTGGACGTACCTAGATAGGTGTGCCCACATTCCCTGCGGGTTTGTGGAGGTACCAAGGTGGGTGTGGAGGCATTCCCTGCGGGTTCGTGGACGTACCTAGATAGGTGTGCCCACATTCCCTGCCGTTTTGTGGAGGCTCCGTGATAGGTGTCGCCGCATTCCCTGCGGGTTCGTGGATGTACCGTGGTAGGTGTGGGCAAATCCGATTTAAATCACGGGAACTTTGTCCGGTTTCAGCCGCTCCTGCGAGATAAAGACTCTGAATCGCCTCTTTTTTCGCAAAAACACCCGACAATGCGACGACTTAGAAGCCTACCAACCGCATGAAACACATCCTCCTCACTTTGCTCTCCCTCGCCACCTTCGCGACGGCTGCTCCTCTTGTTTATGAAGGCACCGAAGGGCCGGGCAAAGGCAAGCACATCGTCTTCATGGCGAATGACCATGAATATCGCTCCGAGGAGTCGCTGCCGCAGTTGGCTCGTATTTTGGCCAAGCATCATGGTTTTAAATGCACGGTGCTGTTTGGCATTGATCCTGAGTCCAGTGAGATCGTCGGGGGTGACAAATCAAACATGCCGGGGATCGAGGCGCTGGACACGGCGGATCTCGCGGTGGTGTTCCTGCGCTTCCAAAACTTCCCAGCGGAGCAGATGAAGCACTTTGATACCTATCTGAATCGCGGCGGTCCCGTGATCGGCATGCGCACAGCGACACATGGCTTTAAAATGCCAAAGGATGCTCCCTTCGCGAAATACTCGTATGATTACAAAGGCAGCGATTACGAGCTCGGGTTCGGTCATCAGGTGCTCGGGCAGACATGGGTTGGCCATTACGGCAAAAATCACTCCCAGAGCACTCGCATCGCCATCGTGGATGCCATGAAACAACATCCGATCCTGCGCGGCGTGAAGGACATTTGGGTGCAGGCTGGCGGATACGTCGGCAAACCAACCGATGGTGACATTTTGACGATGGCTCAGCCGCTCGATGGCATGACGCAGGACTCCCCAGCCTCCAAAACGCAGCCACCCCAGCCGAGCGAATGGACACGCACTTACAAGAGCGCATCGGGCAAAGCAGGCCGCGTTTTCACCTCGCTTTACGGAACATCAGAAGACATCACGAACGAAGGCTACCGCCGCATGATGGTGAACGCGATGTTCTGGGCCGTGAGCCTGGAAGATGCGATCGAGCCAGACCTCAACATCGCTTTTGTGGGTGCCGCGAAGCCCAACACCTTTGGCGGTGGCGCTTATGCTCGCGGAATCAAGCCTGAGATGTATGCCGGTTTTGAAAGCCCCATCCCGGCGAACAACAACACGAAGAAGCCTGAGAAGCCTAAGAAGGAAGAGAAGCAGGCTGCGAAAGCCGATGCTTCTGCCAAGCCAACCATCGCCACCGGCAAACCCGCTCGTTTTGTCCGCATCGAGATTCCCGGCGACAAAAAGTGCCTCCAAATCGCCGAGATCGAAATCCTCAGCGCTGGCAAAAACATCGCGAAGGGCGGCAAGGCCACGCAATCGACCACAGGCCACGGCGGTGATGCAAGCCGCGCGATGGATGGCGACAAGAGCCCGAACTACGGCAAGGGCATGACGCACACGATCGAGAACAAGCCGAATCCCTGGTGGGAAGTCGATCTGGGTTCCGCACAGCAGGTGGATGCGATCAGCCTGTGGAGCCGTCGGGGCTTCCCAGATCGTCTTGGCGATTTTACGCTGAGTTTGCTCGATGAAGGGCGCAAAGCGGTGTTCGAAGTGAAGAATGTGGCCGCAGGCGATTCGCTCAAGATTGATGTTAAAGGCGGCGGTAAGATCGCTTACCTGGACTTTGATGGAAAACCAGGCAAACCGGCTGCGAAGGGCAGCGGCGGCGGTGCGCCAGCCGCGAAGGAGCCTGCGCTCTTCGAAGTGCCTGCGGACTACAAGGACACACTGCCCTTCGCTTTCAGCAAGGGCGACACCGTGGCGATCCTCGGCAACGGCCTTCCCGACCGCATGCAGCATGATGGCTGGATGGAGACCGTCCTGCAAAGCGCCCTGCCTGAGCAGAACTTGCGCTTCCGCAACATGAGCGCCAGCGGCGACCGCCCGAACTCCTTCCCGCGCAGCAGCGGCCACATGCACATGACGGATTACCTGCGTCATGTGAAGCCGGATGTCGTGTTCTCATTCTTCGGTTACAACGAGTCCTATGAGAGCAAACCGGAGGAGTTTCAGAAGCAGCTCGTCGATTTCGTGAAGTATGTGCGTGGCACAAAGCCGAACGGGAAGTCCTTCCCGCGCATCGTGCTCTTCAGCCCCATCGCCCATGAGGATACGAAAAACCCGAACGTGCCTAATGGCGCGGAGCACAATCCGCAGCTCGAAGCCTACACGAAGGCCACCGAAGCCGCCGCGAAGGAAGCCGGAGTCGGTTTTGTCGATCTCTTCCACCCTTCGCTCGATCTTTTCAAAGCCGCCAGGGAGCCCCTGACGATCAATGGCGTGCACATGAGCGCCGAGGGCAATCGCCAGCTCGCGGAAGTCATTGCGAAGGCGCTGCTCGGCAAGGAAGTGACCGCCTCGGCGTCGCTCGAAGAACTGCGTGAAGCCGTGATGGAGAAGGACGTGCATTGGAATGCCCGCTACCGTGCCCGCGATGGCAATGACGTGTGGGGTGGCCGCTCGACGCTGGCTTTCACCGATGGCCAAACCAACGCCGTGGTGCTCCAGCATGAGCTGACGATGCTCGACGTCATGACCGGCAATCGCGACCCGAAAGTCTGGGCCCGCGCCAAAGGTGGCGATCTGAAAGTCGATGACAGCAACGTGCCCGCGCCTGTGCCGGTGATTTCCAATGTCGGTGGCAAGTCGAAGTCATCGAGCGCCATGAAGGAAGGCCGCACGGAATATATCAGCGGCCAGGAAGCCATCAAGCACATGGCCTTTGATCCCCGCTTTGAAGTGAGCCTGTTTGCCGATGAGGCACAGTTCCCGCAGCTCGTGAATCCTGTGCAGATGCAGGTCGATACCAAAGGCCGCCTCTGGGCCGCCGTGTGGCACACTTACCCAATGTGGGAGCCGCTGAAGGAGATGAAGGACGCCCTCGTCATCTGCCACGACGACAACAAAGACGGCAAAGCAGATCGCCTGACCGAGTTCGCCCGCGTGCAGAATCCGCTCGGCTTTGAGTTCTGGAATGGCGGCGTCATCGTCACCTGCGCCCCAGACATCATCTTCCTCAAGGACACGGATGGCGACGACGTGGCCGACGTGCGCACCATCATGCTGCAAGGCGTCGATTTCGCCGACACGCATCACGGCGCGAACAATCTCGTCATGGGCCCAGATGGCGGCATCTACTGGCAGAGCGGTGTCTTCATGGTGCACAATCACGAGCATCCGTGGGGTCCGTCGTTGCAGACCGGCACCAGCGCCATGTATCGCTTTGATCCGCGCCGCTTCACCATCGCGAAGCACGCCGACAACTCGCCAAATCCGCACGGCATCGCCTTTGACACCTGGGGTTATCTTTATGCCACCGACGGCACCGGCGGCCGCGCTTACCAAGTCCGCCCCGAAGGCAACGGCTTCAAAATGCACGAGCTTTTGAAGAAGGAAGTGCGTCCCGTCACCGCGAGCGAAGTCGTCAGCAGCACCCACTTCCCCGAAGACATGCAGGGCGACTTCCTCATCTGCAACGTCATCGGCTTCCTCGGCATCAAACACTACGATCTGGCTCGCGATGGCGACAAGGCCACCGTTTGGGGCGAGCCTGCTGGCGCAGACCTCACCGTCAAAGTTACGCAAGCCGATGGCAGCATCACCGAGGACAAATCCCGCGGCCTGCTCATGAGCGGCGACAAGAATTTCCGCCCAAGTGATGCGGTCTTCGGCGAAGATGGTGCTCTTTACATCGCCGACTGGCACAACGTCATCATCGGCCACATGCAGCACAACGTGCGCGACCCGAACCGCGACAACAAACACGGTCGCATCTACCGCATGACCGCGAAAGGTCGTGAATTGCAGAAACCCGTCGCCATCGACGGCCAGCCCATCCCTGCGTTGCTCGAAAACTTGCGGCATCCCGCCGATGGCGTGCGTCATCGCACCCGCGTCGAACTCAGCGAGCGCCCCACCGCCGAAGTCATCGCCGCCACGAAGGAATGGATGAAGCAGTTCGACGCCGCCAAGAAGGAAGACGCGCACCCCTTGCTCGAAGCCCTCTGGCTCCACCAGCAGCACAACGTCCGCGACACCGCCCTGCTCGCCAAACTGCAAACCAGCCCCGAACTCCACGCCCGCAACGCCGCCAACGTCGTGCAGCAGCTCTGGTTCAATGTCGAAGCCAGCACCAAAGGCGGCGTCATCGCCGGCGAGAAGGAAGAGAAAGCCAAGAAATCTGGCATCCTCAGCGATACACCCGAACTGACCACCATCCGCATCGGCACCGTGCCGGAGCGTCTGATGTATGACGTCAAAGAACTCACCGTAAAAGCAGGCAAGAAGATCAAACTCACGTTTGCCAATACCGACGTCATGCCGCACAACCTGCTCATAGTGAAACCGGGCCAAGCGGATGCCATCATGAACGCCGCCATCGTCATGGGCGCCAAAGGTTTTGAAAACGGCTTCATCCCTGAAGGCGACAACATCCTCCACCACACCAAACTGCTCGACCACGGCAAAGAGGAGGTCCTGGAGTTCACTATTCCCACCGCTGGAGACTACCCCTTCATCTGCTCCTTCCCCGGCCACGGCATCATCATGCGCGGCGTGCTGCATGTGAAGTAAGCTCTTAGGCTTCAGCCAAATGTAAGCATGTTATCGAGGCATTTCTGCCTTGAACTATTCTCATAGTATCCTGATCAAGGGCTAGGTGGTGAAGGACTCACCTCTAGCCTCATCTATTCAGGAAAGGCAACTGCACCGCGCTGCTAGCCCGCATCTGCGGCTCTCGAAGCCTTTGATAAACACGGGCAAGGCTGATCCTGGAATAAAAAGCCTTTACAGAAAGGCGCAGGCCTTCAGTTTCGGCTTTCACCTTACATTGATTTTCAAACCATGAAGCATGGCCTCCAAAAACTCGCACTTACCACCCTCAGCCTCATTATTCTAGATACTGACTTTGCTCAAGCCCAGCTCAGCATTTCACCGTCCATGAACGCACAGTTCCTCACCGAACTGCGGGCGAGATCACCAAAACATGCGGATGAGGGGCGGGACGTGCTGGGGGCAGATCGGCAGATATTAGAAAAAGGCCGCGCGCTATCGCGGCCTGAACTATTCAGCTTCACCGATCAATACACTCACCGCCTCTCCAGCGACATCACTGGCTTTAACAGCCAGTATCAGATGGGACGAAAATACCTCTCTCCCTTTTACCATGGCGTCTTGGCTCTGGAGGAAGATGCCAGCGACAAGTCGGCCTTCCAAAGCAACTTTGCGCTGCAACAGACGTTTGAATACAATTCCGGAGTCAACGCCGACAAAGGCGGGGTTATTTTTTCCCCCATGCTGCTGGCAGATGTGAGATATCAAATCAGTCCAAATCAAAGCATTAGTTTTAAAGGCGGCATCGGCCTGAGCTGGATCGGCGACAATGACGGCCTTTATGGATCTGATTTCACCAATGAGTTTTTTCTGAATGTGCTACCAGGTACCAGTTTAACCTATGATCTGGAACTCGGGGCACTGCATGTCACAGTGTATGATCGAGTCAGCGTCAAACCCAACGTGGGCATGTTGCAGAATGATGCGGGTATCGCCGGAACGCTGGCTCTGACCGATCAGCTGAGCTGGACAGTGAACTACAATTTCTCGAAGACTTACGACATCGACGGTACGCACGCATACTACGATTTAGGTGGCAATTTTGTGGACCGATACCGTCCTGGCTACGATGCGGACATCCACAGTGTTTCTTCCATGCTAGTTTTTCAAAGCAAGGGATCATGGAGTGCTGGACTTGAAGGTGCACTGAACTGGTATAAGCCAGATGATAGCCCAAACGCACGTTACGACAGCCAATTCGTCAATGGTGGCGTTCTGGGTAATCAAGCATTCTACGGTTTTGGCTTTATCACTCCTCAGGCCAAAGATGCGTTTCTAGCCAGTGCTGGTGCCTTTGTGCAAATGATGATCAACAAAGACATTCGCCTACGTATCGCGGCGGGCTACCAACATCAGTCCTTTAGTGGACCTTTCCAAGTTTTTCAACGAGTCAACTTTGAAACCAGTCAGCCCTACTATTCCCTCAGCCTGAGTCAAAAAATCAATTATCTGACCAGTCAGGAATTATCTGCTGGCTATGAAACCAATCTACAACGGGCCTTTAACAACGTTAGCTCTCATTTCGTCAACTATGGCATCACTCGCCAGGTCTGGAAGGGCGGTCAACTGACCGGCAGCGGCTACTTTGAATACAGTGATTCGATCGAAACGTTCTTTGCGCAAAACACCACATCCTATGGGTTCGACCTGCATTTCTCTCAACGCCTGACAGAGAAACTTTCAGCCTCATTGGCCTATAGTTACAGCAATACAGGATTTAGAAATCTCAATCCAGACCTTCTAGAATCCTCAACACTGAATTGCCGGCAACACATGGCAGGCCTCTCCTTAGCTTATGCCTTTTCCGCCAAAACACAGGCACAGCTTGGCTGGCAGGGCTTTTTTAGTGATGACGATTCCCAACCGCCTCAGGATCATCATCGTGTGTCACTGAGCATGCGCGTGCAGTTTTAGCACTAAAACGTCAATGAAAAAGTCTTTACAGACAGACGCATTGCACCAATCTCGACCTAGACTCTAAATAATCATTTAAACCATGAAGCACTGTACTCTAAAACTGACGCTCTTGACTCTAAGCTTTGCCTTAATCAATGATGAATTGGCTCAGGCTCAGCACGGCATCTCCCCATCCATGAACTCGCAATTCCTCAATGAACTGCGTGCGCGGTCGCCAAAGTATTCGGAAGAAAGTCGGGATGTGCTGGGAACAGATCGTCAGGCATTAGACAATGGACGCGCGTTGTCGCGACCTGAGCTATTCAGTTCGACCAACCAGGACAATCAGCGCTTGGCGGGTGACATCACTGGATTCAATAGCCAGTATCAAATGGGACGGAAGTTTCTCTCTCCTTTTTACAATGGTGTCGTGGCTCTAGAGGACGATGTCAGCAACAAGTCGGCCTTTAAAAGCAACTTTGCCCTGCAACAGACCTTTGAATACAATTCCAGAGTCTGGGACGGCAAAGGCGGGGTCATCTTTTCACCCATGATACTGGCGGATGTGAATTATCAAATCACCCCGAATCAAAGTCTGAGTTTCAAAGGTGGGATCGGCCTGAGCTGGATCAGTGGCAATGACCACATTGATGGCTCTTATTTCTCCGATGAGTTCCTGCTCAACGTGCTGCCAGGAACAAGTTTGGTGTATGATCTGGAACTCGATGCCCTGCACGTCACAGCCTATCAACGCGTCAGTGTGAAGCAGTTTGTCGGGATGTTACAACACGATTCAGGGATTGCTGGAACATTGGCGCTGACAGAGCAGCTGAGCTGGACCATGAACTACAATTTCTCAAAGACTTACGACATCGATGGCAATTATGGAGGGCGCTATGCACGCGGCTTCAATGCGGACATCCACACCGTCTCTTCCATGCTGGCTTTTCAAAGCAAAGGATCATGGAGCGCGGGACTTGAAGGTTCTTTAAACTGGTATCGCCCGGAAGATGACCCAACTGATCTTTCCCCAGGCTACATAATCCCTCAAGCTGAAGATGGTTTCCTGGCCAGTGCGGGTGCGTTTGTGCAGATCATGGTTAACAAGGATACTCGTCTGCGTGTCGCGGCAGGTTACCAACACCAATCCTTTGACGGCCCGTCTCAGGCTATCAATTTTCTCCCATTCCTCTACGCTCCACCAACCAGCCCTGACATCAACCAACCCTACTACTCCGTCAGTCTGAGCCAAAAGATCAGCGAGAGCCTCAGCCACGAATTATCCCTTGGTTATGAAACCAATCTGCAACGGGCCTTTAACAATGTCAGTGCGCATTTCATGAACTACGGCATCACCAGTCAGGTATGGAAAGGTGGTCAGCTGACCGGCAGTGCCTACTATGAGTACGCTGACTATGCTGAGGCCGTTTACCCGCTCGACATGACGTCTTATGGCCTGGATCTGCATTTCTCCCAGCAACTGACGGATAAGCTTTCTGCTTCTGCCGCTTACAGCTACAGCCACGGTCGCTTCAAGGGCCTCAGCACCGATGATTACGCCGCTCTGAATGAGCAGTACAGCCAAAACATGGCGGGCCTTTCACTAGCCTATGCCATTTCCACTAAAACGCAGGCACAGCTGAGCTGGCAGGGATTCTATAATGGGGGGGCTTTCCAAGGCACGACAGATCACCACCGAGTGTCACTTAGTTTGCGCGTTCAGTTTTAAAACTGCGACCCTCAGTCCGTGTGACTTGGCCGGGTCTTGGATTTTTGGCTGTTTCCGTCAGACGGACGGCCTGGTCCTCTAGGCCTTTCCATTTCATGCGATCCCAGTGGGGGCCGACCTTTGACATGGCGTCCTGGGCAAGGTCCTGCTGGGCCATGCGGGTGGCAAGCAGACCAAGGCTGTTCCGAATCTCCAAGCTGTCGGCATAAAGCTCGATCCCGCGCTTCAAACTGCGACGGACGAGCGACATCTTCAGGCCGCGAGAGAGATTGGGCAGGACGTTGGGCGGCAGTGCGGTGAGGGCTAGGGCTAGCTGCTCGTAGTGCTCCGATTCACCTATCACATTGAGCACGCCGATGCAGAGATTATGGCCGTTGGGTTCAGCCGTCAGACGCAGCAGGGTGATGACAAGGACTGGGGTATAGGTCGGGAATTTTTCGTGGGCTTCTTTGAAGATGCCTGCGGTGGCTTCCAAGCTTTCTTGATTGAGCAAGCTGAAGACAAGCCGAACTAGAGGAATCTGTGGTGAGATGGCACCGATTCCTTCCAGCATGGTCAAGGCACGTGCTTTTTCAGCCGTAACATCTTTGCCTGACTCGACAAGTGATTTCAACTGATAGAGCGTTAGAAGAGCCTCAGCGACACGAGCATTCAACGAATCAGGCTTTTGTTTCCGCCAAGCTTGCATCCTCTCCGTCAGCTCGACCCAGGCATTCGGATCATTCTCATTGGCCACAGGATGCATGCCTGCATAGACCGAGTCAGAGACCCAGTGGCCGGAGGCGGTCTTTAGCTCCCGCAGACGGGCTTGATCAGCCAGATGCTCCAGGGCATCGAAGTCCCCTTCCCGCAGCTGCAGCATGGCAAGATCCTCCACGGTCTGTTTCTGCGCCCAGGCATCAAACTCGTCCTGCTCGGCAGGAAAAGTGTAGGTGTCCATCTTGCGGGCTTTTACAGCAGCTCGGAGGGCATGATCATGCTGGTGGTAGCGCACCATTTTCCGCACCTGCCAGACGACCTGATTGGGGCTGACCATCAGAGCATGAGGAAGTTTTTCCCTGAGCAGCTGAATGGATTCTTGAGCCTCATTCCCGCGCTCCGCCTGGATGAGGGTGTAGATCTTGGCCAGTAAAATGGCCCCCACATCGTGGTAGGCTTGTTGCTGATGGGCTTCTTCCCAAGTCGGCAACTGAGTGATCCAGGCTGATTGCCTGAGGGCAGAAGGCAAAAGCTTGGCTAGTGCCGCATCCATGGCTGGGAGATCCGCCGGATTTTGCCGTTCATACCAGCGATGAGCCGTCGCCTGCATATCGCCCTCTTTGATAGGCCGATCTTTGGGTGTCGAGGCTGCATTCATCCTGGCAGCTGGGACCTCGGTGAGCGCCTGGGCATGGGCGTTTTCAGTACTCAACCAACTGAGTCCAGCTAAAGAGGAAATGATCAAAACAGCTTTCATTTATTGAAATTATAACATTTATCAATAGTCAAACAAGTTGAATCTTTGTGTCTAGCGACACGGAGTCACAGCGAGTTTCACCCCGTGAAGCGCGCGAAAAGTGAAAAAAGACTGTCCATTTTCTGGATCAAAGAGACTTTCATCAGCTCATGCAACGCCGCACCTTTCTTAGCTCAGCCCTCAGCGCAGCCCTTTCCCCCATCATGGCTCAGACAAACCGGGCACCACGCCTCATTCTGCGCTCCTCATGGCAGACGGTGAATATTGGTGACATTGCTCATACGCCTGGAGTGTTAGCCCTTTTAGAAAAGCATCTGCCCCAGGTCGAAGTTCGACTTTGGCCCAGCAAAGTGAACAACGGAGTCAAAGAAATGCTGCTCAAGCGCTTTCCCAAGCTTCAGATCATCGAAGGTGCCGAAGCGATCAAGACTGCCTTTGCCGAATGCGATTTCCTTTTGCATGGATCAGGCCCTTCCCTGGTCGCTGAAAAGGATGTCGTTAAGTGGCACGAAGCCACCGGCAAGCCCTACGGTGTCTATGGCATTACACTACCGATTCAGGGATCTACCTCGACGTCACCTGCGCCGGACTCAGTCATTTCTAAAACCCTGGCTGTCCTGAGTCAGGGTAAATTTGCCTTTTTCCGAGACTCGGTCTCGCTAGGCGTCGCTAAAGAACGTGGTTGCACCTGTCCGATCATGGAATTTGGACCAGATGGAGCTTTTGCGACGGATCTAAGAGATGACGAAAAAGCGCTGGCGTTCCTCAAAGAGAACGACTTGGAAGAAGGCAAGTTCCTCTGCTGTATCGGCCGTCTGCGCTACTCAGAATACTGGAAGATGAAAGGGACTGCTTTTGACGAGGTCAAACATGCGCGCAATGAAGCCATGAAGGAACATGATTTAGCGCCATTGCGTGAAGCCATCATCGCGGTGGTCCGCCAGACAGAGATGAAGGTACTGCTTTGTCCTGAGGATAGCAGTCAGATGGAGGTCAATCGCGTGAACTTTTACGACAAGCTACCGGAGGACGTGAAAAAGCGCGTTGTCTGGCGCAGCACCTACTGGCTGACGGGAGAAGCCTTGAGCACTTATGTGCGCAGTGCAGGCCTCTTTGGCGCAGAGATGCACAGCCCAATCATGTGCATCGGCGCAGGCATCCCAGCCATCGTCTGCCGCTGGACCGAGCAGACTAGCAAAGGCCTCATGTGGCGTGACATCGGACTCGGTGAGTGGCTGTTTAATCTTGATCATGAAGAAGAGATTCCAGGCATCGTGCCAGCGGTGCTCGCGATGGCCAAAGATCCCGCTGCGGCCAAGGCCAAAGCAGCCAAAGGCCGTGAAGTCGTGCTTCAGCGCCAACGTGAGACGATGGAAATCGTGGGACGCGGATAGCTCAGAGATATGGGATGCTGACCAACGTTGACATTGCCTTAAGCTCACGTTTGCTTGGGGCGATATATGCCTACCTACATTTACGAAACGATCCCACAATTTGAAGGCGACCAGCCAAAGCGCTTTGAGATCAAACAAAGCATGAAGGACAACGCTTTGACGCAGCATCCTGATAGCGGACAACCCGTGCGCCGTGTCCCCATCGGCGGCACAGGTGTCATGGGCGGCAGTTCCAGCGGCCAATCCAGCAGCAGCGGCTCCTGCGGCACGAGCTGTGGATGTCACTAAACGCGCCTCCAAGTGGAGGAATAACCACTTCTAACACGTTGGCCTTGTCAGGAGTGCTCGCGGCATTCATCATACAAATCTGTTTTTCATTTCATGAACTGTTTTTCTAAACCCACGCTGTCTTTCTTGGCGGTCGCTCTGTGTCTCTCTGCTTGCGCTACCGTGAAGCGATTCACGCCAGACCTGCCGAAGTTGTCGATGCCATCGCTGCCGGCCATGCCGAAGTTTGCGACGCTGAAAAAGATCACACGCATTATCCCTGGGATGCCAGACAGTGACAAAGCCGCCTCCGATGATCCTCAGGTTCCCTTCAATGCGCGTGGCGTCTTGGGCTTTGGCCACACGCTGCGCATCCATGTTTATGAGGGCTCGCGTTCCCCAGACCGAATCTTCAATCAAGTGGTGATGGTCGATACTTCAGGTGTACTCGACTTTGGCACAATCGGCAGTGCTAAAGTCGGTGGAGGCACGCTTCCGCAGGCCGTCAAAGCCATCGCTACGGCCTTCCGCATCGGCATGAGGCTCACGCGACCAGTAACGGTCCACATCATTTCCGTGGAGGATACGCCGGTCGTCTCGATCAATGGTGATGTGATCAAAGATGAGTTCATCCCTGCCTGGGATGACATGACCATCAAACAAGCCGTCACGGTGGCGGGTGGGCGTAAACTCGGCTCTACGAAGCATGGCGTGTACCTCATCCGCGAAGGCGTACGCCGTTATTTCTCCACTCTGGATGAAGCTGACAGAGATGAACCCGAGCCAGGCGACATCATCGAACTGTCCCCAGACATTTAATTTCCAAATCATGATCGACTACGTCGGCGGCAATCCAGCTGCCAATCACAGCCCTTTGGGCAGCCTTTTCAAAACCATCTCTGTCCTGCGGATAGGAGCTGGAGTCATGCTGATGACTCGACATGGATGGACGGCCGCCGTGGGTGCCTATCAGCTCTGGTGGAAAGATCAGAACTGGGACTGGGTGAAGAATTTTAACGATGCCGGTATCCCCTACCCTCAGTTCGTGGCGCCAGCCGTGGCTCTCGTTGTGGCTGTTGTGGCTCTGAGCTGGATCACGGGCTTTTTGACTCGCTTGTTCGCGGTGGTTTTCATGCCCGTTCTCATTGGCTTTTTGATTTTATCCCCTCAAACGGGATCGATCTACACGGAGGCCGCTTGGCTTTACCTGTTTGTTTCCTTCACCCTGCTGCTTTTCGGATCAGGCGCCATCTCACTGGATAAGCTATTTAATTTTGGCGAAAGCTGGAGCAGCCGACCCAAGAAAAGGAAAGGCTGGTAAAACCCATGGCACGCGTCACTGCCAGCCAGCTAGCCGCCATCTTAGCCAGCAAGGCGAAAGCGCCGCGTGCCAATCAGGCTAGTCAAACCACCAAAGAACCAAGCATTGAGCGCGTCCTCGCCATCGATCCGGCCCTGAGAAATACTGGATGGGCTATTTTAGAGAAGTCAGGCCGCGACCTGTCTGCCATCGCCTATGGAGTGATCTCAAACCCAGCCAAGCTACTGCACTCAGGCTGTCTCGTGGCGATTCGCGAGCAACTCGTGGCCGTGATTCGTGAGCATGCACCCACCGTTTGTGCCATCGAGTCCACGATCTATGTGCAGAGCTTTAAGACGGCCATCGTGCTAGGCACAGCCCGCGCGGCCTGCCTTATTGCGGCGGCTGAGCACGGATTAGCCATTTTTGAATATGCTCCTCGTGAGGTGAAGCAGGCTGCCGTTGGCCGTGGTGCAGCGCAAAAGGATCAGGTCGCCTTCATGATCCGCGCCATGCTGCATCTGAAGGAAACACCCCCTGCCGATGCTGCAGATGCACTAGCCGTCGGCATCGCCCATTTTCAAAATGCCGATGCTGGCGATGCCCTGGGTACCCTGGCGAGACGGGTCTGAAACCGGGAAAATCGGTGTTTGATCGACCCCTGCCTTGACGGCTCGTCTGTCATGAAGCATGGACCTGATCTCATGAAAAAACCTGTAGTTCTGATTATCCGTGACGGCTGGGGCATTAACCCAGGTGGCAAAGCCCAAGCTGTGGCCAATGGCGATGCGACCCTGCTGGCCAAGACTCCTTTCCACGATCATCTCTACAGCACCTATCCGCGCGGCACCGTCAACGCCAGTGGTGAGGATGTCGGCCTGCCTGATGGCCAAATGGGCAACAGCGAAGTCGGCCATCTGAATCTCGGAGCCGGTCGCGTCGTTTATCAGGACCTCACTCGCATCAACAAAAGCATCCGCGACGGCGAACTAGCGCAGATGCCCATCCTCGTGGATGCCTTTAACAAAGCCAAAGGCAAGCGCCTGCACTTCCTCGGTCTCATCAGTGATGGCGGCGTGCATTCCCATCAGGATCACCTCGCCGCAATCTGCGATGCTGCCAAAGCTGCCGGCGTCGAAGACCTCATGGTCCACGCCATCACCGACGGCCGCGACACCTCACCGACCGGCGGTGCCGCCTACATGGCCAAGCTGGAAAAAGACCTCGCCCCCAGCGGAGCCAAAATCGCCACCGTGATCGGTCGCTACTACGCCATG
The DNA here is from genome assembly GCA_027489965.1 of Verrucomicrobiaceae bacterium. Taxonomy (GTDB): domain Bacteria; phylum Verrucomicrobiota; class Verrucomicrobiia; order Verrucomicrobiales; family Verrucomicrobiaceae; genus Prosthecobacter. Next base: position 34,027 of record JAIXZA010000131.1, read on the forward strand.
GATCGTGATACCCGTTGGGAGCGCAACAAGCTCGCCTGGGACGCCATCGTGCTTGGCCGTGGTGAAGTCCGCACCGATCTCCCCAGCGCCGCCGTTCAGGCCGCCTATCCGACGGACCCTCGCGGAGACGAGTTCATGCAGCCCATGATTTTCAGCAACGCCAATGAGCAACGCATTCGCGATGGCGATGTCATCTTGTGGTTTAACTTCCGCGCTGATCGCGCCCGCCAGCTCAGTGAGGCTTTCTTGAAACCCGACTTCTCTGGCTTCGACCGCGAAGTGACTCCCAAGGTTGAATACTACACCCTCACTGAATACGACGCCACGTACACCGACTACGGTGCCAACGTCATCTTCAGCACCGCCACTCTGGCTAACAACCTCGGCCAAGTCGTCGCCGCCGCCGGACTCACCCAGCTCCGCGCTGCCGAGACCGAGAAATACCCGCACGTCACCTTCTTCTTCAACAGCGGCGTCGAAGAGCCCAATGTCGGCGAAGACCGCTATCTCGCCATTTCACCCAAAGAAGTGCCCACCTACGACAAAAAGCCCCAGATGAGCGCTCCCGACCTCACCTTTGAAGTGCTGCGTCGGCTAGAAAAATACGACCTCGTCATCATGAACTACGCCAATCCCGACATGGTCGGCCACACCGGCATCGTGGAGGCCGGCGTTCATGCCTGTGAAACCATCGACTTCGGTGTGAAACTGATCGTGGAAAAAGTGCTGGAACTCGGCGGCAGTCTGTTCATCACCGCCGACCACGGTAACTGCGAGCAAATGCGCAACGCTGACGGCAGCCCGCACACCGCCCACACCACCAACCTCGTCCACGGCATCTACGTCGCCGCCGATTCCGACAGCGTCACCGTGAAAAACGGCAAACTTGCCGACATCGCTCCGACCCTGCTGGACATGCTCGGTGTGGCGAAGTCTGCTGAGATGACTGGGGAGAGTTTGCTTGTGCGGAAGTAATCAAAGCCATATATTTTCGCCCATGAATCAGGCCATCACTATCCAAGTTCCTGCCGAACTTTCCGAGTGGCTAGACACTGAAGCCAAACGCAGTGGTGTCTCCCAGGGGAAGTTTGTTCGAGATCAGTTATTGAAAGCCCGCTCTGAGACGCACAGCAAAAAATTCATGAAACTAGCAGGCACCGTCAATGGCCCAAAAAATCTAAGTCAGCGTAAAGGCTTCTCCAATGCATGAAGGGGATTGCCGATACCGGCTTCCTCGTTGCTTTTGCCAATCGAGGAGACTCCCATCATGATTGGGCTGTTGAAGTAGCTCGTAAAGTCACGGAACCCTTGCTGACTTGTGAAGCTGTTTTAGCAGAAACGACCTTTCATTTAGGGGACGCTGCGTTGGTTCTAAAAATGATTGAGCACGGGCTCGTGCGTCTTGCCTTTGAGGCAGGCGAGCACCTCCCGCAACTCAAGGATCTAGCCAAGCGATATGCTGACCGTTCACCCGATTTCGCTGACCTGTGCCTTGTCAGAATGAGCGAGTTATACCCGAAGCACTTAGTCATCACTGTTGACAGCGACTTTCTTGTTTATCGCCGTAATAAACGTGAGGCCATTCCTCTCATTTCTCCGCCTGTGGAATGACGCGCCTTCTCTTCCTCTGTTCCCGCAATCACTGGCGTAGCCCGACGGCAGAGGCGGTTTATCGGGATGATCCGCGTGTCGAAGTAAGTTCAGCTGGAGTGAGCAGCGCGGCGCGCCGCAAGGTGTCTGAAAAATTACTGCTCTGGGCAGATCTCATCCTGGTAATGGAACATTGGCAGAAAAAACGCCTGCGAGAGGATTTCCCAGACCTCTATCCCGACCTCACTGTGGAAGTTCTGGATATACCTGATGATTACGAATTCATGGATCCAGCACTGATTGAACTGATCAGAGAGCGTGTGGAGCCGTTGATCGTTTCATCTGAGCTTCAATGAGCGGCTGAGAGATTAGTCATCTCATCCTAATGATTAAAACAAATTAATCATAATTAATCATTATTTCAATAAATCGACTTGCCTACAGATCGTTGTTGGCCATTATTTCCAGAATTGAAACCAGATTCTGAGAATTACCTCATTTCTGCGCCAATAAGATCACTTAGCTCGACTCATGAAAGCCCTACTTCTTTTAAGCCTCGCCTCTGCTTTTCTAGTACAGACTGCTTTTGCGGCAACTCTGGTGAAGTATGATTTCAATAACGTCCCAAACGTTAACTCACCGAATAAGCCCAGCGCGTTCAGTCCCTGTGTATTACCGAGCGATCTCTATGAGTGCTGTCTGACTCCCGCTCTTTTCACGACAGGCGGGCCTGATGGCACCGCCTTCCGTAGCTATTCAGGCTGGGACATGACGCAGTATGATCCTAATGTTTACTTCAACCGTGACGCCCTCTACCAATGGCCTGCGACACTCGGATTCACCGTTACTCCCGAAGCACAAAGCATCGGCGCTTTCACGGGATTTAACATCGATCTCAAAAGAGCTGATGCCCAATCACCCAATACGATCATGGCTTCAATCTTCTGGGAAGATTCCGCAGGAACTATCCAGCAACGCAATAGCGGAGCAATCGACATCTCCTCGTTCACCTCATGGACAAATGTGAGCTTTGCTGACACTTTTGGGACTGCACCACTCCCCACGGGCGTGGATTTCGGGGGCGAAACTTTCCGATTCGAACTCTATGCTTGGGGTGGCAGTGGATCACTCTACCTCGACAATGTGACCCTTTCCGGCGATTGCGCTCCAGTGCCTGAGCCAGGTGCAGTCGTTCTTTTGGGGGTTTCGGGTATCCTGTTCGGCCTGCGCCGCCGCCGTCAGCGCTGATATTGTAAAGGTCAGAGTCAAACTAGTGAGTTGCGGAAAACGCAGGCAGCCGCCACATTTACGGCCCACCAGTTCCGCCTCATGATTTTCCGCGCGATTCTCGCTGCTACTCTGACCCTATCCATCTGCGCTCAAGGAGCGGTGACGGGTAAACTATGGGGGATGACTGCGGCCGGCAAATCGGTCGATCTTTTTACACTAACAAACGCCAAGGGAACGACAGCCCAAGTGACAAATTATGGCGGCATCATCGTCGCTATCAAGATCCCTGACAAAGCGGGTAAAATCGCCGATATCGTGCTTGGCTTTGATTCGCTAGCACCCTATCTGGGCAAACATCCGCATTTTGGCTGCCTGACAGGACGCTATGCCAACCGTATCGGAGGAGCCAGCTTCACTCTCGATGGTGTGGAGTATCAGGTGACTGCTAACTCAGGAAAGAATCACATTCATGGCGGCAAGGCCAACTTTGCCACCATCGTCTGGGAAGCTCGCATCTTAGCCGAAGAAAACGCTCTGGAACTCCGCTACACCAGTGCCGATGGCGAAGAAGGCTTCCCAGGTAAACTGGAATGCCGAGTGACCTATACCCTGACAGAGACCAACGAGCTTCAGATCAAATACCAGGCGACGACTGACAAACCCACCGTCGTAAACCTCACCAACCACAGCTACTTCAATCTGGCCGGTGAAGGCAGTGGTGATGTCCTAGGCCACGAGCTCATGATCCCCGCCGAAAAATTCACGGCCACCGATGATCCCCTGATTCCCACGGGTGAACTGGAGTCCGTAATCGGTACAGCGCTGGATTTCAGCACCCCACATTTGATCGGGGAGCGGATCGAGTCCACCTTTAAACCGCTGCTTCAAGGCAAAGGTTACGATCACAATTATGTGCTGAAAGGACAGGGCATGAAGCTGGCTGCGCGCGCCAGAGATCCTCAAAGCGGCCGCGTCATGGAAGTCTTCACCACAGAGCCTGGCGTGCAGCTTTATACGGGCAATCACCTCAAAGGCATCGCTGGCAAAAGCGGTTACATCTACGAAAAACGACATGGCTTTTGCCTGGAGACACAAAAATTCCCAGACAGCCCAAACAAGCCACAGTTCCCCTCCGCAACCCTGCGGCCTGGTGAAACCTACCTGCACCAGACGACCTTTAAATTTTCTGCCGAGTGACCGCCCGCATCTTCCTTCCCGCCGACCTTAAGCCCTCTGCACAATCCTTTGTCCAAGAACAGGACTTCGCTGCGCGCCAATACCGTGGCAAACGGGATAACCAAGAAGATTACTACGCCTTTGCCGATGCCGCCGATCAGAACGAAAACTCCCTGGAGCGCATCCTGCTCGTCGTCGGAGATGGACTCGGTGCCCATGCTGGTGGCAGTGTCGCCAGCTATATCGGCGTGAACGCCTTTGTTCGTGCCTTTCACGAGCATCCCGGCTCCGCCAGTTGGCGATTACGGACAGCACTGGATACCGCCAATGATACCCTGGGATACATCACTTCAAAGATGCCTTCCGTTGCACCGCCCATGGGGACAACGATGCTTTCGGTGCTCGCTTCCAATCATCAGATCGAATGGATCAGCGTGGGAGATTCACCGCTCTTTCTCTACCGTGAAGGCAAGCTACACCGGCTGAATGCAGACCACTCATTGACGCCCATCCTCGAAGAACGCGTGAAACAGGGCCTCATGACTGCTGAGGAGGCCGCTGCCCATCCTGATCGACACACGCTTCAAAGCGCTTTGCTTGGCTACCCGATGGCGCTGATCGACTTCCCAAAAGAACCCTTACCTGTGAAGTCAGGCGACATCATCATCGCTGCCAGTGATGGCATCTTCACCCTATCCGATAAAGCCCTGGAGGAATTACTCGGCTTTGGTCGCCACACGACTGCGGACAAAATCACAGACGCCATCCTATTCGCGATTCGCCGCATCAACTACGAACGTCAGGACAATGCCACCATTGGTGTGATCAAGATCCCGTGATCAGTTCATCTGCACTGGGCTAAAGAGCACATTTCTCTGATCCATGATGTGCTGAGCTGCGCGTATCACCTCATTTGCAGCCCACAGAACCTCGTTTCTAGAGTTCATTCGAGACAAAGAAAAACGCAACGTGCAGCCAGCGTGAGCTGCATCATAGCCCATGGCCTCCAGCACATGAGACGGATGCAATGAGGCTGTGTGACAAGCCGATCCGCCGGAGCAGGCAAGGCCACGTTGATCGAGCAAAATCAGCATCGCAGCCGCATCCACCCCAGGTAGGCAGACACTCGTTGTGTTGGGTAGCCTTAGCGCATTAGCACCGTGGATAATCACTGATGGCCAACCATGCTTCAGGCGCGCTTCAAACTCATCTCTCAGCGCAAAAAGATCTTTTGGCACCTCAAGGCAGATCAGTTCAGCCGCCTTTCCCATCGCCACAATACCGGGCACATTTTCAGTGCCACTGCGTCGTCCTGACTCTTGCCCTCCGCCAATGATCAAAGGGCGAAACGGCACCCGTCGACTGACAAACAAAGCACCACAGCCCTTCACCCCATGCATTTTGTGAGCACTAAGACTCAGGTAATCCGCCTGCAATTCCCGGACATCAATCGGCAGCTTCCCAGCCAATTGAACCGCATCCACATGCACCAAAGCGCCAGCCGCATGAGCTAGCGACACGATCTCTGCCATTGGTGCAATAACGCCCGTTTCATTGTTCCCCCAGATCATCGACACCAAGGCGGTTTGCCCTGGTTCTAGAGCCTCTTTCAGCATTTCCAATTTGACCACTCCGTCGGCATTGACCGCCACACGTTTCACACGCCCGCCTTGCTGTTCCCAGCGCTCGGCTCCCTCCATCACCGCGGCATGCTCCACGGCACTGATGATCAGCAGCGGGCGCTCAGGCCATTCCTGCTGAGCAAAAAGAAGAACACTGTTGATGCTCTCCGTAGCTCCACTGGTAAAGACGATCTCTTCTGGTTCAGCACCGATCATCAATGAGACCTGTCGGCGCGCCTTTTCCACCGCGCGCTTAGCCCGTCGTCCGGCCGCATAGCTTGCCGAAGGATTGCCCCACTGCTCAGTTAAAAAAGGCTGCATAGCTTTCACCACCCGCGCATCCACTGGCGTTGTAGCATTGGCATCCAGATAACAAGGCGATTGGGACTTAGATAGAGACTGAACTGATGGCCTATCCTCGATACCTGCACGCAAGGCCTGCACCATGCGGGTCAACTCTGATTCAGTCACCGAAAGCGGCGGCATCAACACCAAGGTATCGACCACAGGCCGCGTCAGCAGCCCATGCTTCCGTACTTGAAGACAAACCTTCACTCCGCGCATCTCTTCTGCGGCATAGGGACCAATCTCGATCCCAGCGATCAGGCCACATTGACGGATCTCCATGACCTCTGGCAAATCACGCAAACCTTCTAGAAGCTTAGTTAAATGAGCGATCTTCGCTGGCAAATTCTCCATCACGCGCTCCTCACGAAACACCTGCAAACTCCCCAGAGCTGCAGCACAGCCAAGTTGGTTCGCCGTATAACTATGGCCGTAATAAAAGGCACGTCCTGATCCCAGAAAGCCCTCAAAAACACGCTCCGTGGTCATTGTCGCCGCCAGCGGCAGATAGCCACCGGTCAGACCTTTCGCCAGACATAGGAAGTCAGGCACCACTCCTTCTTGCTGACAGGCAAACATCGTACCTGTCCGACCAAAGCCCGTCATCACTTCATCCAAAATCAAAAAGATGTCCCGCTCACGACACCAAGCGCTCAGCTTGGCCAGCATGCCCTTGGGCCACAGCCGCATTCCAGCACTACCTTGGATCAGAGGCTCAATAATGACGGCTGCCAAACGTGATGTTTGCTCATGCGTCAAAAGCTCCAGTGCAGTGAAGTCTGCTACACGCTGAACGCGATACCCAAAATCATTGCCACTGCCTTTAAAAATGGGAATCCCCCCCACACTGGCAGCCCCCAGCGTGTCCCCATGATAGGCACGATCAAAGGCTAAGATCGTGTCACGCTCTGGGTGATCGTTTTGCTTCCAAAACTGCAAGGCCATGCGCATGGCACACTCAATGGCCGTGGAGCCATTGTCAGAAAAAAACACTCGATTCAAAGCACTCCCAGGAAGCAGACCCACCAACTGCTTCCCTAGCTCAATGGCAGGCTCATGCGTGAACCCCAAAAACGACGTGTGTGCCACACAATCCAATTGCTGATGAATCGCCGCTGTGATCGTCGGGTGAGCGTGGCCATGAATGTTTGTCCAGATACTGCTATTCCCATCCAGATACTCATTTCCATGCTGATCGGTCAGCGTGCAGCCTTGGCCAGAGACCAACATCAGTGGGTCATGATCCTCCGCACACCAAGCCTGCATGGGCGTGAAGGGATGCCAAAGATGGCGCTTTTCGAGTTGGAGCAGATCAGTCATTTCCGGCTTAGCAGATCTAGCCTTAGCATGTCCATCGCAAACACTCCAGCAATCCCTTGCAGACCAGTTGCAAGCAAGCACGCCACAGGCTAGATCAGACTCGCATGACGATCCTCCATTCACTTCAAGCCCTCAGTACCGTTCCTGGTCCTGTAGCGTTGGCCATTGGGGTCTTTGATGGGCTGCATCTCGGCCATCAAGAAGTTATCCGAGCCGCTCAAGAGCACGCCGCCCAGCACCAGGGCACGGCAGTCGTCATGAGCTTTGAACCGCATCCACTCCGCGTTTTGCGCCCAGCATCAGCCCCGAAGATGCTCTGCGGCCTAGCTTATCAAAGCCTGCTCCTAGAGCGCATGGGCATCTCCACTGCACTGCTCTGCCCATTTACCCCAGAGACTGCCGCCACCTCAGCCGAGGCTTTCATGGATCAACTCGTGGAGCACTGTCACCCACTCGGCTGCATCTCCGTGGGATACACCTGGACCTTTGGAAAAGGACGTGGAGGTGATATCCACCTGCTTATGAATCAGGGGCAGGCACATGGCTTTGCCGTTTATGGCATGCCGCCGATTCGCGAAGAGGGAGTCATCGTCAGCAGCACCGCGATCAGAGATGCCGTCATCTCGGGTGACCTAGCCAAAGCCAGCCGCCTACTTGGACGCGCTTACGCACTTTATGGAAAGGTCAAACAAGGCCGCCAGCTAGCCCGTCAACTTGGCTTTCCCACCGCCAATGTCCGTCCAGAAGCCGAGCTACTACCGCCCTTCGGAGTCTATACGATTGAAGTCGAGATCGAAGGCCGTTTAGAAAAAGGCATCGCCAATCTCGGAGTCCGCCCCACCGTCGAAAATGAAGGCGTGGCTCCATCTCTAGAGGTCCATCTTTTTAACTGGAGCGGTGATCTCTATGGCCGAAATCTAGAAGTACGCCTCGGCCACTTCATCCGCCCCGAGCAGAAATTCACTGGGATCGACGAACTGAAACAACAGATCATTTGCGACCTAGAGTCAGCGAGACTCATGCTCGAACAGTGACAAATTATTTTAAAGTTATAAACAAAAACGCCGCAACTTACATTGCGGCGTTTTTGGTTATCAGACAAATAAACGTCTAACTAATTTTTAGCAGCGACTTCCTTGCCTGCTATTTCTTCATTAGCCATGGCAGAACCAGTATCCCGAGTGACGGGCCAATAGGCATCCATGTTAAGAAGAGCTGGCGGCGTCATTTTCACAGCAACGGCGCTTTTGGTGAAGCTGCTGTAAGCCAAAGGAATGGCGGTGACGCAAATACGATCACCGTCCATACGCTGCACATGCAGAGCTGTTACTTGCGGCTTATTCGCGTCGATCGAAATAGTATCGCCAACCCTGAAAGGTTCATCACTTACGGTTAGACCAGGCAGGAGAAATTCAACATCGACATCTTCAAGATCGGTCGAGCGTGCGCGCACAACCCAACCAGAAGACATCACATCTTTTTCCGTCAACATCCGCAAGCTGAGGACTTGGTATGCTCCCAAAAGATAGATCGGTTGATCATGCTTGTAATTGCGAATGAAGGAACGCTTTAACACATCATTCTTCACGGTCATCTGCTCAAGACTGTAGGGAAAGAATTCGGTGAGCAACTCACGTGCATTCAATTTCTTACCATTAGGCACGCTGAAAGTCGTCCATGGACGCAGTGGCTCAAGTTTATGAAACTTGGCGAGCATCTTATAATTGAAGGGTTTCTCAGGATGAGCAAAAACCATAATGCTGAAGAACCAGCAGAAAGTGGCAGCACCCATTAATAGGGTGATGAGAATGGCCCACCAAAAAATTCCACCGTTACCTTCCTTTTTTTTGGAAAAGTTACCACCGCCGTAAGAACGGTATTCGTTGCCGTCGCTCAGAAATCGTACATGCATAGCATTTATGAGAAAATTATTAAAATATCTGGATTAATTATGTTCAAATTATAATGGCTCTATTCGGAAAGAAAAGCTTTTTTGTGAATAAATTCGTGAACAAGTCGTTGCAGTTCAGGGGTCTAGGCGGCTTTGGGTTCAAAGGATGTTCCACATCCACAGTTTCTCTCGGCATTAGGATTCTCAACACGGAATCCTGAGTCATTGAGAGACTCGACATAGTCAATACGACATCCGTTAAGGAATGTAAGACTTTGTGGATCAACGATCAATGAGACGCCATTGTGACTAAAAAGACTATCGACAGATTGAGCTTGATCAATCTTCATCGTGTATTGCCAGCCAGCGCAGCCACCTTTTTCGACTAAAATTCGGAGTCCAGATCCTGCTTCAGCATTCTTCTCAAGCAAAAGTTGCTGGAGATGAACTGCGGCGGTGTCGGTGAGAGTGATCATGGTGTTTTTGTGACAAAAAGTGATGACTGCCCTTTTCACAGGCGCTCATCACATGCAAGGATTACGAGCGCAGCCCCCTTAGTTTTTGCATCCTTATGTCTAAAATACGAATTCTCTCCGACGCACTCGCCAGCCAAGTCGCTGCGGGAGAGGTCGTGGAGCGGCCAGCAGCGGTGATTCGTGAATTGGTGGAAAACAGCCTGGATGCAGGCGCTTCACATGTCACGGTCGAAGTACAACGCGGTGGCACGGCGCTCATGCGCATCACGGATGATGGCTGTGGGATGGATCGTGAGGATGCGCTTCTTTGCATGGAACGACATGCTACTAGCAAGATACGGACCAAAGAGGATCTGGCTGCGATTGCGACCTTCGGTTTTCGTGGTGAAGCCCTGCCAAGCATCGCCAGCGTGTCCCGTTTCCGACTCGCGACTCGGGAAAAAGAAGCCCTCAGCGGCACTGAAATCGAGATCACGGGCGGTAAACTGGCCAACGTCAAAGATCACGGCGGCAACCAAGGCACGATCATTGAAGTGCGTTCCCTGTTCTTTAATGTTCCAGCTCGACGCAAATTTCTGCGCACGGAAGCCACGGAGTATTCCCACATCGAGAATCAATTCCGCACCCATGCGATTGCGAATCCAAAGGTCACATTCACACTCATCCGTGATGGTGGAGTCGCCTATCATTTACCCGGAGCTCAAAACGTCTTGGAGCGCATCCGTGGTCTTGCAGGAGATGAACTGGCCAATCGTTTGATCGAAGTAGAGCGCTTGGAAGCACAAGGCATTGCCGTCTGGGGTTATATCGGCGGACCGGGCCTGAGCCGGTCTAGTCGGCAACAGCAGCTGACCTTTTTGAATGGTCGTCCGATCGAAAGTCAGCCCATCAATTACGGCCTGCGTGAAGGCTTTCATACCTCATTGATGAAAGGCCAGTATCCCGTGACTTTTCTGTTTCTGGAGATGGATGCCGAAGCTTTTGACATCAATGTTCATCCGGCCAAAAAAGAAGTGCGCTTTCATGATGGCTTCAGCATCCGTGATGTCGTGGCAAGGGCGGTGAAGCGTGCTTTAGAAAATGCGACCAAGCTTCCTGAAGGTTTGCAAAACTCAGGCCCACGCGCGACTCAGCCCGCGCTCCAGCTGCGCACAGAATCCAGCGCGCCAGCGCCTACTCAACAGGCATTTATTTTACCAGCGGTGCCGCTGCGCATCCCTTCAGCTGCGCCCGCAGCACGTCTGCCAGAACCTGCCCCCATTCAAAGTAAGCTCGAGCCAGACCGCGTAAGCCCAAGCCCTGCCCCCAAGCATGAAGAGCCAGTGCAGGAAAAGGCAGCGCCGCCTGCCAAACCCCAGATGCCGACCTTTCGCATCATTGGCATTTTACAACGTCTGTATGTGCTGATGGAAAGCACAGAGGGGCTCGTGCTCATGGATCAGCATGCAGCTCATGAGCGAGTGAACTTTGAAAAAATCCGTGCCGCCATGGAAACCGGTGGCGTCCCCTCTCAGCGCCTGCTCATGCCGCTGATGCTGCAAACAAGTCCGCGTGATGCCGATATCCTGAAGCGGAATCTGGACACGCTCACAAAGCTCGGCATCGAAGCAGAACCTTTTGGCCCTAACACCTTTAAGATCGAAGCCTTACCGACCTTTTTAAAAGTTGACGATCCACTGGCATGGCTAGACCAAGTCATCGAAGAGCTGCAAAGCCTGAGCTCCAAAAGCTCTGCTCTCAGGCTAGGTGAGGACATGATCGTGATGAGCGCGTGCCGGCATTCAGTAAAAGCCAATGACAAGCTCTCCATCCCTGAAGTACAGGCGCTGCTTGAAGATCTTTTTGCCTGCGAAATGCCTTACTGTTGCCCGCATGGCAGGCCCACCCTGATCCAAATGTCCATGGGTGAGCTTGAACGCAAATTTGGCAGAGCGGCCCCGTGATCAGCGCGCTAATTGCTGCACATACTCCTGCAACGCTGAGCCGATATCAGCACGTTGTAGTCCGAAATGCAGATTGGCCTTAATGAAATCCAATTTGTTACCGATGTCATGTCTCTGCCCATCATAGCGAAGACCATGAAGTGCTTCTTCTTTCATCAGTGAAGCCATGGCATCCGTCAGTTGCAGTTCCCCGCCCTTGCCTTTTGGCGTCTTTTCCAGATGAGCAAAAATGCTCGGCGATAAAACATAACGTGCACTCACGGCGAGTCTTGATGGCGTCGCCTCAGGCTTGGGCTTTTCGACGAACTGCGTTGCGCGAATGAGACCTGGAGAAATTTCATCGCCACCGAGAATGCCATAGCGACTGACTTTTTCCAAAGGCACCTCTTGAAGCGCCACGGCGGAGCCTCCATGAAGCTCCACCACATCGGCGAGTTGGCGCGTGACGGGACGTGATTCGTCTTGAGTTGTCACCACAGTATCACCGAGCAAGACGGCAAAGGGCTCATCGCCTACATGATCCTTGGCATAGAGGATAGCATCTCCGAGACCACCCATTTTTGGCTGCCAGATAAAATGAATACGTGCCATACTTTGCATTCGGCGCAGGGCCTCAAGTTCTTCGACGCGGCCTTTGGCCTCAAGCTCAGACTCCAAATCAAATGCTGGATGAAAATGCTCCTCAATCGCGCGCTTGCTACGACTGATGACAATGAGAATGTCCGTGATACCCGAGGCCACGGCCTCCTCCACCACATACTGGATCACGGGTTTGTCCACGAGCGGCAGCATCTCCTTTGGCACCGCTTTTGAGATGGGAAGAAAGCGCGTGCCGTAACCGGCGGCGGGAATGATTGCTTTGCGAACTTTTGGCATGGGCTGAGACGGTAGGGCCACGATTTAGAACTGGCAAGACCAAGCAAACTCTGTTGAGATTGAATTTTAGCCAATCGAACAACTAGGGATTTCCGGTAACCCTTGCTAGCATAGCCTCATGAACGTCAAAAAATGCCTCTCCATCATGGCATGGCTCACCCTCCTACAGGTGAGTTCAGGAGAAGAGGCATTGACGTCTGCTGCCGCCATCAGAGCGCTGAGTCCAGAAGACCGGGAACTTCATCGACCCGTGAAGCTTGATGCCATCGTCACCTACTATCATCCAGCCTGGGGGGTTCTCTTTGTACATGATGGTGTTGATGGAATCTGCGTGGGAGTATCGGAAGACCAGCGACCAGCAGTTCCCTATATGATCGGTTCACAATTGCAAGTCCAGGGACACGTCGGTCCTGGCGAGTTTCTTCCTGTAGTGCTGCCTTCAACCATCGAGATTCGTGGATCTGGAGCTCTGCCTCAGTATCAAAAAGTCAACTTTGAAGAGCTCTTCACTCCAGCCATGGATGCACGTCCAGTGGAGGTGCAGGCCGTTGTCAAAAGCACGTCATTCAGTGACGACAGCCTCATCGTGGATGTGGAGGTGGAAGGCCACATGATCCGTGCGATCCTTCCACAGAATGAACCACTCAAAAAGCTACCCTGGCAGCTCGTGGAGCGACAGGTTAGAGTGCGGGGTATCACTGGAACCCACTTCAACGATCAGCGCCAGATGTCAGGCCGCTTGCTGTTTGTATCAGGCCTAGAGTCCTTCATGATCGAAACGGAAGACAAACCTCAAGATGTGATCCCCTTGGTGCCCATTGAAGAACTGCTAAGAGTCGGCTCAACACTTCGGCAGAAGGTGCGTGTCATGGGAGTAACCACCTATGTGATTGCTGGTCGTGGTCTTTATTTACGAGGAGATGGCGGCAGCATGTTTGTCCAGACAGCGCAGCCCTTTAGTCTCTCTGTCGGAGATGAAGTCGAAGCAGAAGGCTATCCTATCGTGACGCCTTTTCGCCCAAGCTTGAGCGCCATCAATGTGAAAAAGACAGGCGTTAAACCCATCCCTCAGCCTATGGAATTGAAGCCTGCAAAGACGCGCCATAGTCGTGAGCAATGTGAGCTAGTCACGCTAGAAGCTGACTTTTTAGAACTGGTGCCCAGCCGTGAAGGTAAAAATCTCATCTGCCGTGCCGAGGGCCAAGTTTTTGAGGTGCTCTTGGCCACTCCGGACTCTCCTTTAGAGCCACTCATGTCAGGCATGAGGCTAAGCTTAACTGGCATCTGTGAGTTTATTTCCACGCGCCCACTCGTCATACCACGCAATGCCACAAGCTTTCGCCTGCTTCTGCGAAGTCCTCAGGACATCATCATCACCGCTAGACAACCTTGGTGGGGAGAACAGCGCGCACGCTGGATCTTGGGCTCATTGCTTGCCCTCGCAATCGCCATTGGAGCCTGGGCACTGACCTTGCAGTGGGTCGTGCGCTCACAGTCTGACGTGATCCGCCAGCAGGCCCAGCAACAGGCAACCCTGGAAGAAAGACAACGCATCGCACGAGATCTGCATGACACCCTGGAGCAGGAGCTTGTCGGAGTAACCATGCTGTTAGATGACACGGCAAAGAGAATTCATGGAACGCAAATGCCCGCCTCTCAGCCCCTAGATTTGGCGCGGCGACTGCTACGCCGAGCACGTGAAGAATCACGCAGTACCATTCGTGAACTGCGTAGTGTCACGCTCGAAAAGCGCGGCCTACCAGCTGCACTGGAAGAGCTACTTAGGCCGATGGCCACTTCTGGTGGTGCTATGTTTCAGGTGTCGATATGTGGCACACCCACAAGACTTTCGGGCACTTTAGAAACGCATCTCCTACGTGTAGCCCAAGAAGCGGTAGCAAATGCGGCTCATCATGCCAAAGCGCAGCAAATTAAACTGCACCTCGAATACTTAAATGACAACTTAAAACTCACCATTCAAGACAATGGCTGCGGTTTTGATCCCAATACAACCAACGCACTTACTGGCCACTTCGGACTTAGCGGGATGAGTGAACGCGCCGCAAAAATTGGTGGTCAACTTCACGTTCACAGTCAGCTCGGCACAGGAACTACTGTAGAACTCTCCGCTCCTAGAGTGAATTTCCAGGGAGCCGCATGACCAGCCATCCCTCGGACGAACGTCTTTAACTCAACCTCCAGCATGAAAAAAAGCTCATCCATCCGAATCCTCATTGTGGACGATCACTTTGCGACCCGATTGGGATTAGCCGTGCCGATCAACAATGAACCCGACATGACCGTCGTGGCTGAGGCTGGGACAAGTGCAAAAGCCGTGGAGCTTTACCGACAACATCAACCCGATGTTGTGATCATGGATTATCATCTGCCAGACAAATCAGGCGTGGAAACACTGGAGTCCATCCTTGCCGAGTTCCCCGACGTGCGTGTACTCATGCTGACCATTTTTGATGGTGAAGAAGACATCTATCGCGCTGTGAACGCTGGAGCTAAAGGCTACCTAACGAAGTCCTCTGAATGTGAAGACGTGCTGCTCGCCATCCGCCGGATCGCCGCAGGTGCCGCCTGTTTCCCACCGGAAATTGCCGCTAAAATCCGCGCACGCGAGCAGAGACGATCATTGACACCTCGTGAGCTGGAGATCTTACGGCTGCTGGTCAAAGGCCATTCCACCAAGGAAATCGTGGACATACTGCAACTCAGCATGGGGACCATCCGCCTACACATCAGCATTATCTTAGACAAGCTGGACGCCTTTGACCGCACCAGCGCTGTGGCCATAGCCATTGAGCGTGGAATTGTGCACTTGGGAGAGTGATCGCTGGGCGGCTTGTTGCTTTTCCCGAGTCAAATAAGCAAATTCAGCCAAAAAATAAATCTTCCCTTAAAGAGCTGATTTTGAGATCGTCTGAGTGGTAACGATAACCACCACCATGCGTCTCAAAACCACACTCGGGTTCCTTGTTCTCATCACCGGAGCTTGCTCTGTCGGATTTTACTTATCCAAACCTAGCCAGCAGGCCTTAAATCAAGGATTCAAGTCATCGAGCCAACCGGCTGCTGTAGCACCCATGGCAGAACCAGTTAACGCAAAGATAGCCGTCAGTGAACAAAGAAGGACTCCAGTGGCCGAGCCATCCGTGGCTGACCCCATAGTACAATTTGACCACTGGAGCCGGACCTATCTAGCGGCGGTGGAGGCTGAAAGAGGCGCTCTTAGAGAAGAAGGTGTCAAACTAGCCAAGGCACGCCGGCCAAGCTTTACTCAGATCATCCAAAGTGATCCGCGCAGGGCTCTGGCGGAAGCTGTGCCCATGGTGGTGCGGCAAAAGCTGCCTGCGGAGATCGTGGCTGAATTAGAAGAACGAGTGGCAGATCGTGGTGAATTACGGGTCTATGTGGCGGGACCTGAGTCGAAGGAAAATGGTGACAAGGCCTTTCTCCGCTATGTTCAGACACAAACAGGTAAGACCTTTGAAACCTACGTCTATGGGCAACGGGAGTTTGATTACCGCTCCAAATCAGACGTGCATGTGATCGGCGTAGCTATGGAAGGGGCGCTGGCTCTGAGCGAATCACGAGTACGCCAGCTAGAGCCAGGCGAGATCCCGCCGACAGGGAAGAAACAGCTAGAAGTCTGTCCTGTTTCAGGAAAAAGCACCGACCGCGACATGCCGCCAACCGCACCTGTAGCGGAGACTGTTATAGCCATAGAAACTGGAGATGAGGTCATCTTTCTTTGCGATGGCGCGCATATCAGAGCTTATGAAAACGGATTGATCCTAGGCGAGGCTGGCACAGGTGGCGCGCAAAGCTTTACAGGAGCGATGCCCTCCGCCTCCGTACCTTCAGTGGGCGTGGTGAAGGTGCTTTATGTGCCAGCCATCTTTGCCGATCAAAGCCAGACTCCAGCGACTGAAGCTGTGATGATGGACGGCCTGCGTCAGACAGCCGATTTTTATCAAACCCAGTCCTACGGGCGCCTCACCCTAGTGGCCACGGTCACGCCGCCAGTCAAACTACCCAGAAACCAAGCCTGGTACAGAGGCAAGGACTCAACCAGTGGTTTCATCAAGGAAGTGGATGGCCTGAATGCTGAAATGGTGCACGCCAAGGAAGCCGCACGAGCGGCAGGTTACGACTGGCAGGATTACCACTGCTTCTGCATTCGGTCCACGGGCGGAGCACGCTCACCGACAAGTTACGGCAGCCTCGGATCTGGACAAGTCTGGATGCGCAGCGACAGCGTGAGCACCATCGCACACGAGATCGGCCACGCCTTTGGTCTGCTGCACGCGAATTTCTGGCTAACCAACGGTGCCAGCGTGGCAGGACCTGGCGGCAACGAAGAATACGGAGATGATTTTGATAATATGGGGCGAGCGACTCCACCCGCAGGTCATTACAATGCTCAGGCCAAAAATCAGATTCGCTGGATGCCACCGGAGTTTGCTCCACCGATCACTGCCAGCGGTCTCTACCGTATCCACGCTTTTGACCAGCCGCGCCTGGAGTCTGGCAAGCTCTATGGACTGCAAGTCAGGAAGGATGCCGAGCGCACCTTTTGGGGGGAATACCGCACGCTTTTCCCCAGTAATGTTTGGGTCACGAATGGCCTGCTGCTGGGCTGGAAATGGACCCTAAACGGAGGCGATAACATCCAGCTTCTCGACACCACGCCCGGCTCTAACAATGGTAAAAATGACGCTCCAATCGCAGTGGGCAGCACCTTTTCAGATTTGGAAAGCGGTATCCATATCACCACAGTGGCCGTGAATCCCACCACCTCACCCCCGAGTCTGGATGTGCAGGTGAATCTGGGCACTTTCCCCGGTAATAACGCGCCCACGCTGGCCCTCAGTCCCTCGGCCCCTGTCGTGCCGACGAGCACAAACGTGACCTTTACCGCTACGGCTGCCGATCTGGATGGTGACACCCTGGCCTACTCTTGGCGCTGGCATGACGGCGTCATCTCCCCCAATGCGCCGACGGCTACCCGCAACTTCGGCACCAATGGCATTTACAACGTCAGTTGCGTGGTTTCTGACATGAAAGGCGGCATCGCCATCCGCAATGCGGTCATCACCGTCGGCAATGGCGGAAGTAAGTTCACCATCAGCGGTCGCATCACAAAAAACGGCGCAGGCATGGTCGGAGTGAATGTAACCACGAGCGGAACGAACGGCACGCTGACAGACTCCGATGGCTATTATGTCATTGCCAATCTCTCAGCAGGATCCTACTCCGCGACTCCAGCCGGACATGGATACAATTTTACTGAAGGGTTTAACAATAGCATCACCGTCGGCCCCAGTTTCAGTGGTGCCGACTTTACTGTTGAGGAGCTTCCCATCGTCACCCTCACCGCTCCAACCGCAGTGGCCACAGAAGGGGGAGCCAGCGGCATCTTCCGCCTGACGCGCACCGGCTCCACCGCGCTGCCACTGGTCGTGAACACACTTGTGGTTCGCGGCACAGCCACCAAGACATCGGACTACACCTTTGCCCCTGACTACACCGCGATCTCCGGCACACCCTACAACACCCTCACCATCCCAGCTGGTAGCAGCACACTGGATGTCGTCGTCGCTCCGGTGAATGACGTTAGTTCAGAGGGAGATGAAGAAGTGCAGCTCATCCTCGGTCTGGACGCCGCCTATGTGAATGGGACAGAATCCTCCGCTGCGATCACGATTCAGGACAATGACACGGCCCTGCCTCGTGTCTCCCTCACCGCCTCTGCTGCTCAAACTGTGGAAGGCAGTGGCCAGCCCATCACCTGCACACTCAGACGTTCGGGCTCCACGGGCGCAGATCTGATCGTGGCCTACACGATTGCCTCCACGAGCACGGCGGTGAATGGAGTGGACTATAGCACCCTCAGCGGCACGGCCACGATTCCCCAAAACTCTGCCAGCACCACCTTCAACATCTCGCCTCTCGATGACAGCCTTTCTGAAGCCACGGAAACGCTGCGCCTCACTATTGCAACAGGCGCGCTGTTCATCGCTGATGCTGCTGCAAACAATGTCACTGCGAGCATTGTTGATGACGATTCACAGGTCGTCACGCTCACCATACCAGATGCAGTGGCAACTGAGGTGGATCGCAGTGCTCCTGGTGCTGTACCAAATCCAGGCACATTCCTCCTCACTCGCAGTGGAGATACAACCGCAGCGCTCACAGTTTACTACAGTGTAGGTGGATCTGCGCTCCAT
This sequence comes from Verrucomicrobiaceae bacterium, assembly GCA_027489965.1. Classification (GTDB taxonomy): domain Bacteria; phylum Verrucomicrobiota; class Verrucomicrobiia; order Verrucomicrobiales; family Verrucomicrobiaceae; genus Prosthecobacter. The sequence goes on from JAIXZA010000131.1 coordinate 52,735, forward strand.
GGAGTGGACTACGAGGCCCTGCCCGGCTCCGTGACTTTCCCTGCAGGAGTAACTCAGCGCAGCATCACCATCATGCCCCGCATCGAAGGTTACGGCGAAGGCAATGAAACCGTGATCCTTTCCATCGCCGATGGCAACGAAGCCTACCGATCTGGAAGCAGCAGTAGCGGCACAGTGACGATCTCTGACCTGAGCACAGACAAACCTCTGCTGGAGGTCACCTCCATTGGCAGCATCGCAGCGGAGCCCTCCACAAATGGGCAATTTCGCATCACAGCGAAAGGCGGCAGCGGCTCATTGACGGTCAATTACACCGTGACCGGAACCGCCACTTTGGGCACCGACTTCACGGCCCTTTCTGGCACAGCCACGATGGCGCTCACTGGTGGCACAGTGACCACGAACCTCTCCGTACCTGTGCTCGATGACAGCGATGTCGAAGACATGGAAACGGTGATACTCACGCTGGATAACAGCACGAATTACACACTTTGGGACATGAGTAAATCCGCCACGCTTTTCATCCGCGATGATGAACAGCCCACAGTCTTTGTTGACCCTCAAATCACCACAGGTGCTGCGCATTCAGTCTCTGAGTCTTCGACTTCCACCACGCTAAAGTTCTTCATCTCACGCACTGGCAGCACCACGGGAGCACTGACCGTGAATTACACCATGACCGGAACCGCCACCAGTGGTGCTGATTACACGAACACCAACCTCACAGGCACTGCCACCATCCCAGACGGTGCACCGGGTGTGGACATCAGCTTCAATACAATTGGCGACACCATCTTTGAAGGCACAGAAACCGCCACCCTCCGACTAAGCACCGGCAGCTACTCACGCGGTCCCGATGCCACGATCTACATCACCGATGATGATGCAGGCACGCAGGCTGTGAGCTTTGCCTCCACTGGCGGCAGCGGCAGTGAAAGCACGACCACCGTGAACATCCCCATTACTCTCAGCAGTCCAGCAGTAGGAACGGAAACCGTAGATTACCTCTTAGAAACTGGTCCGCGAACGCCCACCTTCCTTGCAGGAACATGGGTGCGGGTGATTCGTTCTGGAAATAGCTTTTCCGCTTGGAGATCCCTTGACGGCGCCACTTATACCCAGCTCGGTACTGCGCAGACGATTTCTATGCCTTCAGCAAGTTACTTAGCAGGCATCTACGTGACGTCAGGAAGCAATGGAATCTTGGCCAACATCCAAGTGGATAGTCTCAACGTCACAGGACTGGATTCCGGCGGCAGCGTAGGCACGCTAACCAGCAGCGCCATCGGCACCCAGAACCCAGCAGGTGGACAGACAGAGTCGGCTGGCCTTTATAACATCATCGCTGGTGGCCCTGACATCTCCACCGGCAGCACTTCGGACGGTGGGCGGATGATCTATTTTCCTATATTTGACTCCAACAACTGCACTGTCACAGCCCGAGTGCTTGGTATGAGTGGAAATAGCTCTTCGATTAAAGCCGGCGTGGCCATTCGTGAATCCACAGCGACCAATGTTCGCCACATGAGCTGCTTTGCAGAAACAGGCTTTGGATCTCACCGTGCTAGCTTCAGGACAACGACTGCCAGCAATGCCGGCGCTGTGCAGTCCCAGCCAACCTACAGCAAACCACGCTGGCTTAGGCTTCAGCGAGTGGGCAATCTTTTCACCTCTTCCACATCTTCAAACGGCAGCACCTGGACAGTCGCGGGTCCTGCGCAGTCCATTCCGCTAAGTTCACTTTGCCTCGTCGGGCTCGCCGCCTCAGCGCGCAGTGATGGATTACTCACCCAAGCAACCTTTGACAATATCACCCTCAGCACAGGCGGCACGCTGACTGGCCGCACCATCGGTTTTGTTAATGAACCCGGCAGCGTGACTGAAAGCGGCGGCACCTTGACCATCACCGCCTCAGGTGCAGGCATCATGCCCACGGCGGCCTCCTCAGAAGATGAAGGCCACATGGCCGCAGCCAGTGTCTCAGGCGACTTCACCCTCACTGCTCGGCTCAATAACATCACAGGTGGTGCTGCTACCGCTCAGGCGGGCCTCATGGTGCGTGAGACCTCCAACTACCGCGCCCGTGCGCTTTGGTTTGGCCTGGTCGCAGGTGCTGCGGCCTCCGCTCCTGAGTATCGCGCCCGGCTCTCCGCCGTGAGTAGTGGTGAAGGCCTGAGCGTGGACTACTCACTTACACCCGGCACACTGACCTTTGCTGCCGGTGAGCAGACGAAAAACATCACCCTCAACGTCACGAATGACCTTCTGCCAGAGCCGGTCGAGTTCGTCAATGTCATGCTGCGCTATCCTCATCGTTCGCTTTTAGGCGCTCCGAATACTTTCACCTATGCCATCCTGGATGACGACGCTCCCACCGCTCTGCTACCATCACTGGGCTTCACCGGCGCTGCCTCCACTGGACTGGAAAATGCTTCTCCTGCTCAAATCGCAGTAACTTTGAGCGATCCCGCCAGCGCTGCCGTCACCGTGGACTACACCAGCACAGCAGGCACGGCAACGGGGGGTGGCACAGACTTTACGGACATCAGCGGCACACTCACCTTTGCTCCTGGTGAGACCTTTAAAACTCTGTCTCTGCCTTTGATCGACGACCTGCTCGTGGAGAGCACCGAGACCGTGCAACTCACGCTTAGCAACGCCGCCAATGCAGCTCTCAGCACCAGCAACACGCACACCTTTTCCATCATCGACAATGACACGCCTATTGTCACCATCGCCGCAACGGATCCTCTGGCCAATGAAGCTGGAGACACAGGCACCTTCACCTTTAGCCGTAACGGCGGAGTTGACTCTAGCTTAACGGTCAATTTCACGCGCAGTGGAACCGCTACCAGTGGCTCGGATTACACGGCGATCATAACGCCGGGAACGATTACCTTCAATATCGGAGAGGCCAGCAAGACCATCACTGTATCTCCGCTTCAAGATACCGCCAATGAGGCAAATGAAACCGTAATCCTAAATCTCACCAGTGGCAGTGGTTACACGGTAGGATCATCAAGCAGCGCTACCGTCACGATCGAGGACGATGATGTCAATACCATCACAATCACAGCCAGCGATGCCCAGGCCTCTGAGGCTGCGGGAAATCCCGGTGAATTCACACTGACCCGCACAGGGCCCGTCACCAGTGCTTTGAATGTCACCATCAGCGTCTCTGGCACGGCGACGAATGGTACAGACTTCACTTCTGTCACCACACCTCGCACCTTCGGCATCGGTGTCAGCAGCATCACCATCCCAATTTCGGTGACTCAGGACAGCACAACCGAGGGGAATGAAGAAGTCGTTATCTCCATCAGCGCTGCGGCTTCCTACATTGTCGGCTCACCCTCCACAGCCAATGTCACCATCATTGATGACGACCTACCGCCGTCTGTCTTCATCAGCAGCCCAGGTAGCAAATCCACGATCATCAATGTCGGCAACGGTCTCATGCTTGAGGCTACAGGCACAGATGATGGACTGCCAAGCCCGCTACTCTATCAGTGGAGCCAGCTCTTTGGCCCGGGCCTCATCAACTTTGGTACAGCTACAGCAGCTAATACGACGGCCACCTTTCCCACCACAGGCATCTACGGTCTGCGCATCACGGTGAATGATGGCCAGTTCACCGCTAGCGATGATCTCATTGTGCAGGCAGGTGGATTTAGCTATGCCAACTGGATCGGCATGGACCAAGGCCCACCCGGGGTGCGCGGCATCAGTGGTGAATCAGCCGGTGGTAACTACACACTCATCGGCGCAGGCACAGGCTACACTTCTGCCACAGACAGCGGGCACATGATGTTTCGCCAAATCCTCGGCGGCAGTGGAGATGCCACACTCGTGGTTAGGCTTGTGAGCATGACTGGCCCCAGCACAAGGCTCGCCGGTATCACCATCCGCGACACCTCCTGGAAGGGGGCTAAGCGCAGCAATCTCCTCGTGACAGCCACAGGTGGGGCGCAATTCCGCAGTCGTACTGCCCCTAACTCTGCGGACAGTGCCAGCACCAGCACCGGACTTACCTTTCCCTGCTGGTTGCGATTAGAGCGCACAGCTGGCAACGTCACCGCCAGCACCGCGCCAGACGTCGGCGGAGCCGCAGGCAGCTGGACTCAAGTCAGCACGCCAGTGGCAGTCAGCATGGGCACCAATCTGATCGTCGGCATGGTCGTCAGTGCAGGTGGCGGCAATGCTACCGCCACCGCTCAGTTTGATAACATCAGCCTCACTCCTGCTGTGAACGGTGCAGCCCTACACAGCGAAGATCTAGGGAACTACACGACCACCGGCAGCTCCAGCGAAACCGCAGGCGCCATCACCGTGAATGCCTATGGTGGCCATGACGAGACAGGCAGCCATTTCCGCTACCAGCAGATCTGGGGAGACTGCATCATCACCTCACGGCTAACCAGTCACAGCGGTGCCACACGCAATGCACAGAGCGGAGTTGGTCTGCGTGACACCACCGACAATGCCCCGTACGGCTTCTATGGAAACACCACGATCGACGGCTTCCAAGCCCACTGGCGTAGCAGCGCAGGTGGCAGCCGAGGCACCTTGCAAACCGGCGGCAGTGTCGGAGATTGGATACGCCTGATTCGCAAAGGCAACAGCGTCGCCGCCTACCGTGCAGCCAATGTCAGTGGGGCTCCTGGTGCTTGGGCGCAGGTCACAGGCAGCTTACCTGTCGCCATGACAGGCCCGCTTCTCGTCGGCTTGGTGGTGGACAGCGAATCCCCTACCCTTTTGGCCACTGGCACCTTCAGCGGCCTGAGCATTCAGCCACTAAACATCGCGCCCGTCGTGGATACCGGCACCCTGCCCAATGTCCCACCCTTTAACCTCAATGCCACCGTCACCGATGATGGCCAGCCCACACCACCGGGAGGCACCACCCTGCAATGGTCCCAGATCGCTAGTCCTGGCCTCATCACTTTTGGCAATCCAGCTGCTGAAGATACACTCGCCACGCTTACCATGAATGGCAGCCATACCATCCGACTCCGTGCGGATGATGGTGACAGCATCGTCTTTGATGACCTCACTTTCACCGGCTACTTAAATCCTTTCGCCAGGTGGCTGGATCAAAACAATGTCGGCAATGAAAACAACGCCCTCGCTGAAGCCACTGCTGATGCCGATGGTGACGGACTCCTCAATCTCATCGAATACGCCATCGGCAGCAATGGCACCGTCAGCAGCACCAACCCACAGGTCATTACCATGGCTGCAGTGAGCACTTCCAATTTCCTCCGCCTTAGCATTCCGAAAAACCCTGCCGCCACCGACGTCACCTTCACCGTCGAAGCCAGCAGCGATCTCACCTCCTGGAGCAGCGTCGGGCTGGTGATCGAAACCAACACAAGCACTCAGCTCACCGTCCGTGACAACGTTCCATCAAGTCCAGGCGTCCGCCGATTCATGCGAGTGAAAGTCACCCGTCCCTGATTCGGTTTTCATTCACACCCGCGATGGCGACTCGCCCTGCTCCGAATCGCCTCAAGGATTTTTAAGATCAGGCCAGCACTTGACCGATCACCTGCCCAAAGTCCCTCTCCAGCCTCTTGCGGCCAGGGATTTCTAAGCGGTGCGGATCGAGGCCGAGCAGATGCAGGATCGTGGCATGCACGTCGGTGACGTAATGTGGATGCTCGACAGCGTGAAAGCCGAGTTCATCGGTGCTGCCGTGGATGGTGCCGCCTTTCGTGCCACCACCAGCCATCCAGACGCTAAAGCCATAGGGATGATGATCCCGGCCATCGCTGCCTTGCGAGCCGGGCGTGCGGCCAAACTCAGTGGCGAAGACGACGAGTGTGTCGTCGAGCATGCCGCGCTGTTTCAAATCTTTGAGAAGGCCGGAGATCGGTTTGTCCACCTGCTGCGCGAGCATGGAGTGGTTCTTTTTGAGTCCTGAATGCGAATCCCACGCACCCGCTGCACCATCGCCATGCTGGAGTTGAATGAATCTGACGCCGCGCTCGGCAAGACGACGCGCGACGATCAGTTGTCGCGCAAACGGCTCCGTCACCTTGTCGTCCATACCATAGAGCTTTTTCGTCTCCTCACTTTCCGCATCGAGGTTCATCGTCTCCGGCACAGCGGTCTGCATGTTGTAGGCGAGCTGATAACTCTTCATGCGGGCAGCGAGCGTTTTATCGCCGGGATACTGCTCGGCGTTGAGCGTGTTCAGCTTGTGAATGAGATCGAACTGCACCGCTTGTTCGTTTTTGCCGACAGCGATCTCGGGTGAGGCAAAGGTAAGCGGATTCTTTGGATCGACCTTAAAATTTACCGCGTCAAAAGCCGGGCCAAGGTAGTGGCCGTCGCGAATATCAAAGTATCGCGGCCCCATGTTGATAAAGGAGGGCAAATTGTCCGTCATGGAGCCAAGACCGTATGTCACCCATGCGCCGAGAGTAGGCACACGCGGCTCCAGCATGTGTCGTCCGCTATGAAACTGCACCTGCGCTCCGTGATTGTCGTCCGTCGTCCACATGCTGCGAATGAAGGCAATCTCATCAGCGCAAGAGCCGATGTGCGGGAACCAATCGCTGATATCGATACCGCACTGGCCGTACTTTTTGTAGCCGACTTGCAACGGATAAATTGTCGTGCGCTGCTTACCGTTCGCATCATTCACCACCACCACGCGCACCTTCTTGAGCTTTTCTGGATCTTGAACACTGGCAAAAGGCGTCTCGCTGATGGACTTGCCTGCGTACTTTGTCAGCATCGGCTTTGGATCGAAGCTCTCCATGTGACTGACACCGCCACGCATGAAGAGCCAGATCACCCGCTTTGCTTTCTGCGGCATTACCGGCAACCCGCTTGGCGGCCGCCAGCTTTCCTCGGCCTTCAACATCGAAGCGAGCGCAATGCTGCCGAGGCCACCGAGGATGTCGCGACGAAGGAACGGTGTGGGCTGATGCATGAAGTTCATCGCAGAGTGACAAAGTCGTTGTGATTGAGCAGCGCCTGCAAAAACAGGCTGCGGTTCTGTTTCAATGCCTTGAAGCCTTCGAGGCTTGCGAGACGCTCGGCATCAGAGGGCGGGCGACCGAGCACGGTGAGGAAGGATTGCGTCACGAAAGGCTCCGCATCGAGCTTAGCAAGCTTTGTGGCCAAGGCGTCGGCGCATTCGCGGCTAAGCTTGCTGTTAGTCAAAGCAAGCGCCTGCTGGGGCACGACGCTTTCGTTACGGCGGTAACATTCGAGGACGTTGCTGTTGTCGAAGACAGCGAGGAAGCGGTGCTCAGTCTCGGCATTCTGGATGAAGTAAAGCGAGCGACGTGGACTAGTCTCCGATGACGCGGGATCGAGACTTGGGCCACCAAGCGTGAGATCGAGTTTCCCGGCGAGATGCAGGAGGCTGTCGCGCACGACCTGGCTTTCCATGCGGCGCGGATTCATGCGCCAGTAGTTCGCGTTATCGGGATCGGCAGTGACTGTGGCGTCGTCGGCCTGCGCATTTGAGGAACTGCGACGATACAACTCGGAGAGCACCATGGCGCGATGCAGATGCTTCAGGCTCCAGCCGCTGTTCATGAAATCGACCGTGAGCGTGTCGAGGATGTCCTGATGCAACGGCACGAGTGAGCGGCGGCCAAAGTCGTCCATATTAGCAACAAGCGGAGCGCCAAAGTGCCGCATCCAGACTTGATTCACGAGCACACGGGCCGTGAGAGGATTGCGTTTGTCGGCAATCCATTTGGCGAAAGCAAGTCTGCGGCCCGTGCTGGTGTCGGGATAGGTCTGCACCGTGGCATTGGTGCTCTCCTCAGGCCCTTCCTGAGCCTTAAAACTCGCTGGCAAGGAGGTGTAAGACTCTCCAGGAACTGCGGCTTTCTTCTTTGCTTTCTCCAAGGCTTCGCCTGCGGTTTTGATTTTCTTCGCGTCGGCCTTGGCCTTTGAATCGCCCACAGCTTTGAAAAGATCGACCTCAGCTTGCGCGAGTTTGTAGTTTGCCTCGGCGGCAGCGGCGGTTTGGGCGAGTGCTTTGTCCCGCTTGGCCTGATCCGCAGCAAAAACGGCGCGAATCATCGCGGGTTTAGCCTTTGCGGCAGCGAGTTGTTTCTCTGCGAGTACAAGGGCGCCTTTTGCATCCGCAAGCGGCACTGACTTGTCGGCGGCAGGTTCGCGTAAATCGGCATCTGGGGCCAGTTCGGCGAGTTTAAAACTGTGAAATTCGACATCAGCATCGAAGGCTGAGATGGATAAGTGGCCAGGACGACGTTGCTGCGGCAGACGAAAAGCCAGAACTGGCTCGTCATTGATGCTAGCATTGATGAGTTGCCCGCGCACGCGCAGATCCAGCGTGTAGCGGACATCTTGCGAGATGGTGCGTGCCGTTGAACCGTTCGTTGAATAACTGGTATTGCCGCCATTGGTCAAGGCGACTTGAATTTTCGACCCGCCACTGAAAGCACTCATATAAACCATCACATTGTCCTTACCCACGCCGTCAAAGACGATACCAACGGATTTCCATTTCTGACCGCCACGAATGGTGAAGCTCAAACTCGCCTCGAAATCGACGGGCGGGGCTGGTTTCAAGCGCAGCGAACGGCGTTCGGCTCCAGTTTCATGCTGGCGCACGCCAATCGGCGAATGCTTCCAGTCGCCTTTGAGGATCTCCCACTGCTGTGGCTTCGCGACGGTGAAATCATCACTAACGAGTACCTTGGGCTTCATCACGGGCTTGGCATCAAGCGGGCGCGCTTTGGCCTGTGCCAGCCTTGCTTGTTCAAGCATTTTCTGCGCTGCAGCGATGCCGCGCTCGGCGACGTGGAGATGATCTTGGAGAACAAACGGCAGCAGCGCCGGCTTGGTAGATGTAAGAGGCAGTTTGATAGACGCTTGCTGGAAAGCGGCAAACTCCAGCACCTGTGGAATGCCCGCTGTCAGTGGCTTCGATTTATCCTCGTTCTTCTCATCGCCGCGCACATGAACGAAAGTTGGTTTATCGAGATGCAGGTCATAGACACGCGGCAGACCGTTTTTCTCGAAGTCGGGTTCGCCACTCCATGGGTCTAGGCGCACATGCAGCGGCTCGAAGATGGCACGCATGCGGTAGTACTCGGCCTGCTCAATGGGATCGTATTTGTGGTCGTGGCACTTCACGCACTGCATCGTCAAGCCGAGGAAAGCGCGGCAGGTATGCTCGATGGTTTCATCCAGCCAAGTGGTCCGATTAAAGAGGTAATAGCTGCGGGCGAGGAAGCCAGTGGCACGCAGGTTATCGCGATCTTCCGGCGCGAGTTCATCAGCGGCGAGCATCTGCACGATCATCTGGTCGTAACCTTTGTCGGCGTTCAGCGACTCGACGATCCAGTCACGCCAATGCCAGATATGCTTCTGCGAATGACGAAGCTGAGCGCCGAGGCCATACCAGTCGCAATAGCGCCAGATGTCCATGAAGTGGCGGGCCCAGCGCTCGCCGTGTTGCGGTGTGCCGAGCAGATGATCCACCACGTTTGCGCAAGCTTTTCGTGCGACTGGCGAAGACAAGGAGACAACTGGACTGTGCTTGTCTGCGCATTGAGCCAGAAACTTCTCAATCGCCTCCGCCGTCGGTGGCAGACCGATGAGATCGAGATAGACGCGACGCAGCCAAATCTCAGGGGCAGCTTCAGGCTGTGGATTGAGCTTTTTCAAAGCGAGTCGTGCTGCGAGAAGCGCATCCATCGACTTGCCGGATGATTTAGGCACTTGATAGGCCCAATGCGCACGCGGATCGGCCTCGGGCTGCTCATTCGCAGGCGCGGGTGCTCCGGCGGCAAGCCAGGCTTTGAGTTTGGCAACCTGCTCGTTGTTGAGCATCGATCCCTCGCCCTCGGGCGGCATGCGGTCATTCTTGTCAGTGGTGGTGACACGTTCGAGCAACAGCGAATGATCACCCACAAGGATGTCGCCCCCATCGCCGCCTTTGTGCATAGCGACAGTGGTGTCGAGTCGAAGGTCTGCTTTCTGCTTCAACGCACCGTGGCAAGAGTAGCAACGCTCTTTGAGAAGCGGCTTAATCTCCTTTTCATAATCCACCGCCAGAGCAGGAAGGGCAATGCAGGTGAGCATGAGGGTCCCTCGTGCCAGGATGAGGCGCAGGAGTAAACGGAGGACCGGGGTGTTCATTTGTCTTGTCGCGGGACAGAACGCCGCCTGGAGATGAACTCTTGCCGCGCAGAACCGGTCTTCCCATGACTCATGTGATTTTACTCTGACAGCTGTTAGCCTCTTAGACTGAGCGGCTAAAATAAATCATTCCGTCAAATTTTATTCTTCCCCTAACTCTTTGAATCTGAGATCGTCGTCGAGGTAACCTCAACGTCAACCATGCGCCTAAATCAAACCCTTTGGCTCACATGCCTTATTGCCCTTGCTTGCTTGCTGGGCATCTACCTTTCTGCGCCTAGCAATTTAGCGCCTAAATTCGCTAAGCCAGAATCACGCCCGGCTGCTGAAAAAGTAGCTCACGTAGAAGTGCCATTAAAGCAGACGGCTTCACTTCCAAAGGCTGAATCAACAGCAGTCACGCAGGTTTCAAGTGATGTCCTAGAACGCTTTGATCACTGGACGAAAAACTACCTTCAAGCCAAGGAAACTGAAAAGGCAGACCTAATCGCCAAAGGCCAGAAGCTGGCTAAAGAACGTCGCCCAGTTTTTAAGGCGCTGATCATTGAAAATCCGCGTGAGGCCATCCAGAAGGCGGTGCCGATGGTGGTGAGGCAGAATTTGCCGCCAGAGATTGTTTCGCTGTTGGAGAAGCGAATGAACCATGTCGGGGCCATTCGCGTAATGCAGGGCGTGCCGCTGGATCGGAATGATCCGCCGGTGCCGACTTACCGGGAGGTGGAGTTGGAAAAGGGCGGGACGTATCGTGCTTATGTATATGGCGAGAGGGCGAATAAGCTGACTTGGACGGCTGGGGCTTCCGTCAACGGCGTGGCCATGGACTCTGAGTTTGCTATCAGCGATGACCCAACACGGAGGCTAGAGGTGGGTGAGCGGCTGCCAGAAGGTAAAACAGTCATCGCCAGCTGCCCTGTTTCTGGAAAGTCGGTCGTCGATCCTAAAGATGTGCCCGCTGTCGTGCCTGAGAACCTGCCAGCCGTCGAGACGCCGACGCAGATCATCACGTTCTGCGATGGCTCACACATCGCGGTTCAAAATCAGACGATCTTGTATGGTGAAGGTGTGACGGGCGGGTCGTTTGCGTTTTCGGGTATTTTGCCGGGCTCGCCGACTTCGTCGCTGGGCCAGGTGAAGGTCATCGTGTTGAATGTAACGTATGCGGATCAAAACGCGCTGCCTTCCACGGAGTCGCGGCTGTATGCGACGCTGCGGGATGTGGCGGATCATTATTCAAAGGCCTCGTATGGTCGGCTGTCGCTCACGGGGGTGGTGGCACCGCCGATCAAACTACCGCACAATGAGGCATGGTATGTGAATCGAGATACGAGCAATGGCGGCGACATCGGCGGCACGGGCATCTCCATGGCGGATGCTCGGGCAGAGGCACGCAAGCTGGGCTTCGACTGGAATGATTACGACTGCACAGTGATGCGGCACAATGGAGGACCGGGCAGCTACGGCGGACTCGGCGGCGGCAATACGGTGTGGTGCCGCAGTGATGATGTGGGCCTGTGGGCGCATGAGATCGGTCATGCGTTTGGTCTGGGACACTCGAACTTCTGGGATACTGCCGGCACGAGCAGCATCGGCAACGGCGCGAATCAGGAATACGGCGACATCTACGACATCATGGGTGGCTCATCCCTGGGCGGTCAGTACAATGCCCAGGCAAAAACGCAGGTGCGCTGGCTGCCGCAGTCCTTCATCCAGCCGGTGACGCAGAGCGGGCTGTATCGCATCTATGCCTTTGACCAGGGTGCTCTCGATGCCTCGAAACGCTATGCCATGACGATCCTCAAAGACACACAGCGCACTTACTGGGGCATGGTGAGGTCATTGTTTGACTCAAATCCCTTCATGAAAAGTGGCTTCGAGCTGGGTTGGCGCTTTCCGAATGGCGGTGGCGGGAATTTCCAGCTTATCGATACGACGAACGGCTCGCCTTACGGCAAAACGGATGCGGCGATCTCTCTTGGGGCCACGTTTTCAGACACAGAGAGCGGCATTCATTTCACCACGGTGGCGGCGAGTGATGTGCCGCGCTACATCGACGTGCAGGTGAACCTCGGCAGCTTCCCCACGAACAATCCGCCGACGATGACGCTAGCTGCCAGCGCGGAGGTGATCCCGCTGAATGGCACGGTGACTTTCACCGCGACGGCGAATGATGCAGACAGTGATCCGCTGGCCTTTAACTGGCAGCACTTCGGCGGCGGCACGCAGATCGTCTCGCCGAACTCAAATGTGATGACGCGGCAGTTTCCCACAGCGGGCAGCTACATTGTGACCTGCACGGTGAGTGACATGAAGGGCGGCACGGTGACGCGGAATAAGCTGATCACCGTGGGCACCGTGACGACGTTCAATATCAGTGGGCGCGTGACCTTGCTGGGGGAAGGGCTTTCGGATGTGGTAGTGACAGCTAATAATGCGAACGGTGTCATCAGCGATGCCGACGGCTACTTCACCATCCCCGGCCTCTCGGCGAACACCTACACGCTCACGCCGCTACTTTACGGCTACTCGTTTAGCGAGTTGTTCAATAACACTATCACGGTGGGGCCGAGCTTCAGCGGTGCGTTGTTCGAGGCCACGGCTCAGAGCGTGGTGACGCTCTCTACGCCCACGCCGAATGCGAATGAAGGCCCAGTGGCTGCGGGCACCATCCGCCTCACTCGCACAGGTGACATCTCGCAGGATCTCGTGGTGAATGTGAACTCGGCCATTGGCAGTGCTACTCTCAGCACAGACTACACGCTCACGCCGAGTTATGCGACGGGTTCGCTGGGTTTTAGCACCTTCACCATTCTGGCAAACTCGGCCACTCTAGACATCGCAGTGACGCCAGTCGTCGATGCGAGTAGCGAAGGACCAGAGACGGTGATTTTGCAACTCGGCCCTGGCAATGGCTACCTCGTTGGCTCGGCTTCGACAGCGACAGTGGTGATCGCAGATGATGACACGACTTTGCCGAAAGTGAGCCTCACATCGACGCGGAACTCGGTGATGGAAAACATCGCCACGCCAGGGCTTTTGACGATCACGCGAGCTGTGGCCACAGCATCGCCGCTGACGGTGAATTACGCTGTCACTGGCACAGCGGTGAGTGGCAGTGATTTCACGGCCTTGAGCGGTAGCGTGGTCATTCCGGCCAATTCAGCCTCCGCGACGGTCGATGTGACCCCGTTGAATGATTCGATCTCCGAATCGCTGGAGACCATGATCGTGACTTTGAGCACGAATGCGGCCTACATCATTGATCCGCTCGCCGCCACGGGCACGGTGACGCTTTACGATGATGATCTGCAAACGATTAACGTCACCGCGAGTGATAGCACGGCCACAGAGATCAATCTGACGGCTCCAAGCGCAGCGGCGGACACGGGCACCTTTCTCATCACTCGCAGCGGCGACACGGCGGCTGCGCTGACGGTTTATTATGCCTTCAGCGGCGTCACGGGTAGCGGCGTGATGGCGCTGCATGGCGCGGACTATGAGTGGATGCCCGGTGTGGTGCAGATCCCCGCAGGTCAAAGCGCCGCCGCCATCACCATCGTGCCGCGTTTTGACGGCCAGGGCGAAGGGCCGGAGCAGGTCGTGCTGAATCTGGGTGCCAATGCCACAAATTACCTCCTCGGCAGCAGCGCCACCGCCACGATCACCATCAATGACAACCCTGCCGATACGCCCTACATCGAGGTGGTGAATACCGCGAACGGCGTGGAGCCTTCGACGAACGCAAACTTCCGCTTAACGCTGCGGGGGGATGCCGACGACACGCCTGTGGGAGTGAATTTCACCCTCGGCGGCACAGCCACGAATGGCACGGACTACGATGTGCTCGGCTGGTGGATCCTGCAAAGCTCCGGCAGCACGGAAAACCTCCGCGCCATCTGGGCCGCAGACGCCACGAACCTCTGGGCCGTGGGTGACAATGGCACCATCCTCAAAGGCGATGGCACGGCATGGACCGCGCAGACCAGCGGCACCACGCAGCATCTGCGCGCCGTGTGGGGCACGAGTGTGACGAATCTGTGGGCCGTGGGCGACAATGGCATCATTCTAAAAGGCGATGGCACGAACTGGACTGAGCAGACTAGCGGCAGCACAAACACGCTTCGCGGCGTGTGGGGCAGCAGTGGCACGAATGTCTTCGCCGTCGGTGATGGCGGCACCATTTTGCGGAGCACAAATGGCACTTCATGGTCGGCGATGACCAGCGGCATCACCACTCATCTCCGTGCCGTGCATGGCAGTGGTGCAAGCAATGTGTGGGCCGTGGGTGATGGCGGTGCGGTGCGGTTTTGGAATGGTACGACGTGGGGATCGCAAACCTCCGGCGTCACCACACAGCTCAATGCCGTCTTTGCCGTGAATGCGACGAACATCTGGGCTGTGGGCACAGGCGGCGTGGTGCGCAAAGGCAGCGGCACCACCTGGGCAGGCCAGACCTCTGCCAGTAGCTCGGACTTGAATGCCGTGTGGGCGGCGAGCACGACGAGCCTGCTCGCCAGCGGGGCCATGAGCGCCCAGATGGTCAGCACGAATGGCACGAACTGGTCGAACGTGAACCTCAGCGCCATCGGCACCTTCAACAGCGTCTTTGGCACCAGCAGCACGATTGGTTGGGCCGTCGGTGATGGCGGAGTGATCTTCAAACGCGATAGCGTTACCGCCACCGCGATACCAAACGGCGTGGTGATTCCACGCGGTGCCACCACCTTTGATCTGGCTCCACGCACGAAGGACGATACCGACCTCGAAGACATGGAGAGCATCACTTTGACCATGACGCCCGGAGCAACCTATCAGACCTTCCCCGGCAGCGCCTCCACCAGCGCCTGGCTGCGTGACAATGACAACGTGAACACCCTCGTCGTGGACACGCAAGTAGGCACCGGCGGTGCGATTAATGTCAATGAAGGCACCGTGAGCAATCCCACGAAGTTTTACATCTCGCGCCTCGGTGCCACGACGGCTGCCGTGACCGTGAACATCACCTACAGCGGCACCGCCACAATGACTGCCGACTACACCGCACCTGCCAGCGTAACGATCCCCGCAGGTGCCACTGGCGTGGATGTGCCCGTGACCATCATCAATGACACGCTCTTTGAAGGCACCGAGACGATCCTCTTTGAATTCGCTACTGGAAGCTACTCACGCGGACCTAGCGCGGTGATGTACATCACAGACAATGACACCGCCACGGGCACCATCGCCTTCAATGCACCCAGCTCATCGGCTCAGGAAAATGTAGGTGCGGTGAACATCCCGGTCACGCTTTCCACCGCGCAGGCCGGTGATGTGACGGTGGAATATCAAACGAGTGGCAGCACCAACGGCAGCAATGCCTCCTTCAGCACGCGTGCAGTGCCGTATTGGGTTCGTGTGGTGAAGACCGGCAACACGATTGCCTATTTCCAATCCAACGACGGTACCACATGGACGCAGCGCGGCGCAAACGTAACCGTGAGCACGCTGGGCAATGATTACCTCGCCGGGCTGGCCTTTGCGCCGGGATCGACAACGCAGTTCACGGCAGTGATGGATAACCTCACCGTCAGCAATGGCAGCGGCAGCCTCGGCGCGGAGGTTGTTGCAAACATCGGCACCGTCACCGGCGGCAGCAGCGTCGCCAGTGGTGTCTATACTTTCACCAGCTCAGGCAACGGCCTCAGCAACACCACGAGTGACAATTTCCGCTACGTCTATGTGCCGGTCACCGGCTCCGCGAACTGCACCATCACCGCCCGCGTCGTCAGCAATGGCAATGTAAGCACCAGTTCCCGCGCAGGCGTCATGCTGCGCTCCAGCATCGCGGCAAACAGCGTCCACGCCTCCGCCTTTGGCACCGGTGCCGCAACGGGGGATTATCTCACGCTGCAACGCACCACGACGGGTGGCACGGCCACACTCAGCGCCAGCTTCACCAGCCTCCTCCTGCCGATGTGGGTGCGTACTGTGCGAACTAGCGATGTGTTCACGCAGTCTGTGTCACGCGATGGCCTGACGTGGACGAATTTCTCCGTAGCTCCGAGCATCGCCTTCGGGCAAAAAATCCTCGCTGGACTCGCGGTTTCAGCGCAGGGCGATGGGCAGATCGCCACGGCCACCTTTGACAATGTCACGCTCGGCGGAGTGCCCGTCACCACGCTCGGAGGCCGCACCATCGGCTTTGTCGATGCGCAGGGCAGTGAAAGCCTCAGCAGCGGCGTGTGGACGGTGAATGGCAGCGGCGCAAGCATCGGCGGCAGCAATGACGAGGCGCATTTCCCCAGCACGGAGGTCAGTGGTGATTTCACCATCATCGCCCGCATCACTTCGCTCACCGGCGGCGGTAGCAGTGCGCAGGCGGGCATCATGGTGCGGGATGATCGCACGCATTACGCCAGATGCGTCCATACCGGCTGGGTGAAAAACAACACCGTCGAGCAGCGCTACCGCCTGCAAAGCAACACGACGGCCTTTGGCTCCGGCGTGGATTACATGATGCCTGCGGGCGTTTTGACCATCCCCGCAGGTCAAACGACTGGAAACATCCCTCTCACCATCATCAACGACACCATCGACGAGCCGGACAACCTCGTGACGATCCAATTGCAAAACGCTCGTGGAGCCAACATCGGCACCAACGGCTTCCACGGCCTCACCATCATCGATGACGAAAATCCGCCCGCTAATCCCTTTGTCGGCTTTGCGATGGCTGCGAGCAGTGTCGTGGAAAACGCAGGCACCGCGCAGATCGCCGTCGCTTTGAGCACGCCAGCCACCACGACATGCAGCCTGGACTTTATCATCACGGACGGCAGCGCCACGCAGCCCGGCGATTACACCACCACGACGGGCACGCTCAGCTTTGCCGCTGGTGAGAGCGTGAAATTCATCAACCTGCCGATCACCGATGACGCCGTGCTCGAAACGACCGAAAACCTCACCATCACCCTCGTCAATCCGGCCAATACAGTCCTCGGAAGCGCTTCGACGCACGCACTGACCATCACCGATGACGATTCACCCGCCGTGAGCATCGTGGCGAATGACGCCAGCGCCACGGAAGCCGGAGATGCAGGCCAGTTCACCCTCACCCGCACCGGCGACACCACGAACGCGCTCGCTGTCACACTCAGCCGCACCGGCACCGCCGCCAACACCACGGACTACGCCAACATCAACACCGCCCAGACCATCCCAGCGGGATCAGCGAGCGTGACGGTGAATGTCTTGCCCGTTCAAGACACGGCGAACGAAGGCAATGAAACCGTCATCCTCACCGTGGCAGCAGGCAGCGGCTACGTCATCGGCACACCATCGAGCGCCACCGTGACCATCGCCGATGATGATCGCAGCACCGTCACCATCACCGCGAATGATCCGACCGCCTCCGAGACGGCTGGAAACCCCGGCCAGTTCACCATCACCCGCACCGCGCCGACCAATGGGGCCCTCACCGTCAATGTCACCGTCGCAGGCACCGCTACCAACACCACCGACTACGCGAATGTTCCCTCCACCGTCGCCTTCGTCAGTGGTGATGTCTCCAAGACCATCAACATCACGCCAGTGAACGATAGCGCCATCGAGGGACCGGAAGACGTCACTCTCTCACTTGGCAGCGGTACTTACGACATCGGCGCGGCCTCTTTCGCCAATGTCACCATCGTGGACAATGATATCCCGCCCACCGTCTTCATCGACAGCCCAGCGTCCCCTGGACCACTCATCGCCGCGACCAATGGCGTCATCGTCAGTGCGCAAGTCAACGATGACGGCACACCTTCACCGCTCACAACGACTTGGAACTGCGTCAGCGGCCCTGGCCTCGCCACCATCGAATCACCCAATGCCACGACTACCGCCGTGACCTTCTCCGCGCCAGGAACCTACGTTTTGCGCATCAGCGTCACGGACGGGCAATTCACCGTGAGTGACCAAGCCACCGTGGTGATCGGCAGTGGCCTCGTCGCCTCAAATTGGATCACACAAGACCTCGGACCGTCCTCCGCACGTCGAGGCCAAGGACTCGAGTATGGCGGTCTTTTCAGCCAAACAGGCACTGGAGTTGGTTATGCCGCCACCGCGAGCGATCAGGCCCACATCATGGTCCGCAGCGCCATCGGCGATGGCAGTGTCGTGGCGCGGTTGACGAGCTTTTCCAGCACCGCTGCCCTCGCAGGCGTCACCATCCGTGACTCGCTCGCCAGAGGCTCGAATCGTGCCGTTTTGGGTTTCGTGCCCGGCACCGGGCTTCAATTTCGCACGCGAGCTGCCAGCGGCAATGACATCGTCGTCACCGCCACCGCACCCGCGTTGCCTTTCTATCTCAAGCTCGACCGCAACTCGACCACCAACGAGATCAGCGCCAGCTCCAGTAGTGATGGGACCAACTGGACCGCGGTGGGCACCCCTGTGGTCATCCCGCTGCTGAACACAGATGCTCACTACGGCCTCACCACCACCAGCAACAGCGCCTCCAGCAGTGCCACCGCCCTCTTTGATAACGTCACGCTTACCCCAGCGCCGACCGGCCCAGCTTTGGTCAATGAAGACAGCGGCACCGCGCCGAACACCGCCGGCAGCGCCACCTTTGATGGCACTACTTACACCGTCAACGGCCCGACCAGCGGCTACTTCTACGGCTGGCAGTACTTTGGCGACATGGTCATCACCACGCGGCTGAATACTTTCACCTCCGGCGCCGGTAGCAGCAGTGGCGGCATCCGCATCGCGGAGAGCATCGAAGGCGGAGCCCAGCTCCACCTCGGCCGCATGCCCACAGGTGCCTACAGCGGCTACTATTGGACAAATCTCGCTGGTGGCAACGGCGGCGGCGTTCCCAGCGGCATCAGTGCAGGAAACTGGATGCGCATTGTCCGCCGTGGCAACAGCGTCACCGGCTTCCGCGCCACTCACAACACCAGCACGAATGGCCCGAATGCCTGGACTCAGATCGGCCAGCCACAGACCATCATCATGACCACGCCCGTGTGGGTCGGCTTCTTCGTCAACAACTCCAGCGGAGCCACCGGCACGCAAAACACCTGCACCTTTACCAGCCTCAGCATCACCGCCCTCAACAGAGCCCCCATTGTCTCCGCCACCGCCAGTGGAAGCATCACACCGATCTCTCTCGACGGCACCATCACCGATGACAGCCTGCCCGCCGCCTTCACGAGCCTCTGGACACGCCGCAGCGGTCCTCTCGGCATTAACCTTGCCAATGTCAGCCTGACAGACACCACGGCCACACTCACCGAAAGTGGCAGCTTTGGTCTGCGGCTCACGGCGGATGATACCGGCACAAAGTCCTTCTTTGATCTGAACTTCACCAGCTACACCACACCCTTTGCCAAATGGCTAGACACTAGCAACACTGGCAACGAAAACAACCAACTCGCAGAGGCTGCCCTGGACGCTGACGGTGATGGACTCGTGAACCTGCTCGAATACGCCATCGGCAGCAATGGCACCATCAGCAGTGCCAATCCACAAGTGAGCAGCCTGGCGCCAATCAGTGCGGACACCTACCTACGCCTCAGCATCCCGAAAAACCCCGACGCAACCGACGTCACCTTTACGGTCGAAGCCTGCAGCGATCTTACCTCCTGGAGCAGCGCCGGGCTCGTGATCGAAACCAACACAAGCACCCAACTCACCGTCCGTGACAACGTCCCATCCGGCCCCGGCGTGAAGCGTTTCATGCGGGTTAAAGTCACACGTCCTTAAAATGGACGCAGATCTCTGACCGTAAAATCAACCGCAGGTCGGCACACTAATCACTCGGATTTAGGGGTAACCAGCCCCCGAGATGGTAGATGGCGTTTCAACATGCTGGCTCCATTCTCCGTGCTTTCACGCCCCCCCCTGTACGGACAAAAGGACTGCCCTCAGTTATCCTAGAATCAGGAATGGCTGATCACCGATTAGCGCTGCTTCCACCCTCAGGTTGCATTTGACCTGTTGGCTCGTCTCGTCAGTCTCAGTGGATGTCTGACTCCACTGACTCGCCTGCTTTTTTTGCCGCTGATTTCGAATTTGCCCAGGACTTGATAGATGGCGTTGCGACAGCTTGGCAGCGCTTTGAAGCTGAGCTGAAGCCCACCATCACAAGGAAGCTCTCAGGCCTCGGTGCCACGGCTGCGGATGCTGATGAAGTGCTCGGCATCGTGATGGAAAAGCTCTGGGCGCAGAAGAAGCTGGCAGCCTACTCAGGCTCCGGTCCCCTGAGTGGATTCCTGCGCACGATGGCGGCCAATGCCTGGCTAGAATACCTGCGCAAACATCGCCGCATGGTGCCTGCCACAAATCTCACGAATGACGACAGCGACTCTGATCCGATGGAGCGCCTCGCCCACAATGAAGCTGCTGTGCCGCAGGAGACTCCGCTCGCACAATTGCTGCGGGATGCACTGATCTACTCACTCACGCAAGTCGATGCCGAGGCCCTACTCGTCATGCGTCTATCCTTGCTGCAAGACGTAAAGCAGCGTGATCTCTGCCTGCTCTGGGGTAGCTGCCACGAAGGCACGATCTCACGCAAAAAGCAGGAAGCCCTGGAGCAGATCCGGGAGGGAACGTTAGACTACTTGCATAAGCGAGAACCCAGTCTGCAAATCTCATGGCAAGACCTCATGGAAGCCTGCGGCGAAGGCGCAGATGCCATCCTCGGCCCCTCGATCTGAAAAATATTTCTCCTTTCTGCGCAAGTTTCTTCCGCTCCGAGCATCTGCTGTTTGTAAATCCCCACGACGACTATGAGCACCGACCCTGATTTTGATATCCTGACCAGCTTTCTCCGCCGCATGATGCCTGACGTGGAGGGCCACGATCTCGGTGATCCAGCAGCCGACATCTGTGCCCGGCTAGACCGCTTTGCCGCAGGTCAGGCCGATGGCAAAGAACGCGCGGCTCTTTCACAGCTGCTCAAAGAACACCCCGAATACATCCGCTACTTGGGTCGGGCGATTCGTGGACGAGCTGAGTGATCATCTTTGCGCAAGATCACGCATCATTTCCTTTGCGCTTTCCACGCTCAGATCAGGCCTAATCGAGAGCAGCCGAGCGAGAGCGGCAGTCACTCTTGGCGCGGCAAAGCTGCTGCCAGTGACGACTTTCCAGCCGCTTTGCCACGGAACTCGGACATTGAGTCCGTGGGCGAGGAACTCGACCATATTGTCTGGGCGATGCTTCCAGACATCTAGTGGCAGATCAGCCAGATTTACGGTTAGCACCGTGGGGAACCAGCCAGGCCACTCGCGCAGGTTCGCATCTTCATTACTGCATGCGGCGACGATGTGCGTGCGACGCAGGTAGGCTTCATCCGTCCATTCCTTATAGGGCATGACAAAGCGTGCCTCACCAGGGCTGCCAAAGCTACAGTTCAAGATCTGATATCCACGCTGGATGGCGAGTCGTGCGGCCTCCCAGATGATGGTGGCGCGGCTGCGCAAGTCACCATCGAGCACACGGAAGCTGCCAATTTCAACCTCAGGTGCTAGGCTGCGGATGATCCAAGCGATGGCTGTGCCGTGACCAATCACATCACCGCCACCTTCAGTGATTTTGAGAAACTGCCCGTCACGCTCAAAAGCCACATCATCCCTTAGCCGTAGGCCATCCAGCGCCGGATGCGTGAGATCGACACCCGAATCAAGAATAGCGATGCGGACACCTTTGCCAGTGCTGTGCTGAAAGTCGGCGGCAGTCATAGCGGTCATTCTTCCGTGCCGAGCACCCATGAAGTCAGGCGATGCTCGATGATTCTGCCGACAGCGGATGCAGCGGCTTCTAGCGAGCTGAGGTCCTGAAGGCTGAAGGCTGGCGGCAGCACATACGCGGCAGGGAAATCATCACGCGACATCGGCACCCGCGTTAGCTCCGGCAGCTCGCTCAGGCGGATAAGGCGCACCGCTGTGATCACGCCGCGCGTGGCTCCGGCAAAGGTGAGTGGCACCGCAATCATCGCCCAGGTGAGGACCCCCAGGGTGTGATCGAGTTCGCGATTTTGAAGCTGGTTAAAACACACTTCACTCTCACAGGCTGCCATGCCGCTGGTGAAGACAAAGCCCGTGATACCCTGCGTGGAAGGCAGCCGAAAGCTGCCGACAAAGCGCTCCGCATCAGGGCCATTGTTCCAGACTGGAAGTAGCGTCTGGCTTTCATCGGTAGCCAGCCAGAACGAGCTTTCATCGGCTCTGATGGAGCGGAGGATGGCTTGGGTGAGCCACACGGGTAGCCCCTCAATCAAAGCGGTCGGCTTTTCACGGAGACAATGTGCGGCGAACTGCTGGCGTCGCAGAGCAAGCTTTTCCTCCAGAGCAGCCAGCTCGGGATCAGCAAAGGTCGAAAACGGGGAAGACATGTGGTTATACATAGCATGATTAAGCAGTTGGCAGCCAGCTCATTTCTGGCTTTCATGCACGATAATGAGACCTCCAATACTCCCGACCTTGGCCGTACTCTCGTGGTCTGTCTGCGCCTGGGCAGGCGGCGGAGTACAGGGAACGGTCGCATTAGACACCGTCAAACCACCTGCCGTTGCCGCAGGTTACAAGCCGCAGACGGTCAAACCCATCCAGCCTGAGAATGCGACACCTGCCATCGTCTGGCTAGAGAAGCCAGGCATCGTTTATCCCCAGACGCGCGCGGGGGAAGTGGTGCGCATTCAGCAGTCTGGCTATCAGTTCCGCCCAGCCATCAGTGCCGTACAGACTGGTGCCAGCGCGAACTTCCCTAACCAGGATGATGAGTTCCACAATGTCTTCTCCTACTCCAAGCCCCGCCGCTTTGATCTCGGTAGGTTCCGCAAGAATGAACTCAGTCCGCGCATCACTTTCGACAAACCAGGTTTGGTGAAAGTTTATTGTGAAATCCATCAGCACATGCGCTGCCGTATTCTCGTGCTGGATACACCCTGGTTCGCCGTGACAGACTCACTGGGCCGGTTCAAGATCACTGACATACCACCGGGTGACTACACGATGAAAGCCATGCTGCCCTCAGAGAAAACGGTGCAGACTCGTCTCACCATCATTGAAGGTAAAACCTCTCAGGTGCAGCTAGCCCGCTGACTGCCACACGCTGGATCATGACTTTCCGCGCACGCTTACAGCAGGCTATCATCGGACTCGTCACCGCCGCCACGGCAGCCAGCCTGATCATCGCACAACGGCAGAATAATGCCTCCCACCGGGAAATGTTGGCGCTGATGTTTGAGCAGCAGTTCGCCAGCTTTAGGCGTGATCAGGAGCGCGACATCACACTCGCGGAAAAAAATGCCAAACGACTGTCAGAGTCTGTGCGACTCTTCGCTGTGCTGGAGGCGGGTGACCCTGATGCCTACCAGGTCGCAGCTGACGAATTACGTCTGGATGACTTCGACTTCTTTCGCCTCACCGATGCCGAAGGCGCCATTCTCGAACCACCAGCGGGCAGCCGCGATGATGCCGGACTTTTTACAACGACGGATCAGGTGGCACTGAATACTCAGCTCAAGTCTGCATCACCGCAGCAGAGAATGGCCGCAGGCTACATCGTGCTAAGATCTACAGAGTCTGAAGCAACCCGTATCTACCGTGTTTTATCCGCACCCATTCGCAACTTCGACCAAACTGTCGGAGCCTTGATTCTAGGCCAGGAGATGAAAGATTTTGAACTCCCTGAAGGCGCGAAGTTTGAGCTGAAACGGGGCATGCCCGCCATGTGGCTAAATGCACAACTCATCGGTAAGACCTTTCCACCAGAGCTGGCAGCAGGCATTCAGCGGGAGCTGAAGCAAAGCACGGATTCAGACAAGCCTTTGAGCACAGAGCGGATGTTTCGGGTTGAAAGTGTCGGCTACCGGCTCGTAGCGAATTGTCTGAATCCAGGCTCATCTTTCCCGCCAGCCTATTATGTGTCTATTTTCTCTCTCGCTGGATTTGAGGCACAGCAGCGGCGGCTCATGATTCAGATCATCTCTTTCGGGCTAGGAGCGGTCGCTTTAGCTTCGCTGATCGGATTTCTAATGGCGCGGCAAATTGCCCAGCCGATCCACAGCCTCGTCCGTGCTACGCATGAAATCCAGCAGGGCAACTACCAGCCCATCATCAGCGCCGGAACGACGCACGAAATCCGCACGCTGGCGAGTGCCTTTCAGGATATGGCGGCTGGGCTGGCGCTGAAAGACCGCTACCACTCCGTGCTCAGCATGGTGGCCGATCCCCGTGTGGCAGAGCAGCTCATGGCAGGGAAGATCCAGCTCGGGGGTGAACTGCGTGAAGTGACCGTGATTTTCTGTGACATTCGTGGTTATACGGCCCTTAGCGCTGGCCGTGATCCGCGAGAGGTGATCGAACTGCTAAATCAGCACATGGGTGCTCTGACCCGAGTCGTGTATCGTCATCACGGCGTGATCAATCAGTTCGCCGGAGATGCCATCATGATTCTTTTTGGCGCACCAACCAGCCATGGTCAGGATGCACACAATGCCGTGCAATGTGCTTTAGAAATGCAGGCTGAACGCGAGCGTTTGAATCGCGAAACGCAGGAACCTCTTGGAGTTGGCATCGGTATTACCACGGGCCTTGTGGTCGCGGGCTGCATCGGAGCTGAAAATCGCGCAGATTACACAGTGATCGGTGATCGTGTGAACCTCGCCGCACGTCTATGCAGTGTGGCCGGAGCTGGGGAGATTGTGTTGGATGAAAAAACACGTTCCATGCTTGGCTCAGCGATTGTGACAAAACCTACTGAGCCCCTGCTATTGAAGGGCTTCGCTGAATCCATCATTGCTCATCATCTCTTGAAATCGTCCACTCCATGAATGTGCCTAATTCTCTGCTCATCGTCTGCGCGCTGACTCTGCTAGCGCTACAATTGCCCGCATCAGCCCAAGAGTTTTTGGAAAGTCTCGACGAGGCATTGACCTTGAGTAGCACTGACACCGCCCTACGTGCAGATCTCTCCGGCCTATTGGATCTAGAGGCCTATGCGCCTGAGACACCCGCACTTGGATTGCTAAACACCGATGATGCCTTATTTTTCAATCCACGCCTGACACTCATGTTAGATGTCCAGGCTGGTGCGCACTGGAGAGCGCACGCCCAACTGCGCACAGATCGCGGATTTGATCCTGGGTTTGCTCCCGATGGGCAGACCCGACTGGATGAATACTTCCTCGAATGGAAGCCTCTAGAAAGTGATGCCCTGCATGTCAGGGTTGGCAAGTTCGCGACCGCTTTTGGTGCGTGGAATCAGCGGCGTCTCTCATGGGAAAATCCGTTTGTCACAGCCCCGGCCGCTTACGGCGACATGTTGCCAGTGACAGACAGCGCCGTTGCCCCACTCGCCGGTTTTTTGGGGAGACGAGGCAAGCCCGATAATCCGCAGACCTGGTTGCCCATCATCTGGGGTCCATCGTATGCTACCGGCGTGTCGGTCTTTGGCCGACTCGCGCAGATCGACTATGCCTTTGAAGTAAAAAACGCCTCACTTTCATCCCGCCCGAATGCCTGGGATGCGACCCAAAATGGCTGGCAAAGCACGACCTACACAGGCCGTCTCGGCTGGCGTCCAGCACCTGAGTGGAACTTCGGCACATCCTTTAGCCATGGACCGTATCTACAGCCTGAATCACAGCCGACACTGCCCATCGACACAAGCTGGCGTGACTTTGATCAAACCACCTTCGGACTCGATGCCAGCTATGCGCATGATCGCTGGTTGGTATGGGCTGAGCTAATGAACAGCCGTTTTGAAGTCCCCAATGTAGGTGCCGTACGGGTGCTCAGCGGCTTCATTGAGGCCAAGTATAAACTCAACGCGCAGTGGTGGCTGGCGTCCCGGTGGAATCAAAGCTGGTTTGGAGACATCCCCGCGACCAGCCGCGCCTGGGACAATGACGGCTGGCGCCTTGATCTAGCGCTGGGGCATCGTTTCAGCCGGAATGTGCAGGCCAAGCTGCAATACAGCCTTGCCGAACGCAGTGGCAACGACCAGGAAGGCAATCACCTTCTGGCTGCCCAGATCACGGTGAAGTTTTAGGCGTTGGAAAAAGTTTGAATCACAGCGAGTTGCAGTGACCGACGCAGACTCACATGACCTTCGAAAGCCTGCCAGAGAAAGTGCCGGAAACTTTCAGTCTAGATCCGGCGATCTAATCGTGAGAATACGATAACCCTAAAAAGGGATCTGGACATGATGCGCCCTTTCATCTCCAATGAGATAACCATGATCTGGAAAGCCGTATTTCTCACACTCGCCCTCGTTGGCACCACGACCGCTCAAGAGGTCACAGCTCCGACCGCCAAGCCGGAGAAGCAGAGTTTTGAATTCAAGGACGGCGACCGACTTGTGCTGATCGGGAATACAGTCATCGAACGTGAGCAGCGCTATGGCACCTTTGAGCCGCGATTGGCATTAGCGCTTGGCGACACTAAAGTCAGTGTCCGCAATCTCGCCTGGAGTGGGGACACCGTCTTTGGCCATGCACGCTCCTATTTCGGGCCGCCAGAAGAGGGCATTCAACGTCTCACGACCCACCTGGATCTGCTGAAACCCACCGTCGTCATGCTTTGCTATGGTTCTGAAATGGCCTTCGAAGGACTCAGCGGCCTGCCAAACTTCCTCACTGGCTACCGGAATCTACTCGACCTTATGCGCAAGCAAGCTCCCGGAGTGCGCCTCATCATTGTCAGCCCGCCTCCAGTAGAGTCCCTTGCTCCACCACTCCCAGATTTGGCCTACGCCAATAAAAGCCTCTCCAGCTTCCGCGACGCCTTGCGGAAATTCGCTCTCAGCCAAAACACCTATTTTATCGACCTCTTTGAGCTCATGGGCGGGATGCCCAAGGCCGGAGTCACGGCCCAACCACTCACTGAAAATGGGGTTCATTACACCCAGGCAGGCTATGAGAAACTCAGTTCCAAACTCGTTATCGGACTTGGCCTTGCTGCACCCGCGTTCGCCAACGCCGAGCTAGAGCCAATCACGAGAGAAGTCCTGCACAAGGATGAGCTATTTTTCAATCGCTGGCGCCCACAGAATGAGACCTACCTCTTTGGCTTCCGTAAACATGAACAGGGCCAAAACGCCAAGGAAATCCCCATGTTCGACCCCCTAATTGATCAAGCCGACGGAAAAATCCAAGCTGCAAAAGCGGCCTTATTAGCTTCCAAAAAGCAGCTGTAAAAAATCATATCCTCGGATCATGATATGTCGATATGATGGTTGACCCGCCCAGCTACGGCGCTAGTTTCGGTCATGCCTTCACGCCCAAATTGCCGCACTGAACTCGAAGCCGCCATGCGCCAACGTATCCTCGTCATCGACGGGGCGATGGGGACGACAATTCGTGGTTATGGACTCAAAGAAGCCGATGCCCGTGGCCAGCGCTTTTTAAAGAACGAAAAGGACCTGCTGAACAATGGCGACATCCTCAGCATCACCCGGCCTGACATCATTGAAGACATCCACCGCCGCTTCCTAGAGGCTGGAGCAGACATCATCGAGACGAACACCTTTTCCGGCACCAGCATCGCTCAGAGCGAATTCTTCGTCGAAGATCCACGTGAGAAAGGCGGACGCAAAGACCCCGAGTTCTTCCAGAAGATCATCGACGACAAGTTCCTCAACGATCTTGCCTG
Source organism: Verrucomicrobiaceae bacterium (assembly GCA_027489965.1). Lineage (GTDB taxonomy): Bacteria > Verrucomicrobiota > Verrucomicrobiia > Verrucomicrobiales > Verrucomicrobiaceae > Prosthecobacter. The sequence goes on from JAIXZA010000131.1 coordinate 80,496, forward strand.
GGAAATCAATTATGAGTCCGCCAAGCAATGCCGCAAATGGGCTGACCAGATCGCTGAGAAAACGGGACGCAAACGCTATGTTGCTGGCGCTGTCGGACCGCTCACGGTTTCCCTTTCCCAGTTCCCTGACCTCACGGATCTGAGCTTCCGTTACGTCACCTTTGATCAGGTGAAAACAGCCTATGCGCATCAAATCCGCGCCCTCATCGCAGGCGGCGTGGATACCCTGATGGTGGAGACGATCTTTGATTCCCTCAATGCCAAGGCTGCTCTCGTGGCTATCCGTGAGGTCTTTGATGCCGATGGCGTCGAGCTACCCGTGCAGATCTCTGCCGCTGTCGGTCCTGGTGGCGAGACGATGATCTCTGGCCAAATCACTGAGGCTTACCTCAATGCCATGCGCCATGTGAAGCCGCTATCCATCGGCCTTAACTGCTCGCTCGGACCGGACAAGATGCGGCCATTCCTGGAAGAACTAGCCACCAAAGCAGACACCTTTGTCTCCGCTTATCCAAATGCCGGGATGCCAAACCCACTGGCACCGACGGGCTTTGATTTACTACCGCCCGACATGGCAGACTTTGCGACCGACTTTGCTAAATCAGGCTTTGTCAACATCATGGGCGGCTGCTGTGGGAACACGCCCGAGCACATTGCCGCTATTGCCAAAGCCGTCGAAGGCCTAGAACCGCGCCAAGTGCCGCAGCCAGAGACGATCATGCGCTTGAGCGGATCTCAGCCCTACAATCACACGAAAGAGGCGAATTTCCTCATGATCGGCGAGCGCACAAACGTTGCGGGTTCACCGAAGTTCTCCAAGCTCATCAAAGAGGGCCAGTTCGAAGAAGCCGTCATCATCGCCCGTCAGCAGGTCGAAAACGGAGCCAACGTCATCGACATCTGCATGGACGAAGGCCTCATCGATGGCGTGCCAACGATGACCAAGTTCCTCAACCTGCTGCAAACCGAGCCTGAAGTGGCTAAGGTACCCTTCATGGTCGATTCCTCGAAGTGGGAAATCATCGAAGCTGGCCTGAAAATGCTACAAGGCAAAGGCATCGCCAATTCCATCTCGCTCAAAGAAGGTGAAGAAGCCTTCAAAGAACGCGCATCTGCCATCAAGCGATACGGAGCCGCCACCGTCGTCATGGCCTTTGATGAAAACGGACAAGCTGCCACTTACGACGAAAAAATCCGCATCTGCGAGCGCGCTTACCGCATCCTCGTCGATCAGGTCGGGTTCCCGCCAGAGGACATCATTTTTGATCCAAACATCCTCACCGTGGCCACAGGGATGGAAGAGCATAACAACTACGCCCTCGACTTCATCAATGCCACGCGCTGGATCAAAGAGAACCTCCCCGGTGCAAAAGTCAGCGGCGGCGTCAGCAACATCAGCTTCAGCTTCCGTGGCAATAACAAAGTGCGTGAAGCCATGCACAGCGTCTTCCTTTACTACGCGATCAAGGCAGGCATGGACATGGGCATCGTCAATGCCGGCATGTTAGAGGTCTATGAAGACATCCCCAAGGACCTGCTGGAAAAGGTCGAAGATGTCATTCTGAATCGCCGTCCTGACGCCACGGAAATCCTGGTCGATTTCGCCGAGCAATTCAAAGGCCAAGGCGGCGGCAAGAAGATCGAAGCCGATCTCGCCTGGCGTGATGCACCTGTCGAAAAACGTCTGGAGCACGCACTGCTTCGTGGCATCACCGACTTCATCAATACAGACACTCAGGAAGCGCTGGATAAGCTAGGCAAGCCTCTGCTCGTCATCGAAGGCCCACTCATGGACGGCATGAGCGTCGTCGGAGATCTCTTTGGTGCGGGTAAAATGTTCCTACCTCAGGTCGTCCAAAGCGCCCGCGTAATGAAACAATCCGTTGCGTATCTCCAACCTTTCATGGAGGCCGAGAAGGTCA
>JAIXZA010000077.1 GCA_027489965.1 Verrucomicrobiaceae bacterium
AGGAGGAATCCTAGACAATGACAGACCTGCTTTTGCCAGTCGAAAAAGTCCTCACCAGTTATTCACTCGTGACGGCTTTTGCCGTTGTCGGCGTGACCATGTGGATCTCTTACACGCTATCTGAACACGTCACGAAAGGTCGCATCCATGGCTCTGCCATCGCCATTTTAATCGGCCTTATCTTAGCTTACATTGGCGGTATCTTCACGGGTGGCAAACAAGGCATCGCTGATGTGCCAATGCTTTCGGGCATGGGCCTGATGGGCGGTGCCATGCTACGGGATCTGGCCATCGTCGCCACCGCCTTTGGCGTGCGCATGACGGAACTGCGTGAAGGCGGTCTTATGGGAGTCCTGTCCCTTTTTACTGGCATTTTTGTCTCTTTTGCGGCGGGTGGCATTGTGGCCTATGCTTTTGGTTACCGGGATGCAGTCAGCATCACCACCATTGGTGGCGGTGCTGCGACTTACATCGTCGGTCCAGTCACCGGCGCAGGCCTCGGAGCCAGCTCCGAGGTCGTAGCGCTAAGCGTCGCCGCCGGTCTAGTGAAAGCGATTCTCGTCATGACATTGACACCCTTTTTAGCCAAATCCATCGGGCTAGACAATCCACGCGCGGCCATGATCTTTGGCGGTCTGATGGGAACCAATAGCGGTGTCATGGCAGGTCTGGCAGCCACTGATCCCAAGCTCGTCCCCTATGGTGCCATGACAGCTACATTTTACACAGGCCTGGGCTGCTTGCTTGGCCCATCAGTGGTGTTCTTTATCGTGAAATTGATAATTCCAGCATGAATCTATACTCCCTACTCGAAGCCAGCTTTCCAGAAAACCGCGACAGCATCTGCCTAGAGATCCCAGAGGGCCGAGATCGTTCTTGGGGCGAAATCGAAAGCGGAGCTGCGCGCATCGCTCAGTGGCTAGCCTCCCTGGAACTTCCGCTAGGCTCCCGCGTTGCAGCCCCGATTGAAAAATCGCCTGAGGGACTCATGCTCTACTTGGCCAGCCTTCGTGCCGGCATGGTGTTTCTGCCGCTGAATACCGCCTATCGTGATGCCGAGCTGGACTATTTCTTTGGCAATGCCACGCCTTCCGTGGTGGTCTGTCCCAGCAAGAATCTTGACTGGATCACACCCATTGCTTCAGCCAATCACGTGGCCCATGTGGTGACGTTGGATGAAGATGGCACAGGCTCGCTCATGCAGGCTTCCGCTGGCTTTGATGGGCAGTTTACAACGGTTGAGGTGAGCGATGATGCCCTTGCCTCCATCCTCTACACCTCAGGCACCACTGGTCGCAGTAAAGGGGCCATGCTTAGTCACGGCAATCTGAGTTCAAATGCCAGCACACTGCGCCACTACTGGGGCTGGAGGAGCGATGATGTCCTGCTTCACATGCTGCCTATTTTCCACATTCATGGCCTGTTTGTTGGCGTCAATGGGGCCATGCTGGCAGGTGCCAAAATGATCTGGCTACCCAAGTTTGATGCAAAAGCCGCCCTGCGTTGCCTGCCCAAGGCCACGATCATGATGGGCGTGCCGACGTTTTATGTACGACTTCTTACAGAGACTGACTTCACCCAAGAAGTCTGCCGGACCATCCGCCTCTTTGTCTCTGGCTCGGCGCCACTGCTATTGGAAACCTTTTTGGAATTCAAAGAACGCACAGGTCACACGATTCTCGAGCGCTATGGCATGAGCGAGACAGGTATGTTAGCCTCCAATCCTTACCACGAGCAGGATGGCACCCGCTTCGGGGGCACTGTTGGCAAGCCCTTGCCTGGCGTCTCCATTCGTATCACGGGTGAAGATGGTCAGCCCTGCCAAGTTGGCGAGATTGGCCTGATCGAAGTCAAAGGCCCGAACATATTCAAAGGCTACTGGGAAATGCCCGAAAAGACCAAAGAAGAGTTCACCACAGACGGGTGGTTCCGCACAGGAGACATGGGCCGACTCGGTGGCGAATCCGCTGGAGTGCAGGTGCCTGACGATTACGTCTCGATCGTTGGCCGCGGAAAGGACCTCATCATCTCTGGCGGTTTTAACGTCTATCCCAAGGAGATCGAAGGCTTTATCGACGACATAACCGGTGTCGAAGAAAGCGCCGTCGTCGGCGTGCCTCATCCCGATTTTGGCGAAGTGGGCGTCGCTGTTGTTGTGGCTAAAGCAGGAGCCATTCTAGATACTTTTGCCATTCAAAGCTTTCTCAAAACCAAAATTGCCAACTTCAAGGTGCCCAAGAAAGTCGTGGTCGTGAAGGAACTCCCCCGAAACACCATGGGCAAAGTCCAAAAAAATCTCCTGCGTGACGAACATCGCGGCAGCTTCATTCAAAAGTAGGTTGAACGCATAACCGAGATTCCGTTTTTGTCTGAGACTCTTGACTGCAAGTTCCTTCTTGCTGCGTATGTTTTGTGATCTCCATGCGACTCTTTGCTTTTCTTTGCCTGACCACCACCGCTGCGCTTGCCCAAACGGAAGCGGATTATTTGACGAATATCCGCCAACTCACCTTTGAGGGACGGCGAGCTGGAGAAGGGTATTTCAGTGCGGATGGGACAAAGATGATCTTTCAGTCTGAGCGCGAGCCTGGAAATCCGTTTTATCAAATCTACCTCATGGACCTGGAGACAGGCGATCAGGAGCGGATCTCTCCAGGCATGGGAAAAACAAGCTGCGCCTGGATTCATCCGGATGGCAAACGGGTGCTCTTTTCCAGTACTCACACCGATCCAAAATCGAAGGAACTACAAGACGCCGAATACAAGGAACGGGAGACAAGCCGTGTGCGAAAATACTCCTGGGACTATGATGAGCATTACGATATCTGGGAATACAGCCTAGAAGACAAGTCCCTGAAAAACCTGACGCAGACACGTGGCTACGACGCAGAAGGCGGCTGGTCCCCAGATGGCAAGAAGCTGGTCTTTGCCAGCAATCGCTCGGCCTATGGAAAGCAGTTAAGCCCAGAAGACGCTGAGCGCTTAAAGATCGATAAACAGTATTTCATGGAGATCTACATCAGCGATGCTGATGGATCGAATGTGAAGCAACTCACGAACACACCCGGCTACGATGGCGGCCCCTTCTTTAGCGCGGATGGTCAGCAGATTTGCTGGCGCAGATTCACGCCAAAGGGGGATGTGGCCGAAATCTGGACGATGAAGTCCGATGGCAGTGATGCCAAGGCTGCCACCAAGCTCGGCGCGATGAGTTGGGCACCTTACTTTCATCCCAGTGGTGAGTATTTGATCTTTACGACCAACTTGAATGGCTTTGCCAACTTCGAGCTCTACATCGTCGATACTGCTGGCAAGCATGAGCCTGTGCGCGTCACCACGACGGATGGCTTTGATGGGCTGCCGGTCTTTACGCCAGACGGTAAAAAACTTTCCTGGACCAGTGGTCGCACAGCCAATACACAAAGCCAAATCTTCATGGCTGATTGGGATCATGATCATGCGCGAGCTGCGTTGGGTCTTGTGACAACCGCGAAGGAAACCAAGATCTCACCAGCCCCTGATGTGGCTACGACAAAGGCAGATATCAATCCTGCGGATCTTCGTCAACATGTCACCTATCTCGCCAGCGATCAGCTTGATGGGCGTCTAACTGGCACTCCGGGAGAAAAGCTGGCCACTCAATATGTCGCGGATGTCTTCAAAGGACTCGGCCTTCAAGAGTATGGTGATGAAGGCTGGTTCGAACCCTTTGAATTCACCGCAGGTGTGGCCCTTGGAGATGGCAACCGTTTAAGCCTGCAAGGTGAAGCTTTAACGGCTGATAAAGATTGGCGTCCATTGTCCTTCTCACAGTTGGGAAAAGTCGCTGAAAGCGGCATTGTCTTTGCTGGCTATGGCGTGGAAACCCCTGATGAGGCCACGGATAAAGACGGTAAAAAGCTGGAACCCTACAGCAGCTACGCGCATCTTGAGGTGAAAGATAAATGGGTGCTCGTGCTGCGCTATTTACCGGAAGGAATGAATCAGGATAGGCGCAATGAATTGACCCGCTATGCAAGCCTACGGCACAAGGCGCTGGTGGCTCGCCAGAAAGGAGCGCGTGGCTTGATCATTGCCAGTGGTCCCAATAGCAAGGTCGTCGAACAACTGGTGCCGATGGCTTTTGATGCCTCATTGGCCAGTTCTGGAATCGCTGCCATCAGCGTGACGGATGCTGTGGCCAATCGCCTGCTGAAAAGTGCTGGTAAGAGCCTCAAAGAGCTGCAAGACAAGCTGGATACAGGCGATCTCATGGGCGGCATCGACTGCACAGGATTGAAGCTGGGCGCGGTGATCGATATCAAACAGGAGAAAAAAATGGGACGCAATGTGCTGGGTGTCTTGCCCGCGAAGGATAAACCTGATCCACATGTCGCACCACTGATTGTCTGTGCTCACGTGGATCATTTAGGCAGCAAAGGTGGAAGTAATTCACGGGCCAAGGGAGATGAACTGGACCGTATCCACCATGGAGCTGATGACAACGCGAGCGGAGTTGCTGGCGTGATCGAGATCGCTCAATGGCTAGCAGACCAAAAAAAACAGGGAAAAATCAAGATGACACGAGATGTCATCTTTGCTGCCTGGTCAGGTGAAGAACTCGGACTGTTGGGCAGCAATCATTACGTGGAGTCACTGGCCAAAATGTTCCGGGGTGATCCCAGTGGCAAACTCACAGGCATGTTTGCGGCCTGCCTGAATATGGACATGATCGGTCGTTTCCAAAAAACACTGGTGCTTCAAGGCGTCGGCTCTAGCACCTGGTGGCCGAAGGAAATAGAAAAGCGCAATGCTCCCATCGGCCTGCCGATCACCACTCAAAATGATGCCCATCTACCAACTGACAGCACCACCTTTTATCTGCGCGGCATCCCTACCTTAAATGCCTTCACCGGCAGTCATGCCGACTACCACATGCCTAGTGACACTGCGGAAAAGATCGACTACGAAAATGCTGCTAAGATCACGAAACTGATGGGGTTACTGGCACGGAGCATCGCCACCTCTGACACCAATCCTGAGTATGTGGCCATGGAAGCCCCAAAAAACCAGAACACTCGCGGAGGCATGAGAGCCTATCTTGGCACCATCCCTGACTATGCTCAAGGCGACATCAAAGGGGTAAAGCTCAGTGGCGTATCAGCCATTGGTCCGGCCGGCAAAGCAGGCCTCAAAGGCGGTGATATCATTGTTAAACTAGGCGGTAAGGATGTGCTCAACATCTATGATTACACCAGTCTCATGGGGGAACTTAAAATCGGTAAAGAGACGACCATCACGGTATTGAGAGAGGGCAAATCCGTGGAACTTAAAATCACCCCAGGATCACGCGAATAAATCATGAATCAAACCATCTGCCGTTGGGGTATCTTGGGTGCCGCGTTCATTGCCCGGAAAAATTGGCAATCCATTCGTGATGCTGAAAATGCCAGTCTCGTGGCTGTTGCCAGCCGTGATCTTCAAAGAGCTAAAGCCTTCATCAATGAATGCCAAGTCAGCGCTCCTCATGAAGTGGTTCCTGAGGCTATAGGGAGCTACGAAGCCCTGCTGGCACGTGCTGATATTGACGCCGTTTACATCCCACTGCCGACAGGCTTACGCAAAGAGTGGGTCATCAAGGCAGCGAAGGCAGGTAAACATGTCTTGGTCGAAAAACCGGTCGGTTGCAATGCCCAAGAAGTGGCTGAAATCCTTGCCGCTTGTGAAGAAAATCATGTGCAATTCATGGATGGCGTCATGTTCATGCATGGTCAGCGCTTGAAACATCTTCGGCAAGTCATGGATCAAGAGGTCGGCGCCGTGCGGCACATCGCCACACAGTTTAGTTTCAAGGCTGATGCTGCCTTTCAGAAAGAGAACATCCGCGCCCAATCAGAGCTGGAGCCACTTGGATGTCTGGGTGACTTGGGCTGGTATTGCTTGCGCTTCACTCTCTGGGCCATGAATGAAGAATCCCCAGTCCTAGTGACCGGAAGGATTCACTCAGAGACAGAGACAGCGATGAACGGACCATCTGTGCCTTTAGCTTTCTCGGGCACACTCACCTTTGCCAATGGTGCCTCAGCCAGCTTCCATTGCTGCTTCACCGCCGCTCATGCTCAGTGGGCCATCGTCAGTGGTGAAAACGCTTTGCTACAGGTCTCCGACTTCGTCCTTCCTTTCTCCGGTGATAAAGTCCAATACAGTCTCACGCGATCCAACTTCGTCGTTGATGGTTGTCGAGCTGACATGCATGCAGGTCAACAGACTGAATCCCTTCCAGAGCCTAGCAACAACGCTTCAGGTTCTCAGGAGAGTCAGCTGTTTGAAGATTTCTCTAAGCATGTTCTTTCTCAAAAGATCGATCCACATTGGCCGCGAATCTCGCTGTTAACGCAGAAGACATTGGATGCGTGTTTAAAATCTGCGCAGCAGGGGTCTATGCCTGTAAAATACGGTTGAGTTTACTTCGTCCCAAGCACACTCACGATAGCGCGGACATTGCTGCTAAACATGCTTTCAAAGGTATGCGCCTCCTTGGCCGTGCCATCAGCGATCAGCGCTGTTCCCATCTTCACTCCGGTGCTACGGACAATTTCCTCCAGCACCTTAGGATTGGCCTGATCTTCAGGGAATACGGCGGCGATCTTGTTTTCACGAATCGTCTGGATGGTCTGGGCGATTTGCTTGGTCGAAACATCATCCGCTCTACCCACCCCTAAGACTGACAGGGGCTCAAAACCATACTCTTTGCAGAAATAACCAAAGGCAGCATGAGCCGTCACCAGTTGACGCTGACCTCTTGGAATGGAGGCGATTTGTTTTTGCGCCCAAGACTTCAGCTCACCGAAACGTTTGGATGCAGCCTTAGCTCCGGCTTCATAGCTGGCCTTGTTTTCAGGAGACGCTGCTGAAAAGGCTTCAGCTAGACTGCGTGCAGCTCGCTTCATGTTCTCGGCACTGTGCCACCAATGTGGATCAGCTCCATGATGATGCTCCTCCGCTGATTCCCCTTCGTGGTCGTGATTGCAGGTCGATGGGATGGAGGGGATCTTTTCCCCCACTTCAATGATCTGAATACCAGTGCCAAGGCTATCACGCAGCTTGGGTAGATAGCTTTCCAGCTCCTTACCCGAAGCGAGAACAAGACGAGCCCCGCGCATCGCCGCCAGATCTTTAGCCGCAGGTTCAAAGTGATGAATATCCCCGCCTGGTTTCATGATCTCGATAAACGTAACCTGATGACCCCAGACTTGTATTGCAAGATCAGCAAGCAGTGGATGCAGTGACGCCACTTTTAAAGGCTGCGACCATAAGCTGAGCGGGGCTAAGCAGGCTGCGAAAGCGAAGGTTCGTAGAGTTTGGTGGGGCATGGGAAAGGGAAGTTACTCAGAGATACGTCAGGTGATTGATTTTTTCATGCAAAACAATTGCATTATTGCACATTTACTACTAATGCAATCAAAGTGCACTAAAGAGCCATGCCCATGAAACCCAAAATCTTCGCCTCCATTTTACTCTCAAGCTTCCTGCTGAATCCCTTAATGGCACAAGAGGCCACGGCGACTCTAAAAAAAGCCAGTGAGTCTCCTGCGCCGACTAAATCGGAAGTTTTGGACGAGATCGTTGTTACAGCACCACTTGGACACACCTTGTTCGAACAGGCCCAAGCAGTCTCTGTGCTTACGGGCAAGAAACTTCAGCAATCTCTCGAACCCACACTGGGACAAACGCTCTCAAGACAACCGGGCGTCAGTGGTAGTTATTTTGGACCTGTTTCTAGCCGCCCGATCATTCGTGGCCTTGATGGAGATCGCATTCGCATCTTACAGAATGGTCTCAATACCATCGACGCCTCGGGTGCTAGTGTGGATCACGCTGTGAGTTTTGACGTTTCGAATCTGACTTCGATCGAAATCGTGCGTGGCCCAGCGACGCTGCTCTATGGTTCAAACGCTATTGGTGGTGTCGTGAATGCGGTGGACAATCGAATCCCAACAGAGCGCATGGACACAATCAGCGGCAGTCTTGGCAGCAGCTATTCTTCGGTTGATCATGGCTACAGCGCCAATCTCATGGTCGAAGGCGGCAAAGGTCCTGTCGCCTTCCACTTTGAAACGTTTACTCGTGCGACAGAAGATCTGGATATCCCGGGGAATTCCCTTTCCGATGAATACCGCAAACAAACCGGTGAAGCAGGGTCTGAAGGCCGCCTACCTAGTAGCAATCTGCGCGCTGAAGGCATGAGTGGAGGTCTAAGTTACATCTGGGATAAAGGCTACATCGGAGCCTCACTCACCGGCTACCACACCAATTATGCGTCGCCTGCTGAAGAGGGCATCACGATTGATATGGAGCAACTCCGACTAGATGTTCGTGGAGCCTTCTTTGACCCACTGCCTCTGATCAAAGAAATCAACTATCGCTTTGCTTGGTCTGATTATGAGCACACGGAATTTGAGGGAGCGGAAGTCGGCACCGTCTTTACTAACGAAGGCTTTGATGGCCGAATCGAAGTGAAGCATGAAAAGATTGCCGGATTTGAAGGTGTAGTTGGCTTCCAGTCTGACCGCAGTCATTTCTCCGCGAATGGCGAAGAGGCCTTCCTGCCAACCGTGATCACTGCCTCAAACAGCGCTTTTATCTTTGAAGAACGCAAATTCGGCGCACTAAGTTTACAAATGGGCGGACGTTACGACCATATCTCGGTCGAGTCACAGGACTCGGATAACCCCAATTTTAGCCCAGGCGAATCACGCGCCTTTGACAACTTCAGCGGATCTCTCGGAGCCATCTACAATCCTACCGATGACTACGCCATCGCACTCACTGCGACGTATTCTGAGCGTGCCCCAAATTACCAGGAACTCTTTGCCAATGGGGCACACATCGCCACTGGCGTTTATGAGTTAGGAAACTCAGGTCTGTCCACTGAGAAGTCTCTTGGCATTGATCTCAACGTGCGTAAGCGTACTGGCTGGGTCACCGGCAGCGTGGGCGGCTACTACAATCACTTCAACAACTTCATCGGACTGTTTCCAACGGGTGGCGTTGATCCAGGCTCAGGTTTCCCTGTCATGGAGTTTCGCTCGACGGAAGCCGAATTCCTGGGCGCAGAGCTAGAGACCACATTCCATCTGCTGCATCCCGTTACGGATAAGCCAGCAGCAGCCGATCAAAGTAATCTGGACCTGGAGTTCAAAGCTGACGCCGTGCGTGCCAGAGACCGTATCACAGGTGCCCCCCTGCCCCGCATTCCTCCTTTTCATTTGAGCACAGCCCTAGCCTATCAACGTGGCCCCTTGGGCATTCGCTTAGAAGGAGTCTATGCAGCGCCTCAAGATCGCATCTCCGCTGCGGAGTTACCAACAGATAGCTATTTCCTCGTTAATGCAGCCATCTCCTACACCCTCAGTCGCGGCCCCATCACCACTGATGTTTACCTGAAAGGCGTCAATTTGACGGATGCCGAAGCTCGTGAACACACTTCATTCCTCAAAGACCGCGCCCCCCTCGGTGGCCGTGGTTTTGTAGCTGGCATCAAAATGACGTTCTAATAAAATCGCAAACAAACGATTATGGCTCAAACCACCCCATGGCCCTCATCCACTCGCCAACGCGGATGGACCAAGTGGCCGTGGGAAGTCCACTCTGCTTCATGCCGAAACCGTGGCCACCTTTGGCATAAATGTGGAGTTCAGCAGGTAGATTGAGTTTTTTGTATTCGAGATAAAGCAGAGCGCTGGAGCTAGAACTGGTCACACCTTTATCATCATGAGCATGAATGAGGCACATGGGCGGTGATTTCTCAGTGACTTTGATTTCTGGGAGCAACGCGAAGGTATCCTCCTTGCTAACGAGATAGGCTGGATAAACGGGAATTGAAAAATTGGGTGTCGCGTCCGGAATATCCAACGCAGGGTCCTGAGGGTAGGTCCGATCATTGGCATGCAAGCTGGTCATGACTGTGAGGTGCCCGCCTGCTGAAAAACCAAGAATGCCGATGCGGTCAGCCTTTAATCCAAACTCCGCAGCGCGATGACGAAGAATGCCCATCGCTCGTTGTGCATCTTGAATGGGCTCTCGGCTTGGATTCATCGGATCACGCCTTGGCACACGATATTTCAGCAGCACAGCAGTAACGCCCAAGGTATTGAGGTATTCACAGACTTGCGTGCCTTCATGCTCAATGGCGAGGATGCTGTAACCACCACCAGGACAGACGATGACGGAGGTGCCATTCGCGTTTGCGGGTTTATAGATTGTTAGCGTGGGATCGGTGACGTTCGTCACTCGTTTAATGCCATCATTTTTTTGAATCACTTCTTCTGGGCCAATTTTGACACCGGGTAATTCAGGGGCACCTTGGGGCCAGAGTTTGATCGTGATAGGTTCAGCCGCGTGGGCACCAAAAGCCAAGGTAAGTAAAACAAGGAGAGGTTTCATGAGTAGTGAAGATGCTATGTAACGGTGGCTAGATGCACGACATTTCTGTGATGCAGGCAGAGAAATCGACAGAGATGCCTACAGCTAACGAAGAAAAGCTGAAAAAGCGCTCTCCTCTTGCTCCCAGCCAGACTTCCGCCATCTTCGCATCCCCATGGCACTGATTCTCCACGATACCCTGACCCGCGAACCCCGAGCATTGACGCCGCTGGACGGCAAAACGCTGCGTTTTTACTGCTGCGGACCGACTGTTTATGGACCAGCCCACATTGGGAATTTTCGAACTTTCGTTGCTCAGGATGTCTTCCGCCGGACGCTGGAGATGGGTGGATTGCCCACGCTGCATGTGCGCAACCTCACTGACGTGGACGACAAGACAATCCGAGACTCCCAAAAAGCTGGCCAATCACTGGCCGACTTCACCCGCTATTGGACAGGGAAATTTCACGCGGATTGCACCGCTTTAAATCTATTGCCTCCGCATGTTGAACCCAGTGCCGTCACGCATATCCCCCATCAGGTTCGTATGATCGAGACACTGGTCAAGCGTGGTCATGCCTACACCACAGGCGACGGCAGTGTTTATTTCAAGGTGTCATCTTTTGCTGATTATGGGCGTCTTTCCCACTTGGAAGATCGAGAGCTACGTCTCGGAGCCACGGTGGCCTCAAATGCGACTGACAGTGACGAGTATAGCAAAGATTCGCTCGCTGACTTTGCCCTCTGGAAGGCCCGAAAACCTGAGGATGGCGAGAACTTCTGGCCTAGCCCTTGGGGGGAAGGTCGCCCTGGCTGGCATCTGGAATGCAGTGCCATGGCGCTTGAGTATTTAGGCGAAGATTTTGATGTACACAGTGGCGGTGTGGATCTCATTTTCCCCCATCATGAAAATGAGATCGCCCAGAGCTGTTGCGCGACTCATGGCAAATTTGCGCACCATTGGTTCCATGTCACTCATCTCATGGTGGATGGCGGAAAAATGAGCAAAAGCTTGGGCAATCTCTACACTTTGGAAGATCTGCAGAAGCGTGGTTATTCCCCCGCTGAAGTGCGTTATGTGCTGATCAGTGGCTATTACAGCGCGCCACTCAATTTCACCTTCCATTCCCTGGATGCAGCCCGTCAGGCCCTACAGAAGCTGGCCAAGTTTGCCAAAGCCCTTGGTGACGCTGCCAAGAATAACACTTTAATTCCTGGTCCGTTCCAGGAAGCTTGGGACACACTGAATAGCGACCTGAATGTGCCAGGTGCCTTGGGTGCCATATTCGCCACGATCAACAAAACCAAACCTTCCACCCTCACAGCTGAACAAGCCCAGCAAGCCTGGAGCGGGCTACATTTCATGCTCAAAGCTCTGGGATTAAACATCCCAGCTGAAGCTGAAGAAGTCGAAATCCCAGCCGAAATCATCGCCCTCGCCGAAGCACGCTGGCAGGCCAAACTAGCCAAGGACTGGCCTGCCGCAGATGTGGCCCGCAAAGAATTAGACGCCGCAGGCTGGGTCATCAAAGACAGCAAAGATAGCTATCAGGTAGTTAAAAAGTAAGGCACCATCATCACCATTCAGCCCAAGACTCAAAGACCGGAAGCGCGAGCAGTGGAGAAGACCAGCCAATCATGTAGCGAAGTTTACCGTCCTTTTTGGCCGCGAGTGGGATGCGGAAGCTACCGTCTTTTTCAGGAAAGATGTATTGCAACTCGGTAGCGATGCCAAGGTCGTTCTCGATGGCACAGATGATCTTTGTGTCGATAGGAGTCGTAACTGGACGTTTCGGGCGAAGGATGAGGTGTTCGGCCTCCTCCTTTAGGTCGGAGGTGATCATTGGATGTTTGCCGATGAAACTCTTCTCACGCTCTTTGAGTGCCTTTAATCGTGTCGCATAAGCTGAAAGGATATGATCAAGCGAGGTGCCGCTAGCCTGCAAGACATGACGCCAAAGAGTGGCGGTATCGGCCCCAGGCGTTGGCGGGTTTTGACGCAGGTTCGTTAGCACGTTTTTAGGTAACTCAGGACCACCCACTTCGAGTAAGGCATCTGCAAAGATAAGACCAAGCGGATAGACAACGTTCGGGTCACGCTTTTCACATAAGGCATCATTATCACACAACAGCTCGATGCTGATTCTACCACGCTCATATGCAAGTGCTGCGGAGCGTTCATACTTGAGCCTCTGTTCGGCACTATACTTGCCTAGATCTGAGAGCTGGACTGTTGTGGCGACACCTTCATGAAAAGCACGCATGTGCTGAAAGTATGCCGTGGCCGCCCCCTGACTTAGCTCTTCAATAAAGACGTGGCCCGTCTCATGTCGGAGGATGCTGTAGAATTCGTCTCGACTCACATCCTTATTCAAAGGTAAGCGGATTTTCTTCCAGTTCGTCTGACCGGCAGCGTGGCGCGCGACGATGCTTGCCACGTCGAGTACGATGGGTGCATCTCGACTAGGCGGGTGCTGGAAAAACGTGGCCACTTGCTCATGCACCTGATCCATGCCACTGAAAAGCGGTTGCATCTTTTCTCTCTGGGACTGGCGAAAGACCACTTCATAGTTGTCCGTGCGGTGATTGGCAAAGCCAACAAAGCTAGCCTTCGATGTCGTAGCTTTCTTTTCACCAGCTGCAATGATCTCTGGCGCATCGTGAGATTTATTTTCGTCTTCATTACTCACGTCTTTGAGCGCAAAAACCCACACTACAAGAGCGCAGCAGCGCAGCGGCCAGCCAAGCCAGCTGTAGTAACGTGAGTCTGCAAAATGTGCCAGCTGGATGCTCACGCGACAATCTCGCCACTGAAAGAATAACCATGACAGCAGTAAGGCGATGATGGCGATGCCGCCGTGACCTAGCAGTGTCTTCATCGTCACTTCGGAGGCGTCTTTGAAGAATAGCTGACTATTTAACCATGCCGCCAAGTCGCCACCTTGTGAGCGCAGCCAAATGAAGGACCAGATGACCAACCCAGCAATCAAGGGGAAGTGACCTCGCACAAAAGAGGCTAGCATAGAAAGACCTATCACCATGATGCCGAAGAGCATGACCAGTGTGAATTCTAAGGGATAGAGAGACCACGGTGTGACCTCACTCACAGAGGTCCTTGAAGGCATTTGCAGAATGAGTTCGCCTACAACTTCAACAACCAGACACGCGGCAAGTATAAGCCATGCAGCCAGTGCTTTATGCCAAAAAATAGCGCTTCGGCTAATAGGCAGACCATCAAGGAAGCTCTGCGTTTCTTCTTCACGCTCTTGTGACAGTGCCCGCGCACCGATAAGCATGCCATAGAGGATGACCGTCTCCATGGCTCCCGAATTATCAGACTCTTTCTGCATGTCAGGAAAGTCTGTTATGAAAATGTAGCCTGTATAAAAAACAGTGAGCCCAAGGCAGATGAAGAAGGTGAGCCTGAGGCTATAGAATTCTTTGATCAGCAGTATGGGGTTCATGGCTCCACCTCCTTAGCTTTGAGTTGACTATTAGCGCGCTTGGCTAGCTCATCGAGAGTCCAGCTAGTAGCTTCATTGAGCAGCTGAGTCAGCGGTTGAAAGAGGTCACGCAGGCTGCCACGCCCATCGTGTGAATAGGTTGAACCGAGAGCACTGCTCAAAAACTGCTGCTGAGCATTCGGTCCAGCTTGGCTCAGGGTGTGAATGCAAAAGGCGGCATAGTCAGCGGCGTCCCGTTCATCCTGCCCTTCTTCAAAAGTCAGCCACTTCCGCAAATCATCGCCGGTAGGAGTTAAGCTGACTAGAGTTGCCGATGGCGCTGAAAGCGCGCGACCCCGCTGCGGCCACCAAGCGGAAAAACCGCGCAGCACCCAGCGTGTATCTTTAAGATGCTTGCGAAAGTGCTGATGAGCACCCAAGTGGTGATAAAGGATCTCTGTTTGCAATTTATGGTCATCTGTGGGTGTAATCAGCAAATTCAAACGCAGCAACGTGCCTTGACGTGAGTCGAGGTCGCCATTCTCAATCTCACCTTTTTCGAGGTCACGCCGATGCACTAGGAAGAGTGGCGGCAGCTTTGGCGTCCGGAGATAGGTAGCGACCTCCTTCAGCAGTGCGTCAGCAGCACTGGCATGTGCTTTGAGTGCCGCTTTCTCTAAGTCTGTCGGCTCATTCACGGCTGCGGCGGCTGAGATGGTAACGACACCATTATCAATGTCGATAGAGCCTGGCAGACTCAATGGATCCGTATTCTCATGCTGCTCTTTGACATGACCGATCATCATGAGGGCGACCAGTGTGAGGATGATAAATGTGGCCCGCTCACGAGCAGACATTTTCTCTGAAAGCATGGTGGCTAGCGTGGCATCACGCACGAGACCGAGCATGAAGCCAAAAGCCGTTACGACAACGATGAGAGCTAACGTGATGAGCAGTTCCGTTATCGGCAGTGTGCTGCGCTCATAGGCAAACTGATCACCGATGAGTTCAAAGGGACCAAAGCGGTTCACCTTCATGCC
The DNA here is from genome assembly GCA_027489965.1 of Verrucomicrobiaceae bacterium. Lineage (GTDB taxonomy): Bacteria > Verrucomicrobiota > Verrucomicrobiia > Verrucomicrobiales > Verrucomicrobiaceae > Prosthecobacter. Next base: position 14,888 of record JAIXZA010000077.1, read on the forward strand.
TAACCATTGCTGGGCAGAAATAAGGCCACCCACCAAAGTCACAGAAGCGATGACTCGATAACGCCCCAGAAAAGCCATACTGAAGCAGACGGCCCAACAAAAAGCAGCCCAAGCTGAGGCCTTAATGATTAACAACAGCGCGAAGCGCCTCGTTATCGCATCCGTCTCCACACCCACTATCCAGGACAGCACTAGCAGGACCACTACACTGAGTAGAGCCATGGTGAGACCGAGCAGATACTTCACTGTCAGCATCAGCCAGCGTGGTAAAGGCAGTGCCTCTAAAAACAACTGCGTGCGCTGCCTAAACTCAGCGGCGATAAGTGCATTGGCCAGAATAAGTGTGAGCAGAGGAAAGAGCACCCACAGCATCATGTTCATCAGCGCAAAGGCACTGCCGCCCGAGCGCACCAGCAGATTCATGCGAATCATCATCTCCATGCCGATAGCGAGGAGGATCAGGGCAAAGAAGAAAAGGCCGCCGTGTTGCCGCAGTTCTTTGGTGAAGAGGCCACGAATCATGCGAGTGACCTCCGAGTGCTGACACAAGCGATGAAAATCTCTTCCAGGCCGAGATGTTTGACTTCGGCACCTTCTGGCAGGCTGAAGCTAGCCCATGCCTCTTGAGGAGCCTGTACCACGCGTTCGAGTGCGGCATCATTTGACCGCTCCTGCCAAATTTGAAAACCTGGAGGCAGCCCTTGTGGCTCATCCGTTTTCGGGAGGATGAGACGCCTTACTTGGCCTCGAAGCTCTTCCAGCCTGCCTTCAAAGCGCATCCTTCCTGCATGCAGGATGCCAATGCGGTCAGCACAGCGCTCCACTTCATCAATGAGATGTGAGGAGAAGAAAGTGGTGCGCTGATGTTCGCGTGCCTCTTCAACAATGATGTCCATGAACTCACGCCGAGCCACGGGATCTAATCCAGCGGTGGGTTCATCAAGAATGAGAAGGTCCGGTTTGGGTGCCAAGGCGAGAGCCAATGCCAACTTTGCTCTCATGCCGCCAGAGAGATGAGACACACGGCGTTTTTCTGGGATGCTAAAGACGGCCAACAAACGATCAAACTCACGCTGATCCCATGTCGGGTAAAAGGAGCGCACAAAGCGGCCAAGCGTGCGGCATGACATCCATGTATAAAAATTCTGTTCCTGAGAGACATACCCGATCCTGCGCTTCTGTTTCACCGTCGCGCGGTGAGTCGTCTCGCCCATGAGCGTGATCGTCCCAGCCTCAGCGGCGATAATACCCATGAGCGTACGAATGGTCGTAGTCTTCCCTGCCCCATTGATACCCAGGAAGCCGTAAATCTCACCAGAATACACATTGAGATCTACGCCATCTACCGCTGGCATGCTACCAAAGTGCCGTCTCAGCCCACGAACAGCAAGCAGTGGCACAGGTGGCATAAGCGTAGGATCAGCAGTCAAGTCGTGCATGAGATTTTATAACGACATTTCCCAATATTAAAAGGCCTATATGTAACCACGTCATAAGACCACAACAATAGACTGCCGAGCCTCCCTTTCATCCGGACATTCACAGAACGGCAAGCACCTTAGTTAAGTAATAGACTTCATGCAAAACACGCTTGTGCCGTGGTGATTAAAAGGACCTATTACTTAGCGCCTAGCGAAATAATAGTTCATTACTTGAATGACATAATGGAGTCCTTCATTTCGTTGGATACACCTGATGCGTTTCATTCGAACTATTTTCTGCCTACTTTGCCTGCGTGGCTTCCTCTCAGCCGAGAACCTCAAGCCTAACATCGTTGTCATTTTTATGGATGACATGGGGTATGCTGACGTTGGCTGTTTTGGGTCTCCAGGCAATCTGACGCCAAACATTGATCGACTGGCTAAAGAAGGCCGTAAGTTCACCAACTTCCATGTTGCTCAGGCCGTTTGTTCAGCTTCACGAACTGCGCTGCTGACAGGTTGTTATCCCAATCGAGTCGGCATTCATGGCGCACTTGGACCGAACTCCAAAATGGGCATTCACGATGATGAAATGACGCTAGCCGAAGTCGTGAAGCAAAAAGGTTACGCCACCGCTGCGGTGGGTAAATGGCATCTGGGACATCTGCCACAGTTCCTGCCGACCAAGCATGGCTTTGATGAATACTACGGTCTACCCTATTCCAACGATATGTGGCCGTATCATCCAGAGATGAAAAAAGGCGGTTTCCCAAAGCTGCCATTGATTGAAAATGATCAAGTGATTGATGACGATATCACCGCCGAGGATCAGACTCATCTCACCACCGATTATACGGCCAAGGCTGTCAGCTTTATTCAACGCAGCAAAGATAAACCTTTCTTTCTGTATCTCGCCCACAGCATGGTTCATGTGCCTTTATTTGTGAGTCAGAAGTTCAAAGGTAAATCTGGCAAGGGTCTCTTTGGCGATGTCATGATGGAGGTGGATTGGTCTGTGGGACAAGTTCTGGACACCCTGGATAAAAACGGCCTCGCTGAAAACACCTGGATCATTTTTAGTTCCGATAATGGCCCCTGGTTAAGCTATGGCGACCACAGTGGCTCGGCTGGGCTTTTGCGCGAAGGTAAGGGCACCTCATGGGAAGGTGGCACTCGAGTCTGTGGCCTCATGCGCTGGCCGGGAAAAATACCCGCAGGCACGACCAGCAATGCGATGCTGATGACCATCGACATCCTGCCAACGATTGCGGCCACCATCGGTGCTGAATTGCCCAAGCATGACATCGACGGCAAGAATGTCTGGCCCCTAATCATCGGTGATCCTGAAACCCAAAATCCGCATGACTATTATGCGACCTATTATGAGCAAAACCAGCTCCAGGCAATCACCTCAGGAGATGGTCAATGGAAGCTTCAACTACCTCACAGCTATCGCAGTCTTGGAAACCAACCCAAAGCCACAGGCGGTATTCCCGCCAAGTACGCCAAGCAAGATGTGAAAGCGCCTGAATTGTATGATCTCTACACGGACATCAGTGAATCGAAAAACGTGGCTTTAGATCATCCTGAAATCGTCAGTAAGCTCCTAAAATATGCTGACAGCATCCGTGCCGACCTGGGTGACACCTTAATGAAGATGCCCAAGGGTAAAGGCACGCGTGAAGCTGGTCAAAGTGACCGGAAATAATCTTCGGTTCTATTTCACCAAACGGAACTCAGGCGTGGCCCACAAGGTCTGAATTAAGCGTGCCCAAATATCTCGTGTCTCAGCCTCAGAGTCATTGCCTGAGGCTGAATGAAGAAGGTAATCGACTGTCAATTTCCGTTCTTTCTGGCTCGGCAAACGACTCAGTGAGCGTTGATAAGCCAGGCTGATGCGCTCATCATCCTCAGCACCCGTGCGAACCACGAAATCAGCAGCGGCACGAGCCTGATTGATCACCTCTGGATTGTTCATCAAATAAAGAGCCTGAGTCGCCACGGTGCTGGTCGTGCGCTGGCCGATAGGTTGATTGATGTCCGCAAAGTCAAACACCTCAAACAATGGATGTCGCACGTTGCGGAAAGCGGCGGTATAGACACTGCGTCGAGTATCCGCAAAGGCGAACCCATATTCGAGATTCTGAATTTTCTGATCATTCGAATCCACAGCTTTAGCATCAGGAACATTCAGTCCGCCAAACGTAGGATTCACCGTACCTGCAGCCATGAGCATTGCATCTCGCAGACACTCCGCATCCAGTCGTTTACGATTCATATGAGAAAACAATCGATTATCTGGATCCATCTGCTGAGCCTGCACAGTGACCTTGGATGACTGGCGATAGGTCCTGCTAAGCACCATTTCACGAATCAGCTTTTTCAGAGACCAGCCTTCATCCATAAATTTCACTGCCAGATAATCCAACAACTCAGGATGTGACGGGAGTTCACCTGTGCTGCCAAAATTATCTGTGGTGCGGACGATGCCTGCACCAAAAAGCCAATGCCAAACCCGATTCACTAAAACACGAGCTGTCAGCGGATTGTCTCGACTGGTGATCCATTGGGCCAACTGCAAGCGACCGCTTTGATTTTTTGGAATCGCTGGCAGAGGCCCTTTGACAGCCACTTGCAGAAAACCACGTGGAATGGCAGCACCAAGATTGCGCGTGCTGCCACGGATGTGGATCAAAGCATCCTCGGGCACTTCATCATCAGCCACAGCCATGGCTTCAGGGCGTGAAGGACCGGATTTTTGCAGTGCCTTCAACTCTTTTTCTAAAGTGCTTAGTTTTGATTTAAGTTCCTTTTCCTGCTGACTCACGGTCTGTGCCGGCATGTCTGGCATCTCAGCATCCGCAGGTAGAAACTGAACAGCATCCACCGTCACGTAACTCTCTGCGCCAGCATTAGAGATCATGACAAAATTCTGCCCGCTGTTCTCAAAGCGCCACGTACCGATCGTGGCAAAGCTCAAGCCTTCACGAGCCTCGTTTACTTGCTTAAAATAGACCAAGTCTTCACCGTCGGCGTGAAGCACGGAAACCTGGACACGTTCAGCCCTATTCCGAGCTCCACTGTAAGCCACGCGCACTTCATATCGACCTGCCACAGGCAGTTTTGGCGAGAAAGAAAGTGTCTTCTCTCCTCTGCCCTCATTGCCATCATGCAGATAACCGCCGCCAATAAAGGGCGGGAAACGGCTTGATGACTTCCAATCACCCACTTTCAGAGCCTCGGAGTCATCCACAACGATCCCTGGCAGGTCACGGGAACTGAGATTTTTGGCCTTTCGCAGATTCAATCCACCCGCATCTCTCAGATCGTCTTTTATGCTGGCAATTCGAAATTCCAACTGCTGAGACTTTTTCTCCAATTCCCGCAACGCCACTTCATGCGCACCATCAAATGGCAAAGGTCTATCAATCCAGTGAGCAACATTATCTGTGTAATTTTTCAGCGTTTTGGTGCTGCGTAAAATGCCAGCCAAAGCGTAATAGTCGCGAGTCGGGATGGGATCAAACTTATGGTCGTGACAACGGGCGCAACCAATCGTCATGCCGAGGAATGACTTACCAATGGAATCCAACTGCTCGTCAACGATGTCCATGCGTAACATGCCTTTATCCTGCTCTTCGTAATTGGTTGGGCCTAGCGCGAGGAAACCAGTGGCTGTAAGTTGGCGGCGGTGCTCAGCAGCGCTCTGGTGTGGCATTAGATCCCCTGCAATCATCTCTTGAATCATTCGATTCATCGGCACATCATCACGGATCGATTCCAAAAGGTAATCGCGAAAGCGCCAGGCATCCTTGAAGGGTAAGGATCGACCACCACCTGAAGACTCCGCAAAGCGAGTCATGTCCATCAAATGAGAAGTCCAGCGCTCTGCAAAGGCAGGCGATTCAAGAAAACGATCCACTTGTTTTTCGAAGGATTCCTTTATCGATGACGAGGCATCGCTCGGCGGCAGACCTGTTAGATCAAAGGACAGTCTGCGTGCAAGAGTCGCTGCCGCTGCATCAGGGGCCGGCTTTAGGCCTTGTGACTCTAGCTTGGCTAACACATAGCGGTCGATTTGCCGTGCTGGCCAATCGCTCATCTTTACGGCTGGCGCAGGTTTGATCACGGGCAATTGAAAGGACCAAAAACGACCATCGACCTTTGGCTGACTGCCGAGCCTGCCTTTTGCACTTGGCGCAGAACGAGGATCTACCGCCCCAGATTCGATCCACTGCTTCAGATCAGCCACCTGCTCTGCGCTGAGCTTTTTCTTGGGCGGCATTTTTAAATCGCGGTCAGTGTAGCTAACCGCTTTCCACAGCAGACTTTCATCCACCTTTCTTGGCACTAGAGCTGGACCGGAATCGCCGCCGAGTTGCCAGCCCATCTGATGATCTAACCTGAGGCTGCCTTTCTGCTTCTCTTCGCCATGACATTCCTGACAATGCTCTAGCAACAGAGGGCGGATACGTTTCTCAAAAAACTCCACATCCGATGAATCTGCCACCGAGCGCTGGGCGATCAGGATCACAAAGATGAAATAAAGGATATGTCGCATTCGGGAGAGCCATGCAAACGAGCTCAGAAGACCTTGTCTTTCAGGGTTCACCTTGGCGAGAAAGGAGGACGAACATCGATGATCATATTTGGTGAGGCCTCTTGCCGAATTCCAAGTCCTGCGCTAATAAATTCTCCCCCTAATCATGCGCATTCTACACCTCACGCCCGGAACGGGCAGCTTTCACTGCGGCAGTTGTCTGCGCGATCATGCTCTGATTCGTGCACTGCGTTCGCGGGGGCATGATGCCCTGATGGCGCCGCTTTATCTGCCGCTGGTCACAGATCGTGAAGTCACCAATCCCGAGATTCCGGTTCAGGCTGGAGGCGTTTCCCTCTACCTCCAGGAAAAGCTGCCCTTCATGCGCTACTTCCCACGTTTTGTGCACAACTGGTTAAACCGCCCAGCACTGCTCCGACTCGCGGGGCGCTGGATGAGTATGACCAGCGCCAAAGATCTGGGTCAGATGACTCTAGGCGCCCTGGCAGGTGAAAGTGGCAATCAATGGTCTGAGTGGCAGCGCGTGCTGACCTGGATCAAAACGGAGATCAAGCCTGATATCATTTCCCTTTCCAACGGCCTACTAATGGGACTCTGCCCTGTGATTCAGCGTGATCTCGGAATTCCCGTGATCGTCTCATTGCAAGGCGAAGACTCCTTTCTTGATACCCTGATCGATCCTTATCGCGAGCAATGCTGGGCAGCCATGCAGGCCAATGCCACCCACGTCACCCGCTTTGTCACAGCTAGTCGTTACTATGGTGATCTCATGCGGAAGCGTCTGAACATCCCCCCAGATAAGATGAGCCTAGCCTACAATGGCCTTGAGCTGACAGCCTTTGCTGCCGCTAAACCTGATCCAAACTGGAATACCATCGGCTACTTTGCCCGCATGATTCATGGCAAAGGACTCACCACACTGGTCGATGCCTACATCCTGCTCAATCAACGTGGCAACGTGCCGCGCCTGAAGCTCAAAATCGGCGGTGCCAAAACGGCTGGCGACGAGAAATACCTCGCCAGCCTGCGCGCCAAGCTCAAAGCCGCCAACTGCGACCGTCATGTCGAGTGGCAGCCAAATTTGAGCTTTGGAGACAAAGTGAAGTTTTTTCGTGACCTGACGATCCTGTCTGTGCCAGCTACTTATGGCGAAGCCTTTGGCCTTTATGTGATCGAGTCTATCGCTAGCGGAGTCCCCGTCGTTCAGCCTCGCCACGGTGCCTTCCCTGAACTGATCGAGCTTACTCAAGGCGGTGCCTTATGCGAGCCAGACGACGTTGAAAGCCTAGCCACAACCATTGAAACGCTCCTCTTGGATGGACAGCGCCGAGAGCAAATGATCACCCAGGGTATGGCCAAAGTGCGCACCGAATTCAGCGCTGCCCGCATGGCTGAACAATTTGAAGAAGCCATGCTTTTGGCCAAAAAAGACTGATCAGGCCCTGTTTTGCCGCATGGGGTCCAAGCTTCAGGTCACAAGAGATTGTCAGAAATCATCTTGCTCGATGCTAAGAAAGTGTTTAGTTCCGACGTTATGGAAGACAGACACCCCCTGTCTGTCGGAACTTTAGGCATCCACGCTGAGTTTCCTTCCAACGCGATTTTTTTCTTCAGCATGATTAACTTGCCCTCTCTTTCCACCATCCCGCATGACCGGGATAAGGAAGAGTCGTCTATGCTGCCGCAGGTCCGCACGGTCTGATATGTTAAACCCGTTCTGTGCTCAAGCCTGTCTCAATTTCAAGGAGTGTCCTATGGCACTCACTGATACCTATCCACCCGGAGGTCCCCTATAAGCAATCCATTCAATAACCTGAGTAGTGGCCAGTTCCCTGGCCGCCCAAATCAAGGAACCAATCCACCGCAGCGCCCTGCTGGAGGACCTCCTCAGAATCAGCTGCGCCCCGCTCAAACCGGCACAGGCACACCGCCTCCACCACAAGGTCCAAGACCTGCTGGTGCTGGTGCCCCGCCACCACCGGGAGGCTACCGCCCAGCGGGCGGAGGCTCATCCGCTCCTGGTGGAAATTTCAATCGCCCAGGTCAGCAAGGAAATCGCCGCCCTCCGAATGGACGTTACGTGGATCAGACTCGTATCAATGAGCGCATTCGTGCGCCAAAGGTACGTGTCATTGATGGCAGTACGAATCAGCAATACGGCGTGCTCGTCACTTCCGTTGCTCTTCGCATGGCCAGGGAACGCGGCGTCGATCTTGTTGAAGTCGCCCCAAACGTCGATCCCCCTGTCTGCAAAATCATCGACTATGGCAAGTACAAGTACTCGCTGGAAAAGCAGAAGAAGGAAGCCCACAAGCACCACAAAGGTGGAAAGGTGAAGGAAATGAAATTCCGTATTGGCATTGATCCCCATGACTATGGGATCAAGATCATGCATGCGGAAGACTTCCTCGCTGAAGGTCACAAGGTACGCATCCAGCTTCAGTTCCGCGGTCGTCAGATGGCCCATCAAGAACTCGGATATACCTTGGCCAACAAGATCAAAGAAGATCTGCTCACCATGGGACATCTCGACCAAGAGCCAAAAATGGCCGGTCGTAACATCAACATGCAGGTCAGTCCTCTGCCTGAGCGCCAGAGAAAGCGTAAGTTCAAGACTCACCTTAAGGGCGTCACTGAGCACAAAGACATCGTGCATCATGAAGAAGGCCACGATCCACGTGAAAATCGTCATGATGATGAAGATCATCACGATGACCACCATGACGATCACGCGCCTGCTGCCAAGCCCGAGACGGAAGCTCCAAAGGCAGAGCCAGAGACTCCGCACACGGCTGAGTAAAGCTTGCTGGAGTAAGTCTGTAACATGATCTAGGAATGCGGCGTTCTTATACGCCGCATTCTCATGTACATCCGCCACACTCTCGCAACACTTACCCTTGCTTTCACTCTTCACGCAGCCCCACAGGACGATCAATACGTCCTTGGACCCGACTCCCAGGTGCGGGCCGGCGTCCCTCAAGGCAAGGTGACCCAAATGCCAGCCTGGGCAGACTCAAAGATCTTTCCTGGCACCACACGCGATTGGTGGACCTACGTGCCAGCACAATACTCCAAAGACAAACCTGCTGCACTCATGGTCTTTTGTGATGGCGGTGGCTTTGTGAAAGCCGACGGGCAATTCCGCGCTCCAGTCGTTTTTGACAACCTCATCGCCAAAGGCGAAATGCCCGCCACCATCGGCATCTTCATTCAACCAGGCACCTTTCCGACCAGCAACCCCAAGGAAAAAGCACGCAGCAATCGCAGCTTTGAGTATGACTCACTCGGCGACCTCTATGCGCGCTTTTTGTTAGAGGAAATCCTCCCCGCTGTGGCCAAAGACTACAACCTGACCAGCAACCCTGATGAGCGTGCCATCTGCGGCAATAGCAGCGGAGGCATCTGTGCTTTCACGGTTGCCTGGGAAAAACCTGACGCCTTCCGTAAAGTCGTCAGTCACATCGGTTCTTTCACCAACATTCGCGGTGGCCACGTCTATCCTGCGCTCATCCGCAAGACTGATAAAAAGCCGATCAAAGTCTTCCTTCAAGATGGCAAAAACGATTTGGATAACCAATTCGGCAACTGGCCGCTCGCCAATCAGGACATGGCAGCCGCCCTTAAATTTGCCGGCTATGATTACCAGTTCGTTCTGGGCGAAGGTACTCATAACGGCAAACACGGCGCCGCCATGCTGCCCGACACACTGCGCTGGCTCTGGCATGTAGGAACGAAGTAATCCGTGTTTCGTTCTTGGTTTACTCTGCAACCAAGAACGAAGAACCAGCAACCAAGAACAAAGAATACCCGCCCATGTCCCCACGCCTCCTCCTCGCCACCCTTGCCCTCCCCCTGCTCTGCTCAGCTCAGGATACCTCATTGCACGACTACCTCATCGACGGTGAAGGTTGGAAAGAAGCTGCCAGTGGTTACGCCTTTACCGACGGACTCTGCACCGACTCGGCTGGCAACCTTTTCTTCACCGACGTCAAGGCTGGTAAAGGTATCTACAAGATCGATGTCAGCGCTGGAAAGACCGATCTCTTTCTTGATAACCTCCCCGGCATCAGCGGGCTGCAAATCGGCCCAGATGGCCGCTTCTA
>JAIXZA010000119.1 GCA_027489965.1 Verrucomicrobiaceae bacterium
ATCTCCAGCTGGAGGACGAGATCGCCAAACTGAAGCGTCTGCAAAAAAAGCGCCAAATGACCGTCGAGCGCCGCAACAAGCGCGACCATAAAATCAAAGCCCGCAATCGTGAGGACCGTGTGGACATCCAGCGCAATCTCAAGCCCCGCGCCTGCGAAGGCTCGGATGGTCCTGAGGGTGACGAATCGTAGGCAGAGTGTGTCCGTGCAGAGCTTCCATCATTCTGTCGCGCAGTTCACAGCCCTGTGAAATCATGCATCTGGTTCTCGACAACCGCCAGTCAGTTCTTATTCTAAAAGCATGACGGTCGCCCTACCTCCTGCACTCACCCAGCTTGACGAAAGACTCTTGCAAACAGGCCGCTATGCCGATGAAGGTGAAGTGGTGCGCGAGGCACTCCGCGTGCTAGAGCACCAGGAATTCGATGAATCCCCATCTTGGAAGCGGCTATTCTGGAGGGCGTCCGCTCACCGCACGTCTCGTATGATCTTCCCGTGCTGGACCGCATCCGGCAGAACGCCAGCTTCTATGAATGAGCCTTGAAATCTTCATCGCCAAAAGGGCAGAGCAGGACATGACTCTGCAATACCTCGGGTATCTGGAGAATGCCGACTTCGTTGTCGCCGAGCGATACCTGCTGGCCGTGCATGAAACGATTCAGAGTATCGCCTAGTAGCCAGACCTCGGTATTCGCCGCCATTTCGCCGCCCCCGAGCTTGCCAGCATCCGCAGCATCCAGGTCAAAAGGCCATTTGACCGCCATCTGCTTTTTCTATTGGGATGGCAGCACACTCCGCATTGAGCGTGTCATGCACGGTGCCAGAGATTTGCCTCGTCGGCTGCTGGAAGAGCCGGAATTTTGATCGTGGTTCGTTCAGTCCCCAATCTCAAAGCCTCAGAACTCCACCTCCGCCGAAAAAAGAATGCATTTTCCATAGCAGTGCTGCGAAGGATGGACAAAGCACCAAGAACAGAGAGACGTGTCCTTCGTAGCTCAACGAGCGAAGGAGGAAGAACGGTTTTTAGCAGGCTCGCATCCGACTCTTTGGTCAGCCCGTTGCAGTTAGCTCTGAGCCCAGTCTCCTTGATGAGCAGTTATGGCCGGATTTAAACAAACTGGAAGTTCGCAATACAACTCAACTGAGACCTTTCTGAATTTTGCCCAATAAAAGACCCGACATACTTGACTCTGCTTATTTCACTCTTCATCAACTAATGCTGTTCGATGAAAAACTATCAGGTTTCGAGTTATCTCCAGCCCGTTCGCCATGCCGACAACGTGGTCCTCTTCCCACTCATCAAGAGTTCCCCATGTATTTTCGAGGGTGCGACGAAAAACGTCCAAACAGGTGCGGGGGTGGTTTTCAGGATAAATTTCCGGGATGCATTGAGGCCAACGTGCATCACCGACATTCAGCACCGTTGGTTCCTCGTCTAAAACGAGGAAAAAATCCTCACTAAGTTCAAATTCATCTTCAAATCGCCGAAGTGTTATATCATCATCGTCGCTGTGAGAGACTGTTGTGCCACAGTAGACACGGACAATATCTGATTCGCAAAAATGTTCTTCAAGCCGTTTGCGGGAAAAATATTCTGAAGCCGTTTCAGCTACAGGTAATTCATCAGATTCGATACCAAAGATCAGCAGCAATGCAGATGCTTCTACAGATGCCGAGCTGGGAGCTTTAGACTTTTCTTCCATAATGGTTTTTTGCTCTTCAGCCCAGTAACGCAAGACTTTCATAGGAACCGTCGGTAACGCAGTATCACGGGATACAGTTTGAGCTTCCCCAATAAAAAAACCGGCGATTCCAGAAAGGCTGCAAGCACGGAAGCCGCCGACAGTGACTGCTCCGAATCCGAACTTACCAGTGATAGCTGCTCTTCCATAAATTCCGCCTTCGGAATCGCTCAAAACACGCAAACTGTCGAATAGGCGTGGTTGCTGATTTAGGAACAAATTATCGCAGAGACGATTTAACAAAACGAGTTCTGATTTTGTCTTCCAATCATTGGCTGTGATAGGCTCTTTAATTATGTCCATATGATCTTGAACTTCAACATCAACATCAAGAGTTGGGCAGATGCTTTCCACGAGTTTGTGAAAAGAACTAAGTTTATTTTCCTTTCCAAAATGATGCCCAAATATAAGTCCCTTTGGCTGATCGGCAGCAGCCCTCAATTGCACGCAAATACGAGTTCCGGAACCTTTTAGCCTTTCGTCTTCTCTCGGTTCTCGAAGAATTGGTCTTACTTTGAGTCCGCCCAAGAAATCCAAAGTATGTGTATCTGATGCGGCAGCATCGAATCTGCGGCTGGTAACAGTCACATTGTCACCCAGCATAAAGATGGAAAAGAAACCGATGCCGTAACGGCCTGTCGGTTTAAGCACCTTGGCCAGAAGACCAGGAAACTCGCGCCTAATGGCAGCACTACGCCAGAACGACCGCCCAAAATCCAAAAGCGCTCCGGTCATCACGTTCGCCGACATTCCGATGCCGTCATCCTCCACAACAAGGTACCAAGTTCCGTTGTTATCTTTTAGTTGAATGCGAATTTTGCCCCCCTGCAAATCATTATTCTGCGCCCTCTTTGCCCGAATTGCATCAGACGCATTTTGAATGAGTTCACGAAGGGGAACAGTGGGGCTATCCCCATAGAGTCTTTTACCGCCTAGCAGCTCCACAAGCGCCGGAACGTCAGACACGCGAAGTTCAGTATTTACCGGGCGCCACTTTTCAGTTGTTACAAGCTCCGCTACAGCTTCTGGATTTCTGGCGCCTCTCACTCCCTTTACGGCGAAAACAGGCATGGAAATCGCATCGAGAAGGGTATTAACTGCTCTTAACTCTTCGTCCACTAGGCTGAACATATCGTAACACAGCCACCATGCTTCAGCGTCCTGTAATTTGAAAGGACCGCCAGTATAAACGAGAAACTGCCCATCATTCGAAGGCTTGCCCAGCTTATTCTGAAATGTCCAGTGTTTTGCGGAGATCCCTGCGGGCTGGAGTAGGGCCATTAGGAATGTGGGCGCTCTTCGATGATCAACTTGTGCTGCATCTGCAACCCTCAGAAGACATGCTAGTTTTCGTGGGTCAATATACCAATCCGAAGGAACACCTGGTCCGGCATTAACTCTCTGTGGCATACGTTTTTGCAAATCTGAAACCGGCCACCAATGACTGGCTGCAATCTTTCCGATAATGTGCCCATAAGCATTTCGAAATTCACTGTCTTGAATCAAGTATTCGTTAGAGCCTCCCTTCACTGGCCACTTAATCAGTGGAAGCTGCTCTGCACCCGAAGCATGCAATTCCCGCAACACTTCAGCCACTGCGTCGGACTCCACCTCTGGCGTAGGGTTCTCAATTTGTTCGGCAGTTGGTGGTTCAAAGTTTTCTGTCTTTATGAGTGAGGCTACGGCATCGCGCCATTGCGCAGTCTTCTTCAAGGTGGACAATCCTTGAGGGTATGCAGCCAAGGACATCGCTGCGTCGTGCAGCATAATGGCTGCACCAAACACATAAGCTTCGGCAGGATTTAATTTGTAGTTTTCACCTGCAATCAAACTTGCCGTCTCCCACAGTGCATCCAGATGAGTAATGAGGTGGACCCCGTTCTTCGGCCAGGATTGCGTGAAATTAAGTTATAGCGTTCACAGCTTGAGGTGATGTTTGTTTCGGTTATCAGAGGAGGCATCGCAAGGTC
>JAIXZA010000030.1 GCA_027489965.1 Verrucomicrobiaceae bacterium
CCAAGATCGCCAAGCATGGCATGAGAAACAGCAATGTCCTCGCCATCGCTCCCACCGCCACCATCAGCAACATCATGGGCAGCAGTCCCTGCATTGAGCCCCTCATGAGCAACATGCTTGTGAAGTCCAACCTTTCTGGCGACTTCATGCTCCTGAATCCTTACCTCATCCGCGACCTCAAAAAGCGCGGCCTGTGGACCAACGACATTCAGGAAAAGCTCAAATACATGGACGGCGAAATCGAAGGCATCGAAGAAATCCCCGTCGATCTCAAGCGCCGCTACGCCACCGCCTACAGCATCGACTGGAGCTGGCTCATTGATGCCGCCGCCCGTCGTCAGAAGTGGATTGATCAGTCCCAGTCCGTGAACCTCTTCTGTGGCGATGCCGACATGCGCGTCCTCTCCCACATGTATCGCGGAGCCTGGAAAAAAGGCCTCAAGACCACCTATTACCTCCGCACCCGCAGCGCCAGCAACATCGAAAAATCCACCAGCGCAGTGGACAAAGAACTGCGCGGCGTCATCGGCCAATCCACCAAAACCGCCTATACCGAAGAGCAGATCCAAGCCTGCTCCATCGAGGCCATGCGGAATGGTGGGACGTGTGAGGCTTGTCAGTAACATCCACGAACTATTCAGTTCATTCGCTTCATCCAACGGCGGGCCGAAAGGCCCGCCTTCTTTTCTAAAAGGCCCCCTCTTGAACTCTTAACCATCTATTGATGTGGCCGCTTTCATTGCTCCGAACATCCTCACCCCCTCAGGGATCAGCCCGATTCCGATCCGTTTCGGAAAGCCGAGTGATGTGCGTGACCTCCGCTCTTGGCGAACAGGTCGTGGGCATCCTATGCCTACATCCGCAAGAGACTCCGTGGAATACGCCAAACTTGCCAGTAAACGCTGGCGTTACTACGCAAGAAGGGGAGAAGTCGCAAATTCGTTGAGCAACCTACAATCCCTGATCAGCGGTGATACCCAAGAAGAGGTTGGTTTTCTCCTCGTTGCCGAATCAGTCTGGGAAAACACACCTCAAACGCTCGCCATGGCTTGGTGCAGGCGCACTTGGTGCCATCACATCGTGCTCGATTTTCTCGCCTGCCATCCCTTTGTTTTTGATCCTCGCTCCGGCTTTTCAGGCATCGGTTCCGCCATGCTCGTCGCCTTGGGGCTGGTCACCGCCCGACTCGACATCCACCTGATCTGGGGAGAGGCTACCTCTGTATCTGCCGGATTTTACAGTAAACGTGTCCTCGGCGGGCAGCCTGTCACAGATCACTTTTTCATTCAAGACACCCATCTTGCATCTCTCCAGCGAGATGGTATCTATTTCGCCATTGAATGAACACTTCCATGAAAACGAATCCCGTTAAAAACTTGCCCGTTCGCGAAACATCCCAGTTCATGCGTGAGATGTGGGCAGCCGAAGCCGAGCACCCCGTCTTCGCTGGCAGCCTTCTCAATCTCCGCTTCATGGCCGCAGGTGCTGCTAAGCCCAAGAAGCGTCCGTCGGCCAAAGCTCCGAAGAAGACCCGCACCGCAGCCCGCTGATTCCACTTTTTTACAATGAACCTCCGCACCCGCAGCGCCAGCAACATCGAAAAATCCACCAGCCAAGTGGACAAAGAACTGCGCGGCGTCATCGGCCAATCCACCAAAACCGCCTATACCGAAGAGCAGATCCAAGCCTGCTCCATTGATGCCATGCGGAATGGTGGAACGCGCGAGGCTTGTCAGTGATTCATGATGATCGAGTTTGAAGCTGTGGGATATCTTTGGGTATCCCACCTTTTTCTAACATCTTGCCGATTATCTAATCAATGCTCCTTTCGGCTGTTATGAATTATCCAGATCAACTCGCATCAATCCTCAAGCTGAGGAAATCATCTGGGCTTTTAGCAGTAGATCTTTTCGCAGGTTGCGGTGGTCTTGCCTTGGGTTTTGAGGCAGCTGGAATTGAGACAATTGGATTTGAAAAAGAATTCGATGCCTGCGAGACCTATCGGCACAACTTAAATAGTGAATGTCATCAAGTTATCCTCGATACTTCCACGAAACTTCCTGCATGTGACATTTTAATTGGAGGTCCGCCTTGTCAGCCATTTTCAGTGGGTGGACTACAGCTAGGCCTTGATGATTCGCGGGATGGATTCCCTGCTTTCATTAGCGCAGTAAGGAGATTGAGGCCAAAGTTATTCCTGTTCGAAAACGTTAGAGGGATGTTGTACTCAAATCGTCACTACTTCGATAAAATAGTTTCAGCGCTCTCAGAAATAGGCTATCTCATTAGCTACAAGCTTCTCAATGCACAGGACTTCGGAGTCCCCCAAAGACGCGAGCGTCTCATTGTTATTGGGCACGAACGAGTGTTCGCTTTTCCATTGCCTGTAAGTGAGCCGATCACGGTTGGAGATGCGTTGCTTACACTAGCGAGTTCAGTCCCACCAGAATCTAAATTTTTGACTGAAAGTATGGATCGTTATGTCGCAAATTATGAAAGAGCGTCAAAATGCATCCGGCCGCGAGATTTGCACCTAGACCGGCCGGCACGGACATTGACCTGCCGTAATCTCGCCGGAGCTACAGGCGATATGCAGCGTGTGCTCCTTCCCGACGGTCGTCGTCGTCGTTTGCTTGTTCGTGAGGCTGCCAGACTTCAGAGCTTTCCTGACTCGTTTGAATTCTTCGGTGGAGAAACGAGCCGATACAACCAAATTGGTAATGCCGTCCCTCCTATTTTTGCATGGCACCTTGCAAAGGCTGTTTTGCGTCAACTTGAAGTGCCTCAACAAGATGGTATCCCAGTCTTTAAAGGACGGATAAAGAGACCAATCCAACCCGAATTAGCGATTTAAATGCCTCCTTTAACTCATAAAGCACCTGCTCTTCAAAAACTGATTAATGAAGCAGTTCATCTCCTTGAGGTCTGCGGGCTACCTATGAGCGAAAAATCCCACCGTCAGAGGGAAAAGTCAGCCATGAGTTTCCTAGCAGTGGCAGGCGTAACACATTCTGCCGCTTGGCCATCGGCAGGTGAGAGTCCACCCATGGGCACCCGAAAAATCATTCATTTCATTAATGCACACTTTCAGGAATCTATCTCAGAAGGCTCGTATGACGATATTCGCCGCAAAGATTTAAAAGACGCGGTTCAAGCTGGTTTGGTCATCGCTAGCGCAGGAAAACCTGGCGCGTCAGTCAATGATCCGACTCGGGGTTATGCATTGGATGAAGATTTTACTAAACTTATCCGCACTTTTGGCCAGAAAGGCTGGCAGGCATCCGCCGCATCCTTCATGGTTAAACGAGCATCGCTATCCGAAGAGAGACGAGCAAAAGCGAAGTTCGAAACGATTCCGGTCATGCTACCTGGCGGAAAAAAATTAAACTTGAGTGTCGGGCCCCACAATTTGCTCCAAAAAGCCATTGTCGAACAATTTGCACCAAGATTTGGCAATAATGCTAAAGTCGTTTACATCGGGGATACCGCCCAAAAAGCACTTTATGCAGATAAGACGCTCGCTGAGACTTTACACCTCGATTTGGACACTGCAAAGAAGATACCTGATGTGATCATCTACTCGGAGACCAAAGGTTGGCTCTACCTAATAGAGGCTGTTCATAGCTTCGGTCCTATTTCGAATGAGCGCAGAATGGACTTGGCAAAATTTGCCGCAAAATCCGGTGTGGGCTTGGTTTTCGTCACCGCATTCTTGGATTTGAAATCCTTTCGCAAATGTGCTGCCGATATCGGATGGGAAACAGAGGTTTGGATTGCAGCCGAACCCGACCATATGCTTCACTGGAATGGTGACAGATTCATGGGACCTCGCTCATCTTAAGTATCACACGTTGCTTTGAAACAATAAACGAGATGCCCTGAGATTAACACGCCATTAATTGTATTTTAAGTCATCGCTGCAATCGATTTAACTCGTTCATTATTAGCAATCATTGCAACCGAAGGCACTACAGTTGTTTCGGCGCGTTTACACATTCCTATCTTGGGTGGGCAGCCCATTAAAAACCAGCGGGCAAGGCTGGCGATGGCATAGAGAACCAATAACCAGCACTTGCGAAACTCCCCATGAGCGATCCTTTTTAGACATG
Organism: Verrucomicrobiaceae bacterium; assembly: GCA_027489965.1. Taxonomy (GTDB): domain Bacteria; phylum Verrucomicrobiota; class Verrucomicrobiia; order Verrucomicrobiales; family Verrucomicrobiaceae; genus Prosthecobacter. The sequence goes on from JAIXZA010000030.1 coordinate 4,110, forward strand.
TCTGCCGCTGTGCTTCGCCAAGCTTTTATGAAACTGCCTGCCTTAGAACAGGCCACTTTACTGGACGACCTCATCATCAATTCATGCGACGCTGCCTGGGAGGCTCGAACCACCAATGAGATGGAGGACCGAGTGAATGCCGTCAATCGTGGCGAGTTGGTGCTGCACAGCGGCGACAGCGTATTTGCTGAAATGCGCGGACGCTTAAGTGCATGACTGTGCAGTAGTTCACAGCTGAAGTGCGTGCCGAGACATTTAGTGAACGAGGTCAAACAGCAACAACAAATCAGCTCCGACGCAGCGGAGCCCTACCATGCAAACGAAAATTCCCGCACCTTTGCAGGAACGGGAAAGTGGGATTGGTCTGGCTTGAGAGTGACGTGGAATTATTTCGTCCGCACGACTAGCACGCGGCGGTCCTGCTGCATTTCGGTTTCGTTGCCCTGGGGATACATGGGGAAACTTTCACCATAGCCGTGGGCGCTTAAGACACTCACTGGCACACCATAACGCTGGGTGAGTTCATCAAACACCCGCTGGGCTCGCGCAGCTGACAAAGTCGCATTATACTCGCTTGTGCCATCGGTACTGGTGTGGCCTTCGATGTCAAAGACGGTGCCTGCTTCTGTTTTGCTGATCGCGAGGATCACGCCCGCCACTTGCTGAAGGGCATTGCGTGATTCGTCATCGAGCAACTCAGAAGTCTCTTTCACAAAGAGCACTGGCAGTGTCACGTAGGGGAGCTCGCGACTTTGGCCTTGGTCCTCTACTAACACGACGCTACGCTCTGAGTTATAGACGCGTCGTGGCTGCCCTGGGGCTTCCACGACAGTGGTTGTCTTGGTGGTCTTCACCGCTGTCGGCGGTGCAGGCGTGACGACCACGACCTTAGGAGCCTGTGATAACTGACGCTGCACGACAGCTGGGTCCAACGTTCGCACCACGACGACATTGGGTGCCGCTGGTGATGTGGTGCCGACGATGACTTGAGCATTCGAGGCAAGAGTGCTGAGACTTAGAGCGGAGATTAACAAAAAGACTTTCTTCATGATATTTGGTCGGGGGTGATGGTTTGACTTAACACCTCCACTTCTCGCTGCTCGCTCAACCCGTAACCATGGGGTGAAACCCGACCTGAAAAGACCCACCGCATGGGATCCCTTGGGTGGGATTAAACCCCATGGTTTAAGCGGTGCACGAGCACCTAGTTTGGGGACCATGAAAACCACTTCACAATCCCCCACAAACAAAACGATGCGTCAATCAGCCCTCACCATCTTGGCATCCGTGAGCCTCCTTAGTTTAACCAACTGCGCTTCTAACGACGATCGCAATCGAGGAACCACCACAACCACCACCACCGAGAATACCACCCTACGCACGCCCACCACAATCGTACCACTCTCCACTACGGTGGAAACCAAAACTCAGCGCAACTACTGAAAGGTGTCAGACTAGTAAAAAGCGGCCTGACAAAAATCAGTCCGCTTTTTCATGGATGAAGAGTGGATCCATTTACCGATGATCGTCCCCACCGCAGCTACTCGCGACGAATCGAATCGAGCAGGCGACCTTTCAAGGCCATTCTCACGGCCAATCCACAAATGAAGACACCAAAGATGAATACACCGCCAAGCAGAGTGGCGAGGAAGGCGATAGGTAGATCGCCGCCACCTTGAGAGACGCTTGGCCAAACCGCAATGAGGGCACAGAAGACACCAAGCAACAAGCCGCTCACTAACAGGGCGACGTGCTCACCAAGCACAAGGCTTCGCAGAGCCGTGGGCAGGAAACCCAGGGCCTGCATGAGCCCGAGTTCACCGCGACGCTCAAGAACATGGCGAGCCACGAGGACACCAAGTCCCGCTGTGCCGAGCAGCACCCCCAGTCCACCGAGAATGGTAAAGATGCCGATGTAGGTGTTTTGCACACTCAGAAAAGTCTCCAACCGCTGACGAGCAGGCTCAAGAGCAAGCCCGCGCGGTTCAAGCTGGCGCGTCAGGTGAGCACTGACTTCAGCGACTTGATCCGCAGGGGCATCAATGAGGAAGAACCGATAGCCAGCAGCATCGGGGTAGGCTTTGAGAAAGGCCGACTCGCTGGTGACCATCTTTCCCTGAAGAATGGAGCCTGCCAGCAAACCGCGCAGAGTGACGTCGAAATCCTCTCCAGCTGAGTTTTGATAGGTTACCGCATCACCCACGCCTTTTCCAAGTCCCCACATGGCCGTGGCTTGATCGGCCATGGCCACAGGAGCACCCTGCAATGGATTGAATGGGTGCAACACGTTATCAGTCGCGCCTTTTGGCTTCGCCTCACGATCAAAAACCAAATCAGCCAGGGACTCCCAACCAGCTCCGCCAGCCAATCGGAAACGATCAACGAGCAGCAGTGGATTCACGCCAACAAGCACTGGCTTCTGCGCGCGATTAAGATTCAAACAGCTGGCATCATCCCCTTCCCTGACGCGGAAAGGCACGACCTTGACGCGAGCCATGAGTTTTTCATCCAAACCAAACGCATCCATTCCAGCCTTGGTATTCAGATCCTCGTAGATCGGCAGCGACGACTCGCCGATCAAAGCAAAACCACCGGTGCCAGAATTCGGCTGAGTGGTATCTCCCGCATTCATGCGGAAAGCATTCACCGCCGTGACCATGAAGATGCCACCTGCCATCATGCCGATCACCGCCAAACTGCGGGCTGGCCGGCGAGACACATTCCGCTGACCGATCTGCCAGAGTGTCTGTGCCAGCTGACGTCCATCCCGCCGCATCCAGCGGCCTGCCAGCATCAGCCCAGAGATGAGGAACATGAAACCACTGCCAAAAAACATGCCAGCGACTGCTTCGGGTGCTTTGGCAGACTTGGCGGCAAAGACCAACCCGCCAGCAACCAGCAGGATCACCCAAGGAATCCAGAGTCGTTTTGGCTTGGAAGAGCTGGCATCCACCTCCTCAGCGCTCCAGGTTCCGAGCAGGTCTCTGGGTTGAGCCCGCAGCATTTTCCGACCAGCCCACCAGAGCGTCAACAAGACCACCACCACGGAACCCACGCCTGCACCGGTCATGGTACCAACGCTGCCCGAATACACCAGTGGCAGCCCCTGAGAAGCTCCCGACCAGGCACCACTTAGGCCATGCAATGCCAGTTTGGTATAACCAACTCCACCCAAGAGACCCACCAAGCTCCCGACAACAGCAATCACACCGGCCTCTCCCAGCAAGGCGAGCCGCACCATCTTAGCGGACCAGCCCAAAGCTAAAAGCAGCCCAACCTGAGAGGCGCGACGCTCAAGCGTGAACAAAAACAACAAGGCCGCAAAAACCAAGGCTGCGGCAATCAAAAAGAGACTCAGCCCAATAAAGAGCCCTCCAAAATCGACACTGCCCTTAGCGGCGGCATCCGCATCCGCTTTGAATGAGCGTGGAACAAGTCCAATGTCGGCGAGGGTCAATTGGGCCAGCAATTCCTGACGCAAAGCCGCCTCATCCTGACCACTGTCAGCAAAACGAATGGCGGTGAATTGGCCGAAACGATTCGACCATAATTTCTGACCTGCAGAAAGGCTGATAAAACCCTTCGGAGTGCCTTTGTAGTCGTCCCAATACTTTTCGTCTTGATCACGAATGGCCTTCATGTCCATGGGAATGCCGGGCTCCCAGTCACGGCAGTTATCCACGTCAGACACTCCAGGAAACTCAGGTGTCCAGGCACGGATCACGTCAGGATCAGACATCGGTAAAATACCCTTCACGGTGAAACTGGCCGTTTGTTGTTTCAGTTCACGACCCAGCCCCACGACAAAATAAAAGATCTCCAAAGAATCGCCGATCTTCAATCCATGATCATCAGCCAACCATTGAGTGATGGTGATCCCGGATTCTGTCGGCGCGCTGCCTCGATTCATACGATCAGCTGCAGTGATCATGGAATAAGGCGTGCCGCCTTTGGCCGACTTCAGGCCATTCACCAGATACGTCAGCACACCATAACTGCCCTCACGCTGCAACAGTTTCGCGGCCAGCGTTTGATCCACAAACACACGCGTGGTGCTGACTTCCCACTCCTTCACCGAGCCAGAGACCCGTGTAAGTCGTAAACCAAAGTCCTCCAACGTCTTCACCTTCTCCAGCTCGGCCGTGCGATCTCGTAGAGCCTTGCCAGAAAGGATTGCATTTACTTTGCCCTCCATTTCCAGTTGAGTCTGCAAGTCGGCTAAATTCACCATCACAGAATCCGGTGTGATTTGTGAAGCAATGAGCTGAAAGGCACCGAAGTCCTCCGCACTCACAATCGCCCCGACTTTACGGCGCAGAGATATGTCCTGGTTCGTGCTGCCGGACAGTGGCGCATCCCGAGAGATGGCACTTGGTCGCTCCATGCGCACCAAAACGGTATCCCCCACCTTGACGCCAAGCTTCTTAGCCAGCGGCTCATTTAAGGCAATCTCCGTCTTGCCAAGCGACACAGGAGTTCCGCTCGCACTCAGCTTCCAGAAATCCGCATCGACGCCAAGCACCTGCGCGCCATTCACTCGCACCTTGCCATTGGCTCCACTGGCTGAACCAACAGCCAAGATGGCTGGCACAGACTGCACCTGACGAGCCAGATTTTCCGTAAACCAACGATCTCCGCCTAGAAGGCCAGACTCCACTTGGCCAAGTCGCAACTCCGCTACTCGGCGCAGGCTAGCCCGCACAGAATCGCCCACCAGCAGCGAGCCGCACAGAATCGCCGAAGCCAAAAAGGCCCCCAAAAGCAGTCCTAAGTGTGCACGCCAATAATGGCGGGCGGAAGACAGAATAAATTGAAACAGTGTCATGCCGAGCAACCTCCAATCAACGGTTCAAAGCTCCCTCATGCATGGTCAACACGCGTCCCATCCTGGCGGCCTGAGCTGGATGATGCGTCACCATCACCAAACTCACACCCGTGGTCTTTTGCAGATCCAGCAGCAGGGTCGTCAGGGACTCGGCATTCTGTTCGTCCAATGCTCCCGTAGGCTCGTCAGCGAGGATGAGTCTAGGTTCATTGATCAAAGCGCGGACCACGGCCACGCGCTGACGCTCACCGCCCGAAAGTTGCGCAGGCTTCCAGGAAAGCCGATCCTTTAGGCCAACCGAGGCCAACAACTGTTCCGCACGTTTTTTTAGGACATCGGCCGCAGGCTTCACCTTGAGAGCTAAAGTCGGCAGCAGCACATTCTCCAAAACCGTGCACTGCGGCATCAGGTGATGGAGTTGAAAGATGAAGCCGATCTTTTCGCTGCGCAGCTTCGCGAGATCGGCTGTCGAGCAGCCAGCGATGGATTCACCCTCAAACACAAAATCCCCAGCATCCGCCAAATCGAGGGTGCCGAGGATGTTGAGCAGTGTACTTTTGCCACAACCCGAAGGACCAACAATCGCCACAGATTCACCTGCCTGAATCGTGAGGGAAATGTCCTTTAAAACGGGCACCAATTGACCGCTACCGGGCTCGCGGTAGGCCTTGGAAACATGGGATAAGCTGAGGAGAGACATGAGAGACTGAACGGTAACGAGGAATACGTTCTAGCCAACGACATCATGACAGCAGAAACCATCGGTCCACCATTGGGTTGGCTGCCAGTCTACAGCCGTGCATGAAGACCGCATCGGAATAGACAGCCAACGCGCTTACCGAAACGGTCCATGTCGGACGCTTGACACCCTGGGTTCGACTCAGCTTACGAAAGCTTCAACAGCTGCGCCAACCTAGCCGCCAGCTCCTTCGGCGCATTCGCAGGTCCGCTGATTTTGAATTCTTTGGGTGCGGCAGAAAGGTCAGCTTCATCAAAAACACGCACGGCCATGTGCAGCTCATCTCCGCTGATCCAGGTGTGGGCACCGACAGGCGTCTGGCAGCCGGCTCCGAGGAGGCGCAGGTATTCCCGCTCGGCAATGACACGTGTTTCAGTCTCGGCATGATTCAAAGCACGCAAGAGAGCGTAGGACTCGGCATCGCCTGCGCGACATTCAATGGCAATGGCTCCCTGACCAGCGGCTGGTAAAAAAGTCACCGGATCAAGTGTCAGCGCATGAATGGTTTGGCCCTCGATCTCGATACGATCTCCCGACATGAGGCCCAGTCGCAGCAGGCCAGCCGCAGCCAGCATCACGGCATCCAGAGGCAGCTCGCCGAGCACCTTTTTCACGCGTGTCGGCACATTGCCACGGATCTCGACGATTTCGACATCGGGACGCAGCCACTTCAGCTGAGCCGCACGGCGCACACTGCTGGTGCCGACACGGGCTCCCTTGGGAAGAGTCTCCAAAGTGCAGGCTTCCCGAGTGATTAGCACATCTTCGATCGGTGCACGTGGCAGCACGGCAGCTAGTTGAAATCCAGCGGCCAAATCAGACGGCATGTCTTTCAGGCTATGCACCGCTGCATGAATCTCGCCCTTTTCCAAAGCCATCTCCAGCTCTTTGATGAAGATGCCCTTGTCCACCTGCACCACGTCACTGAATTCGGAAAAGCGCAGATCTTGGCGCTTGTCGCCGCTGGTCTGGATGATCTTCCGCTCCACGTTCAGATGAGCGTGGGCTTTCAAAAGCTCTTGGGTGACCGTTTCAGTCTGGGTCAGGGCCAGCTCGCTACCGCGAGTGCCGAGGATAAGGGTGGGTTGGGACATTCAGCGCTAGGATTTCACGCAAAGAGGCCAAGACGCAAAGGAATGATGCAAAGACCGCGAGTAAAATGACGATTCCGCACGATTTTTCTGGTCTTTCTAGGCGACTCAGGGCTGAATCTGCGTTTCAGATCCCCTGTCATGAAGATTCATCTCCTATTCGCCCTCGCCCTCACCCTTTCTGCAAACGCTGCCGACTGGCCGACCTTCCGTGGCGCTGACCGCAACGATATCTCTTCTGAAACAGGTTTGTTAAAAAAATGGTCCGATGCAGGCCCTACTCAAGTTTGGCGCAATGAAGACGTCGGACTTGGCTACTCAGGCGTCGCCGTCGTCGGCAGCACCCTTTACACCATGGGCTCACGAGATGCCGTGGAGTATGTCATTGCGGTCGATACCGCCACAGGCAAAGAAAAGTGGTCCGCTGAAGTCGGTGCTTTGCTTACCAATGGCTGGGGCAACGGCCCACGCGCCACCCCGAGTGTCGATGGCGATAAAGTTTATGCCCTCAGTGGCAAAGGCGTGCTCGTTTGCCTGACGATTGCCGATGGCAAGGAAGTCTGGCGCGCCAGCATGACGGAACTCGGCGGCAAGATTCCCGGCTGGGGCTACTGCGAGAGTCCGCTGGTCGATGGCAATCTCGTGATCACCACCCCAGGCGGCCCCCAGGGCACCCTCACCGCCTTTGATAAAACCACTGGCAAAGTCACCTGGCAGTCCGCCGAGTGGACCGACAACGCTCAATACGCCAGCGCCATCGCCGTCACCCACAACGGCACCCGCCAGATCATCCAGCTCACGATGGAAACCATCGCAGGCGTCAATGCTGCCGATGGCAAACTGCTCTGGAAGTCCGCCTTCCCAGGCAAGACCGCCGTCATCCCGACCCCCATTTTTAAAGACGGCCAAGTCTTCGTCGCCGCAGGTTACGGAGTCGGCTGCAAGTCGATCAAAATCGGTGCCGCCAATGCCGTGGAAGAACTCTACGCCAGCACAGACATGATAAACCATCACGGCGGCGTCATCCTCATTGGCGACTACCTATACGGCTACAATGACAAAGCCGGCTGGACCTGCATGGAGCTGAAAACAGGCGCCGTGCAGTGGACCGAAAAGAAAGCCCTAGGCAAAGGCAGCATCCACGCTGCTGATGGCATGCTCTATCTGCTCGAAGAAAAAACCGGCACCGCCGTGCTGATCGAGGCCGACCCAAAAGCCTGGAAAGAAAAAGGCCGCTTCACCCTCAGTCCGCAAACCACTCAACGTAACCCCAAAGGCATGGTCTGGACCCACCCTGTCGTCAGCGGTGGCAGACTCTACCTACGCGACCAAGAACTCCTCTTCAGCTTCGACGTCAGCGGCAAGTAAGACGATCAAAGAGTGACGCAAAATCAGGGATCAAGGGGCTGTGGCAACGAAATTGCTCAGCCCCTTTATCTTATCGTTCTCTGAGGCAAAAGATGACTTTGCTGGATTGGGTATTTCATCTTTCTGCCTGCCATTTTTTGCTCTTCTTGTTTCTGTCAGTGTTCAGGGATGAGGCAACAGAGGCTGACAGAAAAAAAGGGGACAGAAAAAAATCGCTAAGGTTTTTGAAGGCAGTGACTCTTCGGAACATCAACAGCAGTGAGTAGCATCGCGTTCACATGGCATTTATCTGCGTCACGTCCTCTCAGCCTCGAAAGCCGAGATTAATCTGCTGGATGGCTTCGCTATTGTGATGCCACTCAACGCGGCAAGGAACAGAGGTGCTAGTAGGGCCTGTCCATCCGCGCACTGTTCCCGCTGGGTGTGTTCTCGGACGGGATTAGAAACCTGCGGATGCTCAGCGCAGAATCGCCAACAGCAACATCTACCTCGACAACTCTGAGTGTCATATCTGACAGCTTGGAAAGTGTGTCAGCCATAATCCAGAACGGACGTCCACCAATCAGCAGGGCCGTCGCACCTCGTGAATCGCGCCAGTCTTGTGGTGGCGCAAAAGAAAAGGAGAAGTGGTCTCCAATGAACTCCTCAATCAACTGACTCCCGCGAAAGACTCCGAAACGAGGTGAACTAACAAACCCTGGTTCCTGGTCTGGAAAAACGGGGAGACTCATCAACCAATCCATGGCTTCACTGGATACAGAGAATGGCAAATCGTTCGTCATTATGGTGTATCGCAATTGCTAGGGGGCAACGCTTCGGATCAGGCGACGGTGAGCGCAAGACGTTGATGACACGACAGATGCCATACGAGCCATTGTCTGCATTCGTTTTGTTCGGCCCCAGCTTGATGTTCATAGCTTGATGTGGTCGATCAATTGAGGGTAAAAAGCCCGAAAGTCCGCAGCCAACAGATCGTAGTGGACTCTCAAGTGATCCACACCGGTAGACAGGTCTACTGGCCGTCGCAGTCTGGAACTCACGCGCAGCAGAGCCGCCTCGATCCCAGGCTCAGTAGAATAAGATAACAGATAGCCCCCATCTCGAATCTTCGTCAGCCGCTCATAGACTGACCCAGGTAATACAGTGCGAAACGAGTCAATGCTACGATGGAAGTCGCCCACGACCTCCTCGAGAGGAATAGCCGAATAAGAAGACCACTCACGAGCCAAGAAGTGATCGTAGAACAGATCCACAAGAATGGATGCATACCGCCTCAATGGCCCATCAATCCGGGCAACACTCTGGCGGAAGACTGGGTGACCATCGGTGTAACTGTCGATGAGCCGGTGAAGCCGAATCCCATCCGCAAACTGCTCCGATATACCGGCCAACTCAGAAACACGCACTAAATCGGGAATGAGGTTCCCCACTCGGGTAGCGGGTGAGTCACCAGATAGATGAATATGCGCCAACCAATTCATCGGGGGCTGTGTTTGTTGATCGAAAGATCCAAGCTCAGCGATCCAACACACTGGACGCCTCGATTGCAACCGCGACGGTGTCGCCGGGTTCGTTGCACAGGATCGTTAAGTAGGTCGACGCTCAAGCCACACCTCCCCTCTGCTGCGCTGCGTGACAAAGCATCTGAAGTCGCAAAACAATTCTGAGGCAGTTCATCTTGTAACAGAGACCGTCGCCGACATACAACTTCAACTCATGCCTCAACCTTTTCTCGTGTGCTTGTAACTGCGGAAGGGAATCAGCGCCAAGGTGCTGTGACGCAAGAAAAAAGCCAATTGGAGCATCCTCCTCTGGGAATGGAATATCCTCATCACGATGCCATTCGAGCTGCTCGTCCCAGAATCGACTCAGCTCTTCTAACGTTGGAGGTTTCGACGGCACTTCTGGGGGTGCTGTCGCCGACGCTTCCAGTAGCGCTTTCGGTGAAGGACTAAAAGGACGAAGAAGAAATGATAGAAGTCTATTCATCGAGTAAACCGCTCATGTCCATTGGGCTCATTTTTCTATTCAGATAGAATCCGGTTCCTTGCGGTTTTGTATTCAATTTCCGATATTTGTCCCAAGCGCCTCGCTTCGTCTATTTCTTTAAGCTTATCGGAAAGTGATTTCTGATTTGTCGGCCCTCTATTGATTTCGACTTCGTAGAGAGCTACGCCGCCCTTCGAAAGAAGTCCATATCCGTGATAAGTCGTAATTCCTGCGGCAATCAACGTCCAGAAAACACCAAACATGCCGAAAGTCGGGATCGCCACAAATACGCCAATTCCGATGAATATCAGTCCGCCAAAAAATCCCAGGGCGCTGACTGGTTTACTTTGTTTTAGTCTGCCGTTATACATGTGTTTGTTTTACCCAACGCGATTAATCCACAATAAACTGTGGATTAACAGGCTTTTGTTGAAGTGAAAGCGGGCTGTTCACGGAAGGTGGGGAGTGCTTATCCATGAGCTGATTGGATCGATAAAACCACCGAGAGTCAAGACCTGGATGCGCAGGCTCTGCGGGATGGTTTTGCTGTTATGATGCTGCTCAACGCGGCAAGGCAGTGTTTAATCGCGCGTGCGGGAGGCATTAGCTGGCTCGTTCCTCGCAGCCATGCCCCCTTAAATCTTAACCTCGTGTGCGTGGCTGGTAGTTCATTGGCAGGTGTGATAAGGATGGAGGTAGGTGTGGTAAGGATGGATCCCCAACTCCATGCATCTACGCCGGAACTGCCGCAGCTTGTCCTCAGACGCAAAAGTATCCTTGTTCAACGTGGCAGTCGGAGTCTTTATGGTTACCGATCCTTCACGTCCTGGGTGTCGGGAAAGGTTTTTGTTGACGGTGTCTTGACTCACCCACATCCAATACTTGCCATCACTGTCGATCATGTATTCCTGATAATCGTCTTTAGCTGCCTTTTGGTGCGCACGCGGCCAGCCTGTCATCCATTGATTGTGAGTGCACTTTACCTGTAGTTCGTCGTCGGTGAAGATAAAACGATGAGGAACGCTGACAGCGAAACGTCCCGTGCGGACGGCGATGTTGTAACCAAGTTCGGCCCGCTCACCATCGGGCGTCGTGTAGTCAATATCGAGAAAGGATGGAGCGACGCCCGCCTCCGTCTTCAGCCGCTCAGCCTGCTGCACTGTCGGGGTAAAAGTGCCGTTGGAGTCATATTCATCCAACTGCGCTTGGGAAAGGCTTAAAGTCGTTGCGCCCGATGAACGGCGGCGGCTTTCAGAACGAGGGTCACCAGGAGGAGCCGTTCCCCGAGGATCACTTGCACAACCCACCAGAACAGCAAGTAGCAAGAATAATGTGAAGGGCTTCATTGGTTGGGCGAACGTGGTTTAGCCACAGTAAATTGTGAACGTATCGGATTCGTCCACAGTTTTTCGTGGATTAACAGGATTTTGTTGAAGGGAAAGAAGCCTGTTCACGGGAGGTGCGGAATGCTTATCCATGAGCTGATTGGATCGATAAAACCACCGAGAGTCAAGACCTGGATGCGCAGGCTCTGCGGGATGACTTCGCTGTTGTGATGCCGCTCAACGCGGCAAGGCAGTGTTCAATCTCGCGTACGGGAGGCATTGGCTGGCTTGTTCCTCGCAGCCATGCACTCATTAACGTTTGGCCACGTCGTCGTTATAACTCATATAAAATCTGTCCAGTCATCCAGCCCAATGGCCCGCATCATCTCGCCGATATAGTCTTCAACTTTCTCTCGCTCCTCAGTGTCCTCCTCCTCGAACGAATCAATCGTCGTTTGGGCACAAGCAAGAATCTCTTCTTTGGACGCGTCCCTGCCAAGAAGCGAAAGCACATCATCCATCATTTGGTCAACCCGCGCCTGACAACGCAACCGGATGTCCTCATCTGGTGCGCCGGGGTAAAAATCCTCCTCGACGAATTTCTTTTCGGCTCGGAAGTCTCGTAAAATCTGCAACGATTCTGGTGTGGTGCGCATAGTGGTCAACGTTTAAGCACGCTCATTCGCTGTAGCGCCGTTCGGCCATTTCATGGGACGGCTAGTGCAATAATCTCCGCACCGGTCAGCCGTTCCCTCGGCTCAGCAGTAATGGTGCCCCGAAGCGATTCGAGTGGGCCAGCCACAACGCACGTAAGGTCGTAGCTGATCGGGAAGACAGCGTCTAGTGGCAAGCCGAGAAAAGCCGCCAGAGCAGCGGGACCGCGCTCCTCTGCGTCAAAGTCGTGGTAACGGGCTAAGTTGAAAAGTGTGCCGTCGGAGCGGAATATCGATAGAGTAAGGAAATGCTCGGTGAGACAAGAATTGGTGGGGTCTAGGTTGCCGAGGAACCCCGTCAACCTTGTGCGGTTTGCGAGCTGAATCGGGACGCCAACAATACACCCATCCAGTCACTTGACTGGCAGTCGTCGCGCCGGAGTCACGTAAGTCTCGTCTGGCGTGTCGGAGCCAGTGAAACGCCACACGGGAGACTTTGCGAAGTCCTCTGCGGTTAGGCTATCTATGGGGCGCTTCATTGTGGCCGAACGTAATTTGTGAGGCGGCGGCGCGCAAGACTGCGCTTCAATTTAACGGCTTATCGCCGACGCCTCGACCGTCTTGTTGGGTCTCCTTTTGTAGATCTTCTTGTGGTGTCGTCGCCCGGCGGTTAAACAAGAATGCAGCCCAAAGCAAAGCAGCAGTAGCCCCTCCTCCGATGAATGTTCGGGCAACCAACGATTCATCTCCTGTCGTATTCAGGCGGTATTGAATGGGATTGATCCACGGGAACAGGGTGTAAACGAGAACGACTACGCCAATCACCATGAATCCCGCAGCTAGCGCCTCGCGTAATGGACTCCTCTTGACCCGCCATTCGGATGGTTCCGCTTCAACCGGCGGCTTTGATGGAAGAGAGTGAGTGTTCATCTTTTTCGCCCAACATGAGTGGGTGCAGCTTTGATCGTTAGTCGAAGTATCGTCGCAGGCCAAGGGACGTTCGAGAAGTACTCATTACAGCGCAGTCAGGGGGCTACTCGACTTCTACGTTGGTAATCGAAGTCTGCTATACCTCACGGCATCAAGTTTTGTGAAAACCTGTTTTTCACCAACAGATTCAGGCAGTCCAGCAGATCAAGGCAAATCAGAAATCTGTTGGCCTCCTTGAGCCGCAAGACAGGCGCAGCCAATCTGCTGGAAATCCCAAATCATGATGAAGCACTGTATAACACCAGTCAAACTACGCACTTGGAGTGCCTGAGGGTGGCTCGGGCGACTCGGGCTCGTTGGGGGTGGAGAGCTCTAAAAGGTGCTGCTGCATGTAAAGGCTGAGCTTTTCGGGCTGACGGGCGAACATGTCGGCCAGTTTCAGCAGATTCAGGAAGAGCATGAGCTGGAGGTTCTCACGCGCTTGGCGCTTGCCCTGCTCGGTGGTGGTTTTGGCACCAGTGGAGCTTTCACTGGCGTTATGGATGGCTACCCAGTCCGTCTTCAGCGTGGTGGCTAAGGTGACAATGGCTGGCACTAAATCGGCAGCGTGCGCAGTGACCACGTTTAACAGGGTTTGCAGATAGGACTCCAGCTCATCATCACGGCAGGTGTTGAAGATCGTGCGGCCTTTGGGCAGCGCCTCTGTCAGCAAAGGGGAACTGCTCGTGAATGCGGCGACAAGCCCCGCTTCAATGCGCTCCACGGCGGGCGGGAGGGTATCTTTGCGAAAATCCACCTTGGTTTGTTTACGCGCCTTGCGGATACCCAGGCGGCCTAGGTCATCCGTGAAGCAGTCCTCCACCAGCCCCAAAGCGCTCGTGGTGGCGGCGATCCGCGCGGTGTAAAAAAGACCCGACTCCACTTTTAGCAGACAATCCACAGTGTTGGGATGTGGAACGAAGAGTCACTTTGGCCGCATGAGTCGGAGACAACAAAGCAACTGGATACTCCATTTTACAGGAAAACAGAAAGACATGATTTACAGGTCAGAACCCATTCCTGCGAAATATAGAGGAGATATCAGTGGGCTGCCTAACGTTAAAAGTGAGCCGCGATCATGGCTGGATATACGGCCTTCTTCCGCATCTTTTCCTCGATGTGCTTTGTCTTCATAGATCCATCGAAAATCGCAAGGCTTCCTTAATCGTCTCCATGGTGGCAGGAGAAAAGCGCCCGACAAGGCCACTCAATTCGTGATGCTGAATAGCTTGCAAGCCCTGCACATTCGCAAAGCTCTGCTCACGAAGAAATCTCACTCGTGGAAGTTCAACTTCATACTTGGAGCCCCGATTCTGCGTGGTAATAGGAACGCACAACGATAGCGCTCTGGGTGCAGTATCGTCATGCCGCGAGACAACGACAAAGTATCTCATCTTGGCAGCCATGCCAAGATCGACACGGTAAACCTCTCCTGGCTCAGTCGTCATAGAGGCTATCAAGTGCCGCTTGGCGTTTCGCCCGCGGAAGAAGTAGATCCTCGTTCGGTTCCGTCTGAAGACTAACCGCAAACGGCAAACCTTGATGGATCGTGATCTGGGTCAAAAACATTCTAATCGCTTCCGTCGAGCTAAGCCCCAAACGTCGGAGAATAGTTTCCGACTCCTTCTTGAGCTTCTCGTCCACGCGGGCTCGAACAACTGCTTCCTTGATTGCCATGGCACAAACTGACACGAAAGGGCTACAATTTCAACTTGGAAGAACTCCTTTTCTTGGCCGAACGTTAAAAGTGGTGGCATGGCGATGCAGGACTCAGGAGCGAAGCCGACGAGGGAGCTTATCCGCCACTACCACTCACGACTTGTTCTGCCTTCTTCATTATTGCCATATTGGTATCAGTGATCACTTCCTCAATCCACTCCTTCTTGTCAGAATCTTGAATGGATGAGAGCACATGATCCATCGCATCCACGGCTTCAGGAGATTCAGCCAATGCCATTCCATTGAGGGCAGCCTTCCAGATTCGCGGCTCGTCTTTACGTAAAGCGTGGCGAAGAAAATAAAGGGACGAATCAAGACGAAACTCCGAGATCACCTCGATCACGAAAACCTTGGTATCTAGGTCGGTCGTATCCTCGTAGGCGCTGATGAGATCTGTTATGATGGCTGGATCCGCCTCGGTCAGGCCATGAAAAGCGTCCTCGCACAGTCCTGCGCGAAACTCGCCGAGGTAATGATCTACGGTGCTTTTTGGCAAACTCATTTCTTATTGAGCGTTAAAAATGAGCCACGAGTGTAGTAGGCTCTAGCGACAATTAGCCCTTCTTTCCATAGTCGCTCCAAGGTGGAAGAAATAACTTTCGAGCTTTCCAGCGATAGCAGGACGCCATCGCAACGCCGAAGAATGCACCCGCCGCTAGTGATGTGACAACGGCTGCTTTAACGGTGTAACCCTGATGACTCCAAAGGATGAACCACATAAAAAATGCCCCACAAGGCGCCGAAGAACGATCCCAGACTCATCGTGAGCGCGCCAAAGCTCAGGAAATGCGGAGGAGGAATCTCAACACCCAGCTTCCACGCAAGCTGAAAGGCTGGCGGCGCGATAGCTCCTTTGCTGACACCGAGTGCCTTCAATTCGGAGATCGCTAACTCTATCTTTTCGTTATGGGTCATCTTTCTTGGCTAGAAGTCTAATTCGTGTGATGCAATATCAGCCGCGCTGATATTTTTCAGGTTCAATTGATCCACAGAATGGCAATTTGAGCCTATTAAGTCAACGGTTGCCTATGTTTAGGCTTCAGCTCCTTTTTATTGAGCTGGATGAATCATTTAGCTTTTTGTTTGGGACCGGATTAAGCCACCGTTCCTTAACGAAGCTTTCACCCTTTAAGTTCGGCTTCGATTTTAATTCGATTCTATTGCTTCACGTAGCAGATCTTCGTTATCCATTGGCCCCAGTAGCTTAATGTCAGAGACCTTACCTTTCGTTCCGGTAATGGAGACACTAAATATCACGCCAACGACCGGCATGATCCATTCTTTAGGCCATTCCGATATTGAGGTATCGCCGCTCTCCCACGAAATGTTCAAGAGTCGGACAATGCGATTATCAATCCAGCGCAACGTATAGGCGTCATCTCTCGGACTCATAAAGTTACCAGGACCGCCGTTGCGACTCTCGTAAAGACCATAGGGAAACGGAAGATCGATCTCAACCTGCTCAAACTTGGAACTTTCAGTGAGCGTATAGACTCGAACCTCTCGGTGGGAAGTGGAGTAATCTCCGACCAAGGCGACAGAACGAGAGTCTGGACTCCAGAGCACATGCTCGCAGCCTCGTTGCCCTATATCAGTAGAACCAACCGTAAACCCCGATTTCACGTCAACGATAACGGGAACATGAATCCCATCTTGATCACGCGACTTCCGGACTTCGAATCTTCCATCTGGTGACAGATCGCTATGGAACGGAGGATGGGACGAGCTCGGCGTAGGATGCTCAACAACTTGATCTGATGGTTGTGGACTATTTGACGGAATTCCTTTCGGTGCACAAGTTGTCAGCAGCATCGTCGCCGCAATGATCTGGGATTTCATGGTAAATGACACCGTTGCTTGGGCGATCGTCGAGGCCTGGCACTGCTAGGGCGAGCGCCTCTCTGACTTCGACGCGGGGCGGGAAGCGGATAGCCCAGCGCCGGCTTGTTCGGTTGCCTGTAGGTTCTTGATTTTGGACAAATCGATCGTGAAGGCTTCGTTCTTTCCTTTTACGGCGATTGAAATCACGTCGTCCTTTTGGGTAATTTTTGTGCCACGCCACACCCGCCAGAAATCACCAATCGGCCCCGGACCTGTAGGCTTTATCGGAGCACTCACCTCGGCGAATGTCTTCCTCACGAGCACTCCATCGGGAGAGTAAACGACAACAGCTTCCTCCTGCTGCGCTTGGTCTGCCTGGCGGTTTCTCCACTTTTTCCCATTGTCCACCTGCACGTATTCCCAAGCTACCCAAATAACCCGCTGACCGTCGTTCGATAGATAAAATTCGTCGTGCCAAATGTGCCGCTCGAAGGACCAGAGGACTTTCTTGCCTTTCCGGATCTCATGCCGATTGGTCTCGGCGTTGATATCGAGAGAATACTGCCCATTGGCGGATTTCACCACTCGATCCTCCGGCGGCGCATAGCTAGTAGCCATCGCCTCGGTGAATAATCCGATAGCGAGAATTGATGCTAAGGTAAGAATCGTCTTCATATGAGTAGTTGACCCGTTGGAACCTACTTTCATAGCTTTTTCTTGGCCGATCAGGTGAAGAACTGCGGTGGGGGACTGCGTTCCTGGGCCGTTGGCCCAGGCTGGTATGATCCGCACCGTTGGCGCTAAGAACCGTTCAGTTTCGACGTCAGCGATAAGTAAGATCTTCCGAGAAGCTATGAAGATGAGTTCAAGGAGTTATCGTGTCACAACCTATTCGATTTATTGGATGCAATAGTTGATTGCATTGAGTGCATACTTTCGAAGTTCGAGTGGAACTTCAGTTCTAGAAATGATGCGTTCAAGCGAAGGCTGACAACGATCTCGGAAATCATCAATCATGTGCCCCAGTCCGTGAATCGCAGATTCTACAGTTGCCGGATGTGTTGATATAGACAATCGCTGCAGTAGCTGAATACAGTGATCAACATGTGCAGGGACACCGGTAAATCGAAATGAATCGATTCCGCAATCCATATCCCACAACATAAAACAAGGTCCATTTAATGGATTCGCCGGCTCCAGTCCGCGGTCGAGGTGGGAAAAGAAAGACGAACACCGAACTTCGAAGAGATTTGTATAGAGTAGTGGAACGGAGTTAAAAAAATCATCCAATTCCCGACAGGGCGGAAGTTGCGAAATCTCGCTCAAATAGCAGCTCCCGCTACCGTACAGATGCCAAATACCCTTCGCCAACTGAGAGTCATTCCAATCCTCGCGAATTGTTTCGATCTGAAGATTAAATCGGGTGAAGAATTGAACAAGATCACGCGCTTCAAACGCCAACTCCGGTTCGCTGCCATTTAGGCCAGCATCAAGCCAATGTTTGAACTCATCCATTCTTTGAAGCTCATGTTGATATCTACACTCATTGAATTTTTGCATTCAGGTCCGCCGACGGCTTCCAGCCGGGGCCACGAAACAAATAACCAAGTTTTTGCCGCCAAGGCAGTGGGCTGCTGCGAATGTCGCGGATGATGTCTTTCCATTCATGGAAGACGATATTGACTGGGCCGCGATCTGGGATCGGGCGGGTGAGACCGTAGCGCGGTGGATCCTCTGCGGCTTCAGGCTCAAAGGTGCCAAAGAGCTTGTCCCAGATGATGAGGCACATGCCCATGTTTTTATCCAGGTAGCGTGGGTTTGAACCATGGTGCACGCGGTGATGGGAGGGAGTGACCAGCACATACTCCAGCCAGCCTAGCTTACCGATTCTCTCAGTGTGAATTAGGCTGCCATAAATCTGAGTGGCCGCGTACATGAAGAGGATGTCCAACGGCTCAAACCCCAGCAGAGCAATCGGCGCAAAGTAAATCGTGCGATACAAAGGCTGGAATACCGAAGAACGAAAGCCGGTGCTGAGATTAAACTCTTCCGAAGAATGATGAGTGACATGCACCGCCCAAAAGAGTCGGCAATGGTGATCCACGTAATGCAGCGTGTAGTAGGCGATGTCCTCGACGAGAAAGAGCGCCAACCAATACAACCAGCCGCTTTCCCAACTCATCAGACGATGTTGGAAACAGAACATCAGGGCCGGAGCGACGAGGACAGCACGCAGGACGAGATCCATGCTGCCATTGAGGGAAGCCATGTAAACATTGGTCAAAGTCTCACGCCAAGTGTAGGCGCGTATGCCTTTGAAATGAGTGACGGCGATCTCCAAAAGGATCGCCGCCAAGATCACAGGAACACTAAAAATCAGCAGTGTTGTTTCTCGAAAAGATTCCATGGCAATCCCTTACAAATGCCATGCATCAAGTCTCTGTCCAGCAGCCAACTTGATTTCCCAAAAAATCAAAGCTTCGACTCTGGATGGGCTTCCATAGCCTTGGTCAAACCAGCCCAACCTTCGGGACGCTGTATCTGGAACATGTGCAGATAGAGCGCGGCTTGCTTGGCTGGGAAGGCTGCCAAAAGCGCCTTCACACCTGCCTCTGCCTTATCTTCAGCGATGTCGTCCGGCAGTTCATCCACTTGGCCTTTGCCGTCGTGCTCGATGCCTGCGGCATCCAGGAAGGTGGTCAGCATGGCACCCTGGGACTTCAGCAGCCAAATTTGCAGAATCTGCTCGATGATCGGGCCATTGGACTTCATGCCGAGCTGCGCCAGCATCCACTCAGCCTGCTGAGCGCGTGACTTTTCCAAAATGAACTGTGGACGAAGTTTACGAGCACCGGTGAGCGAGTCGATCACGGCACGGTAAGCGGGGCGCTCATTGGTCTGAAAGTAAGTGAAGATCTGCGCGCGCAGTTCAGGGCCGATGGCTTCGAGGATTTGATGAGCGGTCATGGGGTCGGGTTTTCGAGGGGTTGGAAAAACTGGGGCGCGTCTGCTAACACGGTGACTTTCATCAGGCAACCGCTTTCACGAAGATCAAAAGTGAATCCAGTTTGATTCCGCACACGCAAAACCACCTTTGGCTGCCCTGTTTTGCCGCTACACTTCGCCTGCTTATGCCGAGATCTCCAAAATCCCCCATCATCTCTTGGATTGGTTTTCTGACGGCCCTTTTGAGCCTGCTCATCTCGTCACCGCTGGTCTTCACCTATGATACCATCCCGCTCTGGAAGCTCACACTCGCGGTCAGTGAATACGGGCACCGACTGTCTATCGGTCCGCTTTTGCTCCTGCTTTTGAGCTGGCGTAGCAGACGGAGTCGGCTTGGCTTGGCCACTTTAGTGACAGCATCCTTAGCCATGCTGATTCTATTGGTTCCACTCCTGAGCGCTGTCTCGACGATTGGAAAACTGCCTGCAGAATGGGAACGTGCGTTTGGCGGACAGCCCCCGGATTTCACCCTGAACTCGCAGGAACTCTTCTTTGGGAAATGGGTCGCCAAGTCAGAAACGGCCGCGTTCCAAATCCACAAGTATTCAAAGGCTCAGGACTTAGACCTGCACTTTTACCGCTCAGCAAACTCAGCTCCAAGCCCCTGCCTAATCGTCATCCACGGCGGCGGCTGGCAGAGTGGCTCGCCAAATGAATTTCAGGCTTGGAATGAGCATTGGACCACTCAAGGCTACTCTGTCGCGGCGATCGAATATCGCCTAGCACCTCAAAATCAATGGCCCGCACCACGAGAAGATGTGGAGGAGGCGCTACGGTATCTGAAGGCCAATGCCGATGACTTAGGCATCCGCAAAGATCAGTTCGTTCTTTTAGGACGCAGTGCTGGTGGCCAGATCGCCACGGCAGCCAGCTATGGGCTGCATGACCCGACGATCATCGGCTGCATCAGTCTGTATGCACCAGCAGATATGTTTTTCGCTTGGAAGTATGCCCTCCCCACCGACATCCTGGATTCCATGAAACTGCTGCGCCAATACGTCGGCGGCGACCCCGAGCAGCAGCCTGAACGCTACACCAGCGCTTCTGGCATACGGTTAGTCACACCGCAGTCGCCGCCGACGCTGCTCATTCATGGCCAGAGAGACGTGCTCGTCTGGCACTTGCAAAGTGAGCGCCTGGCAGAAGCGCTCAGATTGGCAAAAGTGCCACATTTTTATCTAAGGCTTCCATGGGCTACCCATGGCTTTGATTTTGCTTGGCAAGGACTCGGATCACAGATCAGTCGCAGGGCCATTGACCATTTTCTTCAGACACTGAAAGAGTCGAAGAACCAGTTGACCAAAGGCATGTCTTTCTGATATTCAATGCCCTCCGCCAACGTTGGCGCAGACTTGTCATTCCCCCAGACAAACTTCCGGCACCTATGGCCGTCTCTAAAAAACCATCCTCCGGAAAGAAAAGCGCTAAGCCAGCAGCCAAGACCAAGGCTGAGGCAAAGTCAGCGTTGAAGACAAAGCCTGCCAAGGAGTCTGTGTCTGCCGCCAAGCCAGCGCCTAAATCTAACAAGAAGCCGGCACCACCCGTTCCATCAAAGCCAGCAAAGAAGACTCAAGAATTGCTGAAGACCCCAACTGTCAAAAAGCCTGAGCCGACATCACCGGCACAAAGCGCTCCAGCGACTCCTGCCAAACGTGGACGAGGCCGGCCACGCATCCACCCGATCTCAAAACAAACAGCCACAGCCAGCATCGAGACGCCAAATGGAGTCATGATCAAACGCCGCCGTGGACGTCCGCCTAAAAACGGATCGGGTGGATCACCTGTCGCCATGATCTATGACGACATTCACGCCCCAGAGATCCAGGCACGGCTGCGCACACTGATTCGTTTAGCCAAAGAGCAGGATCATTTGAGCTGGGACGACATCAATGAAGCTCTACCAAGTGGCATCGTCACAGTCGATCTCATGGAGGAAGTGCTCGTGCGTCTCCGCGCCATGGAGATCCGCATCACCGATGATGGCGAGGTCGAAGGGCGTGCGGTTCCTCTCTCGGCAAAGCCCAGCTCACTCATCGGAGCTGATGCAGCAGCTGAAAAAAATGAAGCAGGCAGGCTTGATTCTCTGGACGATCCCGTCCGCATGTATCTGCGCCAGATGGGCCAGGTCCCCCTGCTGACCCGTGAACAGGAAATCCAAATTTCCAAGCGGATCGAAAAAGCTGAAACGGGGCTTCAACAGTGCCTGCAAAACGTTGGTTTCGTAGCTCAGAGTTACTTAGATCTTGCCAAAAACCTTGCCGAAGGAACCGAGCGCTTTGATCGACTGGTGATTGATCGCAAGAACGAAGAGCGTGATCTCTACTTCAAAAAACTTGTCCCACTCATTGCCCAGGTTTCTGAAGCTCACGGCAAATGCGCCTCCTATTACCAGGGCTCCATCGGTGTAGCAGGGAAAAAGCAGGCGACGGCTCTGGAGAACTTCGCCAGCTCACGCACCGCTTACTTCAAGCTCTGCGCCAAATTTTTCTTCAAGCAAAAGATCAACGAAGACTTCGTCGCCCTCATCCAGCAGAAGCAGGAAGAGCTCAACAAGATCGAACAAGAACTGCGTCTGCATCCACGCAGCAGCGAAGCCCGTGAAGCCTTACTCAGCTTTGAGGCACAGGCCTGGCAATCCGCTGTCAGCTACCGCCAGATCGCCGCAGAAGCTCGTCAGTGCGTAGCTGAGTCCACCCGCGCTAAGACTGAGATGATCGAGGCCAATCTGCGCCTTGTCATTTCCATCGCCAAAAAGTACACCAACCGCGGCCTCTCCTTCCTGGATCTCATTCAAGAAGGCAACATGGGCCTCATGCGCGCTGTGGAGAAGTTTGAATACCGACGCGGTTACAAATTCTCCACGTATGCCACCTGGTGGATCCGACAAGCCATTACCCGCAGCATTGCCGATCAGGCACGCACGATCCGCATTCCGGTGCATATGATCGAGACGATCAACAAGCTCATGCGTGTGCACAAACAACTCGTGCAAGAGCTGGGTCGCGATCCTACACCAGAAGAAATCGCAGAGGAAATCCATCTGCCAGTCGATCGTGTCAATGCGGTGCTTCGCATGGCTCAACAACCCGTCTCCATGCAGGCCAAAGTCGGTGATGGTGAAGGCGACACGGAATTTGGTGATTTCATCGAAGATAAGGAAGCTCGTGATCCGATGGAACTCACGGCGATGAATCTCCTGCGTGACAAATTGAAAGATGTCTTAGACACACTCAATCCGCGCGAACGCGAAGTCTTAGAGCAGCGTTTCGGACTCTCCGACGGCTCTGGCCGCACGCTCGAAGAAGTCGGCAAACAATTCCAAGTCACCCGCGAGCGTATCCGCCAGATCGAAGCCAAGGCTCTCCGCAAACTCCGCCACCCGACGCGTATTCGCAAGCTTGGCGGCTTCTTTGGCAGCTCTTAGCAGCGTCGGAATCTACTGGCCGACCTCATGATCTGTGATTCCCACAGATTGAGGGAGAACCAGTGGCAGTTGATCTTGTCTTCTTATCCCTACCGGCCACGCACTCAGCCCCAAAAAGAAATCGGCCGAAGCATTGCTGCTTCGGCCGATTGAATTAAGAGTTTAAAAATCGGGAATTAAGCTGCGGCTGCAAGCTGATCCTTCTTGGCTGCGATGGCTGCCTTCGCCTGGTTGGCGATGGCTTCAAAGGCTGCTGCATCTTTGATCGCGAGATCGGAAAGCACTTTGCGGTCGATCACGATTCCAGCAAAGTTCAATCCTTCGATCAAACGGCTGTAGGTGATGCCCAGCGGACGTGCTGCGGCGTTGATACGCTGCACCCAGAGGTTACGGAAGGTGCGCTTACGGACCTTACGGTCACGGTAAGAATACGTCATTGCCTTGCGGACGGCGTCCTTGGCATAACGGAAGTGTGTGGAGCGGAAGCCGCGGAATCCTTTGGCTTTCGCAAGTGTCCGCTTGCGGCGTTTGCGGCTAGCGGGTGCGTTTGTGGCTCTTGGCATTTTCTATTTTTTCGAGCAGGCTGTTGTTTTAAGATTCGATGACCGGACTCACCTGATCCTAGGTCCCTCAGGGGACCAGTCCGGAGCAACGTGGTCCTCAAGGAGGAGGACCGTGGGAGCTTTAGCGATGGGAGAACGGCATGTTCGCCAAGACGGCAGCTTTATCCACTTCTGCCACGAGGGCGACTTTACCGAGATTGCGTTTACGTTTACGATTCTTGTTCTGCAGGATATGGCGTTTGCCTTGTTTACGGCGCAACACCTTTCCAGTCGCAGTGACTTTGAATCGTTTTGAGACGGCTTTTCTCGTTTTGGCGATACCAGCGTTTTTTGACATAGGGGTCGCGAAGGTGGCGATGAATGGAAAATGGGCAAGGTCTTTTTCCATCGAAGTAGCATGATTTTCGAGATTTTAAGCGCCAAAGACAGGAGTTCCAGCTTTTCACAGCCATTTTCCTGCTGAAAAATGCTGCACCCACGCCGACACGCTCTTTTACCTGCTCCATCATGCCCGAACTCCCTGAAGTCGAAACCACCCTGCGCGGCGTCTCACCATGGCTCGTTGGCCGAACCGTGCGAGAGGTGATCGTCAGAGACAAACGTCTTCGCTGGCCGATCCCAGACTGCATCCATGATCTGGAAGGGCAAACCATCACTTCAGGAAGCCGCCGAGGGAAGTATCTGCTGTTCACCTCTCATAGAGGCACGCTGCTTCTGCATTTGGGCATGTCGGGCAGCCTGCGAGTGACTGACCCCGACATTGCCTGGCGGAAGCACGATCACCTGGCCCTGACCACGGATCGTGGAAAACAAATCCGCCTGCACGATCCACGTCGTTTTGGCGCAGCCCTCTGGATTGAGGGTCCACCGGAAGCCCATCCCCTGCTCTGCGACCTAGGACCCGAGCCACTCGGCCCTGATTTTAACACCGCCATGCTCCAAAAAGCCTGCGCTGGACGCGAAGCGCCAATCAAAGCGGTGATCATGGATTCCCACATCGTGGTCGGAGTTGGAAATATTTATGCCTGTGAAGCCCTCTTCATGGCAGGCATCAACCCACGAAAAGCTGCCGGGAAAGTCAGCCAACCGCGCCTAGCTAAACTCGTCACCGCAATCCAGGAAGTACTAGCTGCCAGCATCGAAATGGGCGGAACCACGCTGCGCGACTTCCTCAATGAAAAAGGTGAGCCAGGTTATTTTAAGCAGACTTTACGTGTCTATGATCGTGCCGGAGAACCCTGCCACACCTGTAAAACCAAGGTCAAACGTGTGGTCATGAGTAACCGCTCCACCTTCTACTGTCCGAGCTGCCAAAAATAACTTCTCGTAAAATACCTTGCGCATTGTTTTAGATGCGCCATTATCACGACCCGCTCTTCACGGAGCAGATAACGGGACGTAGCTCAGCCTGGTAGAGCGCTTGCTTTGGGAGCAAGAAGTCGTGAGTTCGAATCTCGCCGTCCCGACCACTTCGAGTCAAAAAGACCGAAGTCCCCCTGCGGTGATACTTGAATTCCGCTCAGCTCTGGGCGATTCCCTCACCAACCATGCCCTCCGCCCTCTTTGCCGCTACCCTGTCAGCCTTTGACGACCAAGGCTGGATCTACCGTGAAGTACCCGATGCGGAAGTCATCGAGGCTGACTTTGAAGCCCACCACACGAAGGTGCCGCTGCATGTCCAGATTCATGGCGAGGCAAATATCGCCAGCGTGGTTTCCCGCTCTACCATCCCTGTGCCCAAAACACATCGCATGCATGTGGCTGAGCTCATCATGCGAACCAATAAGGAGCTGAACATCGGCAATTTCGAGCTCGATTGGGATAGCGGACTGGTGATGTTCCGTGTGACGAATATCTTCCCTGCCCTGCATCATGACGAGCGCATCATCGCCACGCTCGTTCATGCCTCCATTGCTGAGATGGATCGCCTGACTCCCTTCCTCGGAGAAATTTGTCAGACACCCAAATCAGAGCTCTTGCTCCTGATGGTCACCGACCTCATGCGGCGTGAAGACTTCCTCCCGCCCGCACCTGAGGATGAGTAGGCGCCTCAGACCCCAACGCGATGCGTTACCTCCTGCACAATCACCCGACTTTCCCAGACCTGCTCTCCAAAGAGGAACTCTATGAGTTGGTGGAGCGCAGCTCTTTAGCTCGCGGTGATTTCTGCACCGATACACTCACCCATCGCGACCACACAGTCGGGGAAGTTATCAGCCAAATGCGCCCGCCCAGTCCTAGCAGGACCGCGCGCTTAAACCGGCCAGCTTATCAGGAATTCCGCGCAGACTCGCCACTGGAGGAAGATCCCCTTGAAGAGGAACCTGAAGAAGCTGAACCTGAGCCGTCCAAAGAGCGCTACACAGCCAGCGGCGAGCTGATCTTATTCTTCTCGCATCCGTCCTGGTTCCGTTATGTGAAGGCGCTGTTCTTTTTCCTGCTCTTGGTGACCGCGTCAGTCATGTTGCTTTTCATTGATCCTGTTTACTCGCTCATCACTGGCCTACTCGCACTGGCCACATTGATTGCCATCATGATCGCCCGCAGTTGCCGTGACTACCTCGTCACCGAGGATCGCGTCGAGGTCCTCTGGGGCATCCTCGGTCGCAGCTCCAACGAAGTCCGCATCTGCGATATCCGCAGCCTGGACGTCCGCGAAAACGGCATCAAAGGTATCCTAGGTATCGGCACACTCGATGCGTCCTCTGCAGCAAACGCTGGCATTGAAGTCAGCTTCCTTGATATTCGGAAGCCGCATGAAGTCAAAGAACTCATCCGCCGGCTCCAGCGTGGTCTGCCAGCCGAACAGGATTGAGGCCAGCTGAGCCTGCATCCATGATTTAGCGCATTTAAATCTAGCCTGATCTATCCATGAAAGGCTAGTGCAGAGCATAACAGAATCGCCTCGCTTATTTTTCCCGCTGGAAAAAAGGTCGATAACTGGCTTAAAGTCCGTGATTCTCTTTTATCATGCCTCAAGAAAAACCCGTTTCGCTCAAGCATCTAAAAATTCTCGGTCAGGAGCATTTGCCGACAGGCGGGGGTTTCCTCATTTTAGCCAGCCAACTGAGCTACACGGATCTGCAGAGACTGGAGACGATTCTGGGTGAACGACAAATCGTCTATTTGGTGGAGCAGGGGGCAGCACTGGAGCCATCCCTGCGGACGCACTTGGAAAAGGAGTCGGTGCAGGCCATCGAGTTTGATCCACACACGACGGATTCAGCTTCCTACAAGAATACGGTTTCAGAAGAGATCCAAAAGGACAAGGTGCTGATCTATCTGCCTGCCC